>NZ_CP175657.1:0-715000 GCF_051602715.1 Pilosibacter sp. YYHA0881
GGTTCCGTCTTTTGAACTTTGCCGTTGCGTAAGGCTGGATTCCGTGCTATAATCAGTTCCAGATGTAAAAATATGATTCATAACAAGGGGAGCCTGTATACAGGCTGAGAGGAAATTGTGAATTTCGACCCATAACCTGATTTGGATAATGCCAACGTAGGGACATAAGCGTATGCCTGACTGACTGCCGTTATCCGGCGGTCTTTTTTTAATGGAAAAGGAGAAAATTTGTATGAAACAGACATCGGAAAGGCTGATGCCGGCTTTCTTCATTCTGGGCCTCCTGGTCCTCTGGGAGGGGGCGGTACGGATCTTTGGGATCCCCCTATATGTGCTGCCGTCGCCAGTCCAGGTGGCGGAAACCCTGGTACAGGAACTGCCTGTGCTGGCGCTGCATGCCCGGGTAACAGTGGCAGAAGCCCTGGCAGGCGTGGCCATTTCCCTGGTCCTGGCCCTGGCGCTGGGGGTCCTTATGGACTGCTTTCCAATGATCCGCCAGGGACTTTATCCGGTCCTGGTGGTGACACAGACGGTGCCCATGATCGTTCTGGCGCCAATTTTCATCATTTATATGGGCTTCGGCGCTGCTCCCAAGATCCTGACAGTGGTTTTAATGTGCTTTTTCCCGGTGGCGGTGAGCTTTTCCGATGGACTGAGCCAGGTGGATGCGGAATATGTGCATCTGGTCCGGTCCTACGGGGCAGGACAATGGAAAACCTATTGTCTGGTGAAGATCCCGGCGGCAGTGCCGGCGCTTCTTTCGGGACTTAAGGTGGCGGCCACATACAGCATCAGCGGAGCGGTGGTGGGAGAGTGGATCGGCTCCCAGGAAGGGCTGGGCTATTACCTTCTGCGGGTGAAAAACGGCTATATGCTGGATAAGGTGTTTGCCTGTGTGGCAGTGATCATTTTTTTAAGCCTGTGCATGAATGGACTCATCCGGCTGTACCAGTACCTGGGAATGCCGTATCTGAGAAAACAGCGGTAATATAGAACATAAAAACTGGAGGAGAAGACAATGAGAAAGATGAAAAGGAATCTTGCGGCTGCAGCGGCCTGTGCCCTGGCAGTATCCATGGTCCTGGGAGGCTGTGGAAAAAAAGGAGAAAGTGAGACAGCAGGGGGAGCTTCGGAAAAGGCGGAGCTGGAAGAGGTGACCGTGATCCTGGATTATGTGGCAAACACCAATCATACAGGCATGTATGTGGCCCTGGACCAGGGATATTATGAGGAAGAAGGACTGAAGGTGAATATTGTGGAACCGACAGAAGGGGCTACGGCTTCTCTGGTGGCTGTGGGAAAAGGCGATTTCGGGATCAGCTACCAGGAGGATGTGACCGTTGCCTTAACGTCCGAGGATCCGCTTCCCATTAAGGCCATCGCGGCAGTGATCCAGCATAATACCTCGGGCTTTGCGGCTTACAAAGATAAGGGGATCCATTCTCCAAAGGATTTTGAGGGGAAAACGTATGCAGGCTGGGGCGGCCCGGGAGAGGAAGCCGTATTAAAGGCGGTCATGACCCAGGCTGGAGCCGATTTTTCAAAGCTGAACCTGGTGATCTCCGATGGCTCTGGGTTTGAGGCCCTAAAGGATAAGGTGGATATCATGTGGTTCTACGAGGCGTGGGACAGTGTGAAATGTGAACTCAATGATTTCCCCATCAGCTATATGCCGGTACGGGATCTGGACGAGCGGCTGGATTATTATACGCCGGTGATCATTGCAGGGAATCAGGTCCTGGAGGAGAAGCCGGAGATGGTGAAGAAATTCCTGGCTGCCACCTCCAGGGGATATGGATTTGCCATGGAAAAACCGGAGGAGAGCGCAGAGATCCTTCATAAATATGCTCCGGATTATTCCCTGGAAATGCTCACCATGTCCCAGAAGTACCTGGCAGACAAATATGCGGAGGATGCGGACCGCTGGGGAGAGATGAAGGACCGGGTATGGGATAATTATACGGAATTTATGGTGGAGTACGGTGTCATCCAGGAGGCAATCCCGGCGGCTGAGTGCTATACCAATGAATTTCTTCCAGATAAGGAGTAAAGAAAATGATGAAGCTGGAGATTTCCGGCCTGTCTTTTTCCTATGGGGAAAGGCAGGTTCTGGAGGATATTTCCTTCGGCGTGGCAGAGGGAGAGTTTGTCAGCCTTCTGGGGCCGTCGGGCTGCGGAAAGTCTACGGTCCTGAAGCTTCTGACCGGGATCCTTTCGCCTGATCGCGGGAGGATCCTGGTGGATGGAGAAGAGATCCGGGGGCTTTCAAGTCATTTTGCCTATATGCCCCAGAACGATCTTCTGTTTCCCTGGAAGACCATCCTGGACAATGTGTGCCTGTACGGACGGATCCACGGCTCTCTGGAGGAAATGCGGGAGCGGGCCAGGGAATATTTTCCTGTATTTGGTCTGGAGGGGTATGAAGACAGCTATCCTGCCTCTCTTTCCGGCGGGATGCGCCAGCGGGCCGCCTTTTTGAGAACGGCCCTCTGCAGCGCGGACATCCTTCTTCTGGACGAGCCCTTTGGAGCCCTGGATGTGATCACCAGGGGAGAAATGCAGGACTGGCTCCTGGCCATGAGAAAGGAGCTGGGAAAAACGGTGGTCCTGGTGACCCATGATATGGATGAGGCCATCTATTTATCCGACCGGATCCTGATCCTGAACACGGCTCCGGCAGGGATCCACGGGGAGATTTCTGTCTGTGAGACCCAGAGGGACCGGGACTGGCTTTATGGACAGGGAGAGCTGCGCCGGGAGATCCATGGACGGATCATGGGAAAGGAGAGAAAGGGAAATGCTGCTTTGTGATGCCCATGCCCATCTGGGGAACGATACAGAATGGGAGGAGCGGACCGGAAAGGGGATCCTTTCCCTGATCTGCGCCACAGGGCCGGAGGAAGCCGGGAAGCTGTTTTCCAGGCTGGAATGGCTTAAGGGGAGAGCCGTGATCCCCACTGCCGGGCTCCATCCCTGGTATGCAGACCAGTATACGGTTCAGGATATGGAGCCATATATCCGGCGGTGCCCGGTGGTTGGCGAGATCGGTATGGACAGCGTCTGGTGCCAGGTGCCCCTTCCGATCCAGGAGCGGGTATTCAGAGAACAGCTGGCCATGGCCTGTTCCCTTAAAAAGCCGGTGGTCCTCCATACCAAAGGCCAGGAAAAGGCCATTGCCTCCATTCTGAAGGAGTATCCGAATCGGTATCTTGTACATTGGTATTCCTGTGAGGAATATCTGGAGGAGTATCTGGCTCTGGACTGCTACTTTTCTGTGGGACCGGATGCGTGGTGGAATCCCGCGGTGGCACAGGCGGCAAGGCGGGTCCCCAGGGACCGGATCCTGGTGGAAACGGACGGGCTGGGAGCGGTACAGTGGGCCTATGAGAACGGGCCAGAGGATGGGAAGCGGACGGCTCCGGGAACAGTTTCAGAAGCGCTGGAGAACACAGTCCGCACGATGGCAGAGATCAGAGCCGTGTCTTTGAAGGCCATGGAAGAGCTGGTTTTTGACAATCTGGTCTGTGGATTTCTGGGGGAGTTGTGTTGTCTTTGATTCTCTCATGTGCTACAATCAGAGTGTTCCAATCGTATACTGCTGCTGGAGGGGACTGCCATGAAAAACTCCGTAACCATAAAAGAGATGACTCGGGCGGAAGAGAATCATATGATCAGAACAAATGAAATCGTAACGCTTTATCATGGCTCAAAATCGGGAATCCGTGGGATTCTTGATGAACAGAAACTTACGGAGGATGATCGCAAAAAACTGAAGCAGGAGAGTGAAGCCAACCGTTCAAAGGGAATCGCAATGGCAGATGAGATCTGCCGGAAGTATCGTCGTGACGGCATGTTTTTTGACGAAATATTAAAAGCGGGTGAATAGAATGGAAAAACTTACACTTGAAAAGCGCCAGCTTTGTGATATACAAGGACGATTATTTGAACTTGCTCTGAAAGCTGGATATGATTGCCCATTTTTTATAGAAGCTTTTATGAATAGTAAAGTTGCGGCGGCCCTGGATGATGTTTATGACCGGATGCAGTGGGCAGGCGAGGAATATATTCTTGAGGAGCTGAATGACGAAGTTGGAGGACTTAAAAAGACGGGCATATCTTACTCTATGGAGGTAATGTACTGGAGCGGATATACGTACCGCTACTGGCATTATTATACAGGGGAGTGCAGTAATGAAATATATAAGGCCGCCGATGCGGAAACCATGAATGAATGCTGGCCTGGTTTCCATACGCTTGATGTTGAGATGGCCATTGATGATCTGAAAGAGATCTATGAACAAAAACGGGATAAAGAGTGTATATAAAATAAAAGCTGCCTGACCCTCCATATTACGGAGGAGCAGGCAGCTTTTATGATTCTGGAAACCGCTAGATCACTTCCGGAGACGGCTCCTTATACAGATCGTAAGGCGTCACCTGGTAAACGTAGAAGTTCAGCCAGTTGCAGTACAGGGTATTGGCCATATTTCTCCAGGTCAAGGGAGGGATGGAGAAGGGATCGTCATGGTCGTAATAATTCCTGGGAAGAGCTGGATCCAGTCCGCGGTTCAGATCCCTGTGATACTCGGCGTTTAAGGTCATGCGGTCGTATTCGGGATGGCCCTGGACGAAGATCTGGCTTCCGTCCCGGTTCATCACAAGAAAGACTCCGGCTTCCTCGGAGCGGGCAAGGATCTTAAGTTCCGGGTGCTTCAGGATATCCTCCTCCCGGACCTCAGTGTATCGGGAATGGGGGCAGTGAAAGGTATCGTCAAAGCTCCGCATCAGGGGGACCTTCCGGTCCAGAGTCCTGTGGGTGTAGATGCCCGACAGCTTTTCCTCCCTTTTATATTTGGGGATCCCATAGTGGTAGTAAAGCCCAGCCTGGGCGCCCCAGCACAGGTGCATGGTGGAGGTCACATGGGACCGGCTCCATTCCATGACTGTCTTTAATTCCTCCCAGTAATTGACCTCCTCATATTCCATCAGCTCCACCGGCGCTCCGGTAATGATCATACCGTCGAAGCGGCGGTTTTTTACATCCTGGAAGGTCACATAAAATTTATTTAAGTGGCTGGCGGAGGTGTGGGTGGATTCGTGGGTGGACATGATCATATACGTACATTCCACCTGTAAGGGGGTGTTGGATAAGGCCCTTAAAAGCTGGGTCTCTGTGTCCTCCTTTAAGGGCATCAGATTCAGGATCAGGATCTCCAGAGGACGGATATCCTGACTGGAGGCCCTGGCCTCATCCATGATAAATACATTTTCGCTTTCCAGTATGGCCCGCGCGGGCAGATCGTTCTGAATTTTAATGGGCATGGTCGTCTTCCTCGGTCATCTTAAGAAAATCTTCCTCTGAGAGAATGGGGATCCCCAGCTCTCTGGCTTTCTTATTTTTTGCTGAATTTGATGTCACATCGTTGTTGATCAGGTAGCTGGTTTTGGAAGTCACAGAGCCCGTGGCCTTTCCTCCCAGGGCCTCGATCCGTTCCTGGAGGGCCTTCCGGTTGGCAAAATGGGTCACAGAGCCTGTGATCACGAAGGTTTTTCCTGCCAGAGGCCCGTCCGCTGCCTCCTCCGGGCCGTCCTCCAGGGTCAGTTCCTTTAAAAGCCGGTCCAGGCTTTCATTGTTTTTCTGATCCTTAAAGTATCCCACCCAGGCGTCTGCCAGGACGGCTCCGATGCCGTCGATGGCACATAGCTCCTCAGCGTCGGCCCTGCGCATGGCGTCCAGGTCAAAGCGGAAATGACGGCAGATCATTTTGGCGTTGGCCAGGCCGATGCCTGCGATGCCCAGGCCGTAGATCAGCCGCGGGAGCGTGGTATGGGAGGCGTTTTCTGCGGCCTGTACCAGGTTTTCATAGGATTTTTCCCCGAAGCCCTCCATGGTGACAATGGCGTCCCGGTGATGGTCCAGATGGAAGATATCGGCAAATTCGTGGATGAACCCGGCGGCAATGAATTTTTCCAGGGTCATTTCTGAAAGGCCGTCGATATTTAAAGCATCCCGGCTGACGAAAAGATCGAAGGCCTTGATCTTTTTGGCCTGGCAGTCCGGGTTGGTACAGTACAGGGATTTTATATCATTGACACTGCGGATCTCTGTTGCCCCTCCGCAGACGGGACAGTGGGCGGGGATATCCCTGACGCCGCTGCGGGTCAGGTTATCGGCGATCTGGGGGATGATCATATTGGCCTTATAAACGGTGATCCGGTCTCCGGCTCCCAGCTCCAGCCCCTCCATGATACTGAGGTTGTGGACACTGGCCCGGCTTACGGTGGTCCCCTCCAGCTCCACTGGCTGGAATACGGCCACCGGATTGATAAGTCCCGTCCGGGAGGCGCTCCATTCAATATAGGAGAGGGTGGTCTCCTGGAGCTCGTCCGCCCACTTAAAGGCAATGGAGTCTCTGGGGAATTTGGCGGTGCGGCCCAGGGATGCGCCGTAGGCGATATCGTCATAGAGAAGCACCAGGCCGTCGGAGGGGATGTCGTTGTCCCCGATCCGGCGGCTGAAATCTTCTACTGCCGCCTCCAGGGTCTCCGGGGTCACCTCCACAAACTCCACAGTCTCAAAGCCCATGGAAGCCAGCCATAAAAACTGCTCCTTCCGGGAGTTCTTAAAATCCACGCCATCGGCCTGTACCAGGGAAAAGGCCATGAAACGGACGTTCCGGCTGGCGGTGACGGCGCTGTTTAACTGACGGACAGAGCCGCTGCACAGATTCCGGGGATTTTTATACCTGGCGTCTGCGTCTGCGATGGAGGCGTTGAGTTTTTCAAAATCTGGATAGGTGATGACGGCTTCCCCCCGCAGGATCAGCCGTTCCTTGTACGGGATGGACATGGGAAGGTTCACAAAGGTCCTGGCGTTTCCGGTGATCACCTCCCCGATCTCGCCATTGCCTCTGGTAACTGCCTTGGATAAGACACCGTTTTCGTAAGTGAGCACCACGGTGAGGCCGTCCATTTTCCAGGAAAGGAGGCCTGTCTGGTTTCCCAGCCATTCTTTTAACTCATCCACACTCTTTGTCTTATTAAGGGAAAGCATGGGCTTTTCATGACGCTCCCTGGGGAGCTCGCTTAAGACCTCATAGCCTACCTTCTGGGTAGGGCTTCCGGCAAAAACTGTGCCAGTCTCCTCCTCCAGCCTCAAGAGCTCGTCGTACAGCCGGTCATACTCCAGGTTGCTCATCAGCTCCCGGCTTTCCTGGTAATAGGCTCTGGACGCTTCAGAAAGGACACCGGCCAGCTCCTTCATCCGTTTTAACCGATCATCCATTTCGGTCCCTCCTTTCCTGTCTGGCAGCCGGCCTCCTGGCGGGATCCGCGGGTCTTCTGGTCATGCTGGCCGGTTTCCCGGCCATGGCTGCCTGCATGGGAAGATTGGTGGAGTCCTTCACCAGGCGGCGGATCTCCGCCACCTCTGCCTCCGTCAGCTCCCGGTACTGGCCCCGTTCCAGTCCGCCCAGGGTGATGTTCATGATCCGCACCCGCTTTAAGTGCTTTACATGGAAATCCAGGGCCCGGCACATACGGCGGATCTGCCGGTTTAGGCCCTGGGTCAGTATGATATGGAAGGTATAGGGGCCGGTCTTCCAGGCCTTGCAGGGCTTTGTCTTTACGGCCAGGTCTTCGATCCATACGCCTTCGCGCATTTTCTGGAGAAATTCCTCTGTCACCGGATGGTTGACAGCTACGGCATACTCTTTTTCATGGTTATTCCCGCCCCGGAGGATCTTATTCACAATGTCCCCCTGGTTTGTCATTAAGAGGAGTCCTTCGGAGTCCTTGTCCAGACGGCCCACCGGGTAGATCCGCTGGGGATAATTTAAAAATTCCACGATATTTTCAGCCTGGTCCTTGTCAGAGGTGGTACACACGATCCCCCTGGGCTTGTTGACCGCCAGGAATACAGGCTTGTCCTTTCCGCCTACGGTCTTTCCGTCACAGACCACAGTCTGGCCGGGAGCTACCTTCATGCCCATGGACGCAGTCTGGCCGTCCACCAGCACCTTTCCGGCTTCAATGAGACGGTCTGCCTCCCGCCGGGAGCAGACTCCGGCGTCACTGAGATATTTATTAAGACGAATGGCTTCCTCCATTGATGATCCTCCTTTTTCTGATTCATAAGTGCTGTATCCTGCTGTGATCCCATGGCCTGGGATGGAAAACGCCCCGCCGCCTGGGACGGGCCTGCCGGACCCGCCGTTTCCGGCGCAGGGCGTGAAAGGCTTAGACAGGATCATTGGTAATGAACATGGCGTCGCCAAAGCTGAAGAAACGATACCGCTCTTTTATGGCTTCCTGGTATGCGTTTAAGATGTGCTCCCGTCCGGCCAGGGCGGAGACCAGCATCACCAGGGTCGATTCCGGAAGGTGGAAATTGGTGATCAGGCAGTCCAGGATCTTAAAACGGTATCCCGGGTAGATGAAGATATCGGTCCAGCCGCTTCCGGCCTTTAAGATCCCGTCCTCACCGGTGGCAGACTCCAGGGTACGGCAGCTGGTGGTGCCCACACAGATCACGCGGCCGCCGTTTTTCTTCGTGTCGTTGATCTTTTTTGCCTCTTCCTCCTCTACCACATAAAACTCCGAATGCATGTGGTGCTCCTCGATGGTGTCCACCTTTACGGGCCGGAAGGTTCCCAGACCCACATGGAGGGTCACATGGGCAATGGTGACGCCCATATCCTGGATCTCCTGAAGGAGCTCCTGGGTAAAGTGGAGACCGGCAGTGGGAGCGGCTGCAGAGCCGTCGTGCTTTGCATAGACCGTCTGATAGCGGCTTTTATCCTTTAACTGGTGGGTGATGTAGGGCGGCAGGGGCATCTGTCCCAGCTGGTCCAGGATCTCCTCAAAGATCCCGTCGTATTCAAACTGGATCAGGCGGTTGCCCTCGTCCACAATGCCCACGACCGTTCCCTTTAAAAGGCCGTCTCCGAAGGAGACCTCTGCGCCCTCCTTCATCTTTTTCCCCGGCTTTACCAGCGTCTCCCAGACATTGTCGCTTTTTCTCTTTAATAGCAGGACCTCGATCTTTGCGTCGGTTCCCACCTTATGGCCGATGAGACGGGCCGGGATCACCTTTGTGTCATTGATGACAAGACAGTCTCCCTTTTTTAAATACTGCCTGATATCCCGGAAATGCCGGTGGCTGATATTTCCCGTTTCCTTATTTAATACAAGGAGCCTGGATGCAGCCCGGTCCTCTAAAGGATCCTGGGCGATCAGCTCCTGGGGTAATTCAAAATTGAAATCTGTTACATTCATGGTATGCACCTTCTCCCGTAAAAAATCGCTCTGCCTCATTGTACCAGAATGAAAAACGAAAAGCAAGAAAAGGAAAGAAAACTTATGCGGCTGCCGGATTTGACAAAACCCGCTTCATGGCGTATGATATTTTTTAGTATGGGCGTATGCCCTCTGGGCTTGTACAACGATGAAAAAAGGAGAGGCTGCTATGATCCAGGATATTGGAGAACACAGGTTTGACCTGTCCTTCCGCCAGCCGGAGGCCAGGGACGAAGATTACGTATTATATATGAAGAGCAATAAAACGCTCTTAAGAAAAGCAGAGGATGGAAATTATGAGATCCCCAGATTTTCAGATTTCCCCATGGAAAAGGTGCGGCTGAAAATGAAGGCGTATTATCTGTTTGCCATCGACGGAACGGGGTATTATTATGTGCGGGAAATGCTCCAGGGAGAAGAGGACGGGTATGAATTCTGTCCTACCCCGGTGTTCCGGAAAATGACGCCCATGTACCAGGCCTTTGCCGGGATCACAGCCACCCAGCTCCACCGGTGGAAGGAGAGCCGGAGGTTCTGCGGCCGCTGCGGCCATGAGACCGAGGACAGTAAAACGGAGCGGGCGGTGGTCTGCCCCTTCTGCGGCCAGACGGAATACCCCAAGATCTGCCCGGCTGTGATCGTGGCCATTACAGACGGAGACAGGATCATCCTGTCCAGATACCGGGTCAGCAATAACCCGTACCGGGGCTATGCGCTGATCGCCGGTTTTGTGGAGATCGGAGAGACCTTTGAGGATACAGTGCGCCGGGAGGTCATGGAAGAAGTGGGGCTGAAGGTAAAAAATATCCGTTACTATAAGAGCCAGCCCTGGGCTTTTTCCGATACGGAGATGATCGGATTTTTCGCAGAGCTGGACGGAGACGATACCATCCGTCTCCAGGAGGACGAGCTTTCGGAGGCAGGATGGTACCACAGAGACCAGGTGCCGGACGAGACCATGTTAAACAGCATCGGAAGCGAACTGAAGATGGTCTTTAAGTACGGCAGCATGGAAAAATTTTATGAAGCCACCGGTATCAGGCCTGGGGAGTAGAGCAGAAGGCCAGAAACTCTCTTAAGGTCTGGGACTGGTCCTGGGGCGGGCAGGCAAAGCCGATGACCCGCCTTGGGATCGGCGCATCCAGCGGGACCTCCATGAGGGTCCCGTTTTTCAGATCGTCGGAGACAAAATCCAGGATCACGCAGGCGATGCCCAGACCGATGCGGGCGAATTCGATCAGGAGGGCCATGTCGGTCACCTCCAGAAGCTGGTTTACCTCGATGTCCCGGTCAGACAGGTAGGTATCCAGGTGCTTCCTGCTCATGTTGCTGCGGTCCAGGAGCATGATATTTCCCGTTTTGAAGATATCCGGGGCCGGTCCCTCCCGCAGGGTCAGGTTTTCCATATAGGCGGGGGTACAGACGAAGCCGTCGTGGATCTCCATGACAGGAGTGAAATTCAATCCTCTTCTGGCCCTGGGCTCTGCCACCAGTCCGATGTCGATCTTCCGGGCCTCCAGCATCTCCAGGGTATGGGCGGTGGACTGGCTTTCGATGGTGATGTTCACATGGGGATATTTTTCCACAAAGCTCTTTAAATAAGGTAAGAGAACGTATTTGCACAGGGTATTGCTGACGCCGATCTTTAACTGGCCGATGTGGAAATCATGGATCCGCTTTAATTCCTTTTCCCCACGGCTTAAGGAATCAAAGGCAGCGGCCACATGCTGGAAGAGCACGTTTCCCTCGGGGGTGAGCTGGACGCCCCGGGAATTTCTGAGAAAAAGCCGGGTCCCCAGGCTTTCCTCCAGCTTTCCAATGGCCTTGCTGATGGCCGGCTGGCTGATATACAGTTCTTTTGCAGCCCGGGAGATATTGCCGCACCGGGCCACTTCATAAAATATACGGTATTGAGACAGATGCTGCTCCATATTTATAACTCCATTTCATATTTAACATTCATATTATGTATTTCTATTATAGTGAATCCCATGCTAAAATGTCAACAGGCAGTTCCAAACGAGAGGAGAGATTCCAGATGGGAATGACAATGACGCAAAAAATCCTGGCCGCCCATGCGGGGCTTCCAGAGGTAAAGGCAGGCCAGCTGATCGAGGCAGGGCTGGATCTGGTGCTGGGAAATGATATCACATCTCCCGTGGCCATCAATGAAATGAAGAAAATGAAGGACCAGACTGTTTTTGATAAGGAAAAGATCGCCCTGGTCATGGATCATTTTATCCCCAATAAAGATATAAAATCGGCAGAAAACTGCAAATGCTGCCGGGATTTTGCCAATGTTCACGGGATCACCAACTATTTTGACGTGGGAGACATGGGCATCGAGCATGCACTCCTGCCGGAAAAGGGACTGGTGACTGCCGGGGATGCGGTGATCGGCGCCGATTCCCATACGTGTACCTATGGAGCCCTGGGAGCCTTCTCCACCGGAGTGGGGAGTACTGACATGGCGGCTGGCATGGTCACGGGAAAGGCCTGGTTTAAAGTGCCGTCTGCCTTAAAATTCGTCCTTACGGGAAAGCCCTCCAAATGGGTCAGCGGAAAAGACGTGATCCTCCATATCATCGGTATGATCGGAGTGGACGGCGCTCTTTATAAATCCATGGAGTTCACCGGGGACGGCGTGAAGCATCTGACCATGGACGACCGGCTCACCATCTGCAACATGGCCATCGAGGCAGGAGGAAAGAACGGGATCTTCCCGGTGGATGAGACGACGGTCCAGTATATCAAAGAACACGGAGACCGGCCGTATACTGTATACGAGGCCGATGAGGACGCGGTTTATGACGCGGTGTATACCATCGACCTGGCTGCATTAAAGCCCACTGTGGCCTTCCCCCATCTTCCGGAGAACACAAAGGAAATGGGAAACTTTGAAGAGGTGAAGATCGACCAGGTGGTCATCGGCTCCTGTACCAACGGCCGGATCCAGGATATCCGTCAGGCGGCAGAGATCTTAAAGGGGCGGAAGGTGGCAAAAAATGTCCGCTGCATCGTGATCCCGGCCACCCAGTCCATTTACCTCCAGGCCATGCGGGAAGGTCTTTTAGAGATCTTTATCGAAGCCGGCGCTGTGGTGAGCACTCCCACCTGCGGCCCCTGTCTGGGCGGCTATATGGGCGTTCTGGCAGCGGGAGAGCGGTGTGTTTCCACCACCAACCGGAACTTTGTGGGACGTATGGGCCATGTGGAGTCGGAGGTGTACCTGGCAGGTCCCGCAGTGGCGGCGGCCAGCGCGGTAACTGGAAGGATCTCTGCCCCGTGGGAGCTTGGTTTATAGGAGGGATGCAGCATGCAGGCAGAAGGAAGAGTATTTAAATATGGAGACAACGTGGATACGGATGTGATCATCCCGGCCCGGTATTTAAACGCCACCACCGGAGAGGAGCTGGCGAAGCATTGCATGGAGGACATCGATAAGGAGTTTATCCATAAGGTACAGCCTGGGGACATCATCGTGGCGGAGAAAAATTTCGGCTGCGGCTCCTCCAGGGAGCACGCGCCGTTAGCCATCAAGTGCGCCGGCGTCAGCTGTGTCATTGCCGAGACCTTTGCCAGGATCTTTTACCGCAATGCCATCAATATCGGCCTTCCCATCATCGAGTGTCCGGAAGCCGCTGCGGCCATCCGGGACGGCGACCAGGTGGAGGTGGATTTTGACCGCGGGATCATCCACAACAGGACGAAGGATGAGTCCTACGAGGGACAGGCGTTCCCTCCGTTCATGCAGAAGATCATTGCCGCCGGAGGCCTTGTGAATTATATCAACGCCGGAGCGGAATAGGAATATAAAAAGACAGAAAAAGGCCGGACGGCCCGCCGCAGGAGAGATCCCGCAGCGGGCCGTCCGGCACGTTACGCCTGCACCGGGCGGGCGCTTACGGAGCTGAAAAATACAGATGCCTGGCTGTTTTCTTCCATCTGGGCCGTAAGGGCCTGGGAGACGGAGCGGAGCACTGAAAGATGGACGGCCAGGGATAAGTGATCCACGGTCTCCGTGTGTTCCTTTGTGCACCCGTCCACGCCGCCGGCCTCCACCACCCGGTGGAGCAGCTCGGCCTCCTGGGATTCGGTGGGAAGGAGATACAGGCCGGCCTGCAGGGAAAGAAGGGCCGCGATCCCCCAGCTCCACCAGTTGGATACGCCGCTGGCCAGGGTGATATCTGCCGCCTCGCTGGCACAGATCAGCTTTCCGCAGGGAACATGGGCCTCGATCTCATGGCGGTAGGTGCCCATGCCCATTTCATTGCCGCCGTCACCGATGGAGATGGTCTCTGCCCCGAAGGCGCGGGCTTCGGACAGGAACAGGGCAGAGTCGGTGATCATGTCGTCGATGGTCTCGCCGCGCATGTTGTGGTAGTGACCGTCCAGAGCCTTTCCAGGCCGCTCCAGGCTGATAAAATGGGTGGGACGGAAGAAGCGGATGCAGTCTCTTATGAAGTCCCCGGATGCGTCCTCAGGGATCATGGAAAGGGCCGCCTTGGGAGCCCGGTAGGAGAGGGCTTCCTCCAGGAGATGGTAGGAGGCCCGGTCTGTGACCACCAGGACCTGGGCTCCGGCCTGGGTAAAGGCAAAGGCCAGGTTGGCGGTGCCGGAGGGGCCGTCGGTCTCTCCGATACAGCCGCCGTCCTCCATGCGGACGGGAAAGCCCGTTAAAAGGATGACACGGGCGGCATGTCTTAAGGATTCGGCTGCTTTTTTGATGGGATTTTCCGGAAGGGACGCAAGAAGGCCCCGGCCTCCCATGTCCTGCTTCATGATCGCATCCAGCTGGTGATAGAAATTCATTTTTTGATCCTCCATGGAAAATTCGCGGATACGCAGGATCCGGCCCTTAAGGGCAATAAAAAAAGACCCACGTATCCCGTTGAGATTCATGGCTCTTACTTAAGGAGGGAGCATCCGGGCAGGAGTCCCTTTAAATAAAAGAATCGTTATCTGTTAAGACCATCTTAGCCTATAACGGGGGAAAAGTCAAGGCTTCCGGGATTTACAAAGGCAGCAGGTTTATAGTAAAATGAGGAGGGGAATACGGCTCCGGGAAACGGATGGAGCCGGAAGAAAACGGAAAAAAGGGGGAGCAGAACGGTGTATGCAGAAAATACGGTCCTGGTGGTAGGCCAGGCCAAGCCCAGCCGGGAGGACGCCATTTATAATCTTCATGGGGAATTTTACATCAGCCTGGTGGTGGAAAGGGACACGGGAAGGATCCTGGACGTGGACTGCAATACGATCCTTTCAGTCACAAAGAACTTTGTGGCGTCCATGTTCGTGGGGAAAAACCTGAGGACTGATACAGAAGTTTTGGAGAGGGAGATAAAGGAACGGTACTTTGCCCTGACCCAGAAGCCTCTGATCGCCTGTATGAAGGATGCCCATAACCGGTACATGATGGCCTGCCAGGGGCCGCGTCAGGGCGGCCGGTGAGCCGGGATGGATCAGACTGGCCTTCTCCCTGGCGGGAAAGACCACCGGAGAGTTTTCTGGCCGCCGGTCCAGGGCCGGGGCATCCGGCTTTTACGGCCAGAACATCGGATCATAGAGATTCCTTCAGCAGCTCATCTACGGTATTACGAAAATCATAAAACAGATCCAGATACCTTCCAATGATGGTCATACAGGCGCTTTTAATGATCGCTCCATCATAATCATGGGCCAGCTCATTCCTGGTCCGGAGCATTTCCAGCCATGTGTCGTCGCTGATCAGCTTTGCCTGGAATGCTTTTTTCAGCACTTCTTTTGGGGAGCCTGTCACAAAATCTGTGATCTCATAGTAGCCTACGATGATATCCTTCATCACCTTCCAGGCCAGATTCATGGCAATGCTGAATTTTGCCGTTGTGCCGCTGAGGACAAAGGAATCGCTCATATCTCTCTGCCTTGCCTCTGCAAGTGCATCCAGGGAACGTTTAAAGCTTTCATATCTCTTATAAAATCTTTCTTCCATATTTTCTGATATCCTCCATTAACAGTTCGTTTGCACAGGTATCCATGTTTACAACATCGATGGAATACAGGGTAGGAATGTCGTCGATCTCATCCCTGCACCGGTCGAAGTCCCTGCATCCGGAGATCGCAATGTCGATATCGCTTCGTTCAGCAGCGGTTCCCTTTGCCCTGGAACCGAATAAGACCACCTCTCTGGCCTGGTATCTACGGCCGATCTTCACGATTTCCTGTAATATTTCTGCAACCGTCATAAGACCACCCCTCTCTTCCACATGGCTTTATATATGCCCGGAGCCATGTCTGGACCTGTCTTTTATGCCCTGTCTCATGATGGATATTATACAATATACAGAGCCTTCGATACAATACCTAATAAAAATACGATGGGTCCAGGGCCGGGGCATCCGGCTTTTTACGGCCAGAAATGCCGGATTCACGCCCGGAGCGCAGGCGGCATATTCTGATAGAAACAGAAGATGTTCAGAGGTGGTCCATGATTCCCAAGCTGGAAGTCAGTCATTTATGCTATTCCTACCATACGATGGAGGGGGAGACGGAGGCTCTTTCCGATCTGTCCTTTCAGGTGCAGACAGGAGAATTTCTGGCAGTGGTGGGGCCGTCGGGCTGTGGGAAATCCACACTGCTGTCCCTGATCTGCGGCCTTTTAAAGCCGGATTCCGGCAGGATCCTTCTGGATGGCCAGCCGGTTTTGGAAGGAGATACCAGGATCGGCTACATGCTCCAGAAGGATCATCTTTTTGAGTGGAGGACGATACGCTCCAATGCCTGTCTGGGGCTGGAGATCCAGAAAAAGATGGATCCAGACCATGAAAAAAAGGTGGAAGAGCTTCTTAAGGCTTATGGCCTTGGAAACTTTGCCGAAGCCAGGCCCTCGGAGCTTTCCGGCGGCATGCGCCAGCGGGCGGCCCTCATACGGACCCTGGCCCTGGAGCCGGATCTTTTGCTGTTAGACGAACCATTTTCGGCCCTGGACTACCAGACCAGGCTCACGGTCTGCGACGATATCAGCACCATCATCCGCAGCCGGAAAAAGACGGCAGTTCTTATTACACACGATCTTTCAGAGGCTGTGAGCGCAGCGGACCGGATCCTTATCCTGACCCGCCGCCCCGGCCGTATCAAAGATACCATTTCTATTACGTTTCCCAAAGAAGCGGATAGTCCATTGAAAAGAAGAAATTTTCCGGAATTTTCCGTTTATTTTAATGAGGTGTGGAAGATTCTGAAAGAATAGGAACGATCCCAGTGATTTGGAGGTGTCTCATGAAAACGCATGAAACCCTGGCCCAGCAGGAATTTGTGGCAAGACAGCTGCGCCGCCGCCAGATGGTGGTCCTGGCCCGGCTCTTTCTTTTCCTTTCGGTCCTGGTCCTCTGGGAGGCCTGCGCCAGGACCGGTGTGATCAATGCTTTTATTTTCAGCTCTCCATCCCGCATCGTCCGCTGTTTTTTCTCCATGGTGCTGGATGGAAGCATTTTTTTACACACCGGAGTCACCATCCTGGAGACTCTGGTGAGTTTTTTCTTTGTAACTGCGGTGGGGATCCTTGGGGCCGTGGCCCTCTGGTCCAGTAAAAGCCTGGCAGAGATCCTGGATCCCTATCTGGTGATGTTAAACAGCCTCCCCAAATCGGCCCTGGCCCCGATCCTCATTGTCTGGCTGGGGAGCAGCATGAGGACTATTGTGGCGGCCGCCGTTTCGGTGGCCGTATTCGGCTCTATTTTAACGCTCCACAACGGATTTATGTCCATGGACCCGGACCAGGCCCGTCTGATCCGATCCCTGGGGGGAGGGAAGAGGGAGATCCTGTTTAAGGTCCTTCTTCCCGGATCTGTCCCTCTGATCATCAGCAATATGAAGGTAAACGTGGGGCTCTGCCTGGTGGGAGTGATCATCGGAGAGTTTCTGGCGGCCCGGCTTGGGCTGGGATATCTGATCATTTATGGGAGCCAGGTATTTAAACTGGACCTGGTACTCATGTCCATTGTGATCCTCTGTATCCTGGCAGCCCTTATGTACCAGGGGATCGCCCTGGCGGAGCGGCGGGCAGAAAGATAAAAGATCAGCCCCGGCGGCACCCGTTCTGTGAAGAATGGGCCCGCCGGGGTTTTGACAGTCTGTCTGCCAGCACATGTTTCCAACAGGTATAAATCCAGAATGTTTCTGAGTAAATAGTGGGAGAACTGTATATTAAAGGCGGATGGTATCGAATCATTGATATCGACGGTTGAAAACACCATGTGCTAAGCCGCATGTATGATGGCTTGGAAGATGTTAGTTCGTCACCGTCCTTTCGGTTGCAGCTATAAGAAAGCCGGGGGTATTTTTTGTAAATGAATGGAGTCAGCAGAGTTCTCAAAAATCAAGTGAAAAGCGGATTTCTTTGATTCCTCAATGTGCAGCACCATTTTCTCTGCGGCTTTCTCCCAATTCCCCTGGAGGCAAGGGACGATGATGGCAAGATGCTCCCGGAAGGTTTCTTCCAGGCGATTATTGGAAACATTTCCCGTCATGTATCGGAGTCTGGTATCCTGGGCGTGAATGAGGCGGTAGGACCGGTGTATATAGATGTTAGGACAGGTTTCAATAATCATTAAGTGGAAACGGGAATCCAGATCGTAAAAATAGTCATTGTTCTGAAAACATTCAGTATCTGAATTTTTGTGTGAGAAAATATGATAAAACTCGGTTAGTGATTCCTGGGGGAGAAGGGTCCCGTAATTCAGGAGAGCATAAGGCTCATAAAGCAGTCTCATTTCATATATCATATTTATTTCTCTGACAGAAAGTGGTGTAACCATAATTCCACGCTTGGATCGGATCTGAATCAGGCCCTCCTGTTCCAGGCGGCTTAGAGCGTCCCGGACCGGGGTCCGGCTTAGATTCATATCTTCAGTTAACATCTCTTCGTTTAAAAAAGCGCCTGGTGCATATTCGCAGGTAATGATTTTCTGGCGGATATGGTGATAGGCCAATGTCTTTAAATTGGTTTTTGGCATATGTTTTTACTTCCCTGTGTGTTGTATACGATAAAATCTTAGCATATTTTTGAGGTGGTTGCAATATTTTGGCGGAGAAAATCGAGTTTTAGTCAAAATTGATAAAAAATTATAATAAAATTCTATAATCATACACAAAAATATGGTTAGTACACATATTTGCATTGACATAATGTCGTAATATGTCTATAATCTGATATATACAACAATGAATACAAGATGAAATATATCAGACAAAATAAAGGGTAAAGAGTGAAGCAGGAAAGGAGAAATTATATGGCAACAGCGAAGTGTCTGGAAGGCTTAGAACCAAAGCGTGTATTTGAAGTATTCAGTGAATTGAGCGAGATTCCCCATGGTTCAAAAAACGAGAAGGCGATCAGTGATTATATCTACACATTCTGTAAAAAACTGGGGCTGGAAACCTATCAGGATAAAACCAATAATCTTATTATTAAGAAACCAGCTACTTCTGGATATGAAAATGCTCCTACTGTAGTCCTTCAGGCTCATTTGGATATGGTCTGTGAAAAAAATGCCGATACAGTTCATGATTTCAAAAAGGATCCTATTCGGATTATGCGGGATGGGGATCGTATTTATGCAGATGGAACTACGTTAGGCGCAGATAATGCCACGGGTCTTGCTTTTGCTATGTGTGTTCTGGAATCAAAGGAGATTCCCCATCCAGCATTAGAGGTTGTTTTTACTGCTGATGAGGAAGCAGGAATGAGTGGGATAAAAGCTCTTGATTTTTCCAGAATAAAAGGAAGAGTGATTCTTAACCTGGATTGCAGTGATGAAGGAATCGTAGTGGGTTGCGCGGGGTCCTCTGTGGTCCGGATGAAATTGAAAGCAGCTAGAGGGCCATTGAAAGATAGTATGGTGTGTATGAAATTAAAGATTCGCGGTTTGAAAGGCGGGCACAGTGGATTGGATATCACGAAGGAAAGGGGAAACGCCAATGTGATTATAACAAGAATTCTTGTGGACGCAGAAAATGAACTGGGAGCTCAGCTTTCATGGATTTCCGGTGGACTTCAGACCAATGCAATTTGTCGCGAGGCTGAAGCTGTTGTGGCTGTCGAGGAAAAAAAGAGGAATGAATGGAAAGTACTCATTGAGAGATGGGAAAATATATTAAAAAAGGAATTTAAGGTAAGTGATCCGGAAGTTACAGTTATTTCTGAGGAAGTAGGAAATGCAGACGATTGCTTTGATCAGGCAGGAACGGAGAGAGTGCTTGACTTTTTGATGAATATTGATAGTGGATTAATTGCAATGAACATGGAAGTTCCTGGTGTTGCAGAAACAAGTGGCAATGTTGGGACCATATCAACAGAAGGGGAGGAGATTACTGTCCGGGTTAATTATCGAAGTGGTTTGGAAAGTAAGAAGCGGTACATAGTGGAAAAGAATAGGCGTCTTGCAAGGGCTTTCGGTGCGGATTTTTTAGTGGAATCTGATTCTCCAGAGTGGGAGTACAAAGCTGATAACCGTTTAAGCAGTTTGGTTCAGAAAGTTTTTGAAAAACGATATGGAAAGAAAATGGTAGTAGAGGTATCTCATGGTGGAAATGAATGTGGAACATTTTTTAAACAGTTTCCAGATGCAGATATCGTATGCTCCGGCACACAGATTACCGGAGCCCATACGCCAAAAGAAAGCGTTATGGTGAGTACTATCCAGAAGGAATGGGAAATGCTTTGCCTCACTTTAAAGGAAATGCTTGAATATTAAAACAATGAAATGGGGTTCCATTTTCATAGGAATAAAATAATTTAATGTATAATTAAAAGGAGGAAAAACAATGAGAAAGAGGTTGGCAGTAATGTTGGCGGCAGTAATGGCGGTATCTCTGGCAGGCTGTGGAAGCACTCCGAAAGAAAGCAGTACAGAGGCAGCTGGAGCTTCGGAAACTCAGGCAGAGAGCGTAGCGACAGAAGGAGAGGAGAATTTTAAAATTGGTATTTTAACTTCTACCGTATCCCAGGCAGAGGAGGAATACCGGGCCGCAGAGTCTGTGAAGGAAAAATATGGAGACCGTATTATCCACCAGACTTTTCCGGATAAAGCGTCCAGTGAACAGGAGACCACTATTTCAATCGCTCTTTCCATGGCAGCAGATCCTGATGTAAAAGCAATTATCTGTAATACGGCGATGGAAGGTACGGCAGCTGCAATGGAAAAGGTACGGGAAAAGCGGCCAGACATTTTGCTTCTGGCAGGCGTACCCAATGAGGCACCAGATGTGATCTGTGCTGCAGCGGATTTAGTATTTCATCCAGATGTGGCAGAGATGGGTACTATGGTGGCAGAGGCCGCAGCAGAAATGGGAGCAACAACAGTAGTCCACTACTCTTTCCCGCGCCATATGGCTCAGCCACTAAATATTGCAAGACATGATAATATGAAGGCAAAGTGTGAGGAGCTGGGACTGACTTTTGTTGATGGAACTTCTCCAGATCCCCAGGGTGACGCAGGAATTGCTGCAACACAGCAGTATATATTAGAGGATGTGCCGCGTAAGGTGGCAGAGTATGGCGAGAATACGGCTTTCTTTGGAACTAATGCAGGGCAGCAGGAACCTATGTGTAAAGCTGTTTTTGAGTCCAAAGCAATTTATCCCCTTCCAGATAATCCAAGCGTTTTTTACGCTTTCCCGGGGGCTTTAGGGATTGAAGTTCCAGAAGATAAAAAGGGCGACGTTTCCTTCATGCAGGAGCAGATCAGCACAAAGCTTGCAGAGAATGATATGAGCGGCCGGATGGGCGCATGGAGCGCACCGATGCACACTATGTTCATTGAAGGGGCAGTAGAATATGCAATGGAATATTGCAACGGCGAGTTTACGGAACGGGCAGATCTGGATAAATTTACAGAAATTTTTTCCGAATTTGCAGGCGGAGATGTCAGTGTACGCAAATATACTGATATTGAAACAGGAACCAGCTATGATAATTTCTTTGTCGTATTAGGAAAGTTCATTCAGCTGTAAAAAGAAAATGGGAAAGGGATTAGACGCCGCTAAACTGCGGCATCTAATCTTTTCCTTGCTACAATGGAAAATAACAAAATAGAAAGAGGGGTAAATATGTCCAGTCAGGCTCTCCTTCATTTTAAAAATATAAAAAAAAGTTTTTCTGGAAATGTGGTATTGGATGGGGTCAATTTTGAGATTTATCCGGGACAGGTGGTAGCTCTTGCCGGTGAAAACGGTGCGGGAAAATCCACTCTGATGAATATTCTCTTTGGAATGAGCGTGATTCACGACACCGGAGGATATGAAGGAGAGATTATCTTTGAAGGAAAAAATGTGCAGATCCAATCTCCCCAGGAAGCGATGGCTTTGGGGATCGGGATGGTCCATCAGGAATTTATGCTGCTTCCAGGATTTACTGTTGCGAGAAATATTAAATTAAATCGTGAAAACCTGGTTCCATCCGTGGTCAGCAGGATTGCTGGAAAGAATTACGAATTATTGGATCAGGGAGCTATTATTGGCGATGCGAAAAAGGCTCTTAAACGTTTGGGAATGGAGATAAATCCCCAGACGACCGTGGATAAACTTCCTGTAGGCCATATGCAGTTTGTGGAGATTGCCAGAGAAATCGATAAAAAAAATTTGAAACTTCTTGTGCTTGATGAACCGACAGCAGTTCTTACAGAAAGCGAAGCAGAACGTTTTTTGGAGTGTATCAGAAAGGTTGCCGATGAGGGGATTGCGGTAATATTTATCAGCCATCGATTAGACGAGGTTATGGAACTGGCAGATTCTGTAGTGATTTTAAGAGATGGGCAGATGGTATTTTCTGAAAAAACAGCCAATACCAATAAACATGAAATTGCTGAGTTAATGGTGGGACGAAAGCTGGAGGCAGAAAGTCTCATTAATGTAAATAGAAACCTTCCTGAAGATTATATTTTGGAGGTATCCCATTTCAAGGTAAATATGCCTGGCGAAAAGAGTAAGGACGTTTCTTTTCGTGTGAAAAGGGGAGAGATCTTTGGAATCGGTGGGCTTGCAGGCCATGGAAAAACCAGTATTTCCAATGGAATCTTTGGTATGTATCCAGCCACAGGGACAGTAACCTATGAGGGAAAGCAACTTCAATATGGAAGAGTTGGTGAAGCTCTTAAAAAGGGAATGGCTTTTGTGTCAGAGGATAGAAAGGGTGTAGGGCTTCTTTTAGAGGAACCGATTTCTTTAAATATGGTCTATACAGACATGCGGGTTAATCGGCACTTTTTAAAGAAGTATGTTTTCTTCAGTCAGTTCGACAGCCAAAGCTCTGGTCAGATTGTCGATGAGATGATTCGAGAGCTGGATATCCGTTGTACTGGACCAGAACAACCGGTAGGACGGCTTTCGGGGGGAAATCAGCAAAAGGTATGTGTTGCGAGAGCATTAATCACAAAACCAAAGATTTTGTTTGTATCGGAGCCTACCAGAGGTATTGATATTGGAGCTAAGCAGATTCTTTTAAATTATCTGGTAAAAATTAATAAGGAATTGGGAATTACAATCGTAATGACTTCCAGTGAATTGAATGAATTACGGTCTGTTTGTGACCGGATTGCGATTATTGGCCAGGGAATTGTTCAGGGAATATTGAAGCCAGATTCTCCCAATGTAGACTTTGCACTTTTGATGTCGGGAGAAGGAAAGGAGAACAGCAATGACAGGAATAAAGAATAAAATAAGTGCCTTTGGATTTCCAAGACTGATTATCATGGCTTTTCTTGGTCTTTTGATTGTTCTGATGTTTCTTATGGACATTCCGGCTCCCCTTACCTTTTCTCAGTGTATTGTACGAGTGGGAATCAATATGGTTTTAGGACTGGCAATGGTGCCGGGAATCATGGCGGGAACAGGGATGAACTTTGCTCTTCCATTGGGAATAGAATGTGGGCTTTTGGCAGGTATGATCAGCTTGCAGTTTGATATGACGGGAGTGGGCGGTATCTTTGCAGCCATGGTCATTTCTATCCCATTCAGCATTTTGGCTGGTCTTGCGTATAGCCAGTTGATTAACCGGGTAAAAGGCAGTGAGATGATGGTATCCACCTATGTGGGATTTTCTGTGGTTGCATTAATGTGTATTGGCTGGCTGATTCTTCCATTTAACCATCCGTCGATTGTGTGGCCCATCGGAGATGGACTCCGTACAACGATTACATTGGAGAAGTGGTATGACAGGGCTCTAAATAACTTATGGGCGTTTTCTGTTGCAGGAGTAGAGATACCAGTAGGATTGATCCTGGTAATCTCGGTGTTCAGTTTCCTTGTATGGTTATTTATGAGAAGCCGTCTTGGGCTCATGATGAAAGCAGTGGGATCAAATCCAGAATTTGCGAAGGCCAATGGTATTCATGTGGATTCCATGAGAACACTGGCAACGGTTATTTCTACAATTCTAGGTGGAATTGGAATTATCATTTATGCTCAGGGCTTTGGATTCTATCAGCTGTATAATGCGCCTCTTATGATGGCATTTCCAGCTATTGCAGCAGTTTTAATTGGTGGGGCAACACCAAGCCGGGTTACAGTCTTCCATGTGGTCTTTGGAACGATTATGTTCCAGAGCATGTTAGCAATCGCAACACCAGTCGCCAACAGCTTGATTCCGGAGGGGAATTTATCGGAGGTTGTGCGGACCATTGTAAGCAACGGGATCATTTTGTATGCCTTATCCCGGATGCAGGGAGGGAAACGCTGATGGAACATAGTGAGAAAACAAATTTTACAGGATTATTAAAAAAGATTCTGGTTAATAACGCGGTTACCATACTTTTTGTTGTGATCTGTATTGCCGGGATTGTCCTGGCGGATCAGCCCATGCCCTATGTGGTAGGAGAGATTTCTTCCAGACTGTTTCGGAATCTGATATTGATCTTGGCACTGTTGGTTCCAGTCTGGGCCGGAATGGGAATGAATTTCAGTATTGTCCTGGGAGCTATGGCGGCACAGATCGGAATTATGGTTTCTATGAATTTTTCTGTAACAGGGGTAGTCGGACTCGTTTTGGCTTTTATAGTCAGTGTTCCGCTCTCACTGTTTTTTGGAAATCTGACAGGACGCTTATTTAATCATACAAAAGGGCAGGAAATGATTACGGGTATGATTTTAGGATTCTTTGCAAAAGGAGTATATGATCTTGTTTTTATGTTTTTATGTGGACCAGTTATTCCGGTAAAGAATCAGACGCTTTTATTGCCTAACGGGATCGGGCTTACGACTCCCATCAACCTGGATGGAGAGACAAAGGGAGCGATGAATAAGCTGTGGACGATTTCTCTTGAAAAAGCTCTTTATATAATTTTGATTCTTGCCACAGTTTTTTTTGTGGGACAGTTAATTTTTAAGATGAAGAAGGAGAAGATCGACTGGAAAAAGCAGTATAAACTTTATATTGCAGTGTTCTCTCTTGTAGGATATCATATTCTTTTGACAGTTTCTGAAACAGTACGGTTTGCTTTGAATTTTACTGATGTACCAGTGGTTACAGGCCTTCTGATCGGGGCGGTGGGACTTGCCATTAATTTTCTTTCAAGGACAAAATTGGGGAGTGACATTCATGCAGTAGGCCAAAGTCAGACCATCGCTGTTTCTATGGGTATTCCGGCAGATAAGATCCGTATTATGGCAATTATGATTTCAACCTTGCTGGCGGCTTTAGGGCAGCTGGTTTTTATCCAGGATATTGGAAATTTTACTACCTATACAGCGCATGAAAATGTAGGTACTTTTTCCATTGCTGCTTTACTGGTGGGAGGCGCGTCCATCAAGAAAGCCAACATTGGTCATGCGATTCTTGGTGCATTGCTGTTCCATACGATGTTTATCATATCTCCGCTTGCGGGAAAGAATCTGTTTGACAATGCACAGCTAGGAGAATACTTCCGTGTGTTCGTATGCTATGCTGTTATTGCGGTGGCTTTGGCACTGCATGCGTGGAAACAGATTATGGCAAAGAAAGCAGAAGATAACTAAAAGGCAGCAGCTTTTGAAGCGGTATCGACTAAAAAAGTAAAACAGGGTAGCTTTCATGCAGGAGGAAAAAGACGGGTGAGAAGCAATTGCTTTTTGCCCGTCTTTTTTTAGTTATACAGTAAGAATTATGTTTTGAGGATACAAATATTGTGTATCCTATGATTAAGCTAGTGTTTATCAGCCAGTATATGACAGTTATTGAAACAACTATATACGGGGACAGTATGTACTGTGGTGTTGGAAGACTGAATTTTTCCACCGTCCCTAACTCAATTTTATAAGAACGACTGTGTAAGGGGAACCGGCTATCTCCCGGCTTCCGCCAGATACACCTCTGCCATATGAACGGCGGCAGCTCCGTCGGAAACGGCGGTCACCACCTGGCGGAGGGGCTTGGTCCGCACATCGCCGATGGCGTAGACGCCGGAAACGCTGGTCTCTGTGGTTTCTCCGGCAGCGATATAGCCCGCCTTATCCAGCTCCAGCTGGCCCTCAAACAGGCTGGTGGAGGGCTTGCGGCCCACGCTCACAAAGATGCCGTCGCAGGGAAGATCGGTCTCTTCACCTGTGTGGACGTCCTTTAAGCGGATTCCCGTAAGGGTTTCTTTGTGGTGCAGCTCTGTGACCACGCTGTTCCAGCAAAACTCGATGTTAGGAGTTTCCTGAAGAAGATCATGATAGATCTTTGTGGCCCGCAGGGTATCCCGGCGGTGGACCAGGATCACCTTCTTTGCGATGCGGCTTAAGATCAGGGCATCTGCCACTGCGGAATTGCCGCCTCCGGCCACCACCACGGTCTTATCCTTGTAAAACATGCCGTCACAGGCGGCACAGTAGGCCACGCCCCGGCCGGTCAGCTCTTCTTCACCGGGAACACCCAGCTCTCTGGGGCTGGCTCCGGTGGCCAGGATCAGGGTCCTTCCGTAAATGGTGCCCTGGGAGGTTTCCACGGCCTTGGGCTGTCCTTCCAGCTTCGCCCGGACCACTTCGGCGTACAGGGTGGAGGCCCCGAACCGTTCTGCCTGCTTCCTCATTTTTTCAGCCAGGGTGTAGCCGTCGATGCCATCCTCAAAGCCAGGATAATTGTCGATCTGGTGGGTCAGAGCCATCTGGCCTCCGGCGGACAGCTTTTCCACCACAATGGTATCCAGTCCGGCCCGGGCTGCGTAAAGAGCCGCAGTATAGCCTGCGGGGCCTCCGCCAATGATCACAGTATCGTAAACGCGGGAGGGCTCAGGATCACTCGTCTCACTGGCTGCTTCCAGGGAATCCGTTAAGAACTGCTCGATCATGTCCCTGGATTCCGGGACCCGGAGCGTAGCGGCAGCCTTTCCGTCCTTATAAAGCACCAGCGTGGGGATGATCTCAATGCCCTGGCTGTCAGAAAGCTGCTCTTCCTCATCGATGTTGATCTTAGCCACGGGAATGGACCGGCCCCAGGTCTCAGAAACTGCCTCGTAGGCTGCTTCGATCTTCCGGCAGTAGCCGCACCAGGGCGCCCAGTAATCCACCAGAAAGGTCTTTCCGCTCCGGATCATTTCATCAAATTGTTCTCTGTTCATATTCATAGCTGCCATACCGCCAGCTCCTTTCCTTTGTTTGATATCAGTATACCAGGTCCTTTCCTGGATTTCCGTGATAAGGTCACAGTTGCGGAAATCCATGGGAGAGGCTGAAGCCTGGTGCTGTCTGCGCAGGGAGGCGGCAGGCGCGGGGGCAGAGCGGATCAGAGGGATGGTGTGTGCCGGGGGAAGAGGCCCTCCAGACAAAAAACGGCGGTGCAGCCAGGCTGCATCGCCGTTTCTTCTATGAAATGATCTAGTGGTGCTCTCCGCACTCGTCTGCGTGCTCGTGCTCATGGCAGATGGAGCCGGTGGAGACCAGCTCACCCTTCAGATAGGACTCCACTGCGGCGGTGGCATCGCCCTGTACGCCGACGATGACCTCTACGCCGCGCTCGTTGAAGATATCCACAGCGCCGCCGCCCATGCCGCCGGAAATGATGACCTGTGCTCCATTATCGGCCAGGAAGTTGGGCAGGAAGCCTGGACGGTGTCCTGGATTGGGGACAGAATTGACTGCGGTGATGGCTCCGTCTGCGGTGTCGAAGAAAATGAAATTCTCACAATGGCCAAAATGGCCTGCTACGGTGTTTCCCATGGCTGCTACTGCAATTTTCATGATGGTTTCTCCTTTTTCTGATAGATTTTATTTGGTCTGCGAGGGCTTCGGAAAGGCTCCGGAGCCCGTGGCTGTTATAGAAGCCGGCATACGGTATCAAAGATCTTTTTTAAAGCGTCCCGGGCCGGGCAGTCGATGTCCGCCAGGCTTTTTCCCTGATTGATGGCCTCTGACGCATGGTGGTCATAGGGAATGGTTCCGGCAAAGGGGATCCCTTTTTTCTCGCAGAATTCCTGGATGGCCCTGGTATATTCTGGACTCACATCCCATTTGTTGACGCAGACGGCCAGCTTTGTCTGGAAGGTTTCGGCGGTCTTCACCAGCCGCTCCAGATCGCTGAGCCCGGAGCGGCTGGGCTCAGCCACCACCAGGACCAGGTCCATGCCGCTGACGGAGGAGATCACCGGACATCCGATGCCCGGGGAGCCGTCCACGATGGCCAGATCTGTTTCCGGCGCATGCTTCAGCATAGCCATTTTTACCTCTGTCACCAGCTTTCCGGAATTTCCGCGGCCCATTTTCAGAACGGCAGTGGAAAATACGCCGCCGTCCGTGTAAAGCTCCTTTCGTCCGGCTGTGTCGGGAGCCAGGCGGATGGCATTCCTGGGACATACATGGGCGCAGACCCCGCAGCCCTCGCAGGCGTATTCACTGATGGAATAAACGCCGTCCATCCGGGAGATGGCATCAAAGCGGCAATGGGCCTGGCAGAGGCCGCAGCCAGTGCATTTTTCTGTGTCCAGGACAGCCTTATCTCCGCCGAGAAAATCAGAGATCTCAGGAGTTCCGGAAACCTCCGTTACCAGGTGGAGGTTGGGGGCGTCCACATCACAGTCGGCCACAGCCCTCGCCCCGGCAAAGCGGATGAAGGCCGCCGCGGTGGTGGTCTTTCCGGTGCCGCCCTTTCCGCTTAAGATCAAAAGACGTTTCATAAGCTGCCTCCGATCGTATGAAGGATATGGGAAAACATTTCCCGGAGCCGGGGATCCTCCCTGGAAACGATACGTCCGTCCGAAGCCATTGCTGCGATCTGGGGATCGTAGGGGATCCGGGCCAGGATGGGAAGGCCCTGGTCCCGGCAGAAGCGCTCCAGAGGCTCCCAGGGGGCCTCCTGCTTATTGATGACCACGCCGCATTTTTTTCCCAGCAGGGAGACGAGCTGGAAGACCATCTGGAAATTGTGGAAGCCAAAGGCTGTGGGCTCGGCCACCAGGATACAGAAATCTGCGTCCATGACGCTTTCCATGACGCTGCAGGCGCTTCCCGGCGGGCAGTCGATGATGGTGAGGCCCTCTGCCTTTTTTAAGGCCTCACGGATCACCGGGACGCCGGAGGCCTCTCCGGGGTTTAAGATACCGGTGACGACGCGGACCGTCTGGCTGTCGCCTGTCTCCAGGATCCCTATGGGCTTTTTCTTTTCAGTAATGGCCTTTTTGGGACATACCAGGCTGCAGCCGCCGCAGCTGTGGCAGACCTCAGAAAAGACCATAGGTTTATCTTTGACATACATAAGGGCGTGGAACCGGCAGAACTGGACGCATTCCCGGCAGCCGGTGCATGCTCCGGCGTCAAACTCCGGGAGCAGGGAACAGACGGTCTCTGTCTCCACATGGTCCGGACGGAAAAACAGACGTCCGTTGGGCTCCTCCACATCACAGTCGATGTAGACGGCTTTTTCTGCTGCAGCCGCCAGATTGACGGCTGTCAGGGTCTTTCCGGCCCCGCCCTTACCACTTAAGCAGGCGATCTTCATTGTATGCCGTGGTATCCGCCGTGGAACTGGGTCAGTTCCTCCAGCGTCCCCTGCTCCAGGGCGGCCAGATCGTCCGCAGCGGCTTTATTTGCGGATTTATAGAGCTTTATCCCGGCGGCCTGGAAGACCTGGGCGGCATTCTGGCCGCACCGGACGGTGATCAGTGCATCGGCCTGGCTGTCCACAAGGAACTGGGCCGCCTGGATTCCGGCTCCGCCCTGGGCCTGGGCCGCTGGGTTTGGGACGATGGCGTCATTCCCGTTTTCCCGGAACAGGAAATAGGGCGTGCGGGCCAGGACGATGCACACGTCCTTTTTATTTTCATCCAATGGGACTGCGATCTTCATGAACTTCCTCCTCCATAAGAGTTTTCTGGCTGCAGGCCCGCAGATGCCTTCTGCATCCGCCGCAGCCGCAGGCTTCTTCTTTTCCGTCGCAGAGCTGGTAGGAGCCTCCCTCGATCCGGAGCGGGAGACCGTCCACCAGCGCCGCCGCCAGCTTTTTCCTGGCAGAATTGTAGATCATCTGGACCGTGGTCCGGGCCACCTGCATATAGGCGCTGCATTCCTCCTGGGAGAAGCCCTGCCGGTCGATGAGGCGGATGGCTTCGTATTCATCCACGTTAAGGACAACTGCCGGTCCGCAGGGCGGAGGCCCCAGAGGGTGGAATTCCTGGATCCGGGGCAGCTGACATACTTTTCTGCATTTTCTTGGTCTTGGTATGATATCCACCTCCCCATATGAGATCTGCTTTCTTCTCTCAGTATACGACGGTAAATGGCATATGTCAAGAATATAATTGACATATGCCATTTAAAAAAGCGGATGAAGTTTTAAGGGCGGTGCTTTGCCTGGCAGATCAGCTGGGTCATGGTCCCCAGGCCAATAAGCGTTCCTCCGTGTTTTGATGGGGCTATCCTACCATATGAGGGAAGCAGTTTCTGTGATGTGGTCACGGACGGGATATTAAGATTTTTGTCGCTTGCATTCCGAAAGATTCCGTGCCATACTTGTACCATACATTTTTATGGACATGATCTGGAGGGACTTGATATGAAGCGTGGGATGAGACTGGCATGGGGACTTCTGGCGTCGGCTGCAGTGGCGGCCATGACGGCCTGCGGGAACCGGGATGCCGGAGATATGGATAAAACAGCGGCCGGGACCACTGGCCAGATGCAGTCAGAGGAAACAGAAACGGCGGTCTCCGAAGAGGAGGCTTTGGAGGACAGGATGCTTACAGTGGCTGTGTTTGAGGATACGGGAACCTTAAACCCGTATACGGGAGAAAGCCCGGCCTATGCCCTGGACTGGGTCTATGAGGGGCTGACAGCCATGGAGAACGGCGTTCCGGTGCCGGAGCTGGCCAGGGAGTGGGAGATATCCGGCGATGGGCTCACCTACACCTTTCATCTGCGGCCGGACGTAAAATTTTCCGACGGGAGCCCGTTTACAGCGGAAAATGCCAAAAGAAATATGGATCTGGTCCTGGGACACAGGGAATATTATCCATATCTGCCGTCCCTGGCGGTGATCAGCTCTGTGGAGGCCGCAGACGAGACGACGCTTACGGTACATTTAACGGCTCCGGCCCCGTCCCTTTTAAACGACCTGGCCGGAAGCTATCCCTTCGGGATGATGGGAGACGAAGGCTTTGCGGCTGAGGGCGATGTTTATCAGAGTGCGGGAGCTTTGGCGGAGCCGGAAGAGGAAAATGGTTTTTCCACCCTGGGTACCGGGATGTGGAAGCTGAAAACGTACGTGGAGGGCGAATATTCCGTTTTTGAGCGCAATGAGGCCTACTGGGGAGAAAAGCCGGGCTTCCGGTATTTAAGGACAGTGGTATGCTCCAGCGCAGAAGAGGCCGCTGAGGCCATGAAGGCCGGAGAGGCGGATGTGATGGTGGACTCAGAGCATATCACACTGGAGCTTTTTAAGGAGCTTGAGGAAGCCGGATTCCAGACGGCGTCGGCTCCTTCGTCCAGCATTTCTGTGCTGAACCTGAATACAGCGGGGCCGGTGACGGGAGATAAGGCAGTGCGCCTGGCCCTGGAGTATGCCGCAGGCCGTGAGGAGATCTCAGAAAAGGTCTATGGAGGGCTCCAGGAACCGGCAGGTTCCTATTTTTCCTGGAGAGTACCCGGAACGGACGTGGGGATCGCTCCCTATGGCCAGGATCTGGAGGAGGCAGGAAGGATCCTGGAGGAAGCAGGCTGGACCTATGCGGAGGGAGAGACCATCCGGTCCAAAAACGGCCAGCGGCTGGAGCTCCGGCTGGTATACGACGATTCCATTGCCGGAAACGGCCAGGTGGGAGAGCTGTTAAAGGCCCAGTATGAAGCGGCCGGGATCCAGGTGGATCTGGTTCCCCAGACGGGAGCGGCTTATGAGGAAAGCTGGCAGTCGGGCCAGTTCGACCTTCTGCTTTCCAGGACCTGGGGGATCCCCTATGAACCCTATGGCAGCTTTTTCTGCATGGCGTCTCCGGGGGATAAATTCCATCTGGTACAGAGCGGAATGAGCGGAAAGCGGGAGCTGGATGTGATCATGCGGGACACCCTGGTACAGAACGACGGGGAACGGATGAAGGAGGACATGGCCTACATTATGGAAAGCCTCCATAATGAAGCCGTATATGTGCCTCTGACGGAGGTCGTAAGCCTGGCCGTATACAGGGAAGGACTTTCCGGTCCGGACATGGATTCTGCCCGGGGCGGCCTGGGGATCGGGGCCATGGAGCCTCTGGAGCCGTAGAGCCCTGGCAATGGCCGGAGAGATGGGAAACGGCAGTCCGGCGTGTGAAGTACAGGAGAAAAAGGAAAGGATATGAGTCATGGAGAGAGAAGATGAGGAGAGACGGCTGAGGAGGGAAATGCGGCGGATCAAAAGAAAAAAGGAGGAGAGGATCCGCCAGCTGATCCTGGCAGGCCTTTTTACGGCGGCGTCTGTGATCATTCTGGCAGCGGTGGTCGTGCTGTTTAAGAATCTATTCCAGAAAAAACAGGTGGATCCGGGGGAGGTGCAGGTGCCGGAGTATGTGAAGGTGGACCTTCTGACTCCCAATCCGTATTCCAGGCCCCAGAAGCCGCTGGAGGAGGTCCGGGGAATCGTGGTCCATTATGTGGCCAATCCATGCAGCACGGCCAGGGAAAACAGGAGCTATTTTGAGCAGCTGAAGGACCAGACCGGGGAAAACGCCACATCAGCCAGCAGCCACTTTGTGATCGGGCTGGAGGGAGAGGTGGTCCAGTGCGTTCCCCTTACGGAGGTGGCCTATGCGTCCAACCACAGAAACAGCGATACCATTTCCATTGAGTGCTGCCATCCCGATGAGACGGGGAAGTTTTACGACAGTACATATGAGTCCCTGGTGGAGCTGTGCGCGTATTTCTGTACGGAATTTAAGCTGAAGCCCGAGGACGTGATCCGCCACTATGACGTGACGGGAAAGATCTGTCCCAAATATTTTGTGGACCATGAGGATGCCTGGGACCAGTTCCACAAGGATGTGGAGCAGGCGATGAAGAAAAAATAAGACCAGGCTCACAGGGGATAAAATACGGGCTTTCTCTGGTGGTAGACAGTATAATACCGGAAGCCGCAGGACTTCAGGATCTCAGCGGTCTGGGGAAAGAAGCCGCCCACCTGGCCAGGAGTATGGGCGTCGGAGCCCATGGTCAGAAGCTCTCCGCCCAGCTCCCGGTAGCGCAGGAGGATCTCCTCCTGGGGATGGGGGTGGCCCAGGCCGTATTTGAAGCCGGCCGTGTTGCATTCCAGGGCCTTTCCCCGGTGGATCAGGGTCTTTAAGATCTCGTCGATGATGTCCATATAGTCGCCTGGCACATAATTCTTATTTCGGTCCGGACCATAGCGGACGATGTAATCCAGGTGGCCCAGGCTGTCAAAGCAGTCCAGGGTCCGGATTCGGGCCAGGGTGGATTCAAAGTACCGGAAATAGGAGGCGTATTCGCTGCGGCCCTGGTAGCAGGCCGGATCGTAGACGTCCAGACCGTCCAGGAAATGGCTGGAGCCGATGATATAATCCACAGGAAGCTCTGCGCCCAGGCGTGTGAGAATGTCCTTCTCCCGGAGCATGAGGCCCAGCTCGATCCCCTTAAGGACGCGGATCTTCCCCTCAAAGGCCTGGACTGTGTCTTCCAGGGCCCGGAGATAGGCGGGCAGATCCAGGGTAAAGTCAATATGGGTCATCTGGGATGAGCCGGGGTCGTGGTGGTCCGTGATACAGATCTCTTTCATGCCCAGTTCCAGGGCTGCCTGGACCTGGGCATTCTGCGGCGCTTTGGAATCGCCGGAAAATTCTGTGTGTACATGACAGTCTGATATCATACTGATTCCTTTCTTATTCCATTTTTCCATGTGTTTTTGATAACAATCCCTTTTCCCAGTAAAACCGCTCCGCTCCGGGATGCAGGGGAATGGGGAGGGCTGAATACATGAACCGGTCTCTTGACATGGCGAAAAGAGAGGGGTGCTGCCGGCCCAGGGAACCGGCGTTTTCATATAGGATGGACGTCAGTTCGTAAACCAGTCCCTCATCCATATCCTGATCCACGCACAGCAGGCATTTGATGCCGAAGGTATCCACGTCCCGGTCCTGTCCCGGGTAGGTTTTGGCCGGGATCACGTCTCTGTAATAAAAATAGTTTTCACTTAGGATGGAGTCCAGCTCCTGGTCTGTATACCGGAGGATCGTGCAGGGCATGGCGTCAGCCAGCTGGGAAAAGCCGCTGATGGGAACGCCGGCAAACCCGTGGACCGCATCCAGGGAACCGCTGAGGATCCCTTCAGATCCGGAGCCCAGGCCATCATTTTTCAGGATCGAGTTGGTTTCTGTGATGCCGGCTGCGTCCAGGACGATCCTGGCGGAAAGCGCCGTGGAGGAATCCTGGGGGCCAATGGCGATCCGCCTGCCCTTCAGCTCATGGACATAGGAGATCCCCAGCGAAGAGGGGGCGATCCAGTTGGAGAGGCTGGGATATACGGCGGCAATGACCCGCAGGTCCCGGCAGGGAGCGCCTTCAAACTCCTGCTGACCGTTTAAGGCTGCGTAAGCCACGTCTCCGCTCACAAGCCCCAGATCGATCTCTCCGTTCTGCAGGGCCAGCGCGTTGGAGACGGAGCCCTCGGAGGCGCTGAGGTTGACGGTGATGGAGGCATCAGCCTGGCTGATGGCCTGGGCGATGGCCTTTCCCACCGGGTACATAGTTCCTCCGCTGTCGGCAGTGCCGATGGTGAGGATGCGGAGACGGCCGGCTGGCTGGTCCTCCGATGGCTCGGGAGATGCCAGGGAAGCGGTCCTGCAGCCGGAGACAGCCAGGGAAAATACAGTAACTGCCGCGAAGGCGGCAAAAAAATGTCTGATCATTCGTCTACACCATTCCATTTCTCAAACGGATCTCAAAGCAAAGCTGCTTTCATCATAACACGGAAGCCGCCGGAGATACAACCGGTTTTTTGAAACTGTTTGGCCGGGGCTCTGGCCGGCACCGTGCAAAAAGAAGCAGGCCGGCAGTTGGGGGCTGCCGGCCTGGCTTTAAAAAGGGAAGGTAAACTGTAAAACGAATACAGGAAAATGTCAAATTACGATCAGCCTTTAAAGAGGCCGCCAAAGAGTGATAAGAAAATGGGATTATAAATATCGTCGATGATAACGGCAAAGGACGGATATAATACCCATGCGATGTTGTGCCAGCCATACTGGTCCATCAAGGCCTTTTCATTGGCGACGGCGTTGGATCCGGAGCCGCAGCCCCAGCCGATGTTTCCGGCGGTCATAACGGCTGCACCGTAATCCCGTCCAAACAGGTTAAAGGATACAAAGATCCCAAACAGAGCCATGAAGATGCCCTGGGCAATGAGGATGATGCTCATCTGTCCGGCCACAGGAGCCAGCTTTGTGAAATCGGTTGTCATCAGGACCAGAGCCAGGTAAAGCTCCAGGAACATATGCTCAATGGCATCTACCTCGGGCACGTAGAATTTAATTCCGGCAGCCTCCATGACGTTCCTTGCAATGGCGCCTGCGAACAGGCAGCCGATGAATTTCGGCATTTCGATCATGGGGATGTTGTCCAGCAGGCAGTAGATAGGCATGCCAAGGGCTGCGAGAAGCAGAGTCAGGGCAAACATCATGATCATTTTTGTATTGTTTAATTCCGGAACCTTTCCGGTGGCCGCTGCCTCCGGCTTATCGTTGGGGTCAGATTTCAGACCGTGCTTTGCGATCAGGAAGGCTGCCACAGGTCCGCCGATCAGGGAGCCCATGATATTTCCCATGGTACCGGCCGCAACGCCGATGGTGGTGGCGTCGGGAGCGCCCCAGCCTTCAAAAATGGGGCCGAAGGCGGCTGCTGTGCCTACGCCGCCGGACATAGCGGCAGAAGAGCACTGGAGAGCCAGAAGCGGATGCATTCCCAGAAGCTGGCTCAAGGCGTAGCCCAGGAGATCCTGGCATGTGATGAGGAGACATGCCGCGAAGGCGATCATCACACAGAGCTTTCCTCCGGCATGGCGGAGCATTTTTGCACTGAAGCCAAAGCCTACACATAAGAAGAAGATATTCTGGGTCAGATCCTTCATCAGGGCAGCGTCAAAGGAAATATCCACGATGCCCATGCCCTTGATCAGGGAGACCAGGATGGAAAAGATAATACCGGAAACCACTGGAGCCGGGATCGCATACTTTCTTAAAGGTGCGGAGCGCGCCACAATGGCACGCCCCAGAAAGATGACGATGGCTGCGAAACCGAGCGTGCATAAATATTCAAACTTGAACGATGCAGCAGCTCCGTCGGCAGCCGGCGTGTAGGTGCCGAAATAACTGATAATGTCTGCCATAATTAAGATCCTCCAATCTTTTTTATAAACATAAACAATTTATAAAAAAAGTATAAATTGCCGTGGAGGAAAAGTCAATTTTAGTAAGTATGTAACAGACTTTCGTAAGTTTCGTAGTCCCGCCGGCCTTAAAACGTATAATTCCGGCGGCCCAGGCTGTACTGAATGGACGGCCTGCCTCCGGTCTTATAGTCAATGGAGCTGACGATCTCTCCGATATCCACCAGATAATTCATATACCGGCGGATGGTGATCCGGGACAGATGGATCTGCTCCGCGATCTGTTCGCTGGTAAAGAGACCCTCCGGATGCTCCGCAAGGAACCGGCGGATCATGTTCAGAGTCGCTTCATTGAGTCCCTTGGAAAGCTGGGGGACAGAATCTGCCGCAGGATCGGGCCCGGCAAAGAGCTGGTCGATGGCATTCTGGCTCAGGCTGGGCCTGGCGCCCCGCAGATATTCCTGCTGGGCGGCGAACCGCTCCAGGGCCGTCCGGAACCTGGCGTATTCAAAGGGCTTTACCAGATAGTCCAGAACGCCCCTGCTTAAAAGCGAGCGGACGATATCGGTGTCATTGGCGGAGGTGACCATGATGATTGCAGGAGTTTTTCCCATGGCATGGAGCCGGTCGATGAATATATCCCCGTTCATAAGGGGAGTATAATAATCCAGGATGATCAGGTCCGTTGTATGGTCCTTCAGGTATTCCAGAGCCTCAGTGCCGCTTTTAAAGACGCGGTCTGTCTGGAACGAGGGGGTGGCTTCCACATACTGCCGGTTGATGGAGGCCACCATCGGGTCGTCTTCAATGATCATGACGTGATACATCATTGGTATTCCTTTCTTGTAAAAGTGAGAGTGAAGCAGGTACCTTCGCCCTCCTCGGTGTCGATGGAGATCTCTCCGCCGCAGCGGTCCACGATCTGACGGACCAGGTGGAGACCTGTGCCCCGGCCTTCTCCTTTAGTAGAAAAACCGTTGTCAAAGATCCGCTCCAGGACCGGCGCCGGGATCCCGCGGCCCGTATCCTCACAGGTGATGACTGTGCCTTCGGTGCTGGCGTAGATCCCCAGGGTGATCTCGCGGATCTCCTTTTTGGAGCCATGGAGCTCCTCGATGGCATTTTCCAGGAGATTTCCCACGAGGGTCACACAGTCGCCCACGTCCATGACCAGATCCTTTCCCATGCAGCGGCTGTCGGGAGACACGGTGAGCAGGATCCCCAGCTCTGCGGCGTGCATCATCTTGCCTACCACAAGGGCACAGATCTGATGGACACGGAGGCAGTCGGCGGTCTGACGGATAGCCTGGCTGGATACCAGGCTGCTGTTTGTAATGAAGGTGATGGCCTGCTGGGTCTGGCCGGTCTGGAGATAGCCAAGGATCACATGGAGCTTATTCAGAAATTCATGATTGAAGGCCCGCAGGGTGTCCAGCATGGACCTGGCGCCGGACAGCTCGTCTGACAGGGTCTCCACCTCATAGCGGTCATTGAGGATCGTAAGGACGCCCTGGATCTTCGGGAGATTCCCAATGGGGATCTCACTGCAGATTAGGGGATGCCCGGAAAGAGAGCAGCCCTGTCCCATGACCGGACTTCCTGTTTTCAGGATCTCCTGGGCTCTGGTGGCCGGGAACAGCCGGCCGATGGGCTGGCCCAGCGGCTCCTCCCCTGGAGGGAACAGGGCCCTTGCGGGCTGATTGGCAAAGACCACCGTACCGGTGAGATCAGAGGCGAGGATCCCCTCCTCCATGGCATTGAGCACCGTATCCTGGCGCAGGTAAAGCTTCAGGAGCTCCTGGGGGTGGTACCCCATGAGGGAGGAACGCAGGAGCCGTACCGTGCCGTGGGAGAGCAGAAGGCTGATCACCAGCATGACGGCCAGCACAGCCGCGTAAACGGAGAGGATCTGCCGGGACTGGCCGGCAATATAGGTGGAAAACGCTGAGGCCATGACAAAGCCGGATATGGCGCCGTCGTTGCCCACGACCGCGTGAAAGGCCCGGCGCTGGGTTCCGTGGGTACCGATCCCAGTGGTGATATAAGGACCGCTGCCGGAAAGCACCGCCTGCTCCTCGCCGTTTATGAGGCTTTCTCCGGATTCCCGGCGGGTCGTATGGTAAAACCGCAGGAGGTTCCTGTCGTAGATGGCGATGACATTCAGATCGGGAAAGTTTTCATGGAGCCCGTCCAGAGCTGCTGCGGTTTCCCTGTCCGGATAGCCGGAATCCAGCATGTGGATCACCTGGTCCATGGAGGCGGCGTAGGCGGCCACCCCGCTGATCAGGGAATCGATCTCCGCCTTCCGTCTGTTTACGTTATAAAACAGGCTGATCCCCAGGGAGAGCACCAGAAGACAGGCGGAAACAGAGAAAAAGCTGAGAAATAATTGTTTTTCTAAAGACAATTTTTTGAACTTCGGAAGCATGGATCATGCCTTTCTTATTTGAAAAAAGAGGATATTTTTCTATGTATCACCAGTATAAGGAAAAAAGCAGCAAGTTGCAAGAAAAAACAAGAAGTTATTTCGAAAAAAAAGTCTTGCAATTTCCCGAAGAGTCATATATAATACATGCTAAATTGATTAATATTTAACAATCGAGGCTGAAATAACAGCGATCATTTTAGGAGGAATGAAAATATGGCAGTTAAAGTAGCAATTAATGGCTTTGGCCGTATCGGCCGTCTTGCTTTCAGACAGATGTTCGGCGCAGAGGGATTTGAGATCGTTGCCATCAACGACTTAACTTCTCCGGAAATGCTGGCACACTTATTAAAATACGACTCCACCCAGGGCAGATACGCACTGGCAGATACGGTTTCCTTCGGCGAGGATTCCATCACCGTTGACGGAAAAGAGATCAAGATCTACGCAAAGGCCAACGCAGCAGAGCTTCCGTGGGGCGAGCTGGGCGTAGACGTAGTGTTAGAGTGCACAGGCTTCTACACCTCCAAAGCAAAAGCACAGGCTCATATCGATGCAGGCGCTAAGCACGTGATCATCTCCGCTCCGGCAGGAAACGATCTCCCGACCATCGTTTACAACGTAAACCACGACCAGTTAAGCAAGGATGATCACATCATCTCCGCTGCTTCCTGTACGACCAACTGCCTGGCACCCATGGCAAAGGCATTAAACGATGCTTACCCGATCCAGTCCGGTATCATGTGCACCATCCACGCCTACACCGGCGATCAGATGACTCTGGACGGACCGCAGAGAAAGGGCGACAAGAGAAGAAGCCGTGCGGCTGCCATCAATATCGTTCCCAACAGCACAGGCGCTGCAAAGGCCATCGGTCTTGTTATTCCGGAATTAAACGGCAAGCTCATCGGTTCCGCACAGCGTGTTCCGACCCCGACCGGATCCACAACGATCTTAACAGCCGTTGTTAAGGGACAGCCCACAAAGGAATCCATCAATGAGGCTATGAAGGCTGCTGCCAACGAGTCCTTCGGCTACAATACAGACGAGATCGTTTCCAGCGATATCATCGGCATGAAGTACGGCTCCCTGTTCGATGCGACCCAGACCATGGTCCTTCCCATCGACGAGAATACTTCTGAGGTTCAGGTGGTTTCCTGGTACGATAACGAAAATTCCTACACAAGCCAGATGGTACGTACCATCAAGCACTTCGGTAAATTACTGAATGCTTAATTCTGGCTGGTTTTGACTCACTTAGGGTCCGGTCTGGAATGGACCGGACCCATTTTTTATGATATAATGGAATCATCGGAAAAATAAGGAGGAATGGAACATGGCTTTAAATAAGAAGACCATCGACGACATCAACGTAAAAGGCAGAAGAGTCCTGGTGCGCTGCGACTTCAACGTACCGTTAAAAGATGGTGCGATCACCGATGAGACAAGGATCGTGGCAGCTCTTCCCACCATTAAAAAATTAATGAACGACGGCGGAAGGGTGATCCTCTGCTCCCATCTGGGCAAGGTAAAGAACGGCCCCAACGAGGGCGAGTCCCTGGCTCCTGTGGCAAAGAGCCTTTCTGAAAAGTTAGGAAAAGAGGTCGTATTCGTAAGCGACTACCATGTAACCGGAGAAGCTGCTGCAAAGGCAGTAGAGGCCATGAAGGACGGCGATGTGATCTTACTCCAGAATACCCGTTTCCGCGGCGCTGAGGAGACAAAAAACGGCGAGGGATTCAGCCGTGAGCTGGCAGACCTGGCAGATGATTATGTATGCGATGCCTTCGGTTCTTCCCACCGCGCCCATGCGTCTGTGGCCGGCGTTACAAAATTCATCACAGAAAAGGGCGGCTCCAATGCAGTGGGCTATCTGATGCAGAAAGAGATCGAATTCCTTGGAAACGCCGTTGAGAATCCGGTGCGTCCCTTCGTTGCCATCTTAGGCGGCGCAAAGGTTGCCGACAAGTTAAACGTAATTTCCAATTTACTGGAAAAATGCGATACACTGATCATCGGCGGCGGCATGGCCTACACCTTCTTAAAGGCCCAGGGCAAAGAGATCGGAAATTCCCTGGTGGACGATTCCAAGCTGGACTACTGTAAGGAAATGATGGAAAAGGCAGAAAAGCTGGGCAAGAAGCTGCTCCTTCCGGTGGATACCACTGTGGTTTCCGCATTCCCCAGTCCCATTGACGCACCGGTTGACGTGGAATACGTTTCCACAGATGCCATTCCCGCAGATAAAGAGGGCGTGGACATCGGACCGGAGACATGCAGGATCTACAGCGATGCTGTAAAGAATGCGAAGACCGTAGTATGGAACGGACCCATGGGCGTATTCGAGAACCCGACCCTGGCAGCCGGGACCATTGCTGTGGCCAGAGCCCTGGCTGAGACAGACGCCACCACCATCATCGGCGGCGGCGATTCCGCAGCGGCTGTGAACCAGCTTGGCTTCGGGGACAAGATGACCCACATCTCCACCGGCGGCGGCGCATCCTTGGAGTTCCTGGAAGGAAAGGCACTTCCTGGAGTCGTAGCAGCCGACGATAAGTAGGCCGGGAAAAAAACGGATTTTACGATGGGGACCACCCGTGAAAGACACCTGGCGCATCGGAGCCGGAGACGGCCGATGCGTGTATAGGAAGGGTATGGATCAAGGAGGATAAATAAAATGGCAAGAAGAAAGATCATCGCCGGAAACTGGAAAATGAACATGACTCCCACAGAGGCAGCGGCCCTGGTGGAGACCTTAAAGCCCCTGGTAAAAACAGAAGAGGCTGACGTGGTGTTCTGCGTTCCGGCCATCGATATCATTCCGGTGGTAAAGGCCTGCGAAGGCACCAATATCGCCGTTGGAGCAGAAAATATGTACTTTGAGGAAAAGGGGGCATTCACCGGAGAGATCTCTCCCAGTATGCTTACCGATGCCGGTGTGAAATATGTGATCATTGGCCACTCTGAGAGAAGGGAATACTTCGCAGAGACCGACGAGACGGTTAATAAGAAGGTATTAAAGGCCTTTGAGCACGGCCTGACTCCCATCATCTGCTGCGGTGAGACTCTGACCCAGAGGGAACAGGGCATCACCCTGGACTGGATCCGCAAGCAGGTGAAGATCGCATTCCAGAATGTGACTGCAGATCAGGCAAAGACGGCAGTGATCGCTTATGAGCCCATCTGGGCCATTGGAACCGGAAAGACTGCCACCACAGAGCAGGCAGAAGAGGTTTGCGCAGCGATCCGTGCCTGCATCGGCGAGGTTTATGATGAGGCGACGGCAGAGGCGATCCGTATCCAGTACGGCGGTTCTGTGAATGCAGGAAATGCAGCTGAGCTGTTTGCACAGAAGGATATCGACGGAGGCCTTGTGGGCGGCGCTTCCTTAAAGGCAGATTTTGGAAAGATCGTAAATTATAAATAGCCCGGAAACTAAAATACCAGGACCTGGGAGCAGAATTCGGCCATAAAATCAATGGATTCCTTCCTCCCACCCTGGAACCAGCGGACCACAATGGTGGAGAACGCGCCTTCCCATGCCAGATACCGGTACAGGGAGGCCGGCTCCCCATCGTGGTCTTTTTTTACGAGAGAATAGGAAGAGGTGAAGGCGGAGGTATTGAGCATATGCGCCTCCAGGAGAAGTCCGAACAGCATGGCGTGGTCCCATATGTCCTGGAAAAAGCAGCGGTACCAGAGGACTGGATCCTTCTGGAAGGTGGGATCGGAGAAGGAGGCAGACAGACTGTCGATAAAAGAGCGGCATACCTCGTTCAGGATCTCTTCCTTGGATTCATAATTGCGGTAAAAGGCTGTCCGGGAAACACCGGAACGGCGGACCAGCTCGGTGATGGTGATCTTTTCAAAGGGCTTCTGGCTCATGAGCTGGATCAGGGCAGTCTGGAGGCATTCCCTGGTGACCTTATTGGCTTCCTTATTAGATAGGTTTTTCATACGGTCTCCTTTTCTGGTTCTGGGGACGAGGTTACAAAAAGCGTATATTTTGTACAGGCATGAAAAAGAAATATTGACGGTCCCCGGCGATGATGTTACAGTTGTTACAGTAAGTTGGACGACACAAATGTATCATAGTGTATTATAATTGTCAATGAAAGGGAAGGAAAATAGAAATTTATGAAGCCAGTGGGGATTATAACAGACAGCTGCAGCGGAATCAGTCAGAAGGAGGCGTCGGAGCGGGGGATATTTGTCCTGCCCATGCCGTTTTATATTGAAGGCCATTGCCTGTATGAGGGCGTAGACCTGGACAGGGATGAGTTTCTGGAAAAATTAAAGGAAGGAGCAGACGTCTCCACCTCCCAGCCGTCTCCGGCGGAGGTGACGGCTTTATGGGACCGGGTTCTGTCTGAGTATGAAAAGGTGTTGTATATGCCCATCAGCAGCGGACTCAGCGGCTCCTGCGAGACGGCATATGCCCTGACCCGGGACGAGAAGTATGAGGGGAGAGTCCTGGTGGTGGACCACGGCCAGGTGGCGACGCCTCTGCACCGTATGGTCCTGGACGCGCTGGAGCTGGTGGAAAAGGGATATACGGCTGAAGAGATCCGGGAGCTTCTGGAGCGGGCATCGGACCAGATGATGATCTATATCGGCGTCCAGACTCTGGAGTATCTGAAAAAAGGAGGACGGATCACTCCGGCAGCAGCAGCCTTAGGCGCTGTGTTCAACATTAAGCCGGTCCTTAAGCTGGCCACGGGGAAGCTGGATTCCTTTAAAAAGTGCCACGGCTTTTTAAAAGCCAGAAAAACCATGATCGAAGCCATGAAGCATGAGATCGAAACCAGGTTCCAGGAGGCATATGAGGCCGGGGCTGTCCATATCCTGGCGGCTTCCAGTGCATCAGAGGCAGAAACAGAAAGCTGGGTAAAGGAGATCGAGGCTGCATTTCCAGGAAAGCAGGTGATGTGCGATCCCCTGTCCCTGGGTGTCAGCTGCCACATCGGACCGGGGGGGCTGGGGATCGGCTGTGCCGTGAAGCCAGATTACGGAACGGTCCGCAGGAAAGAGGGATGAGTATGCGTGCAGAGCAGAAAACAGATGTAAAAAACAGCGTGGGCCGCATGGCCTTCGTGATCCTTTCGGTACTGATCCAGGCAGGCTGGATCCTTTTGATCGTCCTGCGGCTGAACCGGTATTCCTGGCTCATCGCACTGATCTCCACCATCGCTGCCATGGTGGTGGTGCTGCGGATCTATGCTTCCAGGGAAAATTCCGCCTATAAGATCCTATGGATCATGCTGATCCTGGCGGCTCCTGTCATGGGACTGTGCCTGTATCTGCTTTTAGGCCATTCCATGGTCCTGCGGTTCATGACAAAGCGCCATGGGGAGATCAAGGGAAAGCTGGCGGATCTGATCGCCCAGGATCCAAAGGTCCTGGAGGAGATGGATGCCCAGGACCGGGCTGTGGCCAACCAGTCCCGGTATATCAGCAATTTTGGAAAATATCCAGTATACCGGAATACGGACGTGGAGTTTTACGGCGATGCCTCCGACGGGCTGGAGGCCCAGAAAAAGGCCCTTTCAGAGGCAAAGACCTTTATCTTCATGGAATACCATGCCATTGAGGACAGCACCTCCTTTGCGGGGATCCGGGAGATCCTGGCCCGTAAGGTAAAGGAAGGGGTGGAGGTACGTCTCCTGTACGACGACGTGGGAAGCGTGGGCTTCATCAGCCCCGAATTCATTAAACGGATGGAGGCCGACGGGATCCAGTGCCGGGTATTTAACCCTATGGTACCCATGCTTCATGTGTTCATGAACAACCGGGATCACCGGAAGATCACAGTGGTGGACGGAAAGGTGGGCTTCACCGGAGGCTATAATCTGGCGGATGAGTATTTCAATCTGACAAGCCCCTACGGCCACTGGAAGGATACGGGCGTCCGGCTGGAGGGCGACGCCGTAAAGAATCTGACGGTTCTGTTCCTGGAAATGTGGAATTCCGTGAAGGTGACAGATATGGATTTTGCCAGGTATCTGCCGGATCCCGGTTATACGGCAAAGGGCCGCGGCTTTGTACAGCCCTACGGCGACAATCCCCTGGACGGCGAGCCTGTGGGTGAGAACGTATACATGAACGTGATAAAGAATGCCAAGGATTATGTATACTTTACGACGCCCTATCTGATCGTCAGCGACGAGCTGGGCCGGGAGTTGAGGCTGGCTGCCAAGCGCGGCGTGGACGTGCGGCTCATTACGCCGGGGATTCCGGATAAAAAGGCGGTGTTCCAGGTGACCCGGTCCTACTATGCGGGACTGGTGCGGGACGGCGTCCGGATCTATGAATATACGCCGGGCTTCATCCACGCCAAGCAGTGCGTCTGCGACGGGGAGACGGCGGTGGTGGGGACCATCAACCTGGATTACAGGAGTCTGTACCTGCATTTTGAAAACGGCGTATTCCTCTATGACTGCGAGGCCATAAAGGATATCAAGGCCGATTTCGACGGGCTTTTCCCCATCTGCCAGGAGGTAACGGAGGAATACAGGAGCGGCCGCTCGGCGGTCTTAAGGATCGGCCAGTGTATCCTTCGGCTGGCGGCTCCGCTGTTATAAAACAGGAACAGTCCGGCTGTTCTCTGACGGAAAATCGGAGAGCAGCCGGGTTGTTTTTTTTAAAAACCCATGCTAAAATAATAGCTATCAGAAAAAAAGGGGAATAAAAAGAATGGCTTCACTGAAGAAATTATTTGCACCCGTGGATATGACAGCGGGGAAACCATGGAAAAACATTGCGCTTTTTACGATCCCGATGATCATCGGAAACATCGCGCAGCAGCTTTATAACACCGTAGACAGCATCGTCGTGGGAAAATTCGTGGGAGACAACGCCCTGGCGGCTGTGGGCAGCGCCAGTCCCATTTTTAACCTGCTGCTGGTGCTTTTCATCGGGATCTCGGTGGGGACCAGCGTCATGGTCTCCCAGTATTTCGGAGCCAGGGACAGGGAGCAGCTTTCCAGGACCATCGGCTGCTGTGTGACTCTGACGGCGGCCGCTTCGGTATTCATTATGATCGTGGGCTCCCTTGTGGTCCGGCCTCTGCTGGAGCTTTTACATACGCCTGCCAGCATCATCGACTGGTGCGCGTCCTATCTGACCGTCCTGTTTTACGGGATCGCCGGCGTGGCCTATTATAATATCCTGGGCGGCGTCCTCCGGGGACTGGGGGATTCCGTTTCCGCACTGGTATACCTGCTGGTGGCTACGGTCATCAACATCGTCCTGGATGTGTGGTTCGTTGCGGGCCTGGGACTGGGAGTTTTCGGCGTTGCCCTGGCCACGGCCATTGCCCAGGCGGTATCGGCTATTCTGTGCTTTTGGAAGCTGGCAAGGATGAGCGAGCTTTTTGATATGAAGCCCCGGTATCTGAAGGCACATAAGGACAATGCCCTCAACATCATCCGTCTGGGACTTCCGTCGGGCCTGACCCAGGCCATCTTCTCCCTGGCCATGATCATGGTCCAGTCGCTGACCAACAGCTTTGGGGAGATGCTCATTGCAGCCAATGTGATCATCATGCGTGTGGACGGCTTCGCCATGATGCCCAACTTCTCCTTCGGCACCACCATGACCACCTATGCGGGCCAGAACGTGGGAGCGAAGCAGTACGACCGGGTGGAGCAGGGAGCAAAGCAGGGGACCCTCATGGCCATGGGGGTTTCGGCCTCCATTACGGCCCTGATCCTTATATTTGGAAGATATTTGATGGGGATCTTCACTTCGACCACAGAGCTGGTGGATCTGAGCTTCTATATGATGCGGATCCTGGCCGTTGGCTATATCGCCATGGCAGTGACCCAGAGCCTTTCCGGCGTCATGAGAGGAGCCGGAGACACCATGACGCCCATGTGGATCTCCCTGTTCACCACAGTTGTGGTCCGTGTCCCGGTGGCCTATGGGATCTCCTGGCTCACCAGAACGCCGGAGCTTCCCAATGGGCGCAGCGAGTGCGTGTTTATCTCCCTGCTCCTTTCCTGGACGCTGGGAGCCGTTATGACGGCTGTCTGCTATAAGAGAGGACGCTGGAAAAAGAAAGCGATCCAGTAAAAATGAAGCAAAGATACTATATAATATGGAAGGAGACCGTTGACTATGGAATACCGCAGATTTGAAAACACAGTGATCGTCCGCATGGACAGAAACGAGGACCTGTTTGCCGAGCTTAAGAAGGTGGCTCTTAAGGAGAACATAAAATTAGCCAGCATCAGCGCCCTGGGCACCTTCAGCCACATGAATGTGGGAGTTTATGACCTGGACCAGAGAAAATTTGTGGGCAACGACTTTGACGGTATGTTCGAGATCGTTTCCCTCACCGGTACCATCAATACCATGGACGGGGAGTATTACTGCCATCTGCATACGGCGGCCGGAGATAAAAACGGAAACGTGTACGGCGGCCATTTAAGCGCCGGAACCGTGGGAGCCACCCTGGAAATGGTCATCACAGTCATCGACGGGACCGTGGACCGGGTCAAGGATCCGGATACGGGGTTAAACATCTTTAAATTTTAAAAGGAATAGAGGCTGGATGGGATCCGGCGGGGCGGAATAAGGAAAAACGCTCCGCCGGATTCTTGACAATACCAGGGGTTCACGCTATAATACACTGGATGTTAGTATAAAGGGGCAGTTTGCCCTGAATATAAAGGAAGGTATGACGTCATGGCAGATAAGAAACACATTTTGACTTATGCAGGACTGAAAAAATATGAAGATGAGCTTCAGGATCTTAAAGTAAACCGCCGTCGTGAGATCGCCCAGAAGATCAAAGAGGCCAGAGAGCAGGGCGACTTATCCGAGAACGCCGAGTACGATGCAGCCAAGGATGAGCAGAGGGACATCGAGGCCAGGATCGACGAGCTGGAGAAGCTGTTAAAGAATGCAGAAGTCGTTGTTGAGGATGAAGTGAACCTTGACAAGATCAGCATCGGCTGTGTTGTCAAAGTATATGACGTGGAGTTTGAGGAAGAGATGGAGTTTAAGTTAGTTGGTTCCACTGAGGCCAACAGCCTTCAGAACAAGATCTCCAACGAATCTCCTGTGGGCCATGCGCTGATCGGCAGAAAAGTCGGCGACGTGGTGGATGTGGAGACCCAGGCAGGAATGCTCCAGTATAAGGTATTAGATATCAAGCGAGTGGATTAATTACTAAAAGGAGAGAAGAGCAGTGGCAGAGCAGGGAAACCAGAAGAAGGGAAACGGCCAGGAGCAGGATTTAAACCAGCTTCTCAAGGTGCGCCGTGAAAAGTTAGCAGAGCTTCAGGCAAACGGAAAGGACCCGTTCCAGATCACAAAATATGATGTGACTGTGCACAGCACAGATGTAAAAGAGCAGTACGCAGAGTATGAGGGGAAGGAGGTTTCCATCGCCGGACGTATGATGAGCAAGCGTGTGATGGGAAAAGCCTCCTTCTGCAACGTCCAGGACCTGAAGGGAAACATCCAGTGCTACGTATGCCGGGATGACCTGGGTGAGGACACATATAAGGATTTCAAGAAAATGGATATTGGCGATATCGTAGGGATCAAGGGCTTTGTATTTACTACAAAGATGGGCGAGATCTCGATCCATGCCCATTCCGTGACCCTGCTTTCCAAGAGTCTCCAGATCCTTCCGGAGAAGTTCCATGGACTGACCAATACGGATATCCGTTACCGCCAGAGATATGTGGACCTGATCATGAACGAGGATGTAAAGGATACCTTCATCAAGCGTTCCAGGATCCTGGCCGCCATCCGTAAATACCTGGCTGGCGAGGGCTTTATGGAGGTGGAGACTCCCATGCTGGTGTCCAATGCCGGAGGAGCTGCCGCAAGACCCTTTGAGACCCATTTCAACGCTCTGGACGAGGATCTGAAGCTCCGTATTTCCCTGGAGCTTTACTTAAAGAGACTGATCGTGGGCGGAATGGAGCGCGTGTATGAGATCGGCCGCGTATTCCGTAACGAGGGCCTGGATACAAGACACAATCCGGAGTTCACCTTAATGGAGCTTTACCAGGCATACACCGACTACCACGGCATGATGGACCTGACTGAGAACCTGTACCGCTTTGTGGCCCAGGAGGTCCTGGGAACCACAAAGATCGTTTATAACGGCATTGAAATGGATCTGGGCCAGCCCTTTGCCCGTATGACCATGGTGGAAGCCGTTAAGAAATATTCCGGCGTGGACTTTGACGAGATCCATACCCTGGCAGAGGCCAAGGCTGCGGCCAAGGAGCACAACATCGAGGTGGAGGCCCGCCACAAAAAAGGCGATATCCTAAACCTGTTCTTCGAGGAGTTTGTAGAGGAGCACCTGGTACAGCCCACCTTTATCATGGACCACCCGGTGGAGATCTCTCCCCTTACAAAGAAGAAGCCGGAAAATCCAGAGTATACAGAGCGCTTCGAGTTCTTTATGAACGGCTGGGAAATGGCCAACGCGTATTCCGAGCTCAACGATCCCATCGACCAGAGAGAGCGCTTTAAGGCCCAGGAGGAGCTGCTGGCCCAGGGAGACGAGGAAGCCAACCATACAGACGAGGACTTCTTAAATGCCCTGGAGATCGGTATGCCTCCCACAGGAGGCATCGGCTTCGGCATCGACCGTATGTGCATGCTGCTGACTGACTCTGCTGCGATCCGCGATGTCCTGCTGTTCCCGACTATGAAGAGTCTGGACGCCGGAAAGAAGGAAGAGAAGAAGGCTGCTTCCTTAGACGCTGCCATGAACCAGGCTGCCGAAGTCCTTACACAGCAGCTTGAGGCCATGCCGGCAGCAAAGGCAGAGCCGGTGGACTTCTCCAAGGTAAAGATCGAGCCGTTATTCGAGGATCTGGTGGATTTCGATACCTTTGCAAAATCCGATTTCCGCGTGGTGAAGATCGAGGAGTGCGAGGCGGTTCCCAAGTCCAAGAAGCTTCTTAAGTTCATCTTAAACGACGGAACCGACCGGAAGCGCACCATCTTAAGCGGTATCCACGACTACTACGAGCCGGAGGAGCTGGTTGGAAAGACATGTGTGGCCATCACCAACCTGCCTGCGAGAAAGATGATGGGCATTCCCTCCGAGGGCATGCTGATCTCCGCTGTGTACGAGTACGACGGACGGGAAGGACTGAACCTGCTGATGCTGGACGATGCGATCCCGGCAGGAGCAAAGCTGTACTAAGATGATGTAAAGATGTACCGTTTTGCAAAATAAACAGGACGTACTTCATTTGATAAAAAACTGAAAAAAACAGCGATTTACATCAAACTTACATCAATTGATGCAGAAATCGGTGCAAGCAAGAAAAAATCGCATAATTAGTACGATGAATGGGCAATTCCAATCGGGATTGCCCATTTTTAAAACAAACAGAAATACAACTCGGAATTTGTGGAGAGATTTCCTGAACTTTCCTTATTTTACAGGCTTTTCAGCCCATTAAATAGTGAAATGATATGTATTTTCCCTTATTTTTGCCCTTATGCGGAATCCGCAAGGGAAATAAGGGAAATTTTTAGTTAAGCATTGCTCGCTACTTTATCAAGAAGTCTTGCGGAATCCCGTTTTGCTTTTCTTGTTGAGTGAGCGTAAATATTCATTGTGGTACTGACATCAGAGTGTCCTAACAGTTCCTGTACATCTTTCGGTGTAGCTCCATTGGAAAGCAGATTGCTGGTATAAGTGTGACGCAACTGGTGAAAATGGAAATCTTCAAATCCTTCCAGCTTCTTTGCCACTGATCTGCATACAATGCTGAGTGTACTCGGCAGTTCCAAAGAGCCATCTGGTCGCAGGCAGACAAAGGAGATTTCTTTGTAATCTGTCGGGACTTCCTGTGTTCCGTCAAGATGATAGTATTCATAATATACCCTGTTTTTCACATGCACTTCTTTGTAGTAATTGCGGTGATATAATTCGCCATACTGCATCCGGTTTTTGAGCTGTTCTTTTCTGGCAGCTTTCAGTATTTCAGTCAGCGTATCTCCAAAATCAACAATCCTTACTTTTTTCCGTTTCGTTGGTCCGATAATATTTTTGTGTTTCATGCCGTCGTAGCGGATACTGCGTTTTATGGTCAGGCATTGTTCCTCAAGGTTAATGTCCTGCCATGTAAGACCACAGGTTTCCCCGATACGGAGCCCGGCATAATACGCAATTTGAATCGGAAGAATAGCAGGTGGATTTTTCTTTTCCAGATATTGGATAAGCCGTTCATAATCCTCATGTGAAATCGGCTGTGTACCTTCTTCCACTTCATCATCGGAAAAGAGGTCAACTTCCTCTGCCTGCTTTTTCAGCTTAATATACTGCATCGGATTGAAACTGATTAACTGTTTTGGAAATACTGCAAAACGGAATGACTGCTGTAACACTGCGGAAAAAGAATGGATATAATCTTTGCTGTATCCCTTTTTTACTTTCCCGTCTGGAAACTCACCACCGAATGTAAGCAGATCAAGAAATGCCTGTAAATGTTCGGCAGTAACTGTTTTCAGTTTGCGGTCTGCAATCGGGTGTTTTTTGATACATCGGATTGCACCAAGATAATTTTCCACTGTACCGTTGCTGAGTGTCCCAGTTTTCAGTTCTTCTTCTGCCCACATATCCAGAAGTTCCCCTACGGTAAGATTATCTGCCTTTGCAACAAACTTCTTATCTTCGTAGTCTTCCAGTGCCTTGCGGAGAAGCTTTTCCGTCTCACTTTTACTTTCGGTTCCGGCGTATTCTTTCTGAACCATTTTACCGCTTGCATCTTCTACATAGAAACGATAGTACCATTTTTTTCCTTTTTTTCTAACAGATCCTTTTGCCATAATCGTATGTCTCCTTTCGATATCAGACAATCGGAACTGCTGAAATGCTTCTTGCGTGTAGGCATCTTATGGACAAGTCCATAAGCCAATTCGCCGCTCGTCAAATCTGTAAACAGCTTGACTCGCTTGCGCTCATTGTATCATAACTCCGATTATCTTACTATACCGATTCAGAATCGTCATACATAACTTCGGATAAAAGATTTGCAAGCCTTTGTTCTGCCGCTTCCGGTTTCTTTGAATAGAGCCTTACAACATCTGCCATATCATTAAATGCGTTGACAGTATGTGTGATCTCCCTGAGAAACATAATCTCATTATATTCATCTTTCGATTCAAATCCCATTACTTTGGCAATGTCCGCATCTTTGGTACTGCCTTTGTAATTTTTACAGGCGAACTGAAACGAATCCAGAAACAGTTCATATTGCTTTAACATTAACAGCAGTAAGTCTTTAGAAAAAGCGTCTTCTGTTTTATTGAGGTCAAGAGGAAACTGTTTGAGAATGTCGCCCATCGCATCACGAATCTGCAATTCTTTCTTATCCGTAATATCAGTTTCATATTCATCGGTTTCCCCTTTGAGCCATTCAATCGATACATGAAGTGCTTCCGAAAGACCTTCCAGTACCATCTTTTTGGTATTGTCAATCGAACCATTCTCATAACGCAGGATTGTGGAAGCGGTAACTCCCATCTTCTCTGCGACATAAGGCTGTGTCAGATTTAATTCCAGACGGCGCTGTTTTGCCCTGCTGCCGATCAGCTTGCGTAGTTCTTTATCTTTCATGCTGATGTGCCTCCTTTTTCGGTATGTCATTACTATACCACGCAACAAAATATATTGCAATATGCAATTTTAAGAAAAGCAGCAAAATTTCATAATGCTTGACAAAGCAATATAAACACGCTATACTGACAGCACAAATGAAATTGCATAATGCAATTCGAAAGGAGGTGGTCATATGACGCAAAGAAAGATTGCCTTATCTATTGAGGAAGCTGCTGATTATACGGGAATTGGCAGGAACACCCTGCGAAAGTTGGTAGAGTGGAAGAAACTTCCGGTATTGAAGGTTGGGAGAAAAGTCCTGATCAAAACGGATATGCTGGAACTTTTTATGGAAGCCAACGAGGGCAGGGACTTGAGGGATAAGGGAAATGTGAAAGCAGTCACAAGAAACGGTTCAACTTAAAAAAGCGGTTCCCGAAGAAACCGCCAAAGGTTCTATCAGACCGGAGTCATGATATACCTACACGCAAGCAGATTATACCATGTACTTCGTCTGACAGACAACAGGAAACTTATGTTTGGAAAAAAAGAAAGGACGATGATATTTATGGCAAGATCAACAAAGAGTTATGAGGAGCGTATGCTCCAGTTGGAAAAGAAAGAACAGGAAAGCCTTGAGAAAGCAAAACAGTATGCAGCACAGAAACGGGAACTGAAGAAACGTCAGAAAGATGTGGAAACCAAAAAACGGACACACAGGCTCTGCCAGATTGGCGGTGCAGTGGAATCGGTACTGGGTTCTGCGATTGAGGAAGATGATATCCCAAAGCTGATCGGCTTCTTAAAAAGGCAGGAAGCAAATGGGAAATTCTTCTCAAAGGCAATGCAGAAAGAGCCAGTTGCAAATACGGAGGAAGTGTAATGCCGGAGGGAGTGGAGTTTCCATTCCCTTCATTGCTTTTTTATGAAGGGCGCACTTATGGACAACCAGAGGTCGTCCGTATAAGTTTGCCACAGGTGGCAACCGGTCTGCGCTTACGCTTGCCGGGCTCGTTCCGTCGGCGGGGCTTTCAGCCAGACCTGCTCATGCCGCAGGAGGCACTCTTCGCCAGAGGGGCACATTCCATGCAGGCTGTTATGCACAGGGCACTCTTACGCAGAGGGTGCTCCGGCAGATACCATTTTCTTTTAGGAAAAACGTTACCTGCCGGAAATCAAAGCCGGATACGGCAGAATGGGGGAAACGGAGCATGGCGATTTTTCATTATACAGTAAAGATTGTTGGACGCAGCAAAGGAAAATCCATCATATCGGCGTCTGCTTATCTCAATGGCGATGTGATGAAAAATGAAGAAACAGGCAGGATCAGCTACTATACTTCAAAAAAAGAAGTCGTTTATACCAGCCTGCTGATGTGTGAAAATGCACCACAGGAATGGCAGAATGTACCTGCTGAAAATATCAGACGGTTCCAGAAATCTGTCCGATATAAAAGGGCAGATAACCAAAATGCTGCACTGGAAAAATTCAAACTTACTTTTCAGAAGCAGCGTTTATGGAATGAAGTCTTGAGGATAGAAAAAAGTTCAGATGCACAACTCGGCAGGTCATTTGAGTTCTCACTTCCGAAAGAATGGAGCCGACAGGAACAGATTGATTATACAACTGAATATATTCAAAAGACCTTTGTAGATAAGGGAATGTGTGCGGATTGGAGTATCCACGATAAAGGAGATGGTAATCCCCATGTGCATTTACTGGTGACGATGCGACCATTCAATTCAGACCACTCATGGGGTAACAAAGAAATCAAGGATTGGGAGTTTGTCAGAGATGAAAATGGAAATATTGTGGTGGATGAATCCCATCCGGACTGGTGGCAGGATAAAAAGAACCCTGACCGTCATGGAATCCGAATCCCCGTACTTGATGAAAATGGAGTCCAGAAAGTCGGGACAAGGAACCGCAAACAGTGGAAACGTGTATTAACCGATGCTACCGGGTGGAACAATCCGAAAAATTGTGAGCTATGGCGGAGCGAATGGGCAAACGTCTGTAATGCACATTTGAAAACGGAAAATCACATTGACCACCGTTCTTATGCAAGGCAGGGAAAATTAGAGATACCGACGATCCATGAGGGCGCAGATGCCAGAAAAATTGACGAGAAATTTCAAAACGGACAGACATCCTCTACTTCATGGAAAGTAGAGGAAAACCAGATCATAAAAAGACAAAATGCACTGCTGGATAAAATACAGATTTCTTTTGGAAAAGTATCCAGTGCATTAACACAATGGAAGGAGCGATTGCGTGACATTAGAAGAAAGCCGGGAAGTCATTCCCATGATGGAGACAATGATAAACCAGATCGAGGAACAGCAGAATCTTATGGCAGAGATGGTACAGGAATTGCAGGAACGGGACAGGCAGCTCCTGTCTTTTCAGGAGCAGAACCAGAGTTTAAAAAGCTTAAACAGCGAATTATCCAGGCTGCTAAATCTTTTGCCAGATACAGAAGAACTGCTCTCACAGATCGAGCAACAGAAAACCAGAATCGAACAGTTGGAAAACGAGAATCAGCAATGGCAGGAATTAACGCAGAAGCTGAACAACGAGAACAGCTTATTGCAGAAACAGAACAGCGAATTGCTGACCTTAAACAGCAGATAGAGAAAGCGAGGGAGATCGATGAGCGAATGCAGAAACTTAGAGAACGTCGGGCAGGTGGAAGAACTTCTGCTGATGACCGAACAGATGCAGGACGAACTGGATCAGAAAGACCAGACAATCCAGGAACTAAACAGGCAGCTAAGCGAATCGCTGACCTTGAACGAGAAATTGAACAGCGAAAACAGAGCCGAGAATATCGAAGCATTGCGGACAAGATTAAGGCAAACAGAGGAACGATTGACCAGCGAGACAGACAGCAGGAAAAGAGCCGACGCAGAAGCCGTGGCATGGAAATTTAAGTATGAAAAAGCAGAGCAGGAAAAACTTTATGCACAGACACACCAAAAGACGGTAGAGGTAGCTGTTGAGAAAAAAGTGCCTTATGAGAAATGTGAAAAATGTGACCGTACTGCTTACCGGAAAGCAAAAGAAAAATGCGATAGCCGTAAAAGCCAGTTAGAAAAGAAATATAAAAATATGACGATTGGTTATGAAAGTATCTTGTTTCTACTGGCATGGTACAGCATAACAACAACACTGTTTACTGCGATTCTTTCGCCGGTTTTCCTTAACGACTGTATCGTCTTTTTCGGTGCGTTAGGAAAAGGAATGGGAAGTTTATTTCGGGAGTTTGTGACAGGTGCAGACTCTTTCGGACAGTTAAGCAGTGGAATACCTAACAGTATTCTTTCCGGGATTGTGTACTGGCTGATTGCCGGTACTGTCATGGCAATTTTATTCGTAATAACCGGGTGGCTGATAATCGGGATTGGTTATCAGGTAGGAAAAATCTACCGGAAATATTGTTGGGATATCATCAGTATCGTGGTAGCGATAACGAGTACAGCTGTTGTAATTTACTTTGGAGAATGGATTAAAAACGCTAATCCGATAAATCTTATTGTATTGCTATTACTGTCGCATATTATTTATATTGGAATCAGATGTTATGTGAAAGACTGGATGGAAGAACGAGGATATTATTAAAAGAGGACAGGGAAATTTCATAATCTTCCTGTCCTTAGTAAGGGACTATTGATTGTTTATATAAAGAAAAAGTATGTAAATAAATCTTGACAATTAGTACGAATTCGGATTATAATATAAAAGTCTGGATTCGTACTAATTTAAGGAGGAAAAAGATGAGAAAAGATAATAATATGATAATACAGTTGCAACGATATTATGCTTTATGGAAAGAATGTACAGCAATGTATGAGGAATGGTCAAAGGATCAGGGACTGTCTTCAAATGGAGTTTTTGCTTTGCATTCATTTTATGAAAGTAATGGAAGATGCACGCAGAAAATGATAAGTGAAAAATGGAATATACCTAAGCAAACGGTAAATACGATACTAAAAGATTTTCAGAAAAAAGGATACATCAATATGGTATCTGATGATTCAGACAAGAGAAATAAGCTGATATGCCTCACAGAATCAGGAATGGAATATACGAAAGATATCATAGAAAAACTGCACTCAAAAGAAATATATGTAATCGAAAAAATGGGATTAGAGAATATAGAAAGTCTTAATGATAATACAGAGCTGTTTATCAGACTTTTCAAGGAAGGAGATTGTAAGAAAAATGAATCATAAATCATTATTTTTTAAATATGTTATTCCATCTATTATAGCATTTGCATTATCAGGAATATATGCGATAGTGGATGGATATTTTGTAGGCAATACCATAGGAGATGCTGGACTTTCGGCTATTAATATTGCATATCCGATTGAGGCTTTGATTCAGGCTCTTGGAACAGGAATTGGTATGGGAGGAGCTGTTTATTACTCAATTAATGCAGCAGAAAAGAAAGGAAAACGGGCAGAAGAATTTATTGCTACAAGCTGGTGGCTTCTTGTAATAGTAAGTGTTATCAGTACCATAATTATTTACTCCTTTTCGTCTAAAATTTTAGGATTGCTTGGAGCAGATGGAATTATATTAACAAATGCGACAGATTATATCAAAATTATAGCACTTGGAGCAATATTGCAGATTCTTGGAACTGGAATGATGCCATTCATTAGAAATTATGGAAACTCTTTCTGGTCAATGTTTGCGATGGTTGGTGGATTCATAACCAATATTGTTCTGGATTTTATCTTTGTATGGATATATGAAATGGGCATGAAAGGTGCAGCCACAGCTACAATAGCCGGACAGGGTGTGACTGCAGCAATTGCAATCATATACGCATTATATAATAAAAAGTTTTATGTGTATGTATCCTTAAAAAATGTAAAAGAAATGTGTGGCGCTATATTCAGAGTAGGTCTTGCACCATTTGGGCTAGCATTGACTCCTAATATTTCATTGGTGTTTATAAACCGATTCTCCGCTTCTTATGGGGGAGAAAAAGCTATTGCAACTTATGCATGTGTATCCTATATTATCTGTATCATATATCTCATATTGCAGGGCGTAGGTGATGGAAGTCAACCTTTAATGAGCCGTTTTTATGGTGAGAAGGATCAAGAAAGCCTGAGAGGAGTTCAGAGAATGGCATACATTTTTGCAATAATTCTTGCTGTTTGTGGTGGAATTATCATGTATGTAAACAGAGCAAATATTGGAGGGGTTTTCGGAGCTTCTTATGAAGTAAGTATTGAGATTTCTAAAATTGTACCTATATTTTTAGTGTCATTACCATTTGTTGCGATTACCAGAATAGCGACAGCTGGATTTTATGCTACTGAAAAAAGTGGATTGTCATACATTCTTACATTCATTGAACCAGTATTGATGCTGATATTTATGCTTGTTTTACCACCTTTATTTGGTGGACAGATTATGATATGGTGGAGTACGGTATTGGCACGTGTTTTTTCAGCGATTCTGGCATTCATACTAATAAAATATTGCGAAAAGGGAGATTTGCAATATGGAATACAGAAAATTTAACAATCAGATAGTAGCAAGAATAATCTAGGTTTATCTATTGTATTTTTAAGGACAGCCTCATAGCAATAGGGCTGTCCTTTTAAAATTATGAAGCTAATTTTTAATAAATTCTAGTAGATTTTGATTGGAATAATCATAACTCTAATGAATCTTCAGCATCTACCCACATCTGTAAATTCCCATCAAGATATAACCTTGCATATTCTAATGGCTCATCGATTGCAAGCGATGTCAAAGCACAATCAGATCCAGGTGTGGTTCTTAAATTTTTTTCTGCTTCCCAACAATCAATACGGAGTATATAGCCCGTATTAGTATATACATCAATGCTGTTGCACTGTGGATTGTATTCTGCAAATATTGTTCTCATCGTATCCCATCTCCTTATCATTTAATCAATCAGTAGTAGCAAAAATTAAGAAGCATTTCAATCAGTTCACCATGTCACTTTTATTTTGTGTTATACTGTCTTATAGATTTTTCTTGCCCTTGTATTTGCCCTTATCAGAGTGCATAAACACTGATGGGACGATATAACACAAGGGAAATAATAAGGGAAAGCTCACCTGCGACAAATCCAGTGTTTTCAAGGGGTTGCGAAGAATTTAATAATAAAATATAACAGTTATTAAATTTCTTAAAACAGGTGAAATCTCAATCGGAATTTATGGAGGAGTATATGGACTGGTTAAATGTATTCGGACTGATAATGATTGCAGTCACTATGTAAACGCACCATAGCAAGTACCTGTTCATAAGCTTTATTTTCTGCAATAATAGTTGACCGCTTCGGAGAAGATGTGACAACCCTTGCGTATGATATGACTTCTTCCAGAGTACAGACCGAAGTACCAGCCAGTCCTGCCTTTTTCAGTTGGGTGTCTGGCTTTAATGGCAAGGTACAGATGCTTGCACCGGAAAGTGTAAAAGAACAGTACAGACAGATGATTGCACAAGCCGATGAGGGTATGCAGGAAAGCGAATAATGCAGATTTGAATTATAAGACTATGAAGCGAGGTAGTGGATATGGAAAAAGACCCGTTTAAGGAATATTTGAGGGAGTCTGAACCGGATAAAGCTTATAAGGGGTATGCTTGGAGTACGGCAATCGGACTTCAGGCAGTGGACGGACTCAAACCATCTAAATATTTGATTGATACTGCCATTCAGAACATTGAAGGTAAAATCACGATGAAGGAAGCACAGAGTCTTATTGACAGCTATTATGAAGAAAGACCAGTGCATTTGTCCGATGATGAGCGTACCGAAGAAGCAGATAAGGTTTCGTCCCGTATCGCAGAAATTCTTTCTGAAACAGCGTTTTCATTTTCGCCAAACGAATATATCTCTATCCATCGTAAACTCTTTCAGGGTATTTATAAACACGCCGGAAAGATCAGAGATTACAACATCACAAAGAAAGAATGGGTGCTTGATGGAGCAACCGTTATGTACGGTAGTGCGTCCGAACTGAGAGCTACACTTGAATACGATTTTTCGCAGGAGAAAGATTTTAGCTACAAAGGACTTTCAATGGACGAGATTATCCATCATCTTGCGCTATTTGTTTCAAGGTTATGGCAAATCCATATCTTCGGGGAAGGTAATACGAGAACAACGGCAGTGTTCTTCATCAAATACTTAAAGGCGCTTGGGTTCTCTGCAACCAATGATATTTTTGCAGAAAATGCGTGGTATTTCAGAAATGCACTTGTCCGTGCAAACTATACGAACTTGCGAAAAGGTATTCACGAAACAACAGAGTATCTGGAAGCGTTTCTCAGAAATCTACTTTTGAACGAGAAAAATGAGCTTTATAATCGAAATCTTCATATAAGTGGACTTTTGAATGAAGAAAAAGTGGACATTCAAGATACAAAAGTGGATAATGAAAGTGTACTTTCCGAAAAAGGTAGTGATTTCTCGGTAAAAACGACGATTCATATCCATAGACTTTTTGAAAAGTTTGGTTTCGATGAGGTGTTTGGAAGAAGTGCAGTTATGGAACTTCTTGGGCTGAAAGGTTCAGGTGCTTCAAAACTTCTTTCCAATTTAGTGCAGGCAGATATTATTGAGCCAGTATCCGGTCACGGAAAAGGAAGATATAAATTTAAGATGTAATTTGGGCATTGTAGGGGGCTGTCGGTTAATACCGATTTTTTCCCCGGATAACAAAAGAATGAGACAGTCCGCAGAACTCCTGGCTTTTTCAGGGCCATAGTTTTCTGCCGGACTGTCTCATTCCCTTTTTGTCTCCAATTTCAGGGCATAGTATCCCCTCGTTTGGCATTTTGGGAACGCTCATTGCCTTTAAGCAGTTTTTTGTTCCTTTTTCCCTTCGTATTTTTCAATCTCATGATGCAGAAACCGGTGGTATTTCATGATATTCCGCCCGATCGCATACAGCATGAACTCTTTATACACCTTTTCTTTTGAACGGTAATGGAATCTCCGGAAGTTCTCATTCTCTTTGATGTCACCAAAGTGGCCTTCCGTCTGGATCGACCGTGTCTGACGCTTCAGGATCCCTTCTTCACTCTGGATGTTTTCATTGGTTTCCTCTTTCAGCTCTTCCCACCGTTCATTGATCTTCATGACCTTGTTTCGGTCTGAATGCTTTTCAGCATCATATTTGTACAGACATTTTGCCTTATGTTCACAACCGCTGCAGTCTGCACAGCCATATACTTCAAAGGTCTGGGTATACCCATCCTGTATCCTGCTTTCCGTCCGCATATGCCGCAGTTCCCGCCCATCATGGCAGATGTAGTAATACTCATCCTCAAAAACGGCACAGCTCATGTTATAATACTTTCCGATATCCGCTTGGTATGCACGGGTCTTCCGTTTTTCGTGATCCTGAAGCTTGATATAGCTTTTTCCCCTTAAAATCATAAAAAGCATCCCGCCTGGGTCTCTGGCCTTTGGTCAGCCAGATGAAAGCCAGGTCCCGTTCACACAGCTCCACGATCCGGTCAACGGCCCGGATGCCACGCATGTTTGCGTAGGTAACAACAGCATACAGCATGATTGGATTGTACCCGGTTCTTCCCTGGTCTGAACAACAGGCCAGCAGGCTTGAAAAATCCAATTCCTCCATTACTTTTTTCAGGGTATAGACAGGATCGTCGTCGGGTAAATGCAATTCGAAGAAGCTGAAGTTAATTTTCTGTTGCCCAAAATCAAAAAAGTTGTTATAATAATCTTGTTTAAGCATAGTTCCATTATAACATGGAACGGGGAAAAGATGGTTGTCGTTAGCCATCTTTTTCTCTTTTTTATGAAAAAATTTCAGGGTCGGTTGTGACTCACATAAGTCACAGCCGGCCCTGTTTTAGACTATCTATTTCCCGACAGCCCACTAGTAACAAGGGCTTATAGCCCTAGAGCAAACCACCCGTTGGACAGGTGATTATGATTGTGCAGACCGTCTGCAAAAATTGCAGACTGAAAGTTTATTGACCCCAGGGCCTTTTTAGGTACAGGCAGCTCTTTAAAACTGTCTATCTTTACACATTAAACCGGAATAATACAACATCTCCGTCTTTTACCACATACTCTTTCCCCTCGATCCGTACCAGTCCCTTTTCCTTGGCGGCAGAGTAGCTTCCGCAGTCCAGAAGATCCTGGTAGTTGACCACCTCGGCCTTAATGAAGCCCCTCTCAAAATCGGAGTGGATCTTTCCTGCGGCCTGGGGAGCCTTGGTGCCTACCTTAATGGTCCAGGCGCGGGTCTCCTTTTCACCGGCAGTCAGATAGCTGATGAGGCCCAAGAGACGGTAGCTGGCGGCGATGAGCTTTTCCAGACCGGATTCCTTTAAACCAAGATCCTCCAGAAATTCCTTCTTTTCGTCATCGTCCAGCTCGGCGATCTCCTGCTCGATCTGGGCGCAGATCACAAATACCTCGCTGTCATTTTCAGCGGCAAATCCGCGGACCTGGTTCACATACTCATTGGAAGCGCCATCGTCGGCCAGATCGTCCTCGCTTACGTTGGCGGCAAAGATCACCGGCTTCCAGGTCAGGAGGTTTAAGGTGTTGATAAAGTCTCTGGTGTCCTCATCGTCACAGGGGAAGCTTTTTGCCAGTTTTCCGTCCTCCAGATGGGCCTTTAATGATTTTAAAAGCTCCACCTCCTTGGCCAGGGCCTTGTTGTTGGCAGCGCCGCGGCCGTTTTTGGCGATCCGCCGGTCCAGGATCTCGATATCAGAGAAGATCAGCTCCAGGTTGATGGTCTCGATGTCGCGGAGCGGGTCCACGCTGCCGTCCACATGGATCACGTTGGGATCCTCGAAGCAGCGTACCACATGGACGATGGCGTCCACCTCACGGATATTGGACAGGAACTGGTTTCCCAGGCCCTCGCCCTTGGAGGCGCCCTTTACGAGGCCTGCGATATCCACGAATTCGATGACCGCAGGAGTGGTCTTTTCAGAATGATAAAGGTCTGTCAGCAGCTTTAAACGGAAGTCCGGAACCGGAACCACGCCCACGTTGGGGTCGATGGTACAGAACGGATAGTTGGCGGATTCCGCGCCGGCTTTTGTCAGAGAGTTGAACAGTGTGCTCTTTCCTACATTAGGAAGGCCAACGATACCTAATTTCATGGGTCTATATTCTCCTTTGCTTTTCCTATTGCATATAAGGTGCTTTTCATCTGGCCGGTCTTTTAGGAGACCGCAGGGCCATGAGCCCGGAAAAGGGTCCAAAGCCACAAGTAATCATAGCATATGCATTTCTTTTTCTCAAGGCAAAAATCACTGCTTTTGGCCCAGCAGCTCCCAGAGAACCGAAACATAGAGCTTAAGTCCCGTCATCAGCGCGTTCTCGTCGATGTCGAACCGGGCGTTGTGGTGGGGAGCCGCAATGTCGCAGCCGATGCACATGTAGGCTGCCTTTCCGCCATGGGCCTGGACTCTGGACATCAGGTAGGCGGCGTCCTCGGAGCCGGTGAAGCCTCCGCTGGGAACGTAGCGGGTGATCTCCGGGATCCTGGAAGCCCCGGCTTTTATGAAGGGCTCCAGGGCGTCGTCGCTGTCGGCACCGGAGGCGCTGCCCATGATCTTTGTATCCACCGTGCATCCGAACATTTCAGCCGCGCCCTTTAAGCTGCTCATGGCCCGGCCAAAGACGGTGCGTTCGATCTCCGTGGTCTCTCCCCGGGTCTCCAGCTGGAGGACCGCCCGGTCTGCAACCACGTTCCGTCCGGTGCCTCCGGAGATGGTCCCCACGTTGAGCCTGGCGGCTCCCCGGGAGTCCTGACAGGCGGTATGCATGGCCAGGGTGGCTGAGCAGGCGGCCAGGATCGCGTTATGGCCATCCTGGGGGGAAGCCCCTGCATGGGAGGAGAGGCCGGTGATGACTGCGTCTATTTTTGTAGTAGAGAGGAAGCCGTTGGTCAGGGCCAGGAGCTCGCCGGTTTTCCAGCCCATGCCCAGATGGCCGGAAAGGAACCAGTCCACGTCGTCCAGGATGCCGCTTTCTGCAATGGACTGGGCGCCCCGGACGCCTTCCTCCGCCGGCTGGAAGATGACCTTTATGACGCCGGAGAGATCCTTACGGATGGCGTTCAGAGCCAGGCAGACGAAAAGCCCCAGGGAAGCGTGGCCATCGTGGCCGCAGGCGTGCATGCATCCGCAGTTTTCAGAAGAAAAGCCATTTTTTACCGGAAGGCGGCAGGGGTCCATATCCTCGCCCACATCGTTGCAGTCGATATCAAAGCGCAGCGCCGTCACCGGTCCGGGATTTCCGGTTTCGATCACAGCCATGGCCCCGGTGAAGCCGTCCATTTCCTTAATGATACCGGCGTCCGCTCCCTGGCTTACGGCACGCTCCATGCATACGTCCAGCTCCTTCTGGGGAGGATAACCCCAGAGATAATCCCTGTGAAGGATCTCTTTTCCATATTTTGCAGGGATCCCGTGATCTTTCAGCGCGGCAATGAGTCTGGCAGTGGTATAAAATTCCTTCCATCCTGGCTCCGGATGACGGTGCAGGTCCCGGCGGAAGCGTATTAGGGCTTCCCGGCAGTCCTCCAGGCTGTTTAAATAAGAAGTGATATCCATTTTTTGCCTCCATTCAGCAGTATTTTTTCTGCTTTCAGTATATAAGCCCCGGATGAAAAATGCAAGGAAAACGGGTGTGGGCTGCACAACAGAAACGGGAACTTTTGTCGAAATAAGGGAGACGGTGTCATGCGAATTTATTTGCTTTTTGTAGTATTTCGGAGTAAAATAGGAAACATAAACGACAAAAGGAGTGTTTGATATGGCGGAAGGGGCAGATTTAAGCTTTATACACCTGGGGATATCCGTCCAGAATATGACAAAAAGCTTCTCTATTTTTGGAGTATCCTTTGCATATTACGGCCTGATCATCGGGATCGGAATGATCGCCGGACTTCTGGTGGCCCAGCAGGATGCTAAAAGGAGGGGGCAGGATCCGGAGATATATCTGGATTTCATGCTGTATGGAGTGATCTTTGCGATCATCGGGGCCCGTCTCTATTATGTGGTGTTCCAGTGGGGGTATTATAAGGATCATCTGGCGGAGATCTTCAATATACGGAAGGGCGGCCTGGCCATCTACGGAGGGATCATCGCCGCAGTGGTCACGCTGATCGTGTTCACAAGAAAGCGTAAGCTTTCATTCCTGTCCATGGCGGACAGCGCCTGTCTCGGCCTTGTGACCGGGCAGATCATCGGCCGCTGGGGAAACTTTGTGAACTGCGAGGCCTTCGGCGGCTATACGGACAGCCTGTTCGCCATGCGGATCAAACGGAGCATTGTCAATGAAAGCATGATATCCCAGGAACTTCTGGAGAATCTGATCACGGAAAACGGGATCGAGTATATCCAGGTCCACCCGACGTTCCTTTACGAATCCATGTGGAACCTGGGGCTTCTTTTATTTATGCTCTGGTACAGAAAGAGAAAGAAATTTACAGGAGAAATGTTACTGATTTATCTTACCGGATATGGAATCGGACGCGCGTGGATCGAAGGGCTTCGGACGGACCAGCTTCTGATCCCGGGAACGGAACTTGCAGTCTCTCAGGTATTATCCATGGTGATCGCGGTCATTTCCCTGGCTGTTCTCCTGTTCCATCGAAGGAAGGGACCAGGAGAAAGCGAGGAAACAGTGTAAATGAATGGGTTGAATGAAGAGCGTGAGAAGCTGATCCAGAGGATCGAGAGTGTGAGAGCAAAGCTGAACCGGAGTATTGATGAGAAGGAGGATTACGCTGCCGTATATCAGTACAGTGTGGAGCTGGATGCCTTGATCGAGCAGTATATGGCGGCCGGCTATTAGCGGAACCGGCGCGGGCCGGTCTTTGTGTTCACGTTTTTTGTTTGGCCCGTTGGTGGGCGGTACGAAAGAGGAGAAATTCCCCTGTTGTCCAATAAAACTTAAAAGCAGATGGGGCCGTCGGGAACAGGATTCCCGGCGGTTTTTTCTTTAAAAATTCCTTGCTATTTTCTTTCATATGTACTAATATTAAAGAAGAAGTGGTGGAAAGTGGGTTAAAGTGGTGCTAAATGGTGGAACGGTGGTTCCCCATGGAGCGCGGTGGCAACAGGAGAAGACGATGTTCATTGGAGAATACAGTCACACAATCGATGCCAAGGGCCGTTTGATCGTACCATCCAGGTTCCGGGAACAGCTGGGCGATGAGTTCGTTGTGACCAAGGGACTGGACGGGTGTCTTTTTGTGTACGAAAATTCCGAATGGAGATCCTTTGAAGAAAAACTCCACGCACTTCCTCTTACAAATGCCAATGCCAGAAAATTTACAAGGTTTTTCCTGGCCGGCGCCAGCGCCTGCGAGGTGGACAGGCAGGGCAGAATCCTGATCCCTGCGGTCCTCCGGGAATTTGCGAAGCTGGAAAAGGATGTGGTCCTGGTGGGAGTCGGAAGCCGGATCGAGATCTGGAACAAGGCGCTCTGGACAGAGAAGAACGTGTATGATGATATGGAAGAAATCGCAGAAAATATGGAAGGTCTTGGCATATGATTTTTGAACACAAGTCAGTTCTCCTTTATGAAACCGTAGACAGCCTGAATATTAAGCCGGACGGGATCTATGTGGACGGTACCCTGGGCGGCGGCGGCCATGCTTATGAGGTCCTAAAGCGGCTGGGCCCCAAAGGCCGTCTCATCGGCATCGACCAGGATGCAGACGCCATCCAGGCAGCTTCTGGGAGGCTTAAGGAATACGGAGAGAAGGTTACCATCGTCAGGAGCAATTACAGAAATATAAAAGAGGTGCTGTCCAGCCTGGGGATCGAAAAAGTGGACGGGATCTACCTGGACCTGGGCGTATCCTCCTATCAGCTGGATACGGCAGAGCGGGGCTTTACCTACCGGGAAAACGCGCCGTTGGATATGCGTATGGACCAGAGAAACGAAAAAACGGCCGCGGATATCGTCAATGAATACAGCGAGATGGAGCTGTACCGGATCATCCGTGATTACGGTGAGGACCGGTTTGCGAAAAATATTGCAAAGCACATTGTGAAAGCGCGCCAGGAGAAACGGATCGAAACCACCGATGAGCTGGTGGAGATCATCAAGGCCGCCATCCCGGCCAGGGTACGGGCCGAGGGAGGCCACCCGGCCAAGCGCACCTTCCAGGCCATCCGCATTGAGCTGAACCATGAGCTGGAGGTGCTGGACGAATCCATCGATACAATGGTGGATCTTTTAAATCCAGGAGGAAGGCTTTCCATCATCACCTTCCACTCGTTGGAGGACCGGATCGTCAAGACACGGTTTAAGACCTGTGAAAACCCATGTATCTGCCCGCCGGACTTTCCCGTATGCGTCTGCGGAAGGAAAAGCCGGGGAAAGGTCATCACAAGAAAGCCTATCGTTCCCAGCGGACAGGAGCTGGAGGAAAATACAAGATCAAAAAGCTCAAAGCTCCGTGTGTTTGAACGGAGCGGATCATAAGGAATAGGAAAGGAAGTGATAGTATGGCAGCAAAGACCAGAAGAGGGGCAGCGCCGGAATATGTCAGTGGGACTGCGGCCAGAAAGCTGGAACCGGAAAGAAGACAGGAGAGGCCCAGGGAGCCCAGACGGGAGGCCAGCAGCCAGAGCCGTACTGTTACTGTCAGAAGAAACCAGGAAAAAGCACTCCAGATGGACCTGCCGTATGTGATCGTACTGACCATTGCCGCAGTGTGCACCCTTTATTTCTGCGTCAGCTATTTACAGCTCCAGTCCTCCATCGCCGCCAGGCTCAACCACATCGAGGCCCTGGAGGCATCCATTGAAAAAAAGAAGGCGGACAATGACGCTCTGGAGACCCGGATCAATACGTCCATCGATCTGGACAATATCTATAAGATCGCCACAGAGGAGCTGGGGATGGTCTATGCCAATAAGGACCAGGTAAGGATGTATAACAAGACAGAAAGCGAGTATGTTAGACAGTATGAAGACATCCCGGAACGGTAGTCAGAACAAGCACAAAAAAATATTCTCAAGATACATGCAGGAAAAGCTGGCGGTTACGGTCCTCGTAATTACGCTGGCTTTGTTTGGTCTTGCGGTGAAGCTCTATATGCTGGTGGATGAGAAGAACGAGGAGTATACGGAGATCGTCTTAAACCAGCAGTCCTCCTACAACAGCCGTACCCTGCCCTACCGGCGGGGGGACATTGTGGACCGGAACGGCACCTACCTGGCCACCAGCGAAAAGGTCTACAATCTGATCCTGGATCCCAACCAGATCAATAAGGATTCAGCCAATTATCTGGAGACCACAGTGACGGCCCTGGTGGACGTATTCGGATACGACCGGGAGGAGATCCTTTCAGCCATCAATGAAAACCCGAATTCCTATTATGTGAAGTTCCGGAGACAGCTTTCGGCAGAGGAAAAGGAGGCCTTCGAGGCAAAGGCCAAAGAGGTGAACAAGCAGTATATAGACTCCAGGAGCAGGAAGCGGGTCCAGGGCGTATGGTTTGAGGACGAGTATAAGCGGGTCTATCCCTACGGCTCCGTGGCCTGCAATGTGGTGGGCTTTTCCTTTGACAACGGAAAGCAGGGAAGCGGCGGCATCGAGCAGTTTTACAACGATCAGCTCATCGGCACCAACGGCCGGGAGTATGGCTATCTGGATGCCGAATCCAATATGGAGAAGGTCATCAAATCAGCGGAAAACGGAAACACCATTGTTTCCACCATTGACACCAATATCCAGAAGATCGTGGAAAAGTACATCGACGAGTGGATGAACGGCATCGGGAGCAAGACGGCGGCGGTGCTGGTGATGAACCCCAACAACGGCGAGATCCTGGCCATGGCCTCCAACCGGCGGTATGACCTCAACGATCCGAGAAATCTGGGGGCTATGTACACCCAGGAGCAGATCGACGCCATGACTGAGGAGCAGAAGTCAGAGGCCTGGAACCAGATGTGGAGGAACTTCTGTGTCAGCGACAGCTTCGAGCCAGGTTCCCCGGCCAAGCCCTTAACGGTGGCGGCTGCCCTGGAGGAGGGGGTGATCGGCCCCCAGGAGACCTTTGTCTGCGACGGCGCCCAGGAGGTGGGCGGCCACCGGATCAAGTGCGTCAGCATTTACGGCCACGGCGTCCTTTCGGTGGAGCAGACCCTGATGAAATCCTGCAACGACGCGATGATGCAGATCGCAGCCCGTATGGGTGTGGAACGGTTTGCCAGATACCAGGAGATCTTCGGCTTTGGCCAGAAGACGGGGATCGATCTTCCCGGCGAGGCCGATACGGCCGGACTGATCTTCCATGCAGACAACATGGGAGCGGCGGATCTGGCCTGTAACTCCTTTGGTCAGACGTACAACTGTACCATGGTCCAGATGGCGGCGGCCCTGTCGTCGGTGATCAACGGCGGCTCCTATTATGAGCCCCATGTGGTGAAGCAGATCTTAAACGACCAGGGAGCCGTGGTGAAGAAGGTGGAACCCAATCTGGTGCGGGAGACCGTATCCCAGGCCACCAGCGATTTTGTAAGAAACGCCATGTTCCTGACCGTGGACAGTGAGGAAGGCACCGGTAAGGCAGGACGGGTGGCCGGATATAAGATCGGCGGAAAGACGGGAACGGCCCAGAAGCTGCCCCGGTCTGCCAACAATTACCTGCTGTCCTTTGCGGGCTTTGCCCCGGCCGACGATCCCCAGGTCCTGACCTATGTGGTCATCGACACGCCCAATCTGCCGGGAAAGGAACAGGCCCACAGTACCTTTGCCACAGAGGTGTTCCAGAAGATCATGACAGAAGTCCTTCCTTATATGAATATTTTCCCGGATACGGATGTGGCCGGGACCGAGGACGAGAGCCTGGCGGCCCAGGGTGAGGGGATCACCAACCAGAACCAGGGCGGTCTGGAGCCCGGAGGGGAAGCTGGAGACGGAGAGACCCAGGCAGAGGAAACGGAGCCCATGACCGATGAAAACGGGGAGACCATTCCGGAGACCGAGCCGGCCGGTGAGGAGGTCGTGCCTTATGACGACGGGCTGGGACTTCCCGACACCGTGGCCGGAGGCGGCCAGACCCCTGGGGAGGCGGCCTCTGAGACTCTGTCGGAAACGCCTCCGGCCCCAGGGCCAGAAAACGCTCCGGAAGGCCAGGGGGAAACAGAGCCCCAGTAGATGGGATGCATTCCGGCGGCCCGGAGCCGCCGGGGACGAAGATACAGAGAGGTGACGGATGGAAAGACAGATCGATTTAAATGAGATTTCAGACGGAAGGCTCTACGGGCTTTCTGATATGGTAAGAGCAGACTGCGGCGGCTGTGCAGGCTGCTCTGCCTGCTGTTCGGGCATGGGCCGGTCGGTGGTCCTGGATCCCCTGGATATGCACCGTCTGGCAGAAGGGACAGGAGTGGGAGCAGAGACGCTTTTGACTGAAAATTTAGAACTGAATGTGGTGGATGGGATCGTCCTCCCCAATCTAAAAATGACAGGGGTGGGGGAAAGATGCACGTTCCTGGATCAGAACGGACGCTGTACGGTCCACAGCTTCCGCCCGGGGATCTGCCGGATCTTCCCTCTGGGGCGGCTGTATGAAAACGGGAGCTTCCAGTATTTTCTCCAGGTCAGGGAGTGCCGGAAGACAAACCGGGCCAAGATCAGGGTGAAAAAGTGGATCGATATGCCGGAAGCGGAAAAATATGATGCCTATATTTCCAGATGGCATTATTTTTTAAAGAAGCTTTCCAGGATCGTCCGGGAGGATACAGAAGGGATCCTGTCCAGGAACCTGAGCATGTATGTGTTAAAGGAATTTTATCTGACTCCCTATGACAGGAATGGGGACTTTTATGCCCAGATCGAGAAACGGATCGGGAAGGCGGAGGCAGTCTTTGGGATCAGCCATTCATAATTTCTGGTGAAATGAAATATAATGAGTAACAAAACACGGACATGGATGTGGCGTCATGAGCTCTTTTCTGACCCATCACAGGAGACGGATCCTGGTGACCATGGCGTTTTTGTCGCTTTTTATGGCCGGGCTCTGCGGCCAGCTGGGCTATCTGATGATCTTCCGGTCAGAGCATTACAGCACCATGGCCGACGATCTCCATGAAAGGGAACGGACCATCAAGGCGGCCAGAGGGGAGATCGTGGACCGGAACGGCACGGTCATCGCCTCCAACCGGACGGTCTGTACGGTCTCCGTGGTCCATAACCAGGTGGAGGAGCCGGAGGCGGTGATCCGGATGCTCTCCGGGGAACTGGAGCTGCCGGAGGCAGAGGTCCGCAAAAAGGTGGAAAAGCGCTCCTCCCGGGAGATCATAAAGACCAATGTGGATAAGGCCGACGGAGACCGGATCCGCTCCCATGGCTTTGCTGGCGTCAAGGTGGATGAGGATTATAAGCGGTATTACCCCTACGACAGCCTGGCTTCCCGGGTCCTGGGCTTTACAGGGGCCGATAACCAGGGGATCATCGGCCTGGAGGTCATGTACGAAAAATACTTAAAGGGCCGGGACGGAAAGATCCTTACCCTGTCCGATGCCAAAGGCGTGGAGGTGGAAAATGCCGCAGAGGAGCGGCTGGAGCCGGTGGCCGGGAACACCCTGACTGTGAGCCTGGACGTGAACATCCAGAAATACGCAGAGCAGGCCGCGTACCAGGTGATGGAGCGGAAGGGGGCCAGGGCCGTTTCGGTCATTGTCATGAACCCTCAGAACGGGGAGATCTATGCCATGGTCAATGCCCCGGAATTTCATCTCAACGCCCCGTTTTCCCTGGCAGAGGGGGATGGGGCCGCTTCCGGAAAGGAAAAACAGGATCTTTTGAACGCCATGTGGAGGAACCGGTGCATCAACGACACCTATGAGCCGGGCTCCACCTTCAAGATCATCACGGCCGCAGCCGGTCTGGAGGCCGGAGTGGTCTCCCTGGAGGACCGGTTTTCCTGTCCGGGCTTCCGGATCGTGGAGGACCGGAAGATCCGGTGCCATAAGGTGGGCGGCCACGGCGGCGAGACCTTTTTACAGGGAGCCATGAACTCCTGTAATCCGGTGTTCATCGATGTGGGACAGCGGCTGGGAGCGGAGCGTTTTTACGATTATTTCCAGCAGTTCGGCCTGCTGGGGAAAACAGGCATCGACCTTCCCGGGGAGGCGGCCACCATTATGCATAAGAAGGAAAATATGGGTCTGGTGGAACTGGCCACGGTCTCCTTTGGACAGTCGTTCCAGATCACTCCCATCCAGCTTGTGACCACCGCCTCCTCCATCATCAACGGAGGGAACCGGATCACACCCCATTTTGCCATAAAGGCGGAGAGCCGGGACGGCTCTCTGGTGCGGGAGTTTACGTATCCCGTAAGGGAAAATGTGGTATCGGAGGAGACCAGCCGGACCATGCGGCATATCCTGGAGCAGGTGGTGGCTGAGGGCAGCGGGAAACGGGCAAAGGTGGATGGCTTCCGGATCGGAGGAAAAACGGCCACCTCGGAAAAGCTTCCCAGGAGCCGGAAAAAGTATATCTCTTCTTTTCTGGGCTTTGCCCCGGCTGACGATCCCCAGGTCATTGCCCTCATCACCATTGACGAACCGGTGGGGATCTACTACGGCGGAACCATCGCAGCCCCGGTCATTGCCGACATTTTTGAGAACATCCTTCCTTATCTTGGGCTTCTGCCTGGAAATGAAACGTAGCGTTCAGCCATGCGTCGTTCTGTCCGCCCTCAGCGGACAAGAAGAGCTGGGCGTCTGTCCCATGAAGATCCGGACAGAAAACAAGGAAATGGTGTTTTCCCATTGATTAATTCTTTAAAAGGACGTATACTAAAAAGACCCAATACATAAGAGACAGAGGTGCAATATGGTTAATGAGACAATCCTGGCGGTCATCATCGCCTTTGCGGTCAGTGCGGCGCTTTGCCCCATCGTGATCCCATTCCTTCATAAATTAAAGTTCGGCCAGCAGGTCCGGGAGGACGGTCCCCAGGCCCATTTAAAAAAACAGGGGACGCCTACCATGGGGGGACTGATCATCCTTTCCAGCATTGTGATCACGTCCCTTTTTTATATGAAAGATTATCCCCGGATCATCCCGGTGCTGTTCATGACCGTGGGCTTCGGGATCATCGGCTTTCTGGACGACTATATCAAGATCGTCATGAAACGGTCCGAGGGGCTGAATCCGAAACAGAAGCTTCTGGGCCAGATCGTGATCACAGGGATCTTCGCCTATTATCTGATGACCTCCGGGGAGGTAGGAACGGAAATGCTGATCCCCTTCACCGGCGGCTTTGAAAACGGATATTTCCTGGATCTGGGGTGGCTCTTTGTACCGGCCCTGTTCTTTATCGTCCTTGGAACGGACAACGGCGTCAATTTCACAGACGGTCTGGACGGACTCTGCACCAGTGTGACGATCCTGGTGGCCACTTTTTTTACCGTGGTGGCTCTGGGAGAGGAGAGCGGCATCAGCCCCATCACGGGCGCCGTTGTGGGAAGTCTTCTGGGCTTCCTCTTATTTAATGTATATCCGGCCCGGGTATTTATGGGAGATACGGGATCTCTGGCCCTGGGAGGCTTTGTGGCCTCCAGCGCCTATATGATGCAGATGCCTGTCTTCATCGCCATTGTGGGCCTTATCTATCTGGTGGAGGTGCTTTCCGTTATCATCCAGGTCACTTATTTTAAAAAGACCGGCGGAAAGCGGATCTTTAAGATGGCTCCCATCCATCATCACTTTGAACTGTGCGGATGGTCTGAAACGAGAGTCGTCGCCGTATTTTCCATCATCACGGCAATCCTTTGTCTGGTTGCTTACTTAGGATTATAGCAGGGAGGAATATTCATGTCACAGAAAGTATTAGTTGCCGGAACCGGCATCAGCGGGATCGCAGCGGCAAAGCTTCTTCTGGCCCAGGGCGGGGAAGTGGTATTATATGACGGAAACGAGAAGCTTTCCGCCGAGGAATTAAAGAAAAATTTTGATGAGGGCGCAAAGGTCTCCGTGATCTTAGGAGAACTGAAGAAGCTGGATCTTTCCGGCGTGGAGCTCTGCGTCATCAGTCCGGGTATCTCCCTGGAAGCACCCTTTGTGGCTGTTCTGGACGAGGCCCGGGTCCCCATCTGGAGCGAGATCGAGCTGGCCTATCACTGTTCCCAGGGAAAGCTCATCGCCATCACCGGAACCAACGGAAAGACCACCACGACGGCCCTGACTGGCGAGATCATGAGGCATTTCTTTAACAGCGTATTTGTAGTTGGAAATATCGGTGATCCCTATACGGCCCATGCCAGGGAGACCACGGAGGAATCGGTGACGGTGGCCGAGGTCTCCAGCTTCCAGCTTGAGACCATTATGGAGTTCCATCCCAATGTTTCGGCCATCACCAACATCACTCCGGACCACCTGGACCGCCATAAGACCATGGACTGCTACATCCAGGTAAAGGAGGGGATCGCCAGGAACCAGACAGAAGAGGATTCCTGTGTATTAAATTATGACGATCCGGAGCTCCGTGCCTTTGGCTCCACCTTAAAGAGCAAGGTGATCTACTTCAGCCGGAGGGAAAAGCTGGACCAGGGCGTATATATGGACGGCGACAGGATCGTATACCGCCACGGCGGAAAGACGGAGCCTGTGCTGGATGTCAAGGATCTCCAGATCATCGGCGGCCACAACCATGAAAATGTGATGACAGCTGTGGCCATCTCCCTCCAGATGGGCGTGCCCATCCCTGTGATCCGCGAGGCCTGCATGGCCTTTAAGGCGGTGGAGCACCGGATCGAGTTCGTGCGGGAGCGGTTCGGAGTCACCTACTATAACGATTCCAAGGGGACCAACCCGGATGCGGCCATCCAGGCCATCCGCGCCATGCCGGGGCCCACGCTGCTGATCGCCGGAGGCTATGACAAGCATTCGGAATATGACGAGTGGATCGAAAGCTTTGACGGAAAGGTGCGGTATCTGGTGCTTATCGGCCAGACCAGGGATAAGATCGCCGAGTGTGCAAAAAAACATGGGCTCACGGATATCATGTACGCAGAGGATATGCAGGAGGCTGTCCAGGTCTGCGCCTCCTACGCCAATGCCGGCGATTATGTGCTGCTTTCTCCGGCCTGTGCAAGCTGGGGAATGTTTAAAAATTATGAAGAGCGGGGGCGGATCTTTAAGGAATGCGTGAACAATCTGTAAATGACCGCAGAAGGGCCGGGCATCCGGAGCAGAGGGGACGGACGGAAGCCAGCCGTCCCCAGCCCCAGCCCAAAAAGAAAAAGCCCAGGCGTTTTTATGATTACAGCCTGCTGTTTACCATCATCTTCCTGACCGTGTTCGGCCTGGTGATGATATACAGCTCCAGCTCCTACAACGCCCAGGTCCTGGGCCAGGGACCGGCCTATTATATGAAACGGCAGGGATACATAGCTCTGGCAGGCTTTGCGGCCATGCTGGTCATTTCCAAGATGGATTACCACTTTTTTGCGAAATTTACCGTTCCGGCCATCGTGGTATCCTATATCTGTATGTTTCTGGTGAATTTCACCAGCCTGGGGATCAAGGTCAACGGACAGAAGCGGTGGCTGGGGACCAGGTCCGTGCGGTTCCAGCCCACAGAGCTTGTAAAGGTGACGGTGATCCTGGTGCTGGCGGTGGTGATCACCCGGCTGGGGAAAAAGATCGATGAGTGGAGGAGCTGGGGAATGCTGATCGTCCTGATCGCCCCGCTGGCCCTGATGGTCATGGCCAATAACTTAAGCTCCGGCCTGATCATCGTGGGCATCGGCTTTGTGATGATGTTCATTGCCTGTAAGAAAAAATGGATCTTCATCCTTTCCATGGCGCTGGGGGCGGCAGTGTTCATTTTTGCGCCCATGATCGCCATGGGCCTGGAAAAGGCCGGGATCCTGGAATCCTACCAGCTGAGCCGGATCCTGGTGTGGAAGAATCCGGAGGCGTATCCCAGGGACGGAGGCTACCAGGTGCTCCAGGGGCTTTATGCCATCGGCTCCGGAGGCCTTCTGGGCAAGGGGCTGGGACAGAGCATCCAGAAGCTCAGCTTCCTTCCGGAGCCCCAGAACGATATGATCTTTGCCATCATCTGCGAGGAGCTGGGCCTGTTCGGGGCCATATCGGTGATCCTGATCTTTTTATTCATGATCTACCGTTTCATGCTGATCGCTGGAAATGCGCCGGATCTTTTTGGGGCCCTTCTGGTGGTGGGAGTCATGGCCCACATTGCCATCCAGGTGATCTTAAACATTGCCGTGGTGACCAATGTGATCCCCAATACGGGCATCACTCTGCCGTTCATCAGCTATGGAGGCACCTCGGTGCTGTTCCTCATGGTGGAGATGGGCATGGCTCTCAGCGTGTCCAACCAGATAAAGCTGGAGAGATAAGGATAAGGAGGAACACCGGGCCTGTCCGCTGCATAGGATACTGTATAGCATGCATCTGGGGGGATCCGTTTGTCTGCAATACAGATCCAGGGCCTAAGGCCCTTAAAGGGAACCGTTGGGATCCAGGGTTCCAAAAATGCGGTGCTGCCCATGATGGCGGCGTCTCTGCTGGCCGACGGCGTCACCGTGATCCGTCATGTGCCGGAGATCGAGGACGTTTTTTCCATGATGGGGATATTGGAAAGCCTGGGCTGTAAATGCAGCCTGGAAAAGGGAGTCCTGACGGTGGATACAAAAGCATCGTCCGGCCACAGGATCCCCGAGGAATACGTTGGGAAAATGCGCTCGTCCTGTCTCCTTCTTGGACCGCTTCTGGCGGAACGGGGAGAGGCGGTGACGTATTATCCCGGAGGCTGTGTCATTGGAAAGCGGCCCATCGACCTGCATCTGTACGCCCTGAAGCGGCTGGGGGCTTCCTTTTTTGAGGCTGGAGGCATGATCCTGGCCCGGGCAGACCGGCTCCGGGGAGCCAGGATCCGGTTTTCCTATCCCAGCGTGGGAGCCACGGAAAATGCTATCCTGGCGGCTGTGACCGCAGAGGGAGAGACAGAGATCGAAAACTGTGCCAGAGAGCCGGAGATCATGGAGCTCTGCCGGTTCCTGGCCGCCATGGGAGCCAGGATCCGCGGCGCAGGGAAGAGCCGGATCGCTGTGGAGGGCGTAAGGCGTCTGTATCCTGCGGAATTTTTTCTGGGCGGGGACCGGATCTGTGCCGGAACGTATCTGGCGGCCGCCGCCATGACGGCGGGAGACGTGACCGTTATGGGAGCGGAGCCGGAGGACCTGCGGGAGCCGGTTTACATTTTAAGGCGCATGGGCGCTGACATATCCATAAAAGAAAGAGAAAAGGAGATCCGTCTGCGGATGGATCAGAGGCCCGGTCCTGTTTCGCTCTGTACCGGTCCCTATCCGGGATTTCCCACGGATCTCCAGTCGGTCTTCCTGGCGGCGGCCTCTGTGGCCTGCGGGGAGAGCCGGATCACAGAAACCGTTTTTGAAGCCAGATTTGCGGCGGCGGCCCTGCTGCGGCAGTTTGGAGCCAGGATCCGTACAGAGGGACAGACGGCCGTGGCCCTGGGAACGTATCCCTTAAGGCCCGGGATCGCAGATGCGCCGGATCTGAGAGGCGGGGCGGCCCTGGTGCTGGCAGGCCTGGCGGCAGACGGCCTTTCGATCATTGGGAGCTGCCGGCATATCCGGCGCGGCTATGAGGATCTCTGCCGGGATCTTGGGAGCCTGGGCGCGGAGATCTGCTGGCTCTAGGAACTTCATGACAGCCGGATACCGGCCAGACAGGATGGGAGTACAGGTAATAGGATGAGGAGAAGAAGAGGATACGCGGGCTATGGCTACCGGAGGAGAAGGAGAGGAAAGAAGGTCCTGGCAGTGGCAGGGATCCTTCTTGGGATCCTGCTCCTTCTGGCTGCCCTTGTTTTTGCAGTCCGCATTAAGGAGATCAAGGTCACGGGAAACAGCCACTATACAGAGGAGCAGGTCATCGATCTGGTCCTTGGCGGAAAATGGTCCAGAAATTCGGCGTTCTGTTATTACGAGAACCGGTTCAGGGAGCATAAATCCATCCCGTTCATCGAGGAATATAAGATCGAATTCAAGAGCCCCACAAAGATCGAGATCGTGGTCTTTGAAAAGAGCGTGGTAGGCTACGTTTCGTATATGAGCAGCTATATGTATTTCGATAAGGACGGCATCATCGTGGAGAGTTCTGTGGAGCAGCTTCCAGGCGTGCCGTGGATCACAGGACTGGATTTCGGCCATATTATCCTGCACCAGCCCCTTCCTGTGGCAGATCCCGATACCTTTGGGGAGATCTTAAATCTGACCCAGGTGCTGTCGGTCCATGAGGTGAAGGTGGACAAGGTGGATTATCACAGCTCCATGGCAGGAGCCGGGGAGATCCGGCTCCATATCGGCGATGTGGTGGTGGAGCTGGGGGATTCTGAGGATCTGGACGGAAAGGTAACGGAGCTTTCCGGCATCCTTCCGGAGCTTTCCGGGCTTTCCGGCACCCTGTATCTGGATACCTATGACGAAACCAACAGTACGCCCACATATACCTTCAAAAAGAAATAAAGTTTGTGAAAATAATAGTTGATATTTTTTCAAAAATCAAATATGATATATGTTAGATTAATTTGGACTATTTCCGCAAAAGAAACGCAGTGGAAGTTTAAAAGGAGGAGACGTTCTTGTTAGAAATAAAAATAAATGAGGCAGAGAATGCCGCAAGGATTCTTGTGATCGGTGTCGGCGGCGCCGGAAATAACGCAGTAAACCGCATGGTGGAAGAGAATATCCTGGGAGTAGAATTCATCGGGATCAATACCGATAAGCAGGCGCTCCAGTTCTGTAAGGCCCCCACGGCCATGCAGATCGGCGAGAAGCTCACAAAGGGGCTGGGCGCAGGCGCAAAGCCGGAGATCGGTGAAAAGGCTGCCGAGGAGAGCCAGGAGGAGCTGGCGCAGGCCATGAAGGGTGCGGATATGGTATTCGTTACCTGCGGTATGGGCGGCGGCACCGGTACGGGCGCGGCTCCTGTGATCGCCAGAATCGCCAAGGATATGGGGATCCTTACAGTCGGCGTTGTGACAAAGCCCTTCCGCTTTGAGGCAAAGCAGCGTATGAACAATGCCCTGGAGGGAATTGAAAACCTGAAAAATGCAGTGGATACCCTGATCGTGATCCCCAATGACCGTCTTCTGGAGATCGTTGACAGGCGGACAACCATGCCGGATGCTTTAAAGAAGGCCGATGAGGTGCTCCAGCAGGCCGTACAGGGGATCACAGATCTGATCAACGTTCCCGGCCTCATCAACCTGGACTTCGCTGATGTCCAGACCGTTATGACGGACAAGGGCATCGCCCATATCGGTATCGGTAAGGCCAAGGGCGATGACAAGGCCTTAGAGGCAGTGAAGCAGGCCGTATCCAGCCCGCTCCTTGAGACTACCATTGAAGGCGCTTCCCATGTGATCATCAATATTTCCGGCGATATCAGCTTGATCGAGGCCAACGAGGCTGCCAGCTACGTTCAGGAGCTGGCCGGTGACGATGCCAATATCATTTTCGGCGCCATGTATGATGAAAATGCCGAGGACGAGGCTACGATCACCGTGATCGCCACCGGACTGGACGCCCACGGAGCCAATACTCCTGTGGAACGGGCCATGAAGGATTTCACCAATTATAAGCAGAAGGTACCGGCTCCCTCTGTCCAGAAACCGGTATCTCCCATGCCGAGGACTGCTGCGCCGGCAGCCGGAGAGGCAGCAGCTGCAGCAGCTCCCCAGTTAAATATCCCCAACAGCACACCGGTCTACCGTCCGGCTCATAAAGAGACACAGATCAATATTCCGGACTTCTTAAAGAACCGCAGATAGATTCTAACTTTTCAGAATGTGACAGGCGCCGCAGCTTTCAGCGGCGCCGCGTCTCCTTTGATCTTACCAGTTCACAGACGGATTCGTCATAAAAATCCAAATATAAAAGAGCAGAATAAATATAAATTCCTTTCTTGCAAAATTCAAAGACATCTGACTGTTCTGTCGGTATTTCCAGCAAAAGAGAAAACGCGGAGGCTTCACTCTGGCTTTCGCGGGAAATGAAGAAAAAAGGCGATAAATAATAAGGCTTTTCCAGAGGATCTGACAAAATATGTGGGAAGGCAGGGCTATAATAAGTTCTGCCGCAGCCGCTTTATGGCTGCGGACCTTCTGCAAAAAAGGAGGGAGCGCCTTTGGAATATGAGTTTTATCTGGACTTATTTTTCCTCTGGGTCTTCTTCCTGGATCTTCTGGCCCTGTATCTGGCCTCCTGTTTAGGGAGGATACCGATGCGGGTCCCGGGATTTCTGGCTGCAGCGGCAGCCGGAAGCGTCTGCAACTGCGTCCTTGCTGTGTTTCCTGTCCTTCCGGCAGCGGCAGAGCTTTTTCTGGCGGCAGCCGGGATCGGAAGCCTCATGTGCTGGCTGGCTTTTTCTCCTGGGACGCCTGGAGAGCTCTTAAAGGCCGACGGGCTTCTGCTGGGGGCGGCCTGTATCCTGGGAGGGAGCCTGTTTTCCTTAAAAGAAATATTCTGGCTTACGGATTGGGAAAGCCTGGCGGCGGCTTCTGGAGCGGCGGCCATGGCGGGACTCTTTTTTAAGAGGGCTTTAAGGGAAAGGGAACGGGGGAGGGAGCGGTTTCTGGTGCGGCTTTTTTACAGGGGAGAGCAGAGAGAGTTCAAGGCCCTGGCAGATTCGGGAAACCGGCTCCGGGAGCCAGTCTCCGGAAGGCCGGTGAGCGTGGTATACGTCGGGGACCTGAAGGGCTTCTGCGATTCGGTGGACGGTGTGGTCTATATCCCCTACCGGGCCGTGGGGACCCGGGCAGGTCTGCTTCCGGCCGTGATATTCGAAAAAATGGAGATCGTATGGGAAAAAAGGACGGTGGAGATCCAGAGACCGGTGGTGGCGGTGGCCAGAGAGCCGCTGTCGGGGGACGGCGGTTTTACCATGCTGATCCCGGAGCAATTTGTGGTTTAAGGAGGAATGAAGATGATCATAAAAATCTCAGTGCCCAGCCGCTTCAGGCTGAAAAAGACGGCGACCTTTCGCACGATACTCATGCAGAACCAGGGAGAGATCCATTATATCGGCGGAGCCGACGTCCTGCCGGCGCCTCTGACCCTGGAGGAGGAGACCAGGACTCTGGCCTGCCTTGGGACTGAGGAGGAAAAGGAAGCCAGATCCCGGCTCATCGAACATAATCTGCGGCTGGTGGTCTACATAGCGAAAAAATTCGATAATACCAGCGTTGGGGTGGAGGATCTGATCTCCATCGGGACCATCGGGCTCATCAAGGCCATCAATACCTTTGATCCGGCGAAAAATATCAAGCTGGCCACGTATGCATCCAGATGCATTGAAAATGAGATCCTCATGTATTTAAGGAGGACCAGTAAGACGAAGCTGGAGGTTTCCATCGACGAGCCTCTTAATGTGGACTGGGATGGGAACGAGCTGCTCCTTTCGGATATTCTGGGAACAGACGAGGATGTGATCTATAAGGACATTGAGGACGAGATCGAAAAGGATCTTTTAAAGAATGCCATCGACCATCTGAACCCCAGGGAAAAGAAGATCGTGGAGCTGCGGTTCGGCTTAAAGCAGCCCGACGGCATGGAGATGACCCAGAAAGAGGTGGCGGATCTTATGGGGATCTCCCAGTCCTACATTTCCAGACTGGAAAAGAAGATCATGAAGCGGCTAAAGAAAGAGATCGTCCGGTATGAATAGAAAGAGGGAGCTGCTGCAAAAGAGGTTTCTAAGGTTTCCTTTTGCAGCAGCTCCCGGAGACTGCGGTATGTATCAGGCTTTTCCGTAAAGGCGTTCGTAGATCATGTCACAGAGGGCGTCTGCATAGGACTGGTCCGGCAGATCCCTTCCAGTCACCAGGTAATCCTGGATCAGTTCAAACCGCTTCAGCTCCAGCTCTTCCCCGGAAAGCTCCGGATCCTCCATCAGAAGCTGGTCGTCCAGCCCTCTGGCAGAGTAGGTCTTTAAAAACCACTGGAGGATATCCTCCGTTTCTTTTTCCTCATCCGCTGCCTGGACCTTTAACCGGGCCGCAGATTTTTTCGAGGATACAGCCACGGCGATGGAGCCGGCGGCCATGAGGATCAGAAGGACATGGAAGAGGATGCGGGAAACGCCGTAAAGAGGCAGGGGCAGATACCCCAGGAGACTCACAGCAGCGATCAAGGCCAGTACGCCGCCCACCAGGAAAAAGGCGGAGGCAGAGGAATTCATATCCTCATAGCGCTGCTCTTTTTTCACATAGGTACCAACCGGCTGCCTGGCCGGCTGTTTTTCCATTTCTTTTGCCGCTTTCTGCATCTCTTCATACCGGAGGCGCATTTCCTGCTCCAGTTTTTCCTTTTCAGCCGCCTTCTGGGCCTGGGCTGCTTCCCTGGATTCCACAAGGGGACCGCCGCAGTCGGTGCATACGGTGACACCCTCCACAAATTCCATATCGCATTTTGGACAGTATGGCATAATGATGAACTTCCTTTCTGCTGGTTAAAATTTATTATATAATAAAAACAAAAAAAGGTCTATACTTTCTCTGGTTTTGTGCTTCCATTTCTCGGGGAAATCGGGTAAAATGGGAGGGTATAAAAATTTTTAGAAAGGGGTCCATGTATGAAGATTGCGGTTGTGACTGACAGCAACAGTGGAATTACGCAGAAACAGGCAGAGGAAATGGGGATCACGGTCCTTCCCATGCCGTTTATGATCGATGGAGAAACATATTTTGAAGATATAACCCTGACACAGGAGGAATTTTACGACCGGTTAAAGGGGGATGCGGATATTTCCACCTCCCAGCCGTCCCCGGCTGATGTGACCGGTCTCTGGGACCGGCTTTTAAAGGAGTACGATCAGGTGGTCCACATCCCAATGTCCAGCGGGCTTTCCAGCTCCTGTGAAACGGCCATGGCCTTATCCATGGACGAGGCCTATGAGGGAAAGGTATTTGTGGTGGACAACCAGAGGGTCTCCGTGACCCAGTACCAGTCGGTGAAGGATGCGCTGATGCTGGCCGCCCAGGGGGCTGACGGAGCAAGGATCAAGGAGCGTCTGGAGGAGACAAAGGGCGATTCGGTGATCTTTATCACAGTGGATACGCTTAAATACTTAAAAAAGGGCGGGCGGATCACCCCGGCGGCAGCAGCTCTGGGAACTCTTTTAAAGATCAAGCCGGTGCTCATCATCCTGGGTGAGAAGCTGGATGCCTTTGCCAAGGCCAGGACCATGAAGCAGGCCAGGACGCTGATGCTGAATTCCATCCAGAAGGAACTGGAGACCAGGCTCGGCGACAGCCAGTGCCAGTATTCGCATCTGGCCATTGCCCATACACAGAACGCAGAGGCGGCGGAGGAGTTCCGGAAAGAATTACAGGAAAAATATCCCAGTGCCGATATTATTGTGGCGCCGCTTTCCCTGAGCATCTCCTGCCATATCGGACCGGGAAGCCTGGCGGTGACCGCCACGAGAAAGATGGTAGAGGAATATGAAGTGGATCAGAAGCAGGATCGGGGAATTTTATCATAAGCATACGCCCAGCATAAGGGTTCCCATGCTGCTGTTCGTGGTGGCGGCCTGTATGATCCCGCTGCTTATCCAGGGACGGCTCATAGCCCAGTCCTCCAGGCAGATGCAGGTGGAGCGTCGGATCATCGACGTGCAGAACCAGTGCCAGATCCTGAGCAATAAAATGTCCAGAAACGGATATCTAGGCAATTCCGGCGTGGATACGTCGGGAACGGATACGGAGCTGTCCATGCTGGCCGATATCTTCAACGGCCGGATCCTCATTGTAAACTCCGGCTTCCGGATCGTGAAGGATACGTTTTCCCTGGCAGAGGGAAAGATCTGTATTTCCGACGAGACACTGCGCTGCTTCCAAGGCGAGACCACCAGCCGGTATGATACGGAAAAGCATTATTTTATCCTGGCGGTGCCCATTGCGGATACGGTCCAGACGGCGGATGCCAGGAAGAGTCCGAAAACGGCGGGCGTCATGCTGGTGACGGTATCCACAGAAAGCATGTTCAATATGGAGGAGGCGCTTCTGGATAAGGCATCCCTGTATCAGCTTACGGTGTTCATCCTCTGCCTGATCCTGGCGTTCTTTGCCGTCGGATTTTTCGTGAAGCCCTTCCGGGCCATTGTGAAATTCCTGGACCGGGTGGCAGAGGGGGGGCTGGATGAAGATATTGCGGAGGAATCCTACCGGGAGACAAAGCAGATCTCCAGGGCCATCAACAAGACCCTCCAGAGCCTGAAGGCTGTGGACCAGTCCAGGCAGGAATTCGTATCCAACGTGTCCCACGAGCTGAAAACGCCGATCACCTCCATCCGCGTTCTGGCCGATTCCCTTATGAGCATGGATGAGGTCCCCAAAGAGCTGTACCAGGAATTTATGGGCGATATTTCCGATGAGATCGACCGGGAGAGCAAGATCATCGATGATCTTCTGACTTTAGTGCGTATGGATAAATCCTCAGCAGAGATCAATATTACCCAGACCAATATCAACGCTCTGGTGGAGATGATCTTAAAACGGCTCCGTCCCATTGCCAGACGGCGGAACATTGAGCTGATCTTCGAGAGTATCCGGGAGGTAACGGCGGATATCGATGAGGTGAAGTTTTCCCTGGCCGTCAACAATCTGGTGGAAAATGCAGTCAAATACAACCGGGAGGACGGATGGGTGCGGGTCACTCTGGACGCGGACCACAAGTTCTTTTATATCAAGGTCTCGGATTCCGGCATCGGGATCCCGGAGGAATATAAGGAGCGGGTATTCGAGCGGTTCTACCGGGTGGATAAGGCCAGATCCCGGGAGACCGGCGGCACAGGCCTGGGACTTGCAATCACCAAAAGCGTGATCTTTATGCACCATGGGTCCATCCAGGTGGAGAGCAAGGAGGACATCGGCACCACCTTTACGGTGAAGATCCCGCTGATGTACATCCCGTCCACAGGAAAGGAGAAGCCATGAAGCAGTTAAGGATATTTTTTGCGGTTTCCCTTCTGGCAGTCCTGCTGGCTCTGTGCGGCGGCTGCAGGCGGACGGATGAAATACCGGAGGGAGTGCCGGAGTATACGGTATATTATCTGGATTCCCCGGGACTTAAGCTGGTGGGGAACAGCATCGGGATGGAAGGAACGGACCAGGAAGCGCTGGTCCAGGAGCTTCTTTCCAGAATGGAAACAGTCCCGGCAGAGCTGGACTGTCAGAGCGCCATTCCAGAGCGGGTGGAGACCATTACCTTCCGGATCGAAGAAAATGTGCTGTATCTGTTTGTGGATGCCAATTATGCGCTGATGGATTCAGTACGGGAGATCCTGTGCCGGGCGGCCCTTACGAAAACGCTGACTCAGATCCAGGGCATCGACTATCTGAGTATTTACTGTGCCGAGCAGCCCATTGTGGACGGCACAGGAAATCCTGTGGGGATGCTTTCGGCCTCAGATTTTGTTGAGGGGATCCGGGATGTGAACAGCTTTGAGAAAACGGAGCTGACCCTGTATTTTTCCAATGCTGCCGGAGACGGGCTGGTGGAGGAAAAACGGGAGGTGATGCGCAATACCAACACTTCCCTGGAAAAGCTCATAGTAGAGCAGCTGATCGAGGGGCCCAGGGAGCCGGATTCATATCCGACGCTTCCCCCGGATATGAAGCTTTTAAACGTGATGGTGAGTGAATCCGTCTGCTCCATCAATCTGGATTCCGCATTTTTGAACAATAGCCTGGAGGTGAGGGAATATATTCCCATTTATTCGATCGTGAATTCACTTTCAGAACTTCCCACGGTCAGCCGGGTGCAGATCCGCATCAATGGCTCCCAGGACGCGGTCTTCCGCGACAAGATCCCTTTAAATACGGTGTTTGAGAGAAATTTTGAATACATGGAGGGAGGAGAAAAAAATTAACAGGCCTTTGCTGTATGCAACGGGGGGACTGGTACTTGGAGAGACGATGGCCCTTTTTCTTACAGCAGACCAGGGGTTTTTCTGGCTGGCAGCCATGCTGGCTGTCCTTTGCTGCGCCCTGTCCGGAAGCTTCCGGAGGGGAGGAGCAGGGGGCGGAGGCGGGACGCCGGCTCTTTTTTTACACGGAAAGGCGGGACCATGGCTCCGGTATGGACTGACAGCGGCCGGATGTATCCTTCTGGGCTTTGGCCGTATGAAGCTGGAGATCCGGGAACGGATCCTGGAGGAGCAGACGGCCGCAGAGCGGGGAGAGGAGTCCCTGATCATAGCCGCCCAGGTGGAGGAGATCGGAGAGACAGACTACGGATACCGGCTCATGGTATCCGGCTGTGAGGAGTACGGACCGGAAGCCAGCAGGATCCCCCGGCGCATGTACTGCTATACGGATCGGGCAGATGGACTGAAAATAGGAATGAGGATCCGGGCAGAGGGGACCATGGAGGCTCCGGAGCCGGAACGGAATCCAGGCGGCTTCGATCACAGGTCCTTCTGCCGGGCGAAGGGGATCGGCGGGATCTTCCGGGCAGACCGGACAGCGCCGGCTGGCCCCGGATACAGCCGGTTCCGGGAGGGGATCTGTCAGATACGGCTCTGTCTGGAAAGACGTCTGGACCAGCTGGCTTCCGATACAGATGGAGGGATCCTGAAGGCAGTGCTCTTAGGAAACCGGTCTGATATGGACCAGGCGCTTTACGAGTTATACCGGAAAAACGGGATCTCTCATGTGCTGGCCATCAGCGGTCTCCATGTGTCCATCCTTGGACTTGGACTGTGGAAGGCCTTAAGAAGGTGCGGCTTTGGGTTTGCGGCGGCCGGCGGGGCAGCGGGAGCCTTTCTGTTCTGCTATGGGCTCATGACCGGCTTCGGGCCGTCGGTGGTGCGGGCTGCGGCCATGTGCGGGCTCTCTTTTCTGGCAGCCTTTCTGGGCCGGACCTATGACCTTATGTCAGCCTTGTGTATTCCAGCCCTGGCGCTTTTGTGGTCCCGGCCCTGTCTCCTGACCCAGGCGTCCTTCCAGCTTTCCTTTCTTGCAGCAGGAGCCGTGGCCTTTCCCGGCGGCTTCCTCATCCGGCGCTTTAAAGCCCGCGGCTTATTCCAGACGCTTCTTGTGAGCGCCTCTATCCAGGCGGCCACGGCTCCCGCCGTCCTGTATCACTCCTTTGAGCTTCCGCTATACGGGATCTTTCTGAATCTGTTAGTGATCCCTCTGATGACGTATGTGGTGGTTTCTGGCCTGCTGGGACTGGCGGCTTCCTTATTTTCCATGAAGGCGGGAGCCGCCCTTCTGGGAGGGGCCCACTATATCCTGGGACTTTATAAGGCCATGGGAGAGGGGACACAGAGGCTTCCAGGGGCCAGCCTGGTGGTTGGGAGGCCGTCTCTGGCGGCCATGGTCCTGTTTCTGGCCGGAGCTTTTCTGGGGATCCTTCTGGCTTCCCGGATCCTGGAACAGAGGCGGAGCCGGCCCCAGGCTTTCCTGATCCTGTGTCTTTTCTGGGCCGGGAGCGTGTTTTTCTTTTTTTCGCCGCCCCGGAAGGGGCTGTCTGCCGTATTTCTGGATGTGGGCCAGGGGGATGGGATCTTTCTGTCCTGCGGAGGAAGGACCATGCTGATGGACTGCGGCAGCAGCCAGGAAAAGGAACTGGGAAAGGACTGTCTGGTGCCCTTTTTAAAAAGCCGGGGCGTGGACCGGCTGGATACAGTATTCATCAGCCATGGAGACTGGGATCACATAAGCGGGATCCGGTATGCGCTGGAGGAGCCGGGCTGCGGGATCCGCATCGGCACGCTGGTGATGCCGGAGCCGGGAAAGGGAAAGGATGTTTATGCAGAGCTGGCCTGCCTGGCAGACAGCCGTGGGATCCCGGTGGTCTACGGAAAACGGGGAGATGAGTTTTCCGGGATCCTGGGACCGGAGGTTTCGATCCGCTGCCTTTCGCCGCCGGAGGGAGGGGACTATGGGGACCGGAACGATGAATCGCTGGTGACAGAGATCCAGTATGGGGATTTTCGTCTGCTGCTGACGGGGGATGTGGGAAAGGAGGGGGAGGAAAAGATGAGGGAGGCCGGCCTGCTGGCCCCGGTGACGGTGCTGAAGGCCGCCCATCACGGATCGGGAACCTCCTCCGGCCAGGAGTTTCTGAAGGCTGTGGATCCGGCCTTTGCGGTACTCTCCTGCGGCCGGGAGAACCGGTACGGCCATCCGTCTCCGGAGGTCGTAAAGGCCCTTAAGGAACAGGGGGCCCGGATCTGGGACACCCGGGAGCGGGGAGCCGTCATGGTCTGGACCGACGGCCGTACCATGGATATTTCCGGATATCTTGACAGCCGGAAGGGTATCTGATATCTTTAATATCATGACATCGGGGGCGGAAGCTCTCTGCCCCTGTGGATATCATATTATTTATGGAGGAAAGATCATGGGATTTTCAATGGACATCAGCGTGCCGGTGCTGACTGTATTTTTACAGGGACTGCTGAGCTTTTTCTCGCCATGCGTACTGCCGCTCCTGCCCCTTTATATCGGATATCTGTCCGGAGGGACCGCAAGGCGCGGAGAGGACGGACGGATCACATATGAGCGGAAGAAAGTGATGCTCCACACCGTATTTTTTGTGCTGGGGGTCAGCTCGGCATTTTTTATCCTGGGGCTGGGAGGCTCGGCCCTGGGCCGGTTCTTTAAGGGGAACCAGGCCATGTTCGCCAGGATCGGAGGGATTTTTGTTGCTGGCTTCGGCCTTTACCAGCTGGGGATCTTCGGACCATCCAGGCTCCTTTCCAGGGAGCACCGGCTGCCGTTTTCTGTGGGAACGGCTGCCATGTCTCCTGTAACAGCCTTTCTGCTGGGCTTTACCTTCAGCTTTGCATGGACGCCCTGTGTGGGACCGGCTCTGGCCAGCGTTCTTTTGATGGCAGCGTCGGCGGCCACCCAGGCCAGGGGCTTTCTCCTGATCGGAGTTTATACGGCCGGGTTCGTCCTTCCATTCCTGGCAGTGGGGATGTTTTCCACCACGCTTCTGGATGTGTTCAAACGCCATGGGAATGTGGTCACCTATGCAGCCAGGGCCGGAGCCGTGCTGATGATCCTCATGGGCGTGATGATGTTTACGGGAAAGATGAATTCCATCACCGGATATCTTTCCAGTCCCCAGACCGGAGCCGGGACCGTCGGCAAAGAGCAGGAGGAGGCTGGAGAAACGACAGATCCAGGGGCAGCCGGAGAGACGGCTGGGGGAACCGGAAAGCCGGGGGATGGACCGGAGACCGGAGAGACCCTGGAGAGCGCCGGAGAGACGGTGGCAGCAAAAGGCCCGGAGGAAACGGCCGGGGAAGGCTCTGGAGCCGGTGCGGATACGCTTCCGTCAGTGGATTTTACCCTTACGGACCAGTTTGGAAATTCCCATACCCTTTCAGATTATAAGGGAAAGACAGTATTTTTAAACTTCTGGGCTACCTGGTGTCCGCCCTGCAGGCGGGAGATGCCGGATATCCAGAAGCTTTATGAGAAATACCAGGCGGAGGAGGATCCAGAGGTGGTGATCCTGGGAGTTGCGGCTCCGGATTATGGAGACGAGGGCTCCAGGGAGGAGATCGCCCGGTTCCTGGAGGAAAACGGTTATACCTACCCGGTGGTCATGGACGAAGGCGGAGAGCTGTTTATGACATACGGCGTTTTTTCCTACCCCACCACCTTTATGATTGACCGGGATGGAAATGTATTCGGCTATGCCGCAGGCCAGCTGAGCATGGAAATGATGGAAAGCATCATCCGTCAGACGGTCACGGGAGTCCGGGAGCAGCCGGGCCAGTAAGAAGATGAAGGAAGTATGCCATGCAGACACTGAATCAGGATATAAAAGAGAAATCCTTTAAAAAGATCTATCTGCTCTACGGGGACGAGCCGTTTCTGGTGGGCAGCTATAAAAAGAAGCTGCGGGAGGCCATCACCGGCGGCGATACCATGAACTTCAACTATTTTGAGGGAAAAAACCCAGATGTGAAGGAGATCATCAGCCTGGCGGATACCATGCCGTTTTTTGCAGACCGGCGGCTGATCCTGGTGGACGGCAGCGGCTTTTTTAAGAGCGCCCAGGAGGAGTTGGCGGCGTACCTGCCCCAGATGCCAGATACCACCTGTCTGGTCTTTGCCGAGAGCGAGGTGGATAAGAGGAACCGGCTCTATAAAAGGGTAAAGGAGCTGGGCTACGCGGCGGAGCTCAATAAGCAGGATACGGCCCAGCTCATGCGGTGGGCCGCCGGGATCCTGGGCCGGGACGGAAGAAAGATCAGCCGTCCGGTGATGGAATACTTCCTGGAGCGCACCGGGGATGATATGGAAAACATCCGGATGGAGCTGGAAAAGCTGGTATGCTATACCATGGGCCGGGACGTGATCACAAAAGAGGACGTGGACGCAGTGGGAACGGTCCATGTGACCAGCCGGGTCTTTGATATGGTGGCGGCCATTGTAGCCGGGAACACGAAGAAGGCCATGGACCTTTATGAGGACCTCCTGACCTTAAAGGAGCCGCCCATGCGGATCCTGTTCCTCATTGCCAGGCAGTTCAACCAGCTCCTGCAGATCAAGGAGCTGACTGCCGCGGGAAAGGATAAGGGGGCCATGGCCTCGGCCCTTAAGGTGCCTCCCTTTGCCGTGGGAAAGCTTACGGCCCAGGCCAGGGCCTTCACAAGAGATCAGATCCTTTCCTGGGTCACGCTCTGCGTGGAGACAGAGGAGGCGGTGAAGACCGGCCGTCTGTCAGACCGCCTGGCGGTGGAGCTTCTGATTGCGCGGAGGACATAGAAAAAAGCAATAAAAAAACGCTTTTCCGACACACCACACGGAAAAGCGTTTTTACTTTACGAATTTATAAATTAAGATATCCAGCCTTCTTATTAAGCCATAGCGCTTACAGCTTTGGACAAACGGGATACTTTTCTGGAAGCAGTATTCTTGTGATATACGCCCTTGGAAGTAGCCTTGTCGATTTCGCTTGTAGCAGCAATGAGCGCAGCCTGTGCAGCAGCCTTGTCACCGGCGGTAATTGCAGCTTCAACCTTTTTCACATAAGTTTTTACCTTAGATCTGATCGCTTTGTTTCTGGCAGCCTTTGTTTCAGCTACTAAGATTCTTTTCTTTGCAGATTTGATATTAGCCAATCTGTACACCTCCACTATGATTAAAAAATATTCGCTGTTTGTTTTGCATCAAAGTCTGGACACGGACAGTTCAATGTAAACATACTCTTGTATTCTATCGGATTATTCCCGGGATGTCAATACATAAAATGTATTTTTCGAGGAAAAATAGAAAAAGATTGTGGTATTCAGACGCAGGAACATGATCCAGAAGTGAGCGGGGCTTTTGCGGAAAAAAATTTCCGACCGGCCCGCAGGAAGAACGGAAAAAGGAGAGATCGGTCATGGAACAGTGGAAAAAAAGCATATACACCGACCTGGCAGTGGAGGAAAGGGAGAGCTTCCCGGGCGACGGAGGAGAGATCCCCGGCGTGTCTCTCAGAGAATGGGAAAAGGAAGAGGCGGGCATCCATCTGACGGAGGTGGTCATAAAGACAGAGGAGGGGGCCGGGAACATGGGAAAGCCCATGGGGACCTATGTAACGCTGGAGGCATTGGCCCTGGCGGAGCGGGATGAAGATTTCCACCGGGAGGTATCCGAGGAGCTGGCGGCCAGGATCTCTGGTCTTCTGGCCCTTCATCAGATCGGAACAGGCGGAAATGGAAGAGCGCCGTCCATACTGGCGGTGGGGCTGGGAAACGAGAACGCCACACCCGACGCCCTGGGCCCTCTGGTGCTGAAGCATCTCCAGATGACCCGGCATCTCACCGGCGGCTGTGGGGAGGAATTTGCGGGAGGAAAAAAATATCCGGCCCTGAGCGGGATCATTCCCGGCGTCATGGCCCAGACGGGGATGGAGACGGCGGAGATCCTGAAGGGAGTGATCGCGGAGACGAGACCGGATGCAGTTTTGGCGGTGGACGCCCTGGCGGCCCGAAGCGTCCGGCGGCTGGGCGTTACGATCCAGCTTTCCGATGCGGGGATCCATCCGGGCTCCGGCGTGGGAAACCACAGGAACAGCCTGACCCGGGAGACTCTGGGAGTGCCGGTGATCGCCATCGGCGTGCCTACGGTGGTGGGGGCTGCGGCCATTGTCCACGACACGGTGGGAGCCCTGGTGGCGGCCTTGAAGGAGGGCGGGGAAGCCGGATATGGGGATATGGTGGAGCACATGGACGGCAGGGACCAGTACCAGCTGATCCGGGAGGTGCTGGAGCCCCAGATCGGCCCCATGTACGTGACGCCCCACAACATCGATGAGCGGGTGGAGAATCTCAGCTTTACCATCTCCGAGGCCATCCACATGGCCCTGTTTGGAGGGAACGGGTGACGGCTGTTTTCTGGTGATGAAGGGAGGGCGTCCCTCATAGAATAAAAGAAAGAAGGAAAAACGGGCGGCAGCCATGAGACGCAGATGGTATTATATCAAACGGGCCATACGGGCAGACCGCCCGTTTTTTGCGGCCGCAGCAGTCCTTTTCCTTATGGCGGCCCTGGCAGTGGGAAGCCGGGACTGGCTGGGGGCGGCAGTCTCCAGATACGGAGACCAGTACGGCCTTTCCATGGCCCGGACTGTGATGAAGGAATGGATCCCGGCGGCAGGGAGACAGAAGGAAAGAAGCGGTCCGGCAGCGCTGGAGCCGGTTCTGTTTTCCTATCTGAGATCCATGGAGACGGAAACGGCACCGGCGGCAGATCCGGCCTATGAAAAGATGACGGCCCGGAGAGAGGGAGCAGATCCCGGCAAAGGAGCTCAGCAGGAGACCGGAGAGGCCGGGAGACGGGAAGAAGCCGGGAGGCCGAAAGATGCAGACCAGGCGGGAGCCGAAGGTGCCGGACAGACCCATGAAGCCCCCGGCCAGGTCCAGGGAAACGGGGAAGCCAGTCCAGAGGAAGGTGAGGCTGCCGGTTCTTCCCAGGCCCTGGCCGGGACGGCGGGAGGCCGTTTTCCAGGGCTGGGGATCCGCATGGAAAAGCTGGCAGATTATGACTATATGATGCAGAATTTTTACAGCATCCATCCCACCACGACCGCAGGCCGGGAGCTTATGGACGCGGAGCATTTTCTGTCTATGGATCTTTCCCTGGACCTGGGGAATGGACAGGACGGCAGCACGGCGCAGACGGCTCCAAAGGAACCGCAGATCCTGATCTATCACACCCATTCCCAGGAGACCTTTTCCGATTATCCGGAAAATCCGGAGGCCACCATCACTGGAGTAGGCGCATACCTTTCAGAGCTTCTGGAGGGGAAGGGATATTCTGTGATCCATGACGACGGCGTTTATGACTACCGGGACGGGAAGCTGGACCGGAGCCGGGCCTATACATATGCCCTGGAGGGGATCCAGGGGATCCTGCAGAAATATCCTTCCATTGAGGTGGTGCTGGACCTCCACCGGGACGGGGTGGCTGAGGGGACCCGCCTGGTGACGGAGATCAACGGGAAGCCCACGGCAAAGATCATGTTTTTCAACGGAACCTCCCAGACGCCGGACGGTCCCATCGAATATCTGCCAAATCCCAACCGGGAGGCCAACCTGGCGTTCAGTTTTCAGATGCAGCTTAAGGCTGCGGGAATGTATCCGGGATTTACGAGAAAGATCTATCTCAAGGGACTGCGGTATAACCAGCACGTCCGGGCGCGCTCGGCCCTCATTGAGGTGGGCGCCCAGACGAACACGTATGAAGAAGCGAGAAATGCCATGGAGCCCCTGGCCCATATCCTGGACCAGGTGCTCAGGGGAAGCTGAATCAGTGGATCCGTTTTTCCCAGCCGCCAAAGAAATAAAAGAGGGCGGTGAGGAGAGAGCACATCATCCAGCCCAGGGGATAGCCGAAGCCCACCACGGCCGGAGTGTTGATGAATTGTGTGATAACGAACAGGTAGATCTGCCGGAACAGCACATAGGAAAAGAGCATGATGAACATGGGAGTCCTGGAATCCCCGGCTCCCCGCAGAGATCCGGAAAAGATCTGTGTGGCGCAGCAGGTGAAGGTCAGGGTACTGTTGGTACGGATGAACAGGGTCCCATAACGGATCACCTCTGGATCCTGGTTGAACATGGCCACAAACTGTCCGGCCGTAAGCCAGAGCACCGAGGCCATGGCGATGGTGATGGCCGTGGACATATAAAAGGCCGTCAGGGAGCCCCGCTTGGCCCGGGGGATGTTCCTGGCTCCGATATTCTGGCTCACGAAGGTGGTGGCTGCCTGGTTCATGCTCTGGAGCGGCAGGAAGATAAACTGGTCGATCTTCGTATAACAGCTCCATCCAGCCATGCAGGCGGAGCCGAAATAGTTGATATAGGACTGGACGTACACATTGGAAAAGCTGGTAAGGGACTGCTGGAGACCAGCGGGCAGGCCGATGGAAAGGATCTGCTTTAAGGTGTTTTTATCCACAGAAAGGTCTTTCCACACCAGACGGTAGCCGCCGTCGTCCATGGTCAGCACCGCAAGGACCAGGGCCGCCGACAGGAACTGGGAAATGATGGTGGCATAGGCCACACCGGCGATGCCCAGATGGAACACGATCACGAATACCAGGTCCAGCACTGTATTGAGGATACTGGAAAAGCAGAGGAACAGCAGCGGCCGTTTCGTATCGCCCACGGCCCGGAGCACGGCGCTTCCCATATTATAGACCAGCAGGCCGGCGATACCGGAAAAATAGATCCGGAGATACACCGAGGCTGACTCCAGGACGTCGTCTGGCGTGGACATGAACCGGAGCATGAGGGGGGCCAGGAAAATACCCAGGGCCGTAAACAGGATGCTGGCCAGAAAGGTGACCATGATGGTGGTCTCCACGGCCAGATGGAGCTTTTTGTCGTCGTGGGCCCCGTAATGGCGGCTGATGATGACGCTGGCGCCGATGGACGTTCCATTGAAGAACATGACCATGGTGTTGATGATGCTGGTGGTGGAGCCCACGGCCGCCAGGGCTTCTGTGCCCACAAAATTTCCGACCACCAGGCTGTCCACCGTATTGTAAAGCTGCTGGAACAGGTTGCCGATGAGAAGCGGAACGGCAAAGGAGAGCAGCAGCTTCCAGGTGGAGCCGGTGGTCATGTCCATGCTCTTTGACGATAGTTTTTTCGGGTGCATGACGATCCTCCTCGTATAGAATAAATGAAGATATCTTACTATTATGATAAAACCAAGTAAGAAGAATGTCAAATAAATATTCTGTCTGTTTAATAGCCGCCTCCAGGGATGCCGGATCCTGCGGAAACCCTTGCGCGGATGCGGAAAAAATGGTATATTTGGCGTAAGAAATTTTAGAAAAGAGGAACATAAATGACGGCTGTCGATCAGAGCAGAATCAGAAACTTTTGCATCATTGCCCATATTGACCACGGCAAGTCAACGCTGGCGGACAGGATCATCGAAATGACAGGGCTGCTGACCAGCAGGGAGATGCAGGCCCAGATCCTGGACAATATGGATCTGGAGAGAGAGAGGGGCATCACCATCAAGTCCCAGGCCGTGCGGACGGTATATAAAGCAAAAAACGGAGAAGAATATATTTTCAACCTTATTGACACTCCCGGACACGTGGACTTTAACTACGAGGTGTCCCGGAGCCTGGCGGCCTGCGACGGAGCCATCCTGGTGGTGGATGCGGCCCAGGGGATCGAGGCCCAGACCCTGGCCAACGTGTATCTGGCCCTGGACCACGATCTGGATGTGTTCCCGGTGATCAACAAGATCGACCTTCCCAGTGCCGATCCCGACCGGGTGGCGGAGGAGATCGAGGACGTGATCGGCCTGGAGGCCCACGACGCTCCCAGGATCTCAGCCAAAAGCGGTTTAAATGTGGAGGATGTGCTGGAGGCCATTGTGGAAAAGATCCCGGCTCCGGAGGGAGATCCTGAGGCTCCCTTACAGGCGCTGATCTTCGACTCCGTTTATGATTCCTACCGGGGAGTCATCGTATTCTGCCGGATCAAGGAGGGAACTGTAAAACGTGGGACCCCCATTAAGATGATGGCCACCGGCGCGTCCTATGACGTGGTGGAGGTGGGATACTTCGGCGCAGGCCAGTTCATCCCCTGTGAGGAGCTGTCCGCCGGTATGGTGGGCTACATCACTGCCAGCATCAAAAATGTCCGGGATACCCGGGTGGGCGATACCATCACCGACCGGTCCAATCCCTGTAAGGAACCCCTTCCGGGCTATAAGAAAGTGACCCCCATGGTATACTGCGGCCTGTATCCGGCAGACGGAGCCAAGTACCCGGAGCTGCGGGATGCCCTGGAAAAGCTCCAGCTAAACGACGCATCCCTGTTTTTCGAGCCGGAGACCTCGGTGGCCCTGGGCTTTGGCTTCCGCTGCGGCTTCTTAGGCCTGCTCCACCTGGAGATCATCCAGGAACGGCTGGAGCGGGAATACAACCTGGACCTGGTGACCACGGCCCCCAGCGTTGTGTACCGGATCCACAAGACCAACGGCGAGGTCATCGACCTGACCAATCCCACCAATATGCCGGATCCCTCGGAGATCGAATATATGGAGGAGCCGGTGGTCACTGCGGAGGTAATGGTGACCACGGAATTTGTGGGCGCCATTATGCAGCTCTGCCAGGAACGCCGGGGCGTATACCTGGGGATGGAGTATATTGAGGCCACCAGGGCCCTTCTGAAATATGAGCTGCCTCTCAATGAGATCATATACGACTTTTTCGACGCCTTAAAATCCAGATCCAGAGGCTATGCGTCCTTTGACTATGAGCTGAAGGGCTATGAACAGTCGGAGCTTGTGAAGCTGGACATCCTCATCAACCGGGAAGAGGTGGACGCTTTATCCTTCATCGTCTTCGAGGGCTCTGCCTATGAGAGAGGAAGGAAAATGTGCGAAAAGCTGAAGGATGAGATCCCGAGACATCTGTTTGAGATCCCGATCCAGGCGGCTGTGGGAGGCAAGATCATTGCCAGGGAGACTGTAAAGGCCGTCCGCAAGGATGTTCTGGCCAAGTGCTACGGCGGCGATATTTCCCGTAAGAAGAAGCTTCTGGAAAAGCAGAAGGAAGGAAAGAAGCGGATGCGCCAGGTGGGCAATGTGGAGATCCCGCAGAAGGCCTTTATGAGCGTATTGAAGCTGGATGAGGAGTAAACATGCGTCTGACCACACTATGCTATCTGGAACAGGACGGGAAATACCTGATGCTGCACCGGATCGTGAAGAAAAATGATGTAAATAAAGATAAGTGGATCGGCATCGGCGGGAAATTTGAGCCCGGCGAGAGTCCGGAGGACTGTGTGCTGAGGGAAGCCCGGGAGGAAACGGGCTTCCTTCTTACCAGTTACCGGCTAAGAGGGATCGTGACCTTCCTGTTTAATGACCAGGAGGCGGAATACATGTTCCTCTATACGGCTGACGGTTTCACAGGCCAGCCGGTCTCCTGTGATGAAGGGACCCTGGAGTGGGTACCAAAAGAGGAGATCGACCGTTTAAACCTGTGGGAAGGCGACCGGATCTTTTTCAGGCTCATGGATGAAGGGGAGCCGTTCTTTTCCTTAAAGCTTCATTATTATGGGAACCGGCTTTCGGAGGCGGTCTTAAATGGCGTGCCCATGGAACTGCTGGATGTGCTGGATGAAGGCGGAGATCCCTCGGGACTGGTGCGGGAGCGGTCCATGGTCCATGAACGGGGCGATTATCACAGGACCAGCCATGTGTGGGTGGTCCGGGAAAAGCCAGACGGCAGCCATGAGGTGCTGCTCCAGAAGCGCAGCAGCAGGAAGGATTCCTTTGCGGGCTGCTACGATATTTCCAGCGCCGGCCATATTCCGGCGGGAGACGGATACCTCCAGTCAGCCAGACGGGAGCTTAAGGAGGAGCTGGGGATCACCGCTTCGGAGGAAGAACTGGAATTTGCCGGTTTTTTTGAGAGCCAGTATGAGGGGGACTTTTACGGAAAGCCCTTTATCAACCGCGAAAAGGCTGCGGTCTACGTTTACAGAAGGCCGGTGGAGGCGGAACGCCTGGAGCTCCAGGCCGATGAGGTGGAATCTGTCCGGTGGATGGATCTGGAGAAGGCCTGCCAGGCAGCAAAAACACAGGCGGACGGCTTCTGTTTACAGGAAGGAGAGCTGCTGCTCTTAAAAAAATGGCTCTCGGAGCATACAGAAAGATCCGGCGGGACATCAGGGCCGGAGGCAGATTAGGAGGACGGAGAAGCGATGGAACTATATGTACACATTCCGTTCTGTGTAAAAAAATGTGCCTACTGTGATTTTCTTTCCTTTCCCCAGGGGGAGGAGATCCAGAGGCGGTATGTGGAAAAGCTGATGGAAGAGATAAGGACAGTCAGTGCCGGCTTTCATGATACACCGGTTTCGTCGGTGTTTGTGGGAGGCGGCACTCCGTCTGTTTTAAAGGCCCGGTGGATGAAGGAGCTCTTCGACTGTCTGCGGGCCTCCTTTCATATAGAAGAAACGGCTGAGATCTCCATGGAGGCCAACCCTGGGACCGTGGACCGGGAAAAGCTCCGGATCTACCGGGAGGCCGGGATCAACCGGTTAAGCTTCGGCCTCCAGTCGGCGGATAACAGGGAATTAAAGGCCCTGGGACGGATCCATACCTGGGAGGAGTTTCTGGAAAGCTTCCGGCTGGCCAGGGAGGCCGGTTTTTCCAACCTCAATGTGGACCTCATGTCCGCCCTGCCGGGACAGACGGTGGAAAGCTGGATGGATACGCTGAAAAAAACAGCAGACCTGGACCCGGAGCATATTTCCGCGTATAGTCTGATCATCGAGGAAGGCACCCCCTTTTTTGAAGCATACGGAAATGGGCGGGGGGACGGGATCCTTCCGGATGAGGATGCGGAGCGGGAGATGTACCACCGGACCCGGGAGTTTTTAAAGGACCGGGGCTATGAACGGTACGAGATCTCCAATTATGCCAGACCTGGAATGGAATGCCGTCACAATCTCGGATACTGGACAGGGGTTTCCTACCTTGGGCTGGGACTGGGAGCCTCCTCTTATGTGAATGGATGCAGGTTCTGCAATGAACGGGACCTGGGGATCTATCTGGGAGAGAAGCCCGGAAAGCGGCTGGACCAGGAGATCCTGACGAAAAAGGATATGGAGGAGGAATTTTTTTACGTGGGCCTGAGACTGGTCCAGGGCGTTTCCCTAAAGGAATTTGAAGAGCGGTTCGGGGAGCGGGCCCAGGACGTTTATCCCGGTCTCATGGAGCGGCTGGAGAAGGAGGGAGCCGCCGTTCTTTCAGACGGCAGGTTCCGGCTGACGGATTATGGCATGGATGTGAGTAATTATGTAATGGCGGAATTTTTGCAATAATTGAAGAATACTGGAATTTTTGCCATAAATATCCAATTAAAAAACAAATAATATGTAAAAAGACTATCGGTTTTTGCATTTTTATGTTAAAATTTGTATATGAGATTTTTTATTATTTCAGGGGGAAAGACTTATGGCAAAAGAAATGATTGCAATGCTGCTTGCCGGCGGCCAGGGCTCCCGTTTATATGCCCTGACCCAGAAGCTGGCAAAACCGGCAGTTCCCTTTGGCGGAAAGTACAGAATCATTGACTTTCCGCTGTCGAACTGTGTCAATTCCGGGATCGATACGGTGGGGATCCTGACCCAGTACCAGCCTATGGTATTAAATGAATACATCGGCAATGGGCAGCCCTGGGATCTGGACCGTCTTTATGGAGGTGTCCATGTGCTGCCGCCGTATCAGAAGGCCTCCGGCTCTGACTGGTACAAGGGAACCGCCAACGCGATCTACCAGAATATTCCGTTCATTGAAAGATATGATCCCCAGTATGTGATCATCCTTTCCGGAGACCAGATCTGCAAACAGGATTACAGCGATTTCCTTCGGTTCCACAAGGAAAAGAATGCAGAGTTCAGTGTGGCTGTCATGGAGGTTCCGTGGGAGGAGGCATCCCGGTTCGGACTGATGGTGGCTGATGAAAACGATAAGATCACTGAATTCCAGGAAAAGCCCAAAAATCCCAAATCCAACCTGGCATCCATGGGTATCTATATTTTCAACTGGGATGTGCTGAAGAAGTACCTGATCGAGGACGAGGCAGATCCTGATTCTGAAAACGATTTCGGCAATAACATCATTCCCAATCTGTTAAAGGACGGAAGAAATATGTACGCCTACCATTTTGACGGCTACTGGAAGGATGTGGGGACCATCTCCTCTCTCTGGGAGGCCAACATGGAGGTCCTGGACCCGGAGCACAGCGGCATCAATCTGTTTGATGAAAACTGGAAGATATACAGCCGCAACAGCGGTATGACCGGTCATAAGATCGGAAATAAGGGGCTGGTGGAAAATTCCATGGTCACCGACGGCTGCCGTGTGGACGGCCATGTAAAGCACTCCATCCTTTTTGCCGGCGTTAAGGTGGAAGCCGGAGCGGAAGTGGAGGATGCTGTGGTCATGGGCGGCTCTGTGATCCAGGCAGGAGCCGTGGTGAAGCACTGTATCGTGGCGGAAAACGTGACCATTGGAAAGAAGGCAGTGGTGGGAGCCATGCCCAAGGACGGAGAAAAGGGCGTCGCTACTGTGGGCTCCGGCGTTGTGATCGGAGACGGGGCCATCGTGGGTCCCAATGCCATGGTCAATAAAAATGTAGAAGGCGGTGAAGAACAATGGTAAATTCCAACGTAGATGCTCTGGGAATCCTTTTCCCCAACAGTTATGACAGCTTTGTACCGGAACTGGTGGCCGAGCGGTCCATGGCCTCGATCCCCTTTGCAGGCCGTTACCGGATGGTGGACTTTTTATTATCCAGTATGGTAAACTGCGGGATCGACAATATCTCCATTATCGTGCGTCAGAATTACCATTCTCTTATGGATCACCTGGGCTCCGGCCGTGAATGGGACCTGGTGCGGAAAAACGGAGGTCTCAATATCGTTCCTCCCTATGCGGAAAAGCACATGAAGATCTATAACGGCCGTGTGGAAGCCCTGGCCAGCATTCTTCCCTTCTTAAAGGAGCAGAAGGAAAAATATGTGGTCATGGCCGATACCAACATCGCCGCCAGCTTTGATTTCAATGCCCTTTTAAACGCCCACAAGGAGAGCGGGGCGGACGTGACCATCGTTTACAAAAAGGAAAAGCTGCCGGAAAGCGCGAGAAAATCCGATGTGGTGAAGGATCTTTACTATACCCTGGGCCTGGAGGGCAGCAAGGTGAGAAAGATCTATATGAATTCCCAGGAAGAGGGGATCCAGAACTTCTCCATGAACATCTATGTGATGGAACGGGAGCGGCTGATCAATGAGATCAACACGGCCTTTGTCCGCGGCTATACATATTTCGAGAGAGACATCCTGGCAAACCAGCTGGGCAAGATGAAGGTCATGGCCTATGAATATACAGGCTATGCCGCCAGGATCTGTGATGTGCGCAGCTATTTTGACGAGAATATGAAGCTTCTGGAGGATGAAAATCTGGATGCCTTATTCTCCGGAAACCAGATCCACACCAAGATCCGTGACGACAACCCGACCCGCTACATCAACGGCGCAAAGGCAAAGAACGTGCTGGTGGCCGACGGCTGTGTTATTGAGGGAGAGGTGGAAAACTGCGTTCTCTTCCGGGGCGTGAAGGTGGCCAGGGGCGCCAAGGTAAAGAACTGTGTGCTGATGCAGGATACAGTGGTCCAGGAGGGGGCCAGACTGGAGTATGTGATCACCGATAAAAATGTGACCATATCCGTGGGCAAGGAGCTTTACGGCACCGACAGCTTCCAGGTATACGTGGCCAAATACCAGACCGTGTAGGCGGATGACAGATAAATAAAAAGCTCCCCCGGAGCGGCTTTCCATTGGGCCGTTCCGGGGGAGCTTTATGCGTCCAGAAGAAGTTTTCCGGGCTATTGCTTTTTGATCTCTGTGATCTCAGCCACAGCCGCGGGCTTTTCATCCTCCGTATAGGTAAAGGAGATCCGGTCGCCGGATTCCAGGAACGGAAGATTTTCATTTAAGGTCACCATGGCGGCATAGACCGTATCGCTTCCGGTGAGGGTGAAGTAATAGCAGGTATTGCCGGAAACGACCACACTGGCCACCGCGTCCACGGTTCCGGCCTTTTCCAGGGCGTCCATGGAGCCGCCGGTCTCCACATCCTCCAGGTTCAGGGCGGTACGGTAGTTTTTCCGGGCCTCGTCGATGGTCTGTCCGGTGCCTACGATCTGGTACTGCTCCACATCTACGAAAGCATACATTTTCACAAGCCCCGCGTCATCCTTTAAGGAGATGAAGTAGGTGGGCCGGTCGGAAACGTTTAAGAGCAGAGGGAAGGTGGCTGAGTACTTTAAGTGCTGGACCTGTCCCTGGGCCGAAGCCATGGCGGATGCCTCGGTAGCGCCGGGAACCGCATAAAATTTTGTAGCCTTGGTCCGGAGGTTCACCAGCACAAAGCCGATGTTGGACTGGTCTCCGGTGACAGAGGACATGCCTGTATAAAGGTAGACATCGTCGTCCAGGGCCAGATAGTTGTAGCCGTAGGTGGTGCGGCGCACGTTTTTCTGTCCGAAGATGGAGTTGATGTAGCCATTCTGGAACAGGCCGTTGTCGTCCAGCTGGGAGATGATTAGGTCGGAATCATAAAGCTGGTCGATCCACTGGGGAACCTGGTCCTTCTCATAATAATTGGCCTCTCCGGTAACGGCATTCACAAGGATGGCTCCGTCGATGTCCTTTCCGTTCCACCAGCCGATGCGGTACTGGATGGTGGGCGCCACCCAGTAAGGCGTTCCCTCGTCGTCGATCTCAAAGGAGACCTCTTCAAACATTTTTGTAGGATAGAGGAAGCGGATATGGCGGTAGATGTTCCGGAAGAAGTACTCGCTGGGAGAGTATTTCATTCCATTTTCCAGCCATACCAGGTCCGTCTGCTGGGTCACCATGTTCACGGTGATATAGGCGGGGAGTCCCTTTTTCTGGTTATAGAGCCATTTAATGGGATCGGCGTAGGACAGGGGAGTCACCCGGAAGGGGACACCGTTGTAGTTGATCTGGGTGTAGTTGTTTTCAATCTCAAACTGGGATACCAGCTCGGTCATTTCTCCCAGCTTCCGGCTTCCCAGGCGGGTGGCCGTATCCTTATCCACCACCGGGATCTGGTTCATACTGATCTCAGCCACATCGGCAGAAAAATCTCCGGTCTCCATCTGGATCAGATCCCGGTACCGGGTGGCGTTGAAAAACGGGATGCCAATGGCTGTGGCGATCACCATCAGGACAATGAGGATTCCGATGAAGCCAAAGCCGATCTTCAAGGGCCTGGCCAGGGATCGGCGGGGAGTTACCTCGTCCGGTTCCCGCTCCTCGGTCTCAAACTGGATCTGACCGGTGAGAGGGTTCTGGCGGACGCGGACATTGGTGCGGCTTCCCAGGCCTGACAGGAATTCCTTCATATAGGTGATGAAATTTACAGTCAGGATAATAAGAGTGGACAGGATCAGAAAAATGATAAAATCCTGGCTTTTTAAGTTAATGGCCGGAAGCATCGTATAATATAGAAGAAAGATGATAACGGCAGAAACCAGGATCCCTCCGAACACGGAGAAAAAGCTTCTTTTTTTCATAATGCGAACGTATTTGTTCCCCTTTCTGTGTGATAAATTCCGGGGGCGTACCGCTTATGGGCGTGCGCTCCCGGAATCTGGATTTTCTTATTATACCATTCTTACCATTTTTCTTCAATTAAACATCAGTTTCTTATGAATTTTTAGAGAATTTTAAGAATTGGATCAGATACCAGTGGCTTACTCCTGGATCAGAAATACCTCGGCGGAGGAGGTGCCATGGGTCCTTGTCTCTGCATGGGTATTGTAGTAAACGTCGATGTGATGGCCCTTTACGGCTCCGCCGATGTCTTCAGCCACGTATTCCTGGCCGTTGATGAGAAGGCGGCTTCCGATGGGAATGACCCTGGGATCCACAGCTACTGTGTGACTGGCAGTGGCAAGGGCCCCGGAGCTGGTGCGCCGTCCCCAGCCCTCGGAGCAGATCCGGCAGGGGCAGTAGGCGGTGAGCTTGAAATTTCCCAGAGGGACCAGGCTCCGGTAGGGGGAAGCCGCCGCGTCTCCGGATGCATAACGCAGCTTTCTGGAGATGACCGTGTTCCCGGAGGAAAGACTGATAATATAAGAAGAGGGAGGGAGGGAATCCCAGTCGATCTCCACATGGAACCCGTAATTTCCGGTCCCCATGCCGTCCTCGGTCAGATCACCGCGGTATTCGGAGGCCAGAACGGATACGGCTGCCGCCACCTGTCCGCTGTGTTCGTCTGTGACGGTAACAGTGACGGTCTGGCTTTCCTCCGGTTTTCCGGAATCCCAGAGCCAGCCGGATACGGCCTTTCCCTCTACGCTGTCTAAGTGTCCATTTATCTTTGAAGTACCAGCCAGGGCCATGACACAGTTGACTGCGGTAAAGAGCATTACCAGCAGAAGACCGGCCATAAGTCTTGTTTTTTTCATGTTTACAACATCCTTTCTTTTATGTTACATTCATTAAAAAAGTATGATGCGAATGTAACAAAAATGTAACAAATTGGAAACAAAGCTATATTTTACATATTTTTTCCGTTTTGTCAACCCCCGGAGGCGGAAACGCTTTCCGGCGTTTCCTGGGAAAAAACTGGAAAACCATGGAAAACAAAGGCTTTGGGCCGGATGGGGCAGAATGAAAAAAATCTTGAAATGAAAGGAAGAATGTGGTACAATGTCCTTGTGGAACAGACAAAACAAAACTAAATGTATTTGGTGGAGGGACATTGTATGCGAATGATGGACGCTATTGTAAAACCGTCTGCAGCTCCGGGTTTAGAGCTGCGTCAGGTACCGGTTCCCACTCCGGGTCCGGGCGAAGTACTGATCAAGATCCATAAAACAGCGATCTGCGGTACAGACGTACATATTTATGACTGGAACGAGTGGTCCACCCAGCACATCAAGCCGCCGATGGTTATCGGACATGAGTACGTGGGCGAGATCGCAGAATTAGGCGCAGGAGTGACCGGCTTTACAGTTGGCCAGCGCGTATCCGGCGAAGGCCACATCACCTGCGGCCACTGCCGTAACTGCCACAACGGCAACATCCAGTGGTGCAAGGACACCAACAGCGTGGGCGTAGACCGTGACGGCGCATTTGCTGAGTATGTATGCATCCCGGCTACAAACGTGATCGCCATCGATCCCAGCATGGACGAGGATGTGGTTGCCATGTTCGACGCCGTTGGAAATGCAACCCATACCGCTTTAATGTTTGATCTTGTGGGCGAGGATGTTCTTATTACAGGAGCAGGCCCCATCGGCATCATCGCTGTTGCCATCTGTAAATATGCAGGCGCACGCCGCGTGATCATCACCGATATCCAGGATGCCCGTCTGGAATTAGCAAAGAAGATGGGCGCAGATGCAGCTGTGAATACTGCAAAAGAGGATCTGATGACCGTTATGAAGGAGCAGGGCCTGGTTGAGGGCTTTGACGTGGGTCTTGAGATGTCCGGAAGCGGAGCTGCCTTAAAGCAGATGATCTCCGTTATGAGAAACGGCGGAAAGATCAGCCTTCTGGGTCTGGCCAACGGCCCGTTCCAGATGGATATGAACGAAGTGATCGGAAAAGGCCTGACACTGCAGGGTATCTACGGACGTAAGATGGACAACTGGCACCAGATGATCTATATGGTACAGGGCGGTCTGGATCTGAAGCCGGCGATCACCCACAGATTCCACTATACAGAGTTTGAAAAGGGATTTGAGGCTATGCACAGCGGAAAATCCGGTAAAGTCATCTTAGACTGGACAACGAAGAAATAGGAGGAAACCCAATGAAGACAGCATTTGAAACCTACCGTGCGGAATTAGATGCGATCCGTGAGGCAGGAACCTATAAGAGCGAGCGCATCATCACAACACCCCAGCGCTCCCGTATCGATACAACAGCAGCCAACGGCGTAGTAAATATGTGCGCCAACAACTACCTGGGCCTTTCCGCGCATCCCCGTCTGATCGAGGCTGCCAAGGCCAGCTATGATAAATGGGGCTTCGGTCTTTCTTCTGTACGTTTCATCTGCGGAACCCAGGAGATCCACAAAGAGCTGGAGCAGAGAATCGCAAAATTCGTTGGCATGGAAGACGCGATCCTTTACTCCTCCTGCTTTGACGCCAACGGCGGTCTTTTCGAGGTCCTTTTAAATGCAGACGACGCCATCATTTCCGATGAGCTGAACCATGCTTCCATCATCGACGGCGTAAGATTATGTAAGGCCAAGAGATACCGTTATAAAAACAACAACATGGAAGACTTAAAGAAGCAGTTAGAGGATGCAAGGGCAGCAGGCTGCAAGCGCATCATGATCGCCACTGACGGCGTATTCTCCATGGACGGCTACATCGCAAACTTAAAGGGTATCTGCGATCTGGCTGATGAGTACGATGCGATGGTTATGGTAGATGACAGCCACGCAGTTGGCTTCATGGGTGAGCATGGCCGCGGAACTGCTGAATACTGCGGCGTTATGGGCCGTGTGGACATCATCACCGGTACCTTCGGCAAGGCCATGGGCGGAGCTTCCGGCGGATACACCGCTTCCAAGAAGGAGGTTGTTGACCTTCTTCGCCAGAGAAGCCGTCCGTACCTGTTCTCCAACACACTGGCTCCGGCGATCTGTGCCGCTACCATCGAGACCATCAACATGTTAGAGGAGTCCACCGCTCTCCGTGACAAGGTTCACGAGAACGCTGCATACTTCCGTAAAGAGATGGAGAAGATCGGCTTTGATCTGCTTCCGGGCGAGCATCCCATCGTTCCGGTTATGCTCTACGACCCGAAGGTTGCCAATGAGTTTGCCCGCCGTATGTTAGATAAGGGCGTATACGTAGTAGGCTTCTGCTATCCGGTAGTTCCCAAGGGACGTGACCGTGTACGTACCCAGATTTCTGCGGGACATACAAAAGAGGACCTGGATTTCGCAGTGAAGTGCTTCGCAGAAGTGAAGGCTGAAATGGGGATCTAAGGATCTGTAAATAAGGATAAAAAAGAGGAAGGGAAACCTGGATGACAGGGCCCTTCCTTTTTTATGGATCTATTGGGTTTTCTCGACTGCCTCAAATACCTCCGCCTTCTGGAGCCCGTAATCCAGGGCTTCTTTGTGGGTATCAAAATAGATATCCAGGTGGTTTTCTACTACGCCGCTGCCCTTATCCTCCACTGTATAGATAATGCCGTCGATGAGGAGCTTCGTTCCCAGGGGGAACTGGTCCAGGTCGGCAGAGATGGTGTGGTCTTCTTTGGGAACTGCGCCGGAATAGGTGTACAGATGACCGCCGCTGCATGCTTCACAGCCGCAGTAAGCGGAGATCTTAAAGGTTCCATAGGATCTGCCGGGAACGGCGGTCTCCTCCGGCTCTGTCTCCGTTATCTTTAAAGAGGGAGCTTTTTGGGAACCGTCTGCCATCCCGCCGGCGTCTTCTGCTGGCTTCCGGGGTCCTCCGGACGTTTTCGCTGGTTCGGCTTCCATGGCTTTGTCCGCAGGCTTGGCGGCCTCCAGGGGGCTTTCAGGCCCATCATATGTATCCTCCACGGCCTCTTCAAAGCCTGGCCCGGTCTCGGCGGCCTGGGAGGGGAATACGGCGATGGAAAGGAACAGGGCAGTACCGGCCATGGCGGCGCGGCAGAATCCATTTTTCTTCATAAGCAACCTCTCTGTTGATCGTACTTAAAATTACAATTTGTCATAAAGAAATTTCATTTATTTCATTATATTTACAAAAGTGTTAAATGTCAAGAAAAACAGCCGGATCTTCCGGAGGTTTCTGCCGAAACAGCTGTTTCAGATCCTTTCATTAGAAGGTTTCTCCGTTCCGGCTCCCGCATCGGAAGAAATGATAAAAATGCATCAATGCAATGAAAAATGAAAAAATATCTTGACAAACGGGGACTTAAGTAATATAGTAACAACTGTAAATGTTAGCACTCATAGATAAAGAGTGCTAATAAAACAAAAAGAGGGTGAAAATGTGGAGCTGGACGAAAGAAAAGAGAAGATTTTGAAAGCCATAATCCAGACGTATTTAGAGACAGGAGAGCCGGTGGGCTCCAGAACGATCTCCAAATATTCTGGTCTTAAGTTGAGCTCCGCTACCATAAGGAACGAGATGTCGGATCTGGAGGAGCTGGGATACATCATCCAGCCCCATACGTCGGCAGGACGGATCCCCTCTGATAAGGGATACCGGTTCTATGTGGACCAGATCATCCAGGAAAAGGACAGCCAGGTAAACGCCATGCAGGACATGATGATCCAGCGGGTGGACCGGGTGGAGCTTTTACTGAAGCAGATGGCCCAGATCCTGGCCAGCAATACCAACTATGCGACCATGGTCAGCGGTCCCAATTACCACCAGACGAAGCTGAAGTTCATCCAGCTTTCGAGAGTGGAGGCCAACAAGCTTCTGATCGTGGTGGTGGTGGAAGGAAATATCATCCGGAATTCCTTTGTGACTTTGGATGAAGAGCTTTCCAATGAAGAGATATTAAACTTAAATATCCTTTTGAACAACAGTCTCAACGGGCTTACGATCCAGGAGATCAATCTGGGAGTGATCGCAAGGCTCAAGGAGCAGGCGGGGATCCATAGACAGGTGGTGGAATTTGTCCTCAACGAGGTCTCTGAGGCCATTGGCTCCCAGGCGGAGGATCTTCAGATCTATACCAGCGGAGCTACAAATATTTTCAAGTATCCGGAGCTCTCCGATACGGAAAATGCCAGCAAGCTGATCAGTACCCTGGAGCAGAAGGAGCTTTTAAAGGGACTGTTTGATGAAAGCCAGGCGCCGTCGGCATCGGATTCCCAGATCCAGGTCTATATCGGAGATGAAACGCCGGTGAAGACCATGAAGGACTGCAGCGTGGTCACTGCCAACTATGTGCTGGGAGACGGCCTTAGGGGAACCATCGGGATCATCGGACCCAAGAGGATGGACTATGAAAAGGTCGTCGGGACCCTAAGGACTCTGGTGACCCAGCTGAATGAAACATTTAATAAGCAGCAGTAAATAGAAATGAAAGGTGTCGAGTCAAGTGGAAGAGAAGGAACTGGAAAAGAAAGCTCCAGGAGAGGCAGAAGCAGAAAATATTCCCGAAAACGGAGCGGGAGCTGAAAACACAGCGGAAAACGCGGCTGGGCCGGCAGGGGCCAGCGCAGACGGAGAAGCTGCTCCGGAAAATGGAAAAGAAGAAAAGAAAGAGAAAAAGGGGCTTTTTGGAAAGAAGAAGGACCCGAGAGATACCCAGATTGAGGAGCTGACGGACCAGTTAAAGCGGTCCATGGCAGAGTTTGACAATTACAGGAAGCGGACGGATAAAGAAAAGTCCGCTATGTATGAGATCGGAGCCAGGGATGTGATCGAGAAGATCCTTCCTGTGGTGGATAATTTTGAGCGAGGCCTTGCCACCGTTCCCGAGGATGCGAAGGAAACGCCCTTTGCCGAAGGAATGGAGAAAATATATAAGCAGCTTATGAAGACCCTGGACGACATGGGCGTAAAGCCCATCGAGGCTGTGGGCAAGCCGTTTGATCCCAATTTCCATAATGCAGTGATGCATGTGGACGACGAATCCCTGGGAGAGAACGTGGTGGCATCGGAGCTGTTAAAGGGATATATGTACCGGGATACTGTGGTACGCCACAGCATGGTGCAGGTTGCCAACTAACTGGAAGTAATTTATCATTGTTTATAAATTCAGGAGGAAATCACTATGAGCAAGATCATTGGTATTGACTTAGGTACAACAAACAGCTGTGTAGCAGTTATGGAAGGCGGTAAACCGACCGTTATCGCCAATACAGAAGGAATCAGGACCACACCGTCCATCGTGGCATTTACAAAAAATGGAGAAAGACTGGTAGGTGAGCCGGCAAAACGTCAGGCCGTGACCAACGCAGACCGCACCATCTCCTCCATTAAGAGACACATGGGTACAGATTATAAGGTAGACATCGACGGAAAGAAATATACTCCCCAGGAGATCTCCGCAATGATCCTCCAGAAGCTGAAAGCAGACGCAGAAAGCTATCTGGGCGAGAAGGTGACAGAGGCAGTTATTACCGTTCCGGCTTATTTTAACGATGCTCAGCGTCAGGCTACCAAGGATGCAGGTAAGATCGCAGGCCTGGAAGTAAAGCGTATCATCAATGAGCCCACAGCCGCAGCCCTGGCTTATGGCCTTGATAATGAAAAAGAGCAGAAGATCATGGTATATGACTTAGGCGGCGGTACCTTCGATGTTTCCATCATTGAGATCGGTGACGGCGTCATCGAGGTTCTGGCTACCAACGGCGATACCCGTCTCGGCGGCGATGACTTCGACAACCGTGTGACCCAGTGGATGATCGACGAGTTCAAGAAGGCAGAGGGCATTGACCTGTCCGGCGACAAGATGGCTCTCCAGAGATTAAAAGAGGCTGCTGAGAAGGCAAAGAAGGAGCTGTCCACAGCCACCACCACCAACATCAACCTTCCGTTCATCACAGCCAACGCAGAGGGACCGAAGCATCTGGATATGAACCTGACAAGAGCGAAATTTGACGAGCTGACCAGCGATCTGGTGGAGAGAACTGCGATCCCGGTACAGAATGCCCTAAAGGATGCCGGACTTTCTGCATCTGAGCTTTCCAAGGTCCTCCTGGTAGGCGGCTCCACCCGTATGTTAGCCGCACAGGAGAAGGTAAAACAGCTGACAGGCAAAGAGCCCAGCAAGACCTTGAACCCGGATGAGTGCGTTGCCATCGGAGCAGCGATCCAGGGCGGTAAATTAGCCGGCGATGCAGGCGCAGGCGATATCCTCCTTCTGGATGTAACACCGCTTTCCCTGTCCATCGAGACCATGGGCGGCGTTGCCACAAAGCTGATCGAGAGAAACACCACGATCCCCACCAAGAAGAGCCAGATCTTCTCCACAGCAGCCGATAACCAGACTGCCGTTGATATCCATGTGGTACAGGGTGAGAGACAGTTTGCAAGAGACAATAAGACTCTGGGCCAGTTCCGTCTGGACGGCATCCTTCCGGCCAGAAGAGGCGTTCCGCAGATCGAGGTTACCTTTGATATCGACGCCAACGGCATCGTAAACGTATCCGCTATGGATAAGGGAACAGGCAAAGAGCAGCACATCACCATTACCTCCGGCTCCAACATGTCTGACGCAGATATTGAGAAGGCCGTGAAGGAGGCAGCCGAGTTCGAGGCCCAGGATAAGAAGAAGAAAGAGGCCATCGACACAAGGAACGATGCAGATTCCATGGTATTCCAGACCGAAAAGGCCCTGGAAGAGGTAGGCGATAAGATCGATGCCAACGATAAGGCAGCCGTTGAGGCAGACTTAAATACACTGAAAGAGGCTGTAAACCGTGCGCCCATCGATCAGATGACAGACGCCCAGGTGGAAGACATCAAGGCCGCAAAAGAAAAACTGATGCAGAGCGCACAGCAGCTCTTCACAAAGGTTTATGAGCAGGCCCAGGCGGCTGGCGGAGCCCAGGGAGCAGGTTCCCAGGCAGGACCCCAGGACGCAGGCCAGGCAGGCTACGGCGATGATGTGGTAGACGGAGATTACAAGGAAGTCTAATAATAAAAGCTGCGAAGCGTATAAATCGAAGGTATGGGGATTAGGCGGCATTCCGCCTAACCCCTTTCCCACTATATAGAGTTTGAAAGGTAAGACTTGAAATGGCAGAGAGCAAGAGAGATTATTATGAAGTCCTTGGCGTGCCGAAAGATGCAGATGATGCGGCGTTAAAGAAGGCATACAGAGTTCTGGCGAAGAAGTACCATCCCGATGCCAATCCGGGAGATAAAGAGGCGGAGGCTAAGTTCAAGGAGGCTTCCGAGGCATACAGCGTGCTCAGCGATCCGGAAAAAAGAAGACAGTACGACCAGTTTGGCCATGCGGCCTTTGACGGAGGCGCCGGCGGGGCCGGAGGCTTTGGAGGCTTTGATTTCAGCGGCGCAGACATGGGCGATATTTTCGGCGATATTTTCGGCGATTTCTTCGGCGGCGGCAGGAGCAGGGGGCGCAGCAACGGGCCCATGCGCGGAGCGAATTTAAGGACCGGTGTCCGGATCACCTTCGAGGAGGCGGTATTTGGCTGTCAGAAGGAGATTGAATTAAACCTGAAGGATGAATGCCCCAAATGCCATGGAACGGGTGCAAAGCCGGGAACCTCTCCGGTGACCTGCCCCAAGTGTAATGGGAAAGGAAAGATCGTTTATACCCAGCAGTCCTTCTTTGGACAGGTACAGAACGTGCAGACATGTCCGGATTGTCAGGGATCCGGCAAGATCATAAAGGAGAAATGCCCGGACTGCTATGGCAGCGGATATATTTCCAGCAGAAAGAAGATCCAGGTGACGATCCCGGCAGGTATCGACAACGGACAGAGCATCCGGATCGCCGGAAAGGGAGAGCCGGGGATCAACGGCGGTGACCGGGGAGACCTTCTGGTGGAGGTGACTGTATCCAAGCACCCGATCTTCAAACGGCAGGAAACCACCATCTTCTCCACCGTGCCCATTTCCTTTGTAACAGCGGCACTGGGCGGCCCGATCCGTATCAAGACCGTGGACGGGGAAGTGGAGTATGAGGTAAAGCCTGGCACCCAGACCGATACCAAGGTACGGCTCAGAGGAAAGGGCGTTCCGTCCTTAAGGAATAAGAATATCCGTGGAGATCATTTTGTGACCCTGGTGATCACAGTGCCTGAAAAGCTCAATGAAGAGCAGAAGGAGGCCCTGCGGCGCTTCGACGACGCCATGAACGGCATTGCGCCGGAAGGCGGAAAGAAGAAGCGGGGACTTTTTGGAAAATAAAACAGGATGATCCGGGAGCTGCTGCAAAAGAGCGGATTCTCGGCGTTCCCTTATGGGAGCGCCGTTCCGCTATTCTTTTGCAGCAGCTTTTTTATTCGCTTCCCGCAGTGTTTTTCAAAAAAAGTTCTTTTATATAGAGCATATCCTGGAATAATGGAATAAATAGATTTTCATGCCCTCTGCTGCAATTGAGATTTGTGACCTGTGGATGGCAGAAGCTGATGACAGGGATCTGTTTTTTATTGATCTCAGTAAAATAATACTGCCAGTCCCGGTCAAAGGTCCTGGACTGGAAGGATGCCCATTCCGTTGAAACCGGCAATACATGATCTTTAAGCAGGGCAGCATTTCCCTTGATCCCGGAACTGGCCAGACCACAGCAGATGATCATGCCTGGATCACACAAACAGATCTCTTCCAGGATCTTTCCATGCTGCATCTGCACCGCATCCAGAAGCTGGCTTCCAGAGGCGCGGCTGCCGCCGCCCTCCTTCTTCAGATTCATAACAGCAACGCGCCTTAGCTGTGCCGCGCGGCTGGGGGAGGACATATCCCACGGATACTCCCCGTCACCGTCCAGCAGGGCTTTTGTCCATCTGCCGATGTTGTTCCATGTTCTCCATCCGCTTCCATCTCTGCGGAGATCCGCACACAGGTCCCGCTCGTGCCGGCAGTTCATATCGCGGAGAATAAATAAAATGTGCGGCCTGTCATAGTGAGCGGGATCAACAATCCCGTCCCGGATAAAAGCGTTAAACGAATATTCGGATTTCCATTTTGTAAACAGCTCATCAAAGTTCATGGAAAGGCCTCCCTGCTTTTGCAAAAGTCTTCCGGCTCCTGGCCGGATCTATATGGCGTTTGGTACAGAGCATATCCAGGCCTCCGCGGCTAATGTCATAGGAAAGTGCATTCTATGACATAAAAAACGCTCCGCGGGGATCGCTATACAGCGGAAGGAAATTTGTCCGCAGAAGCGGCCCGCCGCAGGCGGAGAAGCCCTGTCCGATCATTATAAACGGGAACAGGCAGAAGTGTAAGCCCCTTTTTGGGCATAGACAGGGACTTTTTTCTGCTATGCCCAAAATTCCGGAGATTTTTGGGTGTATACAGAGAAAAAAGAGAAATATGCCCAATCCATAGGAGAAATCCAGTGAAATCCGGTGAAAATCCCAGGATTTCCGTGAGATTTTTGGGCACTGTGGGAAAAAACGTACATTTTTGCCCAATATTTTCAAAAATAGGGGAGGGGGGAATATGGGACCGGAAGGATCCCGGTTTTCGCAGACGGCGGTGATCTGAAAGGAAACATGGGGCGGGAGCCTGGAACGGGCGCGGGAGGCGCAGGGCAGCTGGATATCTGCGGCAAACATAATACTAAATAATCAAATATACATTGACAGACGAGGTATTATATTGCATAATGAAATTAAGGAAAGGTGGTGGGAGCGTGTCGATCACATCGGATATTTTACGGGGACACACAGAAACGATCATCCTGTCCCTGCTGCTGAAGCAGGACAGCTATGGCTACAAGATCAACAAGGAGATCCTGGCCCGGACGGACCGGAGGTACGAGCTGAAAGAAGCGACCCTGTATTCAGCGTTTAAACGGCTGGAGCAGGCGGGCTGTATCCGGACGTATTGGGGAGACGAGACCACTGGAGCCAGGCGAAGATATTACTCGATCACAGAAAAAGGGAGAGAAACCTACGCTTCCAACCGGAGGGACTGGGAGGAGGCAAAGGAGCTGATCGACCGGCTGCTGGACGATGACGGGGAGGGCACAGCATGAAAGAAAAACTGAGAAAATATGTGGAAGATATGGTAAGGGATATCCCGAAAACCAGAAATGTGGTGGATTTAAAGGAAGAGATCATTGGAAATATGGAGGAAAGGTACGATGATCTGCGGGCAGAGGGGTACGGGGAGCAGGACGCCTTCGACTGTACCATCAATGCCATGGGCGACATCCGCTCGCTTTTTGAAGAGGAAAACAAGGAAAACGGCGGCGGAAAGGGAGAGCCTGTAATGGCGGGAGAAAGACCAGAAAAGAAAAAAGACCATACGGTGAAGATCCTGGTTCTGGGAGCTGCCCTTGGAGTCCTGCTGTTTCTTCTGGGCGCCGGTATGGTGGCAGCCAGGGTGGACAGGGGCCATAAAGGAGGAGAAGAGACCCTTGAGGCATCGGGACGTCTGGATGGGGAAAATCATTTTGAAGACCGGAAGGAGACGGGAGAGACTGGCCCTGGCATGGAGGAACCGGGGATAGGAGAGGCTGGCCCCGGTGTAGGACAGCCAGAAATAGGAGAGAGCGGTCCTGGAACAGAAAAGCCGGGTACGGAGGAGACTGGTTCTGGCGCAGGAGCTGACCCTGGAGATACTCCCGATGGATGGAGATGGACAAAGCTCGGCGATGGCGGGATCCTTAAACGTCAGATCCCTATGGACGAGGCAGAGGACATCCAGATCTCCTATATACTGACCGATCTGAACGTGGAGGTGACAGATTCCGAGGAGATCCTTCTGGAGGAGGAGTACGTGGTCCCGTGGGAAGAGATCCATCAGACCAGGGTGTCTTCTGGCGGAGGCCGGGTGGAGATCGTCAACGATGATCCGGATGGATCAAAGGGAACGATCGTCTTAGGACTGACAGGACTGAGGTTTGAAGACGAGGAAAAGAAAAGGCTCCCGGTTTCCGCCAGGATCCAGATCCCAGAGGATTTCCGGGGAGAGCTGGAGATCAATACGGTATCGGGAAACATACGGATTCCGAGATTTGAGGGAGAGAGCCTGGAGGTCGCCACAGTATCCGGCGATCTGGATGGAGGAACGATCAGAGGAGCAGTGGAGGGAGAGAGTGTATCCGGGGATCTGAGCATTGAGAAGGCAGCGGCGGGCGCAGAGCTTTCCACCGTATCCGGGAAGATGACGATCGGAGAGGCCCAGGGAGATATTTCCATGGAAAGCGTGTCTGGAGAGATCCTTGTGGAAAAAGCAGAGGATCCCCGGTTTAAGTTCGAGGCCCAGTGGGTCAGCGGCGGTCTGGAGACAGATTTTGACGGGCAGCTGGAATGGGAGAAAATGGGTGCCAGGGGGATCGTGGACAGAGGAAACGGCAGGGAAAGCGGAAAGAACCTTCCCAGGATCCAGTTCACCACCACATCGGGAGATATGGAATGTTATACAGGAAAATAGAAGGATGAAAAATAGCCAGGGAGCTGCAAACGGGGGATCTGCGGATCGCTTCCTCCGTTTTGCAGCTCCTTTTTAATGGAAAAAATTATTCTTCAGCTTCCAGCAGATCATCGATCTGCTTCCAGATGGCGTTGATCTCTTTGAGAGAATCCAGGCGGTCCTGCTTCTGTTCCATGGCTTCGCCCATGGCCTTTAAGGCTGCGTCAAAATCTTTTTCCTTTACAGCGGCCCTGGCCTGGGTCCGCAGGGATTTTATGGAGAGACTATCCATGGAAGAACGGACCTCACGGATCCTGGTCTTCAGTTCCCGGGCTTTTTTCCAGGTATCTTTGGAAATGATCAGCTCCCCGGTCTCCTTACGGATCTGCCGGATCTCGCTGAAACGGGCCGACAGGGCCTTATTTTCGGTGCGGACAGCGTCCATCTCCTCCTCCAGGGCCTTTAATTCCTCCCGGATGGGAGTTACGGCCTCTTTATATTCCGCCCTTGTTTCTGCCGCAAAGGCCGGGAAGGACAGAAGGCATCCCATAACAACGGTTGTGACCGCCAGCTTCATACATTTTTTCATTGTGCATCATATCCTTTCTTTTCAGTGTGGGACCGGAGCTTTTATTCTATAGGAAAGCACATCCCGTAACAAAAAAATGTTTTGCAGGGACCGCCACGCGGCGGAAGAGAAGTTTAATGCAGAAACGGCCCGCCGCAGACGGAAAAGCCCACAGGCGGGCTTCTTTCCCGCAGGACTGCTCCGGATAGGAATATATTACCAGGTCCATCTGCAATAGAAAAGGTGCAGGCTGCGGCAGTCCTGCGGCAGAAATGGGGCAAAATCATAAATGGAAGGAACCGGGGCTTCTGGAAAAGAAAAAGCGGATTGTATGCGATTAAAAACTTGAAGTTACAGCTGGGATATGTTATCTTTTTCACAAAACAGAGACGACTGCAAAAAATCACAGGAGGAATAATTCGATGAGAGGTGTTGAGACCAGGATCCAGGAGATCCGCCACAGGATCTTCCGCGAGGCGGCCCGTATGGCCTACCATACCGAGTGGCCCATTGACAAAAGGATCGAGGAGCTTCCATATAAGATCATCCCCGGGGAGGTTGGAAACTTCCGCAATGACGTGTTTTTAGAAAGAGCCATCGTAGGAGAACGGCTGCGCCTGGCCATGGGACTTCCCTACCGCGGGGCGGGAGACCCGGCCCCTGTATCCGATGGGATCGAGGCGGCAGACCGGCCGGAAACGTATTATACGCCGCCGCTGATCAATGTGATCAAATTTGCCTGCAATGCGTGTGCAGAAAAAAGGGTCATGGTGACCGACGGCTGCCAGGGCTGTCTGGCACACCCCTGTGTGGAGGTCTGCCCCAAGGATGCGGTGAGCCTGGACCGGACCAACGGGAAATCTAAGATCGATCCGGAGAAGTGCATTAAATGCGGCCAGTGCGCAAAGGTGTGCTCCTACAACGCCATCATTATCCAGGAGCGTCCCTGTGCGGCGGCCTGCGGTATGGACGCCATCCACTCAGACGAGAACGGAAAAGCAGATATCGACTATGACAAATGCGTTTCCTGCGGCATGTGCCTGGTGAATTGTCCCTTTGGAGCCATTGCGGACAAGTCCCAGATCTTCCAGGTGATCCGCGCCATCCAGACAGGAGAGCGGGTATACGCCGCTGTGGCTCCTGCCTTTGTGGGACAGTTCGGCCCCAAGGTGACACCCGGAAAGCTGCGGGCGGCCATGAAGCAGCTGGGCTTTGCCGATGTATTTGAGGTTGCCATCGGGGCAGACCTCTGCGCGGTCCAGGAGGCCGAGGACTTTATAAAAGAGGTGCCGGAGCATATCCCCTTTATGGCAACCTCCTGCTGCCCGGCCTGGTCTGTGATGGCAAAGAAGCTGTTCCCGGAATACGCAGACTGCGTTTCCATGGCCTTAACGCCCATGACCCTGACTGCCAGACTCATTAAAAAGCAGCATGAGAAGGCAAAGGTGGTATTCATCGGACCGTGTGCGGCCAAAAAGCTGGAGGCCATGCGCCGCAGCGTCCGCAGCGAGGTGGATTTCGTGCTGACCTTTGAGGAGATGGCAGGGATCTTTGACGCCCGCCATGTGGATATTGAGAACATGGAGGAGGATCCCGACGGCGTCAACGACGCTTCCGCAGACGGCCGCAATTTTGCCGTGGCCGGAGGCGTGGCAAAATCGGTGGTCAATGTGATCAAGGAACGGTATCCCGATAAGGAGATCAAGGTAGCCAACGCTGAGGGCCTTAAGGAATGCAGAAAGCTCCTGACCATGGCCAAGGCTGGAAAATATAACGGTTATCTTCTGGAGGGAATGGCCTGTCCCGGCGGCTGCGTGGCCGGGGCCGGGACCATGCAGCCCATTAAAAAATCCCAGGCTGCCGTGGGGCTTTACGCCTCCAAGGCGGGCCACAAGACCTCCGACGGAACGGAATATGTGAAGGAACTGGAGAAGCTGGTGGAATAGATCCCTGTAAAAACAAAAAACGCTTAAGCAGAGAAATGGTATCTGCTTAAGCGTTTTTTTTATGTCATAGGAAAGTGCGTCCTATGACATAAAAACGCTCCGCGGGGATCGCCATGCGGCGGAAGGGAATTATGCCGCAGAAGCGGCCCGCCGCAGGCGGAGAAGCCCGCAATCGGGCTTCTTTATGGGCTGGTCCCGAAAATGCGGATCAGGGAGGACATGGTTTTCAGCACGTTCTTTTACAGGAATCTCCGGAAGGGCATGATCAAGACCCGGAGCACGCCGTAAAAGATTTTTTTGCCTGCACTCATTTCCCGGGGCACGTAGTTTTCGCCGTTGATGTACGTCCCCTCCGGCGTCATGTACCGGCTGTACGTCTTGTTGACCTCTGCCTCTTTGCGGATGACGGCGTTTAATTCCGGGGAATCCACGGCCAGCATCAGCTCTGTATCCTGGTAGGTGCTCCGCATATCCATATTATAGGAGCCGACGATGCTCATGCGGTCGTCGATGAGGACGGCCTTGGAATGGCTGGAGTGTTCGCCCAGATATTCGTAGACACGGACGCCGGTGGCCCAGATCTTCTTTTTCTGGTTCAGATAGTCGGTACAGCCCCAGGGATTGGCGCCGCTGGCCACATCGTTGGTGATGATCTCCACCAGGTCTGTTTTCTTACACAGGGCCGTAAGGTCTGCGTACATTTCCTTTCCGCAGATGATGTAGGGCGTGTAGACCGTGATCTCCTTTCCGGTCCCCATGAGGTGGCAGACGGTTTCCCACATCCAGGGCTCCTTATTGGAGGCATTGATGGGGTTGTGGAGGAGGGTGATCCGGTTGGTCTCCATGGTGAGGGTTTCATAATCCCAGGGCTCATAGGCGGACGGATAAGAGGACTTCAGGGCGTCAGCGTGGGCGGTAAGCCACTGGATGCATTCCTGGGATTTTTCCCGGTCGCCCATTTTCGTATACAGCTTCGCGTCGGGCAGCTCCCAGACAGACTGGAAATACTGCTTTAACTGATGGATGGAGGCCTCCGGGTCCCCGGCAGTCTCATAGATGAACAGCTCCCGGTCGATGTTTTTCACCGGCGTATAGTCTCCCAGGAACAGGTTAAAGGTATTCCTGCCGCCTAAAAGATACATCTGATCGTCAATGATCAGATATTTGTCATGGAGTCTGGCCTGCATTTTCCACGGTGCATAAAAGTGGATGGGATTATAGATCTTCAGCTCGATATTTTCATGGGAAGCCATGGCCTCGAACCATGGGCTGCTGTTCACATCCAGCATACCGCTGAATCCGTCCACCAGCATCCGGATCCGGACTCCGCGTTCTGCTGCGGAAAGGAGAGATGCCATGATGTCCTTGCCGGCTTCATCCACGTTAAAATCGAAGGTGGAGAAGATGATCTCCTTTTCGGCCTGGTCAATGAGATTCAGACGGTAGAGGAGGGCATCGGTGTTGTCGTCTATGTAGGCGGCCCGCTCAGCGCCGGGAAGCTCTGAGTAATATTTTGCGGAACGGATCCGGTCCAGGATCTCCTGGGGGACCTTTTTATGGGCCACATAGGGCAGGGTCAGCAGGAGGATGTAAAGGAGCAGCAGGAACAGAAATGAGACGCCAAAAAATTTTAAAATCCTGATCATAAGCAATTCACCTCAAAATGAAAGAAAAAATTAAAGAAAAGGCCTTGAAATTTTCACGGTACTTTATCATAATAAAAGTGTAGGGGAAATATCCATCATTTTTTACAGAAAGCGAGTGACAGCCGATGGAGCTTACATTTAACGGACAGATCGAACCCGGGTACATAAAGGAAGTAAAGGATATCCTGGAAAACCGGGAATTTATGCAGCTGGGAGCGTTTTCCCATCACCAGAGTACATCCAGACTGATGCACAGCATCAATGTATCCTATATATCCTGGCATATAGCCAGAAAGCTGGGGTGCGATGCAAGAATGGCCGCCAGGGCCGGACTGCTTCACGATTTCTGCCTTTATGATTTCAGGGAAAAGCCTCCCACAGGCGGCTTCCAGGCCTTTTATCATCCCAGAGTCGCGGCTAGGAACAGCCAGGAGGTCTTTGGGATCAGTGAGCGCGAGAAAAGCGCGATCCTTTCCCATATGTTTCCTCTGGGGCCGGTGCCAAAGAACCGGGAGGCGTGGATCATTACCATGGCCGACAAGATCTGTGCATCCATGGAATACTGCCATATCTATATCGCCCTGGAGCGGGGCCGCCGGGTGGTGGTCGCCGCCAACAACTGATCGTTCCAGAACTTAGGATACCGCGGTACAAAGAGAACGGCCGTCACTAAAAATAGTGGCGGCCATTTCTTTTCCCCTATTTCTGAGTACTATATCATACCGCATCCGGGTATTCAAGGAATAAATTATTAAATTATCATGAAAAATGTCGGAGGCCATGCTATAATATGGGTAAAAATAACAGAAGGAGACAGATATGGAACAGTTTCTGATCGTATGCCCGCTGGTATTTCTGGCGGGATTTGTAGACTCCATTGCCGGAGGAGGGGGATTGATCTCATTCCCGGCGTATATGCTGGCCGGGGTTCCCGTCCATGTGATCCTGGGAACTTCAAAGCTGAGCGCCTTTCCGGGATCCATCGTTGCAGCCTTAAGATTTGCCAAGAGCGGCTATATCCGTTTTAAGCTGGCCCTTCCCTGGGCGGCTTCTGCGGCCCTGGGAGCTGTGGGAGGAGCCAGCCTGGCCCTTAAGACCGATGAAAAGCTGATCCGCTCGCTGATGGTGGTGGTGCTTCCGGTGGTGGCCTTTTATGTGCTGAAGAATAAAGAACTGGGCGGCGGGGAGGCTCCGGACCGATCCGAGGATCCGGACGGATTCCGCCGTATGTTTTTTACAGGCCTGGCTGTCTCCTTTCTGATCGGCGGATATGACGGCTTTTACGGTCCGGGGACAGGGACCTTCCTGATCCTCGTATTCACCGGCCTTTTGAAGCTGGGGACCAGAGATGCGGCCGGGATCTCCAAGGTGGTCAACCTGAGCGCAGATATCGGGGCCCTGGGGACGTTTTTTGTCGGCGGAAAGGTGGATTATGCCCTGGGGATCGCAGCGGCCCTTTTCTGCATGGCAGGCAGCTACTTTGGAGCGGGGCTCGTGGTCAACAACGGGCAGAAGATCGTAAGGCCTGTGGTCATGGGCGTGCTGGCTCTGCTGTTTGTGAAGATCCTGGCGGGGTGACGGCCGTTCCCTGTCCCGGCGGCAGGCCGTTTGCTCTCTTGTATTCGGGGACGATCTGTGATATGATATCATGTGACTTTTTAGCGGTTCTTAAAAGGAGCCGTTCTGAGACCGGAGGAAAAAAATATGAAGTGGAAAAAATTTACGCTGAAGACCACCACAGAGGCGGTGGACTATATCAGCAGTCTGTTTGATGAGATCGGGATCCAGGGCATTGAGATCGAGGACAACGTGCCTCTGACCGAGAGCGAGACCAAGGGAATGTTCATCGACATCCTGCCGGAACTGCCGCCGGACGACGGTACAGCCAGAGTGAGCTTTTATCTGGACGACGATGACGACGCGGAGGCCATCTTAAAAGAAGTGGATGAGGGGCTTTCTGAACTGCGCCAGTACGTGGAGATCGGTGAGGGGACCATCACAGCCTCTGAGACCGAGGACAAGGACTGGATCAACAACTGGAAGCAGTATTTCAAGCCGTTTACTGTGGATCACATCCTTATAAAGCCCACCTGGGAGGAGATCCCTGAGGAGCACAAGGACAAGCTTCTGATCCAGATCGACCCGGGAACGGCCTTTGGGACCGGAAAGCATGAGACCACCCAGCTCTGCATCCGCCAGCTGGAAAAATATGTGAAGCCGGGTGTGCGGATCCTGGATCTGGGCACCGGCAGCGGCATTCTCGGTATTACGGCCTTAAAGCTGGGAGCTGGTTCTGTATTCGGAACGGATCTGGACGAGAACGCCATTACCGCCGTCCATGAAAACCTGGAGGCCAACGGGATCCCGGAGGAGAAATTCGGAGTGGTCCAGGGAAATATCATCGATGAGAAGGAAGTCCAGGACGCTGCGGGATACGAGTGCTACGACATTGCCGTGGCCAATATCCTGGCTGATGTGATCATCATGATCCAGAAGGAGGTTCCGGTGCATCTGAAGCAGGGAGGGATCTTTATTACCTCCGGCATCATCGATATGAAGGAGCAGGCGGTCAGGGATGCGCTGTCCCAGAACGATGCCTTTGAGATCCTGGAGACCACCAGACAGGGAGAGTGGGTCTCCATCACAGCGAGGAAGCGGTAGTGTATCATTTTTTTACTGAAACAGAATTTTTTACAGAGTCTGAGGCCGTGATCACCGGGCCGGATGTGAACCATATAAAAAATGTGCTGCGGATGAAGCCGGGCGAGCAGATCCTTTTAAGCGACGGAAAGGGGACTAACTGCCTGTGTGAAATCGCGGAGATCGAAAGCAGCCGGGTCCTGGCGCGGATCCTGCCGGAGCCGGTGGAGGACACGGAGCTTCCGGTGGAAGTGACCCTGTACCAGGGCCTTCCCAAGGGCGATAAGATGGAATTCATCATCCAGAAATGTGTGGAACTGGGCGTCTCCCGGATCGTACCAGTGGAAATGGCCCGGTCGGTGGTAAAGCTGGATAAGAAGAAGGAAGAGGCAAAAAGGAAGCGCTGGCAGGGCATTTCCGAAAGCGCCGCCAAGCAGTCCAAAAGGATGATCGTTCCAGAGATCGGACCGGTCCTTTCTTATAAGGAAGCGGTGGCTGAGGCGGCTTCCATGGACCTGTTCCTCCTGCCCTATGAGGATTCTGAAAGCCTTTCGGGAGCCGGAGGCATGGAGCTTACCAGAAGCCTGATCGGAGGACTGGAGCCGGGAAAGAAATGCGCGGTGCTCATCGGTCCCGAGGGCGGCTTTTCCGATGGGGAAGTGGAGGCTGCCAGAAACGCCGGGGCCAGGACTGTGACCCTGGGAAAGCGGATCTTAAGGACCGAGACGGCGGGGCTTTTTGTGCTTTCAGCCGTGGGGCTTCTTTTGGAGGATTGATTTTTTAAATGGAAAACAGAAAAGAAGTATATTTTGACAATTCAGCCACGACCCGGGTCTTTGACAGTGTCCGGGACGTGATGGTGGAGGCCATGACCTCCGATTACGGCAATACCTCCTCCAGACATATGAAGGGCGTGGAGGCGGAACGGTACATCCGGGAGGCCCGGGAGGAGATCGCAGGCTCCCTGAAGGTAAAGGAAAAGGAGATCGTTTTTACCTCCGGCGGAACGGAGTCCAACAATATGGCCCTCATTGGCGCCGCTATGGCTGCCAGAAGAAAGGGAAACCATCTGATCACCACCTGCATCGAGCATGCGTCCGTCTATAATACCATGAGCTTCCTGGAGGAGCAGGGCTTCCGGATCACCTATCTTCCGGTGGATCAGGACGGGATCGTATCCCTGGACGCCCTGCGGGAGGCCATCTGCGACGACACGATCCTGGTCTCCATCATGTATGTGAACAACGAAATGGGAGCCGTGGAGCCGGTGGCAGAGATCGGGAAGCTTATAAAGAGTATCCGTCCGGACATTTATTTCCATGTGGACGCCATCCAGGCCTACGGGAAATATGTGATCCGTCCCAAAAAAGAGGGCATCGATCTCATGTCCGTCAGCGGCCATAAGATCCACGGACCCAAGGGAGTGGGCTTTTTATATGTGGACGAAAAGGTCCGGATCAAGCCCATCATCTTTGGCGGCGGCCAGCAGAAGGGAATGCGCTCGGGGACAGAAAACGTTCCGGGCTGCGCCGGTCTGGGCATGGCTGTCAGGGAGATCTATAAGGACCATGACGAAAGGGTGGAGCGTCTGTACGCCTTAAAGGACCGTCTGGTCCAGGGGCTTTCCAGCCTGGAGGGGGTAACGGTCCACGGACGGACCGGCAGGGATTCGGCCCCCCAGATCGTCAGCGCCGGCTTTGAGGGCGTAAGGGCAGAGGTGCTTTTACATGCCCTGGAGGACCGGGGGATCTACGTTTCCTCCGGCTCTGCCTGCTCCTCCAATCATCCGGGGGTCTCCGGAACCCTGAGAGGGATCGGAGTCAGGGAATCCCTGCTGGATTCCACCCTGCGTTTTTCCTTTGGCGTGTTCAACACGGAGGACGAGGTGGATTACTGTCTGGAGGTCCTGCGGGAGCTCCTTCCAGTGCTCCGCAGATACCGGAGGGCTTAAGAGCCAGAAGAACAGAAAATCAGATTTACAGAACAGAAGGAGAAATATGAATTACAGATCCTTTCTTATTAAATATGCAGAGATCGGCGTCAAGGGAAAGAACCGTTATCTTTTTGAGGACGCCCTGGTAAAGCAGATCCACCACCGGCTGAAGCGGCTGGAGGGCGGCTTTACAGTAACAAAGGAAGCCGGGCGTATTTACGCCGAGGCCAGTGAAGCCTTTGATTTTGACGAGGTGGTAAACGCCCTGCAGCACGTGTTCGGAATCGTGGGCATCTGCCCCATGCTGCAGATCGAGGACAACGGCTATGAAGATCTGAAGGCCCAGGTGGTGCGGTACATCGGCGAGGCCTATGAAAACAAAAACTTTACCTTTAAGGTGGTGGCCCGCCGGGGAAACAAGCAGTATCCGGTGGTGTCTGACCAGATCAACAGGGACCTGGGCGAGGTGATCTTAAACGCGTATCCGGAGACCCGGGTGGACGTGCATAACCCGGACGTTCTCCTGCGGGTGGAGGTGCGCCATAAGATCAATATCTTTTCCGAGACCATCCCTGGTCCCGGGGGAATGCCCATCGGAACGGCCGGGAAGGCCATGCTCCTGCTTTCCGGCGGCATTGACAGTCCGGTGGCAGGGTACATGGTGGCCAAGCGCGGCGTGACCCTGGAGGCGACCTATTTCCATGCGCCGCCCTATACCAGCGAGCGGGCCAAGCAGAAGGTGGTGGACCTGGCGAAGCTGGTGGCAAAGTACACGGGCCCCATTAAGCTGAATGTGGTGAATTTCACCGATATCCAGCTTTATATCTATGACCAGTGCCCCCATGATGAGCTGACCATCATCATGCGCCGCTATATGATGCGGATCGCGGAAGCCATTGCAAAAGAGTCCGACTGCCTGGCATTGATCACCGGCGAGAGCATCGGCCAGGTGGCTTCCCAGACGTTACAGTCCTTAGGTGTGACCAACGCAGTCTGCGAACTTCCGGTGATGCGGCCGCTGATCGCCTTTGACAAGCAGGATATCGTGGATATTTCCTTAAAGATCGACACCTATGAGACCTCTGTCCTCCCCTATGAGGACTGCTGCACGATTTTCGTGGCCAAGCATCCGGTGACAAAGCCGAACCTTAAGAGGATCGAGATGTCAGAGACAAAGCTTTCTGAAAAGATCGATGAAATGGTGAAGACGGCCATTGAGACCAGGGAAGTGATCCGCTGTATTTAAAACAAAAACTGCCCGGAGCGGACCGCTTCCGGGCAGACTTTAAAGGGCTTATGATTCCACGATATACGGGGCCAGTACGGTAAGGATCTCCTCAGCGTCTCCCTCCGCGTGGATATTTAAGTCGATGGGTCTGGAAAGATCCAGGCTGAAGATGCCCATGATGGATTTGGCATCGATCACATAGCGGCCGGAGATCAGGTCGAAATCGGTATCAAACTTCGTCAGGTCGTTTACAAAAGACTTAACTTTATCGATGGAGTTCAAAGAAATTTTAACGGTTTTCATGTTAAAGTCCTCCCAGTTCATTATATAGATAAATTACGTTCTTATATTCATACTAAATGGACATCCCGCAAAAGTCAAGAGCCAGATTGCATGAAAATCGGGAATGCATGATTGAATTTAGACAGGAGAGAAGAAAATGAGAAAAGCTGCACTCCATAACCTGGGCTGCAAGGTCAATTCCTATGAGACAGAGGCCATGCAGCAGCTTTTAGAGGCTGCCGGCTACCAGATCGTGGATTTTGAGGAAAAGGCTGACGTTTATATCATCAACACCTGCTCCGTCACCAATGTGGCGGATAAAAAATCCCGCCAGATGCTCCACCGGGCCAAGGCGAAAAATCCGGAAGCCCTTGTGGTGGCTGCGGGCTGCTATGCCCAGGCGGCTGGAGAAAAGCTCCTGGATGATACGGCCATCGACCTGGTCATCGGAAATAATAAGAAGGCGGAGCTGGTGCAGCTTCTGGAGGAGCGGCTGGCTGGACGGGAGCCCCAGGACGCGGTCATCGATATTTCCGCAGCCCAGGAATATGAAGCGCTCCACATTGAACGCCAGGCAGACCATACCAGGGCCTTTATCAAGGTGCAGGACGGATGCAACCAGTTCTGCAGCTATTGTATCATTCCCTACACCCGGGGACGGGTCAGGAGCCGCCGGCCGGAGGATGTGGAAGAGGAGGTTAGGACCCTGGCAGAAAAGGGATACCAGGAGATCGTCTTAACAGGCATTCACTTAAGCTCCTATGGCACAGACTTTAAGGAGGAGCCCCAGGACCTTCTGGAGCTGACAAAGCGGCTCCACCAGATCCCTGGCGTGAAGCGGATCCGGTTCGGTTCCCTGGAGCCCAGGCTGATCACCGAGGAATTTGTACGGGAGCTCTCTGCCATGGAAAAGATCTGCCCCCACTTCCATTTATCCCTGCAGAGCGGCTGCGACGCTACCTTAAAGCGCATGAACCGCCACTATACCTGTGAGGACTATTTATACCGGTGCGGGATCTTAAGAAAATATTTCAGGGATCCGGCCATTACCACTGACGTGATCGTGGGCTTTCCGGGAGAGACAGATGAGGAATTTGCAGAGACAAAGAAATTCCTGGAAACGGTCCATTTTTACGAGATGCATGTATTCAAATATTCGAGACGGGCGGGGACCCGGGCGGACCGGATGCCGGACCAGGTGCCGGAGCCGGTAAAGACGAAGCGGAGCGCAGAGCTTCTGGCCCTGGAGAAGGAGATGTCAAAGGCGTACCGGGCCTCCTTCCTGGGAAGGGAGACGGAGGTCCTTATGGAGGAGCCTGTGGAGATAGGCGGAGCCCGGTACATGGTGGGCCATACAAAGGAATATGTAAAGGCCGCTGTGCCGGAAGCTGGCGGAAAAAACTGCTTTGTCCGGGGAGTGTTAAAAGAATTCCTGACAGATGAGATCATTTATCTTGCAGAAAATCCGGATTTGGGGTAAAATAAGGAATAGCAACTAAAGGACGTGAGGACATTTATGGGCGATATCAGCAACACACAGTATTTCAGGGCAGTACAGGAAGAAAAGAAGATGGAGGTCAGCCAGGTCCTTCGGGAGGTTTACGAGGCTCTGACTGAAAAGGGATATAACCCCATCAACCAGATCGTAGGCTATATCATGTCTGGAGATCCGACGTATATCACCAGTCATAAAAGCGCCAGAAGCCTGATCATGAAGGTGGAGCGGGACGAGATCTTAGAGGAATTGATGGAAAATTACATCAATACGAGACTGAAATAGACAAAATGGCGGAAGCCAGAAAAGAACCATAGGGGGAAAGCGGCAGAACAGTTGGGGGATATGGGGCCAGCTGATTTTGTCGTGGAGAAAATGAGGATACTTGGACTTGATTTCGGATCCAGGACCGTGGGGGTGGCCGTAAGCGATGAGCTGCTTTTAACGGCCCAGGGACTGGAGACCATCGAACGGAAAGATGAGAATAAGCTGAGAAAGACCTGCGCCAGGATCGAGGAGATCATAAAGGAATACGGCGTGGAGGAGATCGTGCTGGGACTCCCGAAAAATATGAACAATACCGAGGGAGACCGGGTGGAGAAAACAAAGGAATTTAAAGAGATGCTGGAGCGCCGGACCGGGCTTCTGGTGACGCTCTGGGATGAGCGCCTTACGACAGTTGCTGCAGAAAAGGTCTTGATGGAATCCGGGGTACGGAGAGAGAACAGGAAAGCCGTCATCGACAAGGTGGCTGCCTGTTTGATCCTCCAGGGGTATCTGGATCACCATGGCCGGACCGTTACGAAATAGGAGAGAAAAAATGGAAGAAAGAAAGATCACGCTGGTGGACGACGAGCAGACCCTGGAATTTTACGTGCTGGAAGAGACAAAATTAAACGGATCAGATTATCTGCTGGTGACGGACGCCGAGGATGAGGAGGAAGAGGCCGACTGCTATATCTTAAAGGATATGTCCAGGGAGGGAGAGGCCGACGCTCTTTATGAATTTGTGGAGGATGAAGCGGAGTTAGAGGGCCTTATGAAGATCTTTGAGGAGCTTCTGGACGACGTGGACATTGAGACAAAGGAATAGGAAGTTATTTCATGAACGAAGAAAAGGTAAAGGATCTTTTGCGGGAAAAGGGGCTTAAGGTTACCAGCCAGCGGCTCATGGTCTTAAATATCCTGAGTGCCCACGGGGACGAGCACCTGACGGTGGAGGAGATCTATGACCTGGCAAAAGAGGAAAGCCCGGAGATCGGGCTTGCAACCATATACAGGACCGTACAGGTCCTTCTGGAACTGCATGTGATCGAAAAGGTCACCTTTGACGACGGTTTCGCCCGGTATGAGCTGAACGGAGAAGAGACGGGATCGGGCCACCGCCATCACCATGCCATCTGTACCCAGTGCGGGAAGGTGTATTCCCTGGAGACGGATCTTCTGGACACTTTGGAAAAGCAGGTGTTCGAGAGTCTGGGCTTTGAGGTTACGGACCATGAGGTAAAGCTGTATGGCCTTTGCAGCGCGTGCAGAAGAAAAGCGCAGAACGCAATGGAGGTTAAAACTTGAAGAACGCAAACAAAGACAATAAGAACTGCAAAGTAAAGATCATCCCCCTGGGAGGTCTGGAGCAGATCGGAATGAACATGACTGCCATCGAATATGAGGACAGCATCATCGTCATGGACTGCGGCCTGGCCTTCCCCAGCGATGATATGCTGGGCATTGACCTGGTGATCCCGGACGTGACGTATCTGACGGACAATATTGACAAAGTAAAGGGCTTTGTGATCACCCATGGACACGAGGACCATATCGGAGCCATCCCCTATGTGCTTAAAATGGTCAACGCTCCGGTCTACGGGACAAAATTGACCATCGGGCTCATTGACCATAAATTAAAAGAACACAATATGCTGAAAAACGTGAAGCGCAAGGTGGTAAAGCACGGCCAGTCCGTGAACCTGGGCTGCTTCCGTGTGGAATTTATCAAGATGAACCACAGCATCGAGGACGCCGCAGCCCTGGCAGTATTTACGCCGGCAGGCATCCTTTTAAATACCGGAGACTTTAAGATCGACTATACACCTGTATTTGGAGACGTGACAGATCTCCAGAGGCTGGCGGAGCTGGGGAAAAAGGGCGTTTTAGCCCTTATGTGCGATTCCACCAACGCCATCAGAAAGGGCTTCACCATGTCCGAGCGGACTGTGGGAAAGACCTTTGACGCGATCTTTGCAGAGCACACCCAGAACCGGATCATCGTGGCGACCTTCGCTTCCAACGTGGACCGGGTGCAGCAGGTTATCAACTCAGCCTGCAAGTACGGAAGAAAGGTGGTCATCGAGGGCCGCAGCATGGTGAACGTCATCGGGACGGCCCAGGAGCTGGGATACATCAACATCCCCGACGGCACGCTCATCGATATCGAGCAGTTAAAGAATTATAAGGAAGAGGACACGGTGCTCATCACCACAGGAAGCCAGGGAGAGTCCATGGCGGCCTTATCCAGAATGGCCTCCTCCCTGCACCGGAAGGTGTCCATCACACCGAGAGACGTGGTGATCTTAAGCTCCACGCCCATTCCGGGAAATGAAAAGGCAGTGGCAAGGGTCATCAACGAGCTTTCCATGAAGGGAGCGAAGGTGATCTCCCAGGATACCCATGTATCGGGCCATGCCTGCCAGGAGGAGATCAAGCTGATCTATTCCCTGGTGCATCCCAAATATGCCATCCCCATCCATGGTGAATTCCGCCACAGGATGGCCCAGAAGGAACTGGCAGAATCCCTGGGGATCCCCAAGGAAAACATCATGATGCTCCATACGGGCGATGTGCTGGAGATCGGCGAGGAGAGCGCCCAGGTCATCGACCATGTCCAGTCCGGCGGTGTCCTGGTGGACGGCCTTGGAGTGGGAGATGTGGGAAACATCGTTTTAAGAGACCGCCAGAACCTGGCCCAGAACGGGATCATCATCGTGGTGCTGACCCTGGAGAAATACTCCAACCAGCTGCTTTCCGGACCGGATATCGTGTCCAGGGGCTTCGTTTATGTGCGGGAGTCTGAGGACCTGATGGAGGAGGCCCAGGCCATTGTGGACCATGCCGTGGCTGACTGCCTGGAGCGGCACGTTTCCGACTGGGGCAAGATCAAGAACATCATCCGCGACAGCTTAAGCGATTTCTTATGGAAGCGGATCAAGAGAAACCCGATGATCCTTCCGATCATCATGGAAGTATAACGACCGTCCCAAAGGACGGGACAAAGGAGCCGTATGAGCAAACTGACAAAGGAAATCAATAAGATCAGCCTGGCTGTCATCGGCATTTCCGGCCGCCTTGTGTTTTACGCCCTGGTGCTGGTGCTTCTGGTGCTGGGCGTCAGAAAAACGTATGAATTCGGCCATGATATTTTCTATGCCCCGGGAATGGAAGCACTCCCGGGGACGGAAAAGACTGTGACCCTGGACGGTACAGAGTCGGTGGCGGACGTGGGAAAGCTCCTGGAGGATGCCGGTCTGATCCGGGACCATGTGGCCTTTTCCATCCAGGCAAAATGCTACGATTATGAGGTGAAAAAGGGAAGCTTTTCCCTGAATACCTCCCAGAGCTCCAAGGAGATCATCAATATTTTGGACGAGGAGACGAAAAAGGAGTAATGATCACTGACAGCAGGATCACAGATTATATCAATTCCCTGGATCCAGGAGACGGGGAGCTGTGCGACGGGATCGCCAGGGAGGCGGTCCGGTCCGGCGTGCCCATCGTCCGGCGGGAGACGGCGGCTCTTATAAAGACCATGCTCGCTTTAAAGAAGCCGGAGCGGATCCTGGAGGTGGGAACGGCTGTGGGCTATTCGGCTCTTTTAATGGCCCGGTCCATGCCGGAAACGGCACACATTACCACCATAGAAAAATACGAAAAGCGCATCCCCATTGCCCGTGAAAACTTTAAAAGGGCGGGGATGGAGGAAAAGATCACGCTGCTGGAGGGGGACGCGGGAGAGATCCTGGGATCCCTTTCCGGCTCCTTTGATTTTATCTTCATGGATGCGGCCAAGGGCCAGTACGTCCACTGGCTGCCGGACGCCTTAAGACTTCTGGCCCCCGGCGGACTTTTAATGTCCGACAATGTGCTCCAGGATGGGACCATTGTGGAGTCCAGGTACGCGGTGGAGCGCCGGGACCGGACCATCCATGTCCGGATGCGGGAATACCTTTATACTTTAAAACATATGAAAAATCTGGAGACCGCCATCCTCCCCATCGGGGACGGGGTGGCCCTAAGCGTCCGGAAAGAAAGGGAAGACTCATGAGAAAGACTGAGCTTTTGATCCCGGCGGGAAGCCTGGATGTATTAAAGACTGCTGTGATCTATGGAGCCGACGCCGTTTATCTTGGAGGCGAGGCCTTTGGACTCCGGGCGAAGGCTAAAAATTTTACAAATGAAGAGATCCGGGAAGGGATCGCCTTTGCCCATGAGCGGGGCGTGAAGGTGTACATCACAGCCAATATCTTCGCCCATAACGACGATCTTCCGGGAGTGGAGGAATATTTTAAAGAGTTGGGGGAGATCGGCCCGGACGCTCTGATCATTTCCGATCCAGGCGTGTTTATGACTGCAAAGCGGATCCTGCCGGAGATGGAGATCCATATCAGTACCCAGGCCAATAATACCAACTACGGGACCTACCAGTTCTGGTATGGGCTGGGAGCGAAGCGTGTGGTATCGGCCAGGGAGCTTTCCCTAAAGGAGATCCGGGAGATCCGGGACCATATCCCCGAGGATATGGAGATCGAAAGCTTTATTCACGGGGCCATGTGCATCTCTTATTCCGGAAGGTGCCTTTTAAGCAATTATTTTACCGGCCGGGACGCCAACCAGGGAGCCTGTACCCATCCCTGCCGGTGGAAGTATTCAGTGGTGGAGGAGACCCGGCCCGGCGAATACATGCCGGTCTATGAAAACGACAGGGGAACCTTTATTTTTAACTCCAAGGATCTCTGTATGATCGAGCACGTTCCGGAGATGATCGAAGCCGGCATCGACAGCTTTAAGATCGAGGGGCGCATGAAAACGGCCCTGTATGTGGCCACCGTGGCCAGAACATACCGGAAGGCCATCGATGATTATCTGGAAAGTCCGGAGAAATACCGGGAAAATCTGGAGTGGTACCGGGAGGAGATCGGAAAATGCACCTACCGGGAATTTACCACGGGCTTTTATTTCGGAAAGCCTGGAAGCGACACCCAGATCTATGACAGCAGCACCTATGTGAAAAACTATACCTATCTGGGGACTGTGGAGGAAACGGATGGACGCGGCTTGGGGCGGATCGAGCAGAAGAACAAGTTTTCCGTGGGAGAGACCATTGAGATCATGAAGCCCGACGGCCGGAACGTGGAGGTGACGGTGAAGGGGATCTTCCGGGAAGACGGGGAAAGCCAGGAAAGCGCTCCCCATCCGCAGCAGGTGCTCTTCATCGACCTGGACGGCCAGGCAGAGCCGTATGATATCTTAAGAAAAAGAGAAGACTAAGGGGAAGGGAGCGGGGCCATGGAATTTCTATTTTGGTTTTTTGGCGTATTCTGCCTGACATATTACGGGGTGATCGTCTGCTATTCCGGGCCGTCCACCTCCTTCGCACCGATCTGGCTGGTGCTGTCCGCCTGTCTTTTTATCATTGCGACGGTGGTACACTTTTACGACAGGTTCCGGGACCGGATCTCGCTGCGCCTGGAGGTTTCGGCGGTGACGGCCCTGACTGCCATTTTTGTGGTCTTTGTGTGTGTGGAGATCGCCATGGGGGTCAACTTCTTTTCCCTGGATAAGCAGAGCGCCGATTACGTCATCGTCCTGGGCGCACAGGTGCGGGGAAAGACTCTGAGCAGAACCCTGGAGTACCGTCTGGAAAAAGCCCTGGAATACGCCAGGGTCCATCCAAACACCGTTCTGGTGCTGTCCGGCGGTCAAGGGGCAGGCGAGGAGATGACAGAGGCGGAGGCCATGTACGAATATCTCAAGGCCCACGGCATCCCCGAATCCCAGATGCTTCTGGAGGAGCAGTCTGCCAGCACCTACGAAAATCTGGTATACAGCAAGCTCCTGATCCAGGAACGGGAAGCAAAAAGACGCCAGACCATCCGGGACGTGATGGCAGCGTCGGGCTATCTGTCCCCTCCCGACGAGGAGGTATCCATCCGCGTGGGGATCATAACCAGCAACTTCCACGTACTCCGGGCCAAGGCCATAGCCAGAAAGACCGGCATCCCCGGCATCACCGGCATCGCCGCCAAATCCGACCCGGTGCTGTTTTTACACTTCTCCGTCCGGGAATGCTTCGCGATTCTAAAAGATAAATTTGTGGGAAATATGTAGATACAAGGGGATCAAGGCCGGAAAGCCCCGGCGCAGGCATGCCTGCAGAGGGGGTTCCGGCCTTGAGACCCGCCCAGAACATGAATAAGGAGCCATTTTTCGGAGAAAAATGAGCGGATTATGAATGTTCTGGAAGGGCTGTGGAGCGCGCACGCGCGCAGCAGCCCTGTATCGTCATCGCCGGGCCAGTCTCCCCCGGAAAGCCCCGGCGCAGGCTCGCCTGCAGAGGGGATTCCGGCCTTGAGACCCGCCCAGTATCGTCCCCGCCGGCCCAGTTTCCCATCCCGGCCCCCCGCCGTCCCCCTATATCTGCAATCGTAATCGTAATAGAAAGGAAGAAATCAATATGCACAGTCAGCGTAAGGAGATCGGAAGCCTGTCCGCATACAGAGTCCTGGATGCAAGAGAGATCCGGGAACTGAATTCAGAGGGCTTCGTTTTAGAGCATAAAAAAACGGGAGCCAGACTGTTCCTCATGAGCACCGACGACGAAAACAAGGTGTTCTGCGTGGGCTTCCGCACACCGCCGGGAGACAGCACAGGCGTTCCCCATATCCTGGAGCACAGCGTCCTCTGCGGTTCAGAAAAATTCCCGGTGAAGGACCCCTTTGTGGAACTGGTGAAGGGTTCCATGAACACGTTTTTAAACGCCATGACCTATCCGGACAAGACTGTGTATCCCATTGCCAGCTGCAACGACAGGGATTTCCAGAACCTGATGGACGTCTATATGGATGCAGTCTTAAATCCCAGGATCGGAAAAGAGAAAAAGATCTTCATGCAGGAGGGCTGGCATTACGAGCTTTCAGAGCCGGACGGTGAGCTGACCTATAACGGAGTGGTTTACAATGAGATGAAAGGAGAATTTTCCTCGCCCGAAAGTCTTCTGGACCGGTATACCAAGGCTGCCATGTTCCCGGACACCTGCTATGGATTTGAGTCCGGCGGCGATCCCGAGGCCATCGTGAACCTGACCTACGAGGACTACCTGGCCTTCTATAAAAAATATTACCACCCCTCCAACAGCTTCATCTACCTTTACGGCGACATGGACATGGCGGAAAAGCTGGAGTGGCTGGACCGGGAATACCTGGGAAAATACGAGAGAGAAGAGGTGGATTCTGAGATCCAGATCCAGAAGGCCTTTAAGGAGCCGGTGGAGCAGGAGTATTTTTACTCTGTGTCAGAAACCGACGACGTGGAGAACGCGGTTTACCTTTCCTTAAGCACCCAGGCAGGAAACGAGCTTTCCCCCCGGGAATATATTGCTTTCCAGGTACTGGAGTATGTGCTCCTGGACGCTCCGGCGGCGCCCTTAAAGAAGGCGCTTCTGGACGCGGGGATCGGCGACGACATCATGGGCGGCTATGACAACGGGATCCTCCAGCCGTATTTCACTGTGGCGGCCAAGAACGCCAGAAAAGACCAGAAGGGAGAATTCCTGGCGGTGGTCAAGGGGACCCTGCGGAAGCTGGCCCTGGGAGGCCTGGATGAAAAGAGCCTGCGGGCCGGCATCAACCTGTATGAATTCCAGTACAGGGAGGCAGATTTCGGGTCTGCACCCAAGGGCCTCATGTACGGCCTCCAGTGTCTGGACAGCTGGCTTTACGGCGGCGATCCCATGATGCATCTGGAGTATGAGGAGACCTTCAAGGCCCTGAAAGAGGGAGCGGGAAACGGATATTTTGAGGGTCTCATAAAGAAATATCTTCTGGATAATCCCTATGAGGCTCTGGTGATCTTAAGCCCGGAGCGGAACATGACCGCCAGGCTGGAGGCGGAAACGGCAGAAAAGCTGGCAGAATATAAGGCGGGGCTTTCCCACGACGAGATCCTGGACCTGGTGCGGCAGACGAAGGAATTAAAGGAATACCAGGATACGCCCTCCACAAAGGAGGAGCTGGAGCTGATCCCCCTTCTTGGCCGGTCGGATATGGAGCCGGAGGCGGCGAAGCTGATCTTTTCTGAGACGGAGGTGGATGGGATCACAGTGGTCCGCCACGATACATTTACCTCGGGCATCGGATATCTAAAGGTGCTTTTTGATACCAGCCGCGTTCCGGTACAGGATCTGCCCTATGTGGGGCTTTTAAAGGCTGTTCTGGGCTATGTGGATACCGCCCGCCATACCTACGGGGATCTGAGCAGCGAGATCTTTTTAAACAGCGGCAGCGTGAGCTTTTCTGTGACCGCCTTCCCGGATCTTAAAAACGGCGGCTTTACAGGACTGTTTGCGGCCAGCGTCCGGGTGCTTTATGAAAAACTGGACTTTGGCTTTGAGATCTTAAAGGAGATCCTTACAGAATCCATTCTGGAGGATGAAAAACGGCTGCGGGAGATCTTAAACGAGGTGAGATCCAAGAGCCAGATGCGGCTCATGAGTTCCGGCCATACGGCCGCTGTCTCCAGGGCCACCTCCTATTTTTCGGACGTTTCCTACTACAACGAGATCACAGCCGGCATCGATTATTTCCAGTCTGTGGAGCAGTGGGTACGGGAGTTTGACAGTAAAAAGGGAGAGATCATCGCAGGCCTTAAGAGAGTCATGGGGGCCCTTTTTACAAGGGACAACATGACGGTCAGCTACACGGCGGACGACCGGGGCTTTTCCTTCCTTCCGGAAGCCATGAAGAAGCTTTCCCAGGCATTGCCGGAGGGTGAGAAAAAGACGTATGCAGTGAAAGCGCCGGGGATCCGCCGGAACGAGGGCTTTACCTCCTCCTCCAAGGTCAATTACGTGGCCCGGTGCGGCAGCTTTACAGGAAGCGGCTATCCGTATACCGGAGTGCTCCGCCTCCTTAAGGTGGCGTTAAATTACGATTACCTCTGGATCAATCTCCGTGTCAAGGGCGGTGCCTATGGCTGTATGAGCGCCATCACCCGGTCCGGGGACGGGTATTTCGTATCCTACCGGGATCCCAATATGAAGGAGACCAACGATATCTACGAGGGGATCCCCGAATATCTGGAAAACTTCAATGCGGACGAGAGAGACATGACAAAATATGTGATCGGTACCATCAGTGAACTGGATACGCCGCTGACGCCGTCCCAGAAGGGAGCCAGGGGCCTGGCCGCCTGGTATTCCGGACTGACGGACGAGATGGTCCAGAAGGAGAGGGATGAGATCTTAAATGCCAGAGTAGAGGATGTGCGGGCCCTTTCCGGTATCGTGCGGGAGGTTTTAAAGACGGGTGCCCTCTGTGCCATTGGAAATGAAGAAAAGATCAAGGCGGATGCGGCCATGTTCGGCTCCATCCAGCCTCTGTATAACGGAACGGCGTCAGAAGACGGGCAGTAATGCCCGCCCTCCGGCGCTTTATGGGAGGAATTGAATGAACAAAAAATATAAATCCGGCTTTGTGACCCTGATCGGGCGGCCCAATGTGGGAAAATCCACGCTGATGAACCATCTGATCGGCCAGAAGATCGCCATTACCTCGGAAAAGCCCCAGACCACCAGGAACCGGATCCAGACGGTCTATACCGATGACCGGGGTCAGATCATTTTCCTGGATACGCCGGGGATCCACAAGGCGAAAAACAAGCTGGGAGAATATATGGTAAGCGTCGCCGAGCATACTTTAAAAGAGGTGGACGTGATCCTGTGGCTGGTGGAGCCGGGGACCTACATAGGAGCCGGAGAGCAGCACATCTTAAAGGTGCTGAACAAGGTGAAAACACCGGTGATCCTGGTGATCAACAAGATCGATACCGTAAAAAAGGATGAGATCATAAAGACCATGGACACCTATAAGGATGTGTACCGGTTTAAGGAGATCATCCCCGTATCGGCCATGAGAAAAACCAACACCGATACCCTGATCCGCACCCTGTTCCAGTATCTGCCGGAGGGCCCCCAGTATTATGACGAGGATACGGTCACAGACCAGCCCATGCGCCAGATCGCTGCGGAGCTGATCCGGGAGAAGGCGCTGCGTCTCATGTCCGACGAGATCCCCCATGGGATCGCTGTGGTCATCGAGCGCATGGAAGAGCGGGATAACGGGATCTTTGATATAGAGGCTACCATTGTCTGTGAACGGGAGTCCCACAAGGGGATCGTCATCGGCAAGGGCGGATCCATGCTGAAAAAGATCGGCACCGCGGCCCGGATCGAGATCGAGAATCTGATGGATGCAAAGGTAAACCTGCAGCTCTGGGTCAAGGTCCGCAGGGAATGGCGGGACAGCGAGCTTTATATGAAGAATTACGGGTATAACCCAAGGGATATCTAAATTGTCATGAGGGAACAGATAAGTGTCACCGGAATGGTCCTGATGGCCGCTCCGGTGGGGGAATATGACCGGAGGCTGGTGATCCTGACCCGCGGACGGGGAAAGATCACCGCCTTTGCCAGGGGAGTGAGACGGCCTGGGAACCAGCTTATGGCAGCGGCGGCCCCCTTTGTATTTGGAAAGTTTCTGCTGTACGAGGGTCGAGACGCCTATACCCTGGCGGGTGCGGAGGTGGAAAATTATTTCCGGGAGATCGCCGGGGATATGGAGGCAGCCTGCTATGGCTCCTATTTCCTGGAGCTGGCCGATTATTATGGAAGGGAAAATATAGACGCCACGGAGACGCTGCGGCTTTTATACCAGTCCCTGCGGGCTCTTTTAAAGCCGTCGGTCCCCAACCGTCTGGTAAAGCCCGTATATGAGCTGAAGCTCATGGAGATCAATGGAGAATACCGGGAGCTTCCCCTGGGCCGTCTCAATGATTCCACCCTGTACGCCTGGCAGTACGTCCTGGCCGCTCCGGTGGAGAGTCTGTATACATTCACCCTGACGGACCAGGTACTGGGAGAATTCGTCCGGTGCGTGGAGCAGAACAAGGAAAGATTTATTGATAAAACGTTCCATTCCCTTGACATTTTGAACGCAGTAATGGATAATGCTACGTAAGCACCAAGCTGCGGGGCCCGGCAAAGATCCATGCCATGGGGCCTGGAACAACTCAGGAGGTCTGAAAGATCCATGAACCGAATAAAAAATACATGTCTCTGCGCCCTGGCAGGGCTTGCCGTATTCTGTACGGCGGCCTGTACCCGCGGCCCGGCGCAGGCCTTTGAACCCACAGAGGACAGCCTGTACATCACCGGCAGCGGCCAGGTCACCAGCGCTGCCATAGAGACATACGAGAAGGACTATTACACAGAAGAAGGATTAAAGGCTTTTGTGGAAGAAAACCTGGCAGCCTTCAACCAGGACGCGGCCAGCTTGGCTGGGGACGGAGAGAAGGCCCCAGCGGTCTTAAATGCGTGTACACTGGCAGACGGGACTGCCTCCCTGCTCATAGACTTCTCTTCTCCGGCGGCCTATATGGAATTTATGGCCGCGTATCCGGATGAGGAGAGCGGAGTCCAGGTAAAGGCCCTGTCCATCCTTTCCATGGAAGAAGCAGAGCTTGGGGACGTATCCCTGACGGCTGCGGCAGGAAAGGAAAAGGGAACGGCCGTACCGGCGGACCAGGTCAAGAAAAAATCAAAGCTCCATGTGGCCGTGGTCGAGGGCCCGGCGCTTTTAGAGACCGACGGAGCCATCCAGTACATTTCCGACGGAGTGACGCTGACGGGAGAAAACGGGGCCAGGACCCCGGACGGAGGCGTGTCCTATATAATTTTTAAATAAGGAACATACAGGGCGCTGTCCTGAAAACAGAATGAAGAGGAGAGACGATATGGAAAAGACAATGGAAAAGATCGTAGCGCTTGCGAAATCCAGAGGCTTTGTTTACCCGGGATCCGAGATTTACGGAGGCCTTGCCAATACATGGGATTACGGCAACCTGGGCGTAGAGCTTAAGAACAATGTAAAGCGGGCCTGGTGGAAAAAATTCATCCAGGAAAGCCCCTATAACGTGGGTGTGGACTGCGCCATCTTAATGAACTCCCAGACATGGGTGGCTTCCGGCCATCTGGGAGGCTTCTCCGACCCCCTTATGGACTGTAAGGCATGTAAGGAGCGTTTCCGCGCCGATAAGCTGATCGAGGACTATATGGCAGAAAAGGGCATTGAGCCGGAGACAGGGATCGACGGCTGGACCCAGGAAGAGATGAAGAAGTATATCGACGACAACAACATCTGCTGTCCCAGCTGCGGAAAGCACGATTTCACCGATATCCGCCAGTTTAACTTAATGTTCAAGACCTTCCAGGGCGTGACCGAGGACGCCAAGAATACGGTATATCTCCGTCCGGAAACGGCACAGGGTATTTTCGTGAACTTCAAGAACGTCCAGAGAACCTCCAGAAAGAAGCTTCCCTTTGGTATCGGCCAGATCGGTAAGTCCTTCCGTAACGAGATCACTCCCGGAAACTTCACCTTCCGTACCAGAGAGTTTGAGCAGATGGAGCTGGAATTTTTCTGTAAGCCGGGAACGGATCTGGAGTGGTTCTCCTACTGGAAGCAGTTCTGTATCGACTGGCTGCGGAATTTAGGCATTAAAGACGACGAGCTGAGAGCCCGGGACCATTCCGCAGAGGAGCTCTGCTTTTACAGCAAGGCCACCACAGACCTGGAATTTTTATTCCCCTTCGGCTGGGGCGAGCTCTGGGGCATTGCAGACCGTACCGACTATGACCTGACCCAGCACCAGAACACCTCCGGTCAGGATATGACGTATTTTGACGACGAGAGCAGTGAGAAATATATTCCATATGTGATCGAGCCGTCTCTGGGAGCTGATCGTGTGACGCTGGCCTTCTTATGCTCCGCATATGATGAGGAAGAGATCGGCGAAGGCGACGTAAGGACCGTTCTCCACTTCCATCCGGCCATCGCTCCGGTGAAGGTGGGCGTGCTGCCCTTATCCAAAAAGCTCAACGAGGGCGCAGAGAAGGTGTACGCAGAGCTTTCCAAATATTATAACTGTGAGTTTGACGACAGAGGAAACATCGGAAAACGTTACAGAAGACAGGACGAGATCGGAACTCCGTTCTGCGTGACCTATGACTTTGATTCTGAAACCGACGGAGCCGTTACGGTCCGCGACCGGGATACTATGGAGCAGGTACGGGTACCCATTGCAGAGTTAAAGGCATATCTGGAAGAAAAATTTGAATTCTAAATACGGAAGCAGGGCTCAGAAATGCTTTTCGGGCATCCTGGACCTGGAGGATCCGTAGAGGAAAAGAGGCGGCTGAAGGCTTTTTAGCAGTTGGCAGCCTCTTTTCTTAGAAAGGAAGCAGAAAATGGAAATAAAGAATGTAGTTCTGGCATCTGCGTCTCCCAGAAGGAAGGAGCTGCTTTTGCAGATCGGGATCCAGCCGGAGATCGTGGTGAGCCACGTGGTGGAACGGGTCACCTCCAGCGTGCCATCGGAGGTGGTCATGGAGCTGGCGTCCCAGAAGGCGGCCGATGTGGCAGCCGGAAGGAAGGCCGGGGAGACTGTCATCGGCTCCGACACGGTGGTGGCCATAGACGGGAAGATCCTGGGAAAGCCAAAGACCCACGAAGAGGCCCGTGAGATGATCGGGATGCTGTCCGGCCGGGTCCACCAGGTGTACACTGGCGTCTGTGTGATCCTTAAGGGAGAAGACGGAAACGACTGTTCCAGGGTCTTTTTCGACAAGACCGATGTGGAGGTGTATCCTCTGACAGAGGAGGAGATCTTCCAGTACGCCATGTCCGAGGAACCCATGGACAAGGCCGGGGCCTACGGCGTCCAGGGCTTTTTTGCCAGGTATATCAAGGGGCTTAAGGGCTCCTATGCCAATGTCATGGGACTTCCTGTGAGCAGGCTGTATCAGGAACTGAAGGAATTAAACGGAATTTAAGGAGTGCCGAAGATGATCAGACTGATCGTATCAGACATAGACGGGACCCTCACAGAGGATGGGGGAAGCCGGCTGGACCCGGAGCTTTACGAGGTGATCCTGAAGCTTAAGAGCCAGGGGATCTATTTTGCGGCTGCCAGTGGCCGTCATTCAGCCAGCATTGAATATATTTTTGATCCAATAAAGGATAAGATCTTTTACATCGGGGATAACGGGGCGTATCTGGGCTGCTATGGCAGGGAGCTTTTTCTGACCCGGTATAAGCAGGAGCTGGCTATGGACGTGATCGCCGATATGAAAGCCGCCGGTCTGGACGTTTTAGTGGACTGTGCGGACTGCGCCTATACGGATTCCAGGAATCCGGAGTTTCTCCAGTGGATGTTAAACGGATATCATTTCCGTTTAAAGGAGCTGGAGGATCTGAGGACCCTTGCTGAGCCCATTGTGAAGATCGCCGGCTGCCGTATGGAGGGCCTGGGAAGCCGGGCGGACGGGTTTAAGGAAAAATACGGAACGAAGCTTAAAGTGACCCTGGCGGGAGAGCAGTGGCTGGATACCATGGATCCGGGAGTCAGTAAGGGTGCGGCAGTGAAGCTTCTCCAGGAAAGCCTCATGATCCGTCCCGAAGAGACCATGGTCTTTGGCGACCAGTTAAATGATATCGAGATGTTAAACCAGGCGTATTACAGCTTTGCAGTGGCCAATGGACGGCCGGAGACCCGGGCCGCCGCCAGATTTCTGGCGGATTCCAATGGAAACCAGGGGCCGTTGAAGATATTAAAGCTGTTGGTGGAGCGGAAATAATGGAAAAGAAGATGAAAAAACGGAAAAGCGCGTGGATATGCCGGGCAGCTGTCTCCATGGCGGCCATGGCGGCAGCCGTATGCTTAGGGGGCTGCGGCGCAGTGGAAACGCTGTATTCCGGAAAAGGAGAAAAGGAATACGGAAAGGCGGAGACCATGGTGATCCTGACCACGGAGCGGCTCCGCTACGAAAACGTATATTCAGAGGAGATCTGGACCGCAGAAGTGGACGGCGGCGGAACGGCCTTTGAGACGGTCCTCACAGGCCAGATCCATGATTTTTTAAAGGAGCTGAAGGTCATGAGCCTCATGGCCCGGGAGAAGGAGATCACCCTTTCCAGCCGGGAAAAGGAGCTGGCCAAAACAGCGGCCGGCCAGTATATGGACGATCTGGGCTCTGTCCAGGCAGAGGAGTTCGGGCTGACAGAGGAAAAAGCGGAGGCCTTGTATACGGATTACTGGACGGCGGAAAAGTTGGTGGAGACCATTACAGGGGATATGAACCTGGAGGTCAGCGACAGCGAGGCCAAGGTGATCTCCGTGGCCCAGATCCAGGTTTCCGACAGGACCCGGGCAGAAGAGATCCGTTCAAAGATCCAGGAGGAGGGAATGGATTTTTTTGCCGCAGCCAAGGAATATTCAGAGGATCCGGAGATAAAAAAACAGCTCTGGTACGGCCTCATGGGAGAGGAGTATGAAAAGACGGCCTTTTCCATGGCATCCGGAGAGGTGAGCCCGGTGGTGGAGGACGGAGGGAAATATTACATCCTGAGGTGCGAAAACGATTACGATGAGGCTGCCACCAGAGTCCGCAAGGAGCAGATGATACGGGAAAAGAGAAGCGCTGCCTTTTACAGCTCCTACCAGGCGTTCCAGGCGGAGCACCCCCTGACCGGGGACGAGGAGCTGTGGCAGGGGCTTACGGTCACTGGGAGCCCGGCTGTGACGGCGGATTTTTTTGAGATCTTTGAGACGGTATGTGCCGGGGAGGAACAGGTATGATCGCATTGCGGATCGAGGAACAGAAGAAATTTACCTCGGGGCTTTTTATCGGAGAGCTGTTCGATCAATTTCTTTTAAGGGAGGCGGACATCGTCACCTTCAACCGGTTCACCATCGACGGCCGGGTGCGCCGGGGCTACTATACAGGAGAGGAGCAGGGGAAGATCGGTGAGTTTTCCTCCTGGAGGACCATAAAGCCCGTATGCTTTTCCCTGATCCGGGGAAAGCGTCTGCCGGAGACCTTCCGCATCGTCCTCTGCCTGTCGGAGGAGGCCAGGAGCCGGTTCGTACAGGCCCATGCTCCGGGGATCCTGCCGGAGCAGGCAGGCGGCCTCTATATCAACATCCAGTATGAAAACCAGGAAATGACCTGTGTTACGGGCACATCCATGAACGTTTTCACCATGGACCGGACCCTGGAGCGGGAATGGGATGAGAGCGTAAAGCAGTTTTTAAAAAGAAGCGGGATCGCGTTTACCTGTTAGGAGGCGGCAGTTGAATTTTGATAATTACAGATATTTTGCAGCAGCGGCGGAGGAGTTAAACTTCACAAAGGCGGCCAGAAAGCTTTTTATGACCCAGCAGGCCCTCAGCAAGCAGATCGACAAAATGGAAAAGGAGTATAATACCCGGCTGTTCAACCGGGAAACGCCCATGAGCCTTACGCCGGCCGGAGAGTGTATGTACCGGCACGTCTGCCGGATCCTGGACAATGAGCGGCAGATGCGGGCAGAGCTGGACGCGGTTCTGGGGCAGGAAAGCCGGAATCTGGTGGTGGGCGTCTCCTATTTCCGCAGCAGCATCCTGATCCCGCGGATCATGAAGGAGTTTTCAGGGCTTCATCCGGAGATCTGCGTGACCGTGAAGGAAAAGAACCTGGCGGGCTGTGTTGCGGATCTAAAGCTTGGAAAGCTGGATCTGATGTTTGGTTATCATATGGAGGACGATCCGGCCCTGGTGTCCCACCGGCTGTCCCGGGAGGAGACCGTCCTGGCTGTGCCGGAGCCCATGGCAGCGGAATGCTTGTCTCCGGAGGAGATCCGAGGCTTTAAAGAAGAGGGGATCGTCTCGCTGCGTCCTTTTTCCGGCTGTCCCTTTGTGCGGATGGATGCAGATACGTGGATGGGGGAGCAGTTTGACCGGTATTGCAGGGAGGATGGCTTCGATCCGAAGATCTTCGTCATATCCCAGAGCGTCCTTACGGTGCTGGAGTGCTGTGCCGAGGGCATCGGGGCAACGCTGGTCCCTGCCGGCTATCTGGACCATCTGACGGCGGAGCAGAGAAGGGGGATGGTATTTTTCAGATGGAGATATCCGGATGTCACACTGTTGGGGGCCGTCCTTCATCTGAAGAGCAGCTACATCACAAAGGCAGCCATGGACTTTGTGAAGTGTTCACAGAAAATATGCGGAGAAGAGGAATCTCTTTGGAATGGATTCTTTTAGTTGTGCCATGCGACAAAAACGTTGTTTGTTAAAAATGACGGAAGAAGATAAAATAATCATAAAATATTACTAAAAAAGGAGAAAGACTTATGCAGGCAGACAAAAAGAAAAAAGAGTCCATGAGCATGTGGAAGATCATCCTCATCGTAAACCTGGCTGTGTACATCCTGTCGTTTGTGATCCCGTCGGGAGCGTACCAGAGAGATGGAAAGATGGCAGTTCCAGGCACCTATGAGGTGGTGGAAAAAACGTATCTGAACCCGGTGGATGTGATCCTGGCCGTGGGAGATACGGTATATTCCTCCTTCGGAAAGCTGTTCGTAACACTGATCATCATGGGCGGCATGATGGGGATCGTCAACTCCACAGGAGTCCTGGACCGGGCCCTGGGGAATCTGATCCACCGGCTGAAGGATAAGGCCCTGGCGATCATTCCGATCTATGTATTTGCCACGGCCCTTTTAGGCTGTGTGGGCTCCATGATCTCCACGGTGATCCTGTTCGTTCCCCTGGGACTTCTGATCGCCAGAAAGCTCCGGGCAGACCGGACCTTTGCCGTTGGCCTTGTGATCCTGGGCTCCTTCACCGGCTTCATGTCCTCCCCCATCAATCCCCTCACAGGCGTTATGGGACAGGAGATCGCCGGCCTGGTTCCTTATTCTGGCGCAGGTCTCCGGACCATCGTAACGATCCTCAATGTGGCGGTGGTTTCCGCATACCTGGTATGGTGGGCAAAGCGCTGCCAGAAAAATACAGCCATATACGAGGCGGATTTCGGCGGAGAGGAAGATGTGGAGAGCGGAGAGTATGAAAATACATATAAGCCTCTTTCCGGCCGTGAAATGGCGATCCTGGCGATCTTCTTCGGCGCATTTATCTTTTTTGCCGCCGGCGGCCCGACCCTGGGCCTGGGCATGACCCAGTTAGGCTCCATTATGCTTCCCGTTGCCTTTGTGGAAGGGATCCTGGCCGGATACAGCCTGGACGATACCATGAAAAACTTCGTAAAGGGAACCCAGTCCATGTGCGGCGTTATGGTATTCATGGTCCTGGCCTCCATTATGAGCATTATTTTAAACCAGGCGGGAGTCCTGGACTCCATCGTTTATTACATCTCCATCCCCTTAAGCCATTTAAGCAGCGCTATGGCGGCTGTGGGAATGTTCATTGCAAATGCGTTCATTAACGTATTCATCGGCTCCGGCTCCGGCCAGACCGTAGTTGCCATGCCGATCATGGCTCCCTTAGCCGATGTGGTGGGCGTTACCCGCCAGATGGCAGTGCTCACCCTCCAGTATGGAGACGGCTTTACGAACCTGTTCCTGCCCACCAACGTAAACCTTATGGCATGTCTTGCCATGGCCGGTGTGGACTTTAAGCGGTGGATGAAGTTCCTGGTGCCCTGCTATGCAATCCTGTTTGTGATCATGGTCGCTTCCATCTTCATCGGAACTGCCATCGGATTTTAAGAGGAGGCCGGAAATATGGAATATAACGAAACCTTACAGGAAGAGCTGGTCCGCCTGTCGGAAGAGCTGGAGGAGCAGACCCTCCGTCTGCGCCATGAGATCCATCAGTGCCCGGAGCTGTCCTTCCAGGAATTTAAAACGAGCCGGCTGGTGATGCGGGAGCTGGACCGCATTGGGATCCCTTATGAAAAGAGCCCCCAGGAGCCGGGGATCATCGCTGTCATTGACAGCGGACGCCCGGGTAAGTTCCTGATGCTGAGAGCCGATATGGATGCCCTTCCGATCCAGGAAAAAACAGGGCTTCCCTTTGGCTCCCAGGTCCCCGGGGTCATGCACGCCTGCGGCCACGACGTCCATACGGCCAATCTCCTGGCCGTGGGAGAGCTTCTTTTCCGCACCAGAGAGCGCTGGAACGGAAAGGTAAAGCTGGTGTTCCAGCCGGCAGAGGAAAACGGCGGCGGCGGCCGTGAGATGATAAAGGCAGGACTGATGGAGGAAAAGCCGGACGCCTGCTTTGCCCTTCATGTGAAAAACGGGACCAGCGGTCTCATTTACTTAAAGCAGAAGTACCTGTCCTCCTATTCGGACGGCTATACGCTGACGATCCATGGCCGGGCAGCCCACTCCTCCATGCCGGAGGAAGGCGTGGATGCCATTTACATTGCGTCGGCAGTGGTGTCCGCCCTTCACGGGATCGCGTCCAGAAACCTTTCGCCCATGGCCCAGGCCACACTGAACGTGGGGACCATCCACGGCGGTTCGGCGCCCAACATCATTGCAGACCAGGCAGTCCTGGGCGTGATGATGAGGAACGTATCCAGGGAATCCAGGGACGTGATGCGCCATCAGATCGAGACCCTGGCAAAGGGGATCACAGAATCCATGGGAGGAACCTGTGACATCGCCTTCCGGGCCGGATATCCGGCAGTCTACAACGATGTGGAGTTTACAAAGACCGTGGAGCAGGCCTTTCGCAGCAATGCGGACCGGCTTTATGAGAACATGGGAGACGGCCGTCCGGAGGGGTGGCTGATCACAGACCTGGATCCCATGCTGGGAGCCGAGGACTTCGGGTTCTTTGCCCAGGAGGCACCGTCCTGTATGATCTTTGTGGGAACGGGAGGGGATGCGCCCATGCACAATCCCGGTTTCCAGGTGGACGAGCGTTACATCAAGCTCTGCACCAGAGCCATGGCTTTTGTGGCGGCAGAATATCTGAAATAAAAAAGGGGCCTGCGGGCCTCTTTTTTTCGTAGGAAAAAGCGTCCCATCTGCTGGAAAGAGAGCGGAATCCGGCAGAAATCTTTCTCTCCCAGATTGCAGAAACTCCGTCTTTGTAGTAAAATAAAGACAGAAAACTCCTGGCAGGGAGGTTTCATATGGGAAAAAAGAAAGGGGAAGCAGAAACTATGGAAAAATTTTCTGAACTTCAGTATGTCCGTCCGGATATGGAAAAGGTCCTGGGAGACATGAGAGCAGTCACAGAGGCTCTGAAAAATGCCGCAGACTTTGGGGAGTTTAAAGCGGCGTACATGGATTATGTGAATACGGATATCCAGGTCTCCACAGCCAGACAGCTGGCCCATATCCGGAACACCATCAATATGATGGATGAATTTTATGAGGCAGAGATGGGATATTTCCACGCATGGATGCCGAAATACGAGATCCTGGTAAAGGAAATGGGAACGGTGATCTTAAATTCTCCCTTTAAGAAGGATATGGAGGAAGAATTCGGTTCCATCTTGATCCAGAATATGGAAGTGGGACAGCTCCTTTCCAGCGAGGCCGTAGTGGACGATATGGTAAAGGAAGCAGAGTTAGCCAACCTGTATTCCAAAACTGTGGCCGGTGCGTCTGTGGAATTCCGGGGGGAAATGTGCAGCACCTACGGCCTTTTAAAGCATATGCAGAGCACAGACCGCCAGGAGCGGAAGGAAGCGTTTGAGGCCTGGGCCCGTCTGTTTGAAGGGATCTCACCAAAGATCGATGAGATCTATGACGGTCTGGTACAGCTCAGAGCCGGAATGGCACAGAAGCTGGGCTTTGAGAGCTTCATCCCCATGGGATATTATAAACGCCGCAGATACGATTACAACGCAGAGGATCTGAAGGTATTCCGCCGCCAGGTGCAGGAGGTGATCGTCCCCGCCTGTGTGAAGCTATATGAGCGTCAGAGAAAGGCCCTGGGCGTGGATACCCTTCATTATTATGACGAATCCATTTCCAGTCCCCAGGGAAATCCGGTTCCTGTGGGAGACCGGGACTATATGGTGAAAAAGGCCCAGGAAATGTACCGGGAGCTGTCTCCGGAAAGCGGGGAATTCTTTGATTTTATGGTGGAGCACGAGCTGTTTGACCTGGAGACCAAAAAAGGAAAACGGGTCGGCGGCTACTGCACCTCCCTTCCCCTGTACCATGCGCCCTTTATCTTCTCCAACTTCAACGGGACCCAGGCGGATGTGAACGTGCTGACCCATGAGGCCGGCCATGCCTTTGCTGGCTTTACGGCGGATAAATTCCAGAAGACCCCGGAGCTCTGCCACAGCACCAGCGAGATCAATGAGATCCACTCCATGGGCATGGAGCTGTGGACCTATCCGTGGATGGAAAGCTTCTTTGGAGATAAGGCGGAGCAGTACCGGAAGGAGCACTTGGCCGATGCGCTGATGAAGATCCCGTATATGGTCTGCGTGGATGAATTCCAGCACCGGGTATTTGAAAAGCCGGAGATGACGGCCATGGAGCGGAGAGCCGTATGGAGTGAGCTGGAAAAGGTTTATATGCCCTGGAGGGATTATGACGGAAACGCCTTCCTTACAGGCGGCGGATTCTGGATGCAGAAGCAGCACATTTTCCTGTATCCCTTTTATTATGTGGACTACGCCATGGCCCAGATCGGCGCCTTCGAGTTCTATACCAAGATGAAGGCAGACCGGAAGGCCGCATGGGCAGATTATTATAAGCTGTGCCAGGCGGGAGGCTCCATGGGCTACTTTAAGCTCTTAGAGTACAGCGGGCTTCACAATGTATTAAAGGAAGGTTCCGTAAAGGAAGCCCTGAAGGCTGTCCTTGAGGAGCTGGAGGTATAATAAAAGAGATCTGCGGTTTATGCCGCCCGGTGCCGGGAACGTATCCTGGCTTCGGGCGGCGTTTTTTCGATTGGCCCCCCGGAGCGATCGCTTTGCTAGCACTCACTTCACTCGAGTGCTAAAATTTTGTTGACATTTCCATCCAAAGGTATTACAATATCCATTGTTGCAGGAAAAATAGCCGTCGTCTGACGGAGACATACATTCAGAACAGCAGAAATATCGAAGGAGTGGATTTTTTATGGCAAAGAGCGGAAGTTTATCCATTAACAGCGAGAACATTTTCCCCATTATCAAAAAGTGGCTGTACTCAGACCATGACATTTTTTACAGAGAACTGGTGAGCAACGGCTGCGACGCCATCACAAAGCTGAAAAAGCTGGCGCTGATGGGCGAGTACGAGGAGCCGGACGGGGTGGAATATAAGGTGTCCGTTACCGTAAACCCCAAGGAAAAGACCATCCAGGTCTCCGATAACGGTCTGGGAATGACCGAGGACGAGGTGGAGGAATATATCAACCAGATCGCCTTTTCCGGAGCCCAGGACTTCTTAAATAAATACAAGGACAAGGCCAACGAGGACCAGATCATCGGTCATTTCGGACTGGGCTTTTATTCTGCGTTCATGGTGGCAGACCGCGTGACCATCGATACCTTATCCTATAAGGCAGACGCCAGGGCGGTCCACTGGGAGTCCGAAGGCGGCACGGAGTATGAGATGACCGATGGGGACAAAACAGAAGCCGGAACCACCATCACCCTTTATTTAAACGACGACAGCACGGAGTTTGCCAACGAGTACCGGGCCAGAGAGGTCCTGGAAAAATACTGCGCCTTCATGCCGGTGGAGATCTACGTGGCAGACGAGACGGCAGAGCCCCAGTACGATACCATCGAAAAGGATGAGCTGACCGATAAGGACACAGTGATCGAGACCATCGTGGAGGAGGCAAAGACCGAGGAAAAGGAGAACGAGGACGGTACAAAGGAGACTGTGGAGGTTTCCCCTGCAAGAGAAAAATATAAGATCTTAAGACGGCCAGAGCCCATCAACGATACCCATCCCCTGTGGAACAAGCATCCCAACGAGTGCACAGAGGAGGAATACAAGGAATTTTACCGCAAGGTATTCATGGACTTCAAGGAGCCCTTATTCTGGATCCACCTGAACATGGACTACCCCTTCAACTTAAAGGGGATCCTGTACTTCCCCAAGATCAATATGGAGTACGAGAGCATCGAGGGAAAGATCAAGCTGTATAACAACCAGGTGTTCATCGCCGATAATATCAAAGAGGTGATCCCGGAGTTCCTGATGCTGTTAAAGGGCGTCATCGACTGTCCGGATCTGCCCCTGAACGTATCCAGAAGCGCCTTACAGAACGACGGCTTTGTGAAAAAGATCTCCGATTACATCACAAAGAAGGTGGCAGACAAGCTTTCCGGCATGTGCAAGACCGACCGGGAGAATTATGAGAAATACTGGGATGATATCAATCCCTTCATTAAATTCGGCTGCTTAAAGGATGAGAAGTTTGCAGAAAAGATGAACGATTATATCATCTTTAAAAACCTGGACGGCAAATATCTGACCTTAAAGGACTGCCTGGAGGCCAATAAAGAAAAGGGCCATGAAAACCAGGTGTTCTATGTGACCGATGAAAAGGAGCAGAGCCAGTATATCAACATGTTCAAGGAGGCCGGCCTGGATGCGGTGATCCTTCCCAATGCCATCGATTCCCCGTTCATCTCCCATCTGGAGCAGAAGAACGAGAAGGTGAAATTCCTCCGGATCGACGCGGATGTCAACGAGACCTTTAAGGAGAAGGAAGAGGACGACGAGGCCGCAAAGGAGCAGGCAAAGAAGGACGCAGAAAGCCTTTCAGAGATCTTTAAGAAGGCCCTTGGAAACGATAAGCTGGAAGTGAAGGTAGAGAAGCTTAAGAATGAGTCGGTGGCCTCCATGATCACCGTTTCCGAGGAGAGCCGCAGAATGGCCGATATGATGAAGATGTACAGCATGTACGGCGGCGGCGCAGACATGTTCCCGGTATCGGAGACTCTGGTGTTAAACGCCAATAACCAGCTGGTGAAATTCGTGCTGAACCACAAAGACGGAGAGAACACCGGAAAGATCTGCCAGCAGCTTTACGATCTGGCCAAGCTGGCCCATGGAAGCCTCTCTCCGGAGCGCATGACAAAGTTCATTGCAAGAAGCGGCGAGATCATGATGGACATGGCCCGGGAAGAGCAGTAAAGGACGTTTATGGAATATAAAAGACGGGACTATTTTATCACATTTACCATGCTGGGACTTTCCGCAGCGGCCCTGATGGCGTACCAGTACGCCGGGGCCCTGCTGTTCGGCCTGGCTGAAACGTGGGCAAAAAGCCAGGAGACCGGCGTTTTCCGCTGGTTTTCCTGGCTTTTTGACTCTCCCTGGACCGCTGTGCTGGTGAAATATCTGTTCGTCATCGGCGGCGCCTATCCGATTATAGCCCTCCTTTTGTGCCGGATCCCAAAGTTTAAGGGAAAGCTTCAGCCCCTGTCCCTGGCGGCCTTTCTCCTGTGTCTCATCGCCGCCATGGGGACCGGGAACGTTTTTAATCTTCTGGGCAATCTGGTGAACGCCTTTTTCTCCGCGTTCAACGGCAGGACCATTGAGGAAATGAACCCGGCGGCGGAGATGATGATGGACATGACGCCGTCCATGGTCATTTACGCCTGCTTTCTGGGACCGTTCATGGAGGAGCTTCTGTTCCGGGGCATGATCTTAAAACGGGCCAGACGGTTCGGGGACCGGACGGCGGTGGCGTTCACAGCGGTGCTCTTCGGGCTCATGCACGGAAACCTGCTGCAGTTTTTCTATGCGGCTTCCATCGGCCTGATCCTGGGCTACGTGGCCGTAAGGACCAGCAGCATCCGCTATACGGTCCTGATGCACATGGCCATCAATTCCTTCAGCACCGTCATGGTGGCCGGGCAGGAGCTGGTGGCAGCGGCCCTGGGAGACCTGGCAGCGGTCCCTTATTCCATGGCATTCCTGGCCTTCCTCGTTTTTATGACAGCCGGCGGGGCCATGGTCCTCTGGCGGTTCGGCCCCATCTGGTACCGCCAGGTGACGGCCCATAACGGGGAAAAGAGCCCATGGAAAAAGTATGTCTACTGGAATCCGGGATTTCTTCTGTTTCTGGGACTGTGCCTGCTGGAGATGATCGTGTACCTGTTTTGAGGAAAAGCTTTTCCGGGGGATTGACTTTCCGGCAGTGAGATCCTATAATATGTAGTAATGATTACTACATCGCGCAGGGCGCGGTTTTAAGCTGGAGGAAGCGGTATGAGATATAAGATTATAGGGGACAGCTGCCTGGATCTGACAAAGGAAATGAGAAAGGATCCCTGCTATTCCATGATCCCTCTGACACTGATGGTGGGAGAGCGGCATTTTGTGGATGACGAGACCTTTGACCAGAAGGAATTTATAAAAGTAGTAAAGGAGTACCCGGAGTGCCCGAAATCGGCCTGTCCGTCTCCGGAGATGTTCAAGGAGGCGTACTGCTGCGAGGAAGAGAACGTGTTTGTGATCACTCTTTCCGCGGCCTTAAGCGGAAGCTATAACAGCGCGGTCCTGGCGAAGTCCCTTTATGAGGAGGAGTACGGGAAGAAAAATATCCTGGTGCTGGATTCAAAATCTGCGTCCAGCGGCCAGTTAAATATCGCCATGTATATCCGGGAGCTCTGTGACCAGGGCCTGGAGTTTGACGAGATCTGTGAAAAGGCTGCTGCCTACCGGGACCGGATGAATACGTATTTTGTCCTGGAATCCCTGGATACGCTGAAAAAGAACGGACGCCTTACGGGGCTCCAGGCATTTTTTGCCACCAAGTTAAACATCAAGCCGGTCATGGGTGCGGACAACGGCACGATCATCAAGCTGGACCAGGCCAGGGGGATCCAGAAGGCCCTGCAGCGTATGGCGGAGATCGCCGTGAAGGAAGCTGGGACCACAAAAGACAAGCGTCTGGTGATCGCCCACTGCAACGCCCCGGAGCGCGCCCAGTTCATGAAGGAAAAGCTCTGCTCCATGGCAGAGTTCAAAGAGGTGGTCATCACCGATACCTGCGGGGTGTCCACCGTATACGCCAGCGACGGAGGCGTGATCTTAGCATTATAGGAGCCAGAAAAGGGCCGGGAGTATCAGTACTCCTGGCCCTGATAAATTTTATTTTCTTTTAGATACCTGGCCATGGAATTCAGCACCAGACGTTTGTTTCCGCTCCATAAGGGGGCCGTCAGCAGGGATCTGGGCCCGTCGCCGGTGAGCCGGTGGATCACCGTTTCCGGAGGAAGGAGCTTTAAACAGTCTCCCACCAGCTCCAGATACTGGGAAAGCTCCAGGACCTGGAAGGCGCTCTGGCGGTACAGCCGGTCCAGGTCAGTGCCCTTTAATACATGGAGGAGCTGAAGCTTGATCCCGTCGATCTTAAGACCTGCCAGGTACCGGATGGTTTCCAGCATATCCTCACGGGTCTCACCTGGAAGCCCCAGGATCACATGGACGATGACCGTCAGGCCTGCGGCCCGCAGACGGCGGAAGGCATCCTCAAAAACGGGAAGCCCATAGCCGCGGCGGATGAACCGGGCGGTGGACTCATGGATGGTCTGGAGACCCAGCTCCACCCATACGGGCTTTTCCTGGTTCAGCCGGGAAAGGAGAGCCACAGTCTCATCCGGCAGACAGTCGGGCCGGGTGCCGATGGACAGGGCGCAGACCTCCGGCAGGGAGACGGCCTCTGTAAACAGGGCTTCCAGATAGGGAAGAGGGGCGTAGGTGTTGGTGTAGGACTGGAAATAGGCGATGTACAGGGCATCGGGACCGGCCTTTTTCTCCACCAGTTTTTTTGCCAGGTCCGCCTGCTCACGGAGAGAGAGCCGCTTTTTGGCGGCAAAATCCCCGGAGCCGCCCTGACTGCAGAAGATGCAGCCTCCCCGGCCCACAGAGCCGTCCCGGTTGGGACAGGTCATGCCGCCGTCCAGGGCCAGCTTATATACTTTTCTGCCAAACATTTCTTTTAAATGAAAATCCAGGGAATGATAGGGTTTTCCGTTCCAGCTGTTCATGTTTTACAAAACCTTTCCACGAAACTATTGCAAGTATGTCGGTATCTATTATATAATGGGAAAAGGCTGGCTGGCAAGGACCAATGACAGCCATATGGAAAAAGGAGATGGATCGATGGAAAAAAATTTGCTGTTACAGCAGCTGGACGGCGGGAAGGCCGCGGACTTCCTGGAAAAAATGTATGGAAAGGACCATGCAAAGGAAAATAAAAACCGGTATCTCCATGTAATGGAGGGCTTTGTCCAGGCCTTTAAAAATACAGACATGTATCTGTTCACCTCCGCTGGCCGTACAGAGATCAGCGGAAACCACACGGACCACAACCATGGAAAGGTCCTGGCAGGAAGCATCAACCTGGACTGTGTGGCTGCGGCCGCAGCCAACGGGACCGATGAGATCCATATCATCAGCGAGACCTACAACCAGAGGTTTACGATCCGCCTGGACGACCTTTCTCCCAGCGAAAAGATGGCGGGGACCATCGATCTGACCAAGGGAATGTTAATGGGCTTTCAGGAGATGGGATACAGGATCGGCGGCTTTGACGCCTTTATCACCAGCAACGTCATCAGCGCTGCCGGAGTCAGCTCCTCTGCATCTTATGAGATGCTGATCTGCTCCATGATCAATACCTTCTTTAACGGGAATAAAGTGGATGTGGTCACCTACGCCCATGTGGGAAAATATGCGGAAAACAAATACTGGAACAAAGCTTCCGGCCTGCTGGACCAGATGGCCTGCGCCGTGGGCGGCATGATCACCATTGATTTTAAGGATCCCTTAAAGCCAGTGGTGGAAAAGATCGATTATGATTTCGGAGCCCAGGACCACAGCCTGATCATTGTCCAGACAGGAAAGGGCCATGCGGATCTCAGCGCAGAATACTCCTCCATCCCCTCGGATATGAAAAAGGTGGCTGCCGTGTTCGGAAAAGAGGTCTGCGCCGATATCACAGAGGAAGAGGTCATCGCGCGTGTGACCGAGGTGAAGGAAAAGGCCGGGGACCGGGCGCTCCTTCGGGCGCTTCATTTCTTCGAGGAAAATAAGCGGGTGGAGAAGGAAGTCTGCGCCTTAAAGGAGGACCGGTTTGAGGACTTCCTGGAGCTGATCACTGAATCAGGCAATTCCTCCTGGAAGTGGCTCCAGAACTGTTATGTGCCGGGAAGCGAGGAGCAGGGCATTACCACCGCTCTGGCCCTTACAGAGCTGTTCCTTAAGGAAAAGGGATGCGGAGCCTGCCGGGTACACGGCGGCGGTTTTGCCGGCGTGATCATGGCCATGATCCCCAATGCCCTGGCAGACGAGTATATTGCATACATAGAAAAAGCCATGGGCCAGGGAAGCGCCTACCGTATGAGCATCCGTCCCTATGGTGCCGTGTGTGTTAATGATTTTATATAAGATGGGATACAGAAAAAGAAACAGAACACCTGGCCGGCCATTGCGGCTTCTGGCGGCAGCGGCTCTTCTGGGAAGCGCCCTGGCGCTTTGGGGCTGCGCTCCGGACGAGGAGGCAAAGAGAGAGCGGCAGTGTGTGACTCTGGCCGGAGGACTCCACGGGGAGCTCATTCACAGGGAGGCCATCGCCCTGGCTGATTCAGTTAATACCTCTGAGTCCACGGTCTATGTGGAGCTGAAGGAGTCCAAGGGCTCTCCTGTGAGCCTGGAAAACCTGTGCCAGGGGAAATATGATCTGGCCCTGGTATCTGGAGATGTGGTATATGATGCCTGGAACGGGGAAGGGACCTTTGAGGGAGAGAAAAAAGAGAATTTCCGCATCCTCATGGCCTGTTATCCTGCGGCGTCCCAGTGGCTGGCCCGGAAGGACTCGGGCCTGGCCTTCGTCCATGAACTGGACGGCCGGAATCTTTCAGCCGGAACGGCGTTTTCGGAGACGGGAATGGTCTCTGCGGCGGCCTTTGACGCCCTGGATATGGATGTGAAGGAAGAAAATTTCTGGCAGCGGGGGATCGAAAACAGTACAGGGATCTTAAGAGACGGGACCGTGGACGGGATCCACGGCTTCCTGGAGGCTCCCGCAGACGTTTTCATCAGACTCTCAGAGGAAATGGAGGTTTCAGTCCTTTCCTATACGGAGGAGGAGCTGGACAGGATCCTGGAGATTAATCCGGGATACCAGAGGCTCACGCTCCCGGCAGGAACATACAGGGGTCAGGAGGAGCCTGTGAGGACCTTTGGCTTTCCGGTGTTTTTATGCGCCGGAGCGGAGATGGAGGATGGGCTGGCCTATGAGATCGTCAGGGCCATGGATGAAAATATAGGAAAAGCGGGAGATCCGCGCCTGGCGGCCATGGAGGATAAATCCTTTTTATGCCAGGATGGGTCTGGGCTCCTTCACGAAGGGGCCAGACGGTATTATCAGGAAAAGGGATATATAGATTAAACAGCTAAAAATAGCGGCGGCTTTACGCAAGGAGGGTTATGTTATGTTATATAAGCAGCTTATCGAACTTTTCGATATCTTAGACAGCGCTTCGGCATCCGGAGCACAGGTGGTGGAATATTTCCGCTCCATCGTTCCGGACTGTCAGGTGGAGACTTACCCGTTGGAGGGGCCCAAGGGCCACACAGATATGGTGCGGATCCTGATCCCCGGAAGGAACGGAAAGAGCAAAGGCGGCTCTGCAAAGACCATGGGCATCTTAGGCCGTCTGGGCGGCCTGGGAGCAAGACCGGAGCAGCTGGGCTTCGTTTCTGACGGAGACGGCGCTTTAACGGCTCTGGCAGTGGCTGCAAAGCTTCTGGATATGCAGAAAAAGGGTGATTTCTTAGAGGGAGACGTATTTATCTCTACCCACGTTTGTCCCGACGCGCCCACCACGCCCCATGAGCCCGTTCCGTTCATGAACTCCCCGGTTGAGACCTGGCAGGTAAATAAGGAAGAGGTTACCGATGACCTGGACGCCGTTTTAGTGGTGGATACCACCAAGGGCAACCGGATCATCAATCACCGCGGCTTTGCCATCTCCCCCACTGTGAAGGAGGGATACATCTTACGGGTCAGCGAGGATCTTCTGGATGTAATGATCAGCACCACAGGACGGCTGCCCCACGTATTTGCCTTAAGCCAGCAGGATATCACTCCCTACGGAAACGGCCTGTACCACTTAAACAGCATTTTACAGCCGGCAACAGCCACCAAGGCCCCGGTGGTAGGCGTGGCAGTGACCACAGAGACCACAGTGGCAGGCTGTGCCACCGGAGCTACCCATCTGGAGGACCTGGAGGATGCAGGACGGTTTATGCTGGAGGCAGCCAAGGCCTTTGGAAATGGTCTGTGCTCCTTCTACGATGAGGAGGAATTTGGACGGATCCAGAAGCTGTACGGCTCCATGGAGCACTTCCAGACCCTGGGGAAACAGTAATCGGAGAGTTATAAAACATCGGCTTCGATGCATGTCGAAAAACAGGGAAATACATGGTATTTTGAGAAATGTCTGATAAAATCATATTGAAAGGAGGTCTTTCAATATGAGAGAAGACGATTTTGAGGTATATCTCCGGAACACGAATCTGTCGGAAAATACCATCGCATCCTACAAATTTGCTGTCAAGCAGTATTTCGGCCAGTTCGATACGGTGACGCAGAAAAAGCTGCGGGACCATAAGATGTGGCTGATCGAATCCTATAAGCCCAAAACGGTGAATTTAAGGATCCGCGCCATCAACTGCTACCTGGACAGCATTGGAAAGGGAGAGTGGAAGCTGCAGTTTGTAAAGGTGCAGCAGAAGGCCTTTCTGGAGAATGTGATCAGCGAGGCGGATTATGAGTATTTTAAAAGCTGCTTAAAGCGGGACGGAGAGCTGTTCTGGTATTTTGCAGTCCGCTTTATGGCAGCCACCGGGGTCCGGGTCAGCGAGCTGATCCAGATCAAGGCGGAGCATGTACAGATCGGATATATGGATCTGTATTCCAAAGGCGGAAAGCTGAGGCGGATCTACATACCGAAGCTTTTGCAGGAGGAGGCGCTGGCCTGGTTGGAAGGAAGAAACCAGACCAGCGGCTTTCTTTTTTTAAACAAGCAGGGACGCCGGATCACCACCAGGGGCGTGGCGGGACAGCTGAAGGTCATGGCCCTCCGGTACGGCATCGATCCGGCGGTGGCCTATCCCCATTCCTTCCGCCACCGGTTTGCCAAAAGCTTTCTGGAACGGTTCAATGACCTGGCCCTGCTGGCGGACCTTATGGGACATGAGAGCATTGAGACCACCAGGATCTATCTGAGGAGGACCAGCACCGAGCAGCAGGCCATCGTGGACCGTGTGGTGGACTGGTGAGGCCTGGTACGGCGTATTTTCCACTCTTTCCTCATGAAATCGTAAGAAAAATATCATGGTTCATCCCGGGAAAAAATTTGACAGGAACCCTTATAATCTGCTAAAATGGGTTACGGTATGTATATAAATCCGGAAATTCCCGGAGATGGAGAGTATCAATGACGGATGAAGAGAAAGTAACGGAAAAAAAGAATAAGGTACAGCCGGAGGAGAATATTGAACGGCTGAAAAAGATCCGGCAGAAACGGACCAGCGGCGTTTCCATGAAATATATGGCGGGCGCAGGCGCGGCTGTAGCAGTCGTGATCGTCGTGGCTGTGGCTGGAGGCGTTCTGGGAAAGAGCGGGGAAAGCCGGGCCGGAAGGATAAAGGTGGAGACCGTAGAGGCGTCCCTGGAGACGACGGCTCCGCCGGAGACCAGCGGGGAACCGGCGTCCATTGTTCTGGAGACCACCCTTTCGGCGGAGGAGATCGCCGAGAAGGAGCATGATGAGGCGGTCCAGAAGGTCCTGGACGGTTATGCAAACTTGGGGATCGCCGGGGTATCCGGCTATCTGAATGTGAGAAAGATCCCGGAGACCTATGGAGAGGTGGTGGGAAAGCTTTTAAGCGGCGGTGCCTGTGAGATCATCGACACCTCCACCGACGGCTGGTATAAAATATCCTCCGGCGGCGTCACCGGCTATGTCAGCTCCCAGTATATCTATACGGGCGACAAGGCGAGGGAGGTGGCGGCGGAAAACGTCATCCAGCGGGCAGTGGTCAGCACAGATAAACTGAATGTGAGAAAAGAGCCCAGCCAGGACAGCGAGATCATGGGCCAGGTCTATAAGGACGAGCGGTATCCGGTGGAGAGCATCCAGGACGGCTGGGTGCAGATCGACGACGGATATCTTTCCGCAGACTATGTGACCGTCCGCTATGCCCTCAATGAGGCCCGGAAGCAGGATATGCGGACCACGGTCTTAAGTCTTTATGAGAATCTGGGCGTTTCCAACGTGAGCAACTATCTGAACGTCCGGGATAAGGCCAGCGAAAGAGACGGAAAGATCATTGCAAAGCTGCCCAGCAACGCGGGCTGTGATATCCTGGAGACCACGGATGACGGATGGTATAAGATCCGCTCCGGAAAGATCACGGGTTATGTGAAGTCAGAGTACATACTGACAGGCCAGCAGGCGGAGGATAAGGCCATGCAGGTGGCAAAGCTCATGGCCATTGCCAACACCGACGGCGTCAATGTCCGGTCCGAGCCCAATACGGAATCCAGGATCTGGACCCAGATCGCCAGCAGCGAAAAGTTCCTGGTGGTCAGCCAGCAGGACGGCTGGGTGGAGATCGAGCTGGATGATTCCACTGCGTTCATCTCCAGCGATTATGTGGATGTGAAATATGGCCTCAATGAGGCGATCCCCTATACTCCGGTGGTGGAGGCCCCGGCAAAAGGAAATGGAAGCACTGGAAGCTCTAAGCCGTCTGGCGGGACCACGTCAAAGCCTGGTAAGGGCGGAAGCTCCAAGCCATCCGGCGGAAGCGCCAACGACGGGGCGGCCGGTTCCAGCGCAGGAAGCGTTTCCTCGAAACGGGCCCAGATCGCCAACTATGCCGTGCAGTTTGTGGGCAATCCTTACGTATGGGGAGGCACGAGCCTTACAAACGGCGCGGACTGCTCTGGCTTTACCATGTCTGTCATGGCCCACTTTGGGGTATCCCTGCCCCACAGCTCTGCGGCCCAGGCAAACTGCGGAAAATCCATCAAATCCAGCCAGATGCGGCCTGGAGATCTGGTATTCTATTCCGGCAGCGGCGGCGGGATCAACCATGTGGCCCTTTATATCGGCAACGGCCAGGTGGTCCATGCCTCCAGTAAGCGGACGGGAATCAAGATCTCTTCCTGGAATTACAGGAGCCCGTCCAAGATCGTCAACGTGCTGGGAGACTAATGCGGCAGCGGCTGGCTTCCTCCGCCGGAGGAGCCCGGCCGGGGCAGGTCTTTGGTTTTCTGGCTGCGGAATGGAAAAGCCTGCACCTTTTTTGCGGCTGTCCCATATGATAAAGTACAACCTTAAGTAAAAAAGGAGATTTATCATATGTGCTGCAATCGAAATAATTTTGTGAACAACGGATGTTACAGAAACTGCCGGAACACCTGCTGGAACAGCTGGTGGTACCAGAACTGCGGCTGCCAGAGTACAGGAAATATTGGTTCCGCAGGCTGTGGCTGCGGAAATACTGGAAACGCTGGGAACCATGGTGGCTGCGGCTGCGGAAATACTGGAAACGGTGGAAGCTGCGGCTGCGGAAACAGCGGAAACGCCGGGAACAACGGTGGCTGCGGCTGCGGAAACAGTGGGAACGCTGGAAACAACGGCTGCGGAAATACCGGAAACACTGGGAACTGCGGCTGCACTGGCAGTGGCGGATGCTGGATGGAGGTGTACTGCAACGGCCAGTGGTGGACCATCCGGTGCCAGGCCGGAAGATACGGGTGCAGGACGGAATAACAGAAACAAAAAGGCGGGCGGGAGGCTGTGCTTCCCCCTGCCTTTTACATATCGCGCAGGAGCCTGGCCGGAAAACGGCCGGAGAGAAAGAGGAGGGGTTATATGAACAGAAAGAAAGTAGGACTGATGGTTGGCATCGGGCTTCTTATGGCGGCCGCGGCGGTGCCGGGAACGGCCCTGGCGGATACGGTATATGTGACGGCGGGCAATTTAAACTGCCGGGAGGGAAAATCCACAGACAGCGCAGTTCTGGGAACGGTACCCAGGGGGACGAAGATCCAGCGGGAATCGGACGACGGAACCTGGAGCCGGGTGACAGTCAACGGAAACGCGTGTTATGTGGCCAGCCGGTATCTGAGCAGCCAGGAGCCGGCCAGTGTCCTGGATGGGAAGTCAGCCGCACAGGTCCATGAAAAAAATGTACATGTGGAAAGCTCGAAGGACGTGTTCCTGGACAAAAACTGGGAATTTGCTTCATTTTCCAAGATAAACAGCGAGGCGGCGGTGTATTATAAGAACGGAAGGGCGGACCGGAAGGGAAAGACGGTCTGTGTCAATGCGGGCCATGGGACCCGGGGCGGAAGCTCCATGAAGACCCTCTGCCATCCGGACGGATCTCCCAAGGTGACCGGAGGGACCACAGGAGCCGGAGCCGTGTATGCGTCCGCCATATCGTCCGGGATGACTTTCGCAGACGGGACGCCGGAAAGCACAGTGACCCTGGCCATGGCAAAAAAACTGAAGGATAAGCTGCTGGCAGAGGGCTATGACGTGGTGATGATCCGGGAGGAGGAAGATGTGCAGCTGGATAATGTGGCACGGACGGTGATCGCCAACAATACGGCAGATATCCATATTTCTCTGCACTGGGATTCCACCACATCCGACAAGGGCTGCTTTTTCATGAGCGTCCCGGATCACAGGTCATACCGGGCCATGGAGCCAGTGGCCTCCCACTGGCAGTCCCACAACGCCCTGGGGGAAAGTCTGGTAAAGGGGCTTAAGGAAAAAGGGAATAAGATCTTTTCATCGGGCGCCATGGCCATGGATCTGACCCAGACCTCCTATTCCACCATCCCCAGCGTGGATATTGAGCTGGGGGACAAGGCATCGGATCACTCAGACGCGGCGCTTGAAAAGCTGGCAGACGGTCTGGTCCTGGGGATCGGAAGATATCTGGACGGGCAGAAGTAGGCATACAGCAATGAGGCTGTACATAAGGACGAAACAAGAGAGAGGCCCGCAGGCGGGCTTCTCCGTCTGCGGCGGGTTGCTTCTGCGGCAAAGTTTCCCTTCGCCCCATGAAGATCCCCGCAGAGCGTTTTTTATGCCATAGGGTGCCATTTCCCATAACAAAAATACCGGAACCATCCAAAACGGTATGGTCCCGGTATTTTTGTATTGACAGAATAAAACATGGAGCATATGGGATTCGAACCCACGGCCTCAACAATGCGAATGTTGCGCGCTCCCAACTGCGCTAATGCCCCGGATCTCATAAATAAGAAAATGGAAGCAATGGGGCTCGAACCCATGACCTCTCGCGTGTGAGGCGAACGCTCATCCCAGCTGAGCTATGCTTCCAAAAAGGTTTTCCAACTAAACGTTAGTATAGCACCAAACGGAAAATTTTGCAAGTTTTTTGTATACAGGAATTAACTTAGCTAAAATTTTATTTTAGGCATATGGATTCCTGTAAGAAAAATATTCCCGAATCAAACGATATGTGGTATAATGCCTGGAAACAGACATTATACCACAGCGCATCTGGTTTTCGCGTTTACCGCGAAAATCCAGGCGCTCAATTCTCCCGGAGAGGTACCATGTCCGAAGGGCATGGTATAATGTCTGTAAAACAGACATTATACCATCGCGCATCTGGTTTTCGCGTTTACCGCGAAAATCCAGGCGCTCAATTCTCCCGGAGGGGTACCATGTCCGAAGGGCATGGTACAATAAAAAACAATACTATGCGAACAAAAAGGGTGCTGCGATGAATCAATATATTGGACAGCCATTTGCTGCTTTAAGATACGAAAAAAATATTTTGGTTGTTGAAGAAACTACATCTGCTGGTGGATGCGGCTCCTTCAACGCGGCTTCTTCATGTCCTGCGTCAGCCTGTCTTCATGACAGTGCGGCGTGGGGCTTTTTTATTGTCTAAAAAGAGGTGATCAAACATGAGTTTGCCAAAACGCGACGGCGTAAATGACCGTTATTATCTGATACATAAACCGGATACTGACCACGAAGTGCTGAAACACGCAGATCGGTGCATCCAGGATGTGTTGGATGGGACCGCAAAAGAAAACCATTCTGGCTCCCCGATGGTAGTTCGGAATCAAAGCGGAACTCCCTTCCTTCCCGGTCAACTGCTGGATCGGTATCTGTCCAAGCTGCCTTTGAAGGGATTTCCCTGCGAGGAGGCGGTTGTATTCTGCGATGCCCTGCGGCGGTTGGCGGGCTGGAATGAGATCCGCTATAAGTTGGAGAAGTACATAGAAAAGCAGGTGCAGGAACGGTACTTCCTTGTTGGAGAGCGTGAAGATGGGTTTACAGTCTTTCCGCCCTGCACGGTGTGGGCGGAATTGCGCCCGGAGGATGTGGATGAAGGATTGCTGCACTTTGCCTGCTATGTGGCGGTCTGCCATACAGTGTATGGGCAGAGTTTTGAAGCTCTCACGACCGGGCATATTCTCGGTCTGGTTTCCCAGCTCCGCCCGGACATGGTAAAGGAGCTGAAAACGGGTGGCAGCGGCAAATTGCCGCCTAACATCCAAAAGCGAAAAACAAAGCACCTGACCGCCTCGGCCAACGACGCTTTCGCTGCCATCCGCATCACCGCCAAGGACTCCACAGATGAGTGCTATGCTGAAATCCTGGACTACCTGTGCGCGGTGCTGGAGCAGGAGGACTTCCCCCGCAGTTACTCTGTGGAGTTCCGTGGCCCAGAGAAAAACTATCTGCCCATTCCTGGGCTTCCGAAAAAGGAAGTGAATCAGCTCTTTGCCTGTGCTGTCCAGTACCCCAGATTACACGGCGATATTGAGCGGTATGCACGGCTGGCCATGCGGGAGTATGAATGGTACAACAATCTCCCCGATGAATCCTGCGCCATGCCCGGAACTTTTGCCGTGTTTGCCCTGGGGCTGGAAGGAGAACAGTGGGCACCGCTGGTGGCAGAGTATCTGGATCTATGCGATGATGAGCACTCTTCCCTGCAAGAGAAATTCCTCCATGCCTTTATCCGCAAGTTCGGTTTCCAGCTGTGGACCTTGGGCGTACTGGTGCGGGGTGCATTATCGATGCAGTGGCTGGAGCCTGCCAAGGAATTCCGCAGCCTGATTGCCAATGAGGAAAGCCTGGATGCTCTGCTGACAGTCAAGCACCGCTTCTCCGCCTATCTCCTGCCAGACGAGAGAAAGGATACAAAATTCCAGGCTATCGCTTGGCAGAGCCTGCTCTGGGCCATCTGGGGAAAGGATTCTCAGAACGGCGGCAGCAAGGTCATCAAGACGGCGCCGAAGGAACTGAAAGAGAAGTACCAGCAGGTATTTGCGTAAGGAGAAAGCCATGAAAAAGAGAAAAGTCAAGGACTTTATTGCCCTGGACGCTCAAAAACTGGTTCGGGACTGTGAGGAATATCTGGAGGAGGAAAAAGCTCTGGAGCTGGATTTAAAAGAGCGGGAAGGAGATTATCCAAAAGGAAACTCCCGATGATGGAAAGGGGGATATATGTAAATGAACCGCGAACCGATCACAGCGTTCTTGCAGGAACATTGGTATATTGCCTCGGTGATCATCGGGGCCGTGATTTTGATTGGAGCAGTCCGCAACTGGAACTGGCTCTGTGACCCCACTGGTACGCGGGATGCTTACCGTCACAGCAGAGGATACCGGCGGGTGGTGTTCTTCCTGTTGGGCCTCCTCCTGATCGTGGTGAGTATCTGGGGATTTGTGCTGAAATTGAAATAGAAGGAGAAATATTATGATGACTGAGAAATATCCCACCTGGCTCATCGGCCATGCGAAAGAATGGGCGGAGAAGCGTCTGCCCACTGTGACATTGTGTTCCGCCGCCGGCAATGAACTGCTGGAAGTCTGGTATTACGGAAATTTGCTCACGGTGAAGGGAGAGCCCCAATCCTATATTGCAGATGGCGACGAGGCCCCCGGACTGGTGGCTGCCCGCGACCCGGAGAGCGGCGAGGAGTTCATCATCTTTGACGGCGGTCGGCACGGCTATGACAATCTGTTCTGCGATGAACAGGATCCAGCCGAACTGGAGCACCGTCCCCTCAAGCGGTATGAGATCCCTGCCTCCAGGCTTGTGCTGGAGCTGGGTTACAGTATCGACTATGAGGACGAAAAAGAGGACTTCGAACCAGATGAGGCGGATACCGTGGAGCTGATCACCGGCGAGCGTATGCCCTGGGAGCAGGTCAAGCGGGACGGCATTGATTATATCGCCCTTTACTATGTGAATGAGAAAGGGAAACAAGTCCAGATTTTGGACGCGGAGCTGGCATGAGTATGGGAATTCAATCCTTTGACAATTTGTACGATAACAGAGTCCTGCGCTACTGCACTGACTTTGAAGCCCATACCTTGCGCATGGATACCCGGACCGAGGCAGGAGAGAACGTATCTGTTCACTTTACCGGCCTGCTGGCCCACTGGTTTGAGAATGTGATCCAGGACAACATCCTTTTTGGTATGGATGAGATCACCGCGGACGTTTTTTTAAACAGTACAAAGAAATGCTGGACAGGACTGTCTCTTACGGCTTTTCCGCCTGCTGCAGCATCGAGGAACTGCGGGAGCGCATGGATACGAAGTGTTTCTATCGGCACCCCCTATCCGGTGTGGTACTGCCATAAGAGCAGTCGTTTCCACAAAGCCATGCGCCATTGACAATGTCTTTTGGGATAGTATGTAATGGGCGAGTTTGAAGCATAAGGAGCAAAGCCATGACATCAATCGATTTTTTGAACAAAGTACATAGAAGCCTGGACTCGCAGGAATACAATCTCTCTTACTCTCCGGCCAAGTCTAAGAACTATATGCTGTACTGCAATGGCAACTTTATTGGCGGCCTGTTCGATGAGGAACTGTGCTTCGTCTATGCCGACCGTGTGAGCGAACTGCTGGGACACCCAGAACCCGTCTGCCGCGGCTACTCCAGCACCGCCCAGCACAGGATGCTGGTGATCCCGGAGGAACACTGGGAGAAAGCACTGAAACTGCTCTATACCGAGAAATTTGAGTGGAGCCGTTTGGTGTATGACATTACCTATACCAGCATTGGCGCGGCTGTGGTGGAGGACTTCTACGACGAGAATGTGGTGTTCCTGCGCTTCTGCTTTGAAAAGAAACTGCTGAAAAAGAACCCTCTGGACCGGCAGGGCCGTATCCTGCGGATGGTCTATCTCAATCAGGACCTGACAGAAGCGGGTAAATATGTATTCCAAAGACTACTGCAAAAATTCCTTGCTTTTACAGACCGCAGCGGGAAAACTAATTTGGAAACCATGCTGAAACGGTGGTATATCCAGCTTGAAAAGGAATACAGCAATCAGACAGCAGGATAAGGAGGATAACGACATGACAGAAGAAAACAGAACCTACATCACCCATCTCAAGGCCGCTGATGTCCCGTGGCATCGGCTCACCACCGCCTATGGCCGGGGGACGGAGTTTCCCGCACATCTGACTGTGCTGGAGCAGATGCGTGATTTGTCGTCAGTCAAAGAATCCCTCTATGAGCTCACTATCAACATGGAACACCAGAGTACCCTGTGGCACGCTTCCCCCTTCGGCATGGTGTTCTTGAGCCGGATTCTGGAGAAGGCCCTCAAAAAGAGCGGCCAGAACCCTGCAGCCCGTTTCCTGGCTGGGCAACTGATGGACTTTTTCGCCTGCATCCTCCAGTGTTTCCATGATGGAGATGAGATGGAACACGCCGATCCGCTGCCGCTGTTCTCCAATCTGCTGAGAGAAGAATACCTGTGGTCGGAGGAATATGACGAGGAAGAAGATGAAATGCGGTACGAGGAGGACGAGGTCTTCCCAGATGACCTGTTTTACAGCTTCTATTACTACTCCTGGCAGGCGGTGCTGGCCTACCGGGATATATTGGAGCAGGCCCCGGAGGAGTTTGCCGAGTCTGCCGCCGCAGTGCTGGAACTGCTGTAAAGGAGGACACACAATGTTTGAAGAATTCTATGAGATGTACGAGCCCGAGGAGCAGGAAGTGATTGCTCTGATCAATCGCTGCATCGAGGGATAAGGAGGCGCAGAGATGAAACTGTATGGGTATTGGCTTGGGTTGTATCCCCTTGATTGGGAATTTTGCTTTATGCCAGTGCAGACTTATAAAAACTTCATCACAGAGCAGTATCATAAAAACCCCGCTTTTTACAGCATCTCAGCGGGTTCCATTGAGAAGGTATTGGCACACATTGATGTCATTTTATCTGCTGCCATGGAAGACTGGAATAAAACCACGAACCATGCTGCCCTGCGCTGCCCCCCAATGATCTTTTCTCTCCCAAAGGGACAGGACAGCAATACAGCGGAATTTGCTATCATTCTCAAGATGGATAATGACGGAGATACAGTGGTCTATTCGCCAATTCCATTGCCCCATCTGGAAAACCAATGAGGAGGTGTATCTATGAAACTGAATTGTAAACGCATTGATTTACCATATACGCCCGGCGAGGAAATCTTCATCTTTCCCGAGGAATCGGGACTGTCCTTTCTCTTTGATGTGGATGAGGAACTGACTGACGATCCTGCCGCCATGGATGCGGTGGGAGAAATGCTGGATGAGGCGGAAGAATTGGCGGAAAAGGCCAAAGCCGCCATTAAAGCGGCGCTGGCGGACGAGGACAGCCCTTACCATAGCGTTGCGGCTTTTTTCATGGAGTTCCACAGGGACAATGTAGGCCCGGATATTGCGGCGGAACTTTTTCCGGGAACCGGTCCATCCAAGCTGTCCTTTGCCGAGATGGTGGACTTTTTGCGGCTCAAGCGGTTTGGCAGCCTGGTGGACAGCGAGATGAATCAGCAGGTATTCATTCTGGACCTGTCCTTCAACCCGGAGATCACTGACGAGCTGATGGTGATCTACTTTGATCTGAACAAGGAAATTTTTTGTATCACACATGAGAGCTGAGGTGGTATCCTATGATTAAAGAACGCATCCCCATTTCCGGCGATCTGGGCAGCAAGGTCAAGCAGCTGATGGAGTACGCCGGGTGGTACGAAGGCCGCAGTGTGGATATTTCCATTGCGGAGCAGTATTACGCCGATCATGGCGTTCCTATGATGAAGACCACCCAGCGGTTTTACCGCAAGTATTTCGGCCTGTGCTGTGAGTGGTACCTGGCGCAGAAAAAGCTGAAATGGGCGGCTGACTTTGAATTTGCTTTGTTTCCTCATCTGGTCAATGGAATCAAAAACCATTTGGAGGATGCCTATTTCCGGGATATGTCCGGCTGTGAACTGGCGGAAATTGAACAGGCAGCCAGTCAGAAGTGCCAGCCCATCGGCCACATCGGCTACTATTATCCGGCAGAGGTCTGGATCTCGGAGTCCGGGAGACTGTATGCGAAATATGAGTATCAGGACGAGATCGAGTGCTTTCCAGATGTGTTTGCCTTGATTGAACGGGAACTGCGGCAGTGTAAATTTGATTCCGCTGCCATGAAAACTGTGGAGGCACTGGACGGAAAACTATGAAACAGGACTTTACTATTTGGCGCAATCAAACATTGCAGAATCCGTGGGACATTTCACCGCTGAAATTCGGGATGTCACAGGATGAGGTCATAGAGATCTTCGGGAATCCTGATGCCGTTTCCACGCTGAGAAGCGATGGGAAACCTTTAATTCTCAAATACCATGACATCGAACTGCATTTTGATGGAAAAGCCCATCATGGGCTCCACTTGATTTACAGCGACGATGAGATCGAGCTGAGTATTACAGCCAAGCACGAAGAAACGCTGCAGCCAATCACCAACGCAGAGCCGGTGGACAACGAGTTTTTCCTCAAGGATGGAGCTGTCTATTTCTCCGGCCTATATGAAAACGGTCTGCTCAAAGGGATCGATCCAAAAGACTTCTGCTGCTGGCATTACTGGGGCAAATCCTCTGCGGCCTGCTTTCTCGGTGGGATTCGCCTGCGTGGAGCAGACCCGGCATCGTTTCAGGTGTTAAACTTTGCCTACGCCATGGACAAAACAGCCGTCTACACCACCAGCGGGAGAGTCCCCGAAGCAGATCTTGCATCCTTCCAGGTATTAGACAACGGCCAGAACGATTCGGGTGCGCCCCAGGGATATGCAAAGGACAGCCGGCAGGTCTGCTTCCACAACGGGGACGGCAAGGTGAAGATCATCAAGGGAGCGGAAATTTCCTCTTTCCGCTCGTTGGGCGATACCTATGTTGCCAGAGATGAGAAGCGGATCTATGCCTACGGCAAGCAGCTTCCCAAAGCAGAACTGACTTCCTGGGAACTGCTTGGGCACTGGTATTCCCGCGATGCCAGGCGGGTGTATTACCTCAACCGGGAGATCAAGGGAGCGGATCGGGACAGTTTTACCGTATGCACCCCGTGGGACGCACCTCTGCTCACTGACCATTTGGCTCGCGACAAAGACCATTTTTACCAAAATGATGAGAGAATCGAAGAAGCGCAGTGGAGGGAACGGCTTCAAGCAATAAAGGAAAAATGAGAGGAGCACTTACATGAAAGCATTTGACCCCAATCACAAACTGCTGGACGAGATGTATCAGGACGATTACTATCCGGCTTTTCTGGTAGACAAGGTAAAGGGCGAGCTTCAAAAGGTCATCGATTTGTTGGAGAGCGGCGAAACCGACACCGAAGTGATACAGGAAACGCTGGACGAGGCGGTCTGCGGCATCAATGATCTCCAGAAGGAGTTTGATGAGAACGACAGCGAGATCGAAACGGCAGCCCGGGAATGTATTGCGGCAGCTGTGGCCTACATTCTGGAATGGTTCAACATCTCCATTGACACCGAGGAGGCCCTCCGGGAACGGGACTGGTGATTCCCATGGCAGAAAAAGAACTGGCCATTTGTGATGAGTGCGGCAGCCTGTTTTTCAAAGGTTCCTCACAGATGATGGGGCTGTGCCCGGAATGCGCCCATGTTCTCTATGGCTACCCAAATTGTGACCATCATTTTCAGGATGGCCGGTGAGTGAACTGTTATTGGGACGGCTCGGAGAGCGCGTATATCAAGTCACTGAAAAGGAATTGAAAATATGACTTGGAAATATGAAACCTTTGGCCCAGACGGTCAATGCAAATTGTTTGGCGTAAATATCTTTGACTACGACTGGAAAACCACTGGCAAGCGGGTAAAAGTCCAAGATCCCGTCTATCACCAGGAACATACCTTTGAGGTCTGGCAGGTAGAGATCAACGGGCAGATCCACCGCTTTGCCGCTGGAGAGTTCTCCAACTGCGTGTGGGGATTTTATTTAGAGAAAGACAGATGAGGGGAGCGTGAACCCATGAAAGCCAATGCCGGAGAGGTCTATACAGTTTACAATCAATATCTGAAACGCTATACCGCCTGCCAGGTGGCCTATATCGCGCCGCCGGACACAGTGAGTGAGCAGCCCTGGGCGGTGATCCTCTCTCTGGACTGGGCAGGTGACGCCCCTTTGACGGCAGAGGAACTTCCCCATCTCCGTCCGCTCTACAAGGACTTTATGTACTGGCCCCGAGACCTTCACCTGCTGCGGGTGCCGGTGGAAATCCCGCCACAGTACACGCTGGTGGGTATCCTGCCATCCTTCACCGACCAGCCCTGCCGCTCCTACGGCGGCTGGGACAACGGCTATGAGGTGTATTTGCAGACGAGGTGGCAGGCCGTCCCGGAAAAGCGGCGGCGGGCCTTCAAGGAGGCCATGGAGAGCGACGGGGAAACGGAGATCGGCGGTATCCCGGTGAAGGTCAGCAGCCATCGGGTGATGGACCAGTACGCACCATTCGATTCGGCGCTGGAACTAAAGGCGCTGCCCTGCCTCTCCGACCTCATCTGTGAGCGGTGGCACCCGGATCTGCTGGAGTTTTTGCGGGGAAATCCCTTCCTTGATGAACTGACTTTGCTGAACCACGGTCAGAGGACACTTGATCTGCGGGGCACCAGCATCAGAAAGCTGATGCTGGACATGACCGGCCTTCAGGAACTGTGGCTGGGTGAGGAAACGGAGCAGCTCCTGTTTCAGAACAAGGGGCCGGACGTCTGTACCATCCATGCCACCGAAGATGGAGGCGGTTTGACCCTCCAATTTATCGGGGAATACCGCCCGCACACGGAACTGCCGAACCTATGGGGGCTGCATGGCATCCAGCTGAAAGACTTTGATCTGACCGGTCTGGCTGCTGTCCATCCCCATCTGAAGGAGCTGCGGCTCTGGGGCGCGCCGGGAAATCTGCAAAACTTCTCTGCCGTGCGAAAGTTCCGGGAGCTGACGAACCTCTCCACCTTTGACCTGTTCGGCTTCAGGGCGGACGACATCCCCACCCCGGAACAGATGCCGGAGCTTCGCTGGTTCTGGATGACCAGCCTGCCGGAGACGGAAGCAAAAGCGGCAAAGCAGATCTGGAAAGGCAAGCCTGGAATGGACCTGCGGATCACCAAGCCCCGGAAACCGGAGTGGCTGGCGCAAAATCTGGACAACCCCTTCCGGGGCTGGGACGGCGCGGAGCATATCCCTGCCACTTCCGCAAAAAAAGCAGCCAATCAATACCGCAAGACCCGTTCCCAGCTGATGAAGCTGGCCTCTGAGCCGTGCGAGGACGCCCAGACCCAGGCGCTGGAAGCGGTGGCAGCCTACACTCAGACTTTCAACAAGATGCGCTTTATCGAAACCGAGGAACGGGATGAAATTTACATGGCCCTGCGGGGTATCCTGGACGCATTGCCGGGCGATACACTTCAGAAAGATGCCCTGATTGAAAAGTTTGAGGAACTTCGTGATTTTTGAAAGGAGTGTGCGGGCGCATGAGCCGAATCACTGATGAACCATACTTTACATACAGTGCATACAGCGCCCTGACCTCCGGAATCCAGGTGAAATGCCCCAAGTGCCACAGCGCGGGTGTGGTGACAGCGGATGACGACAACGCCTATTTCCGGTACCTGGAGCTGTGGTTTTTGACCTCCTTCCAGGGTAAGCCAGTCTGGGCCCTCAACCGGGAACACCTTGCCTATCTGATCGACTATCTCAGCGCCGACCTGCGGGAAAAGCCGATGGGAAGAGCGAAAAAGACGCAGGCCGACCATCTCCCCACCTTCATGAAAACCGCAAAGAACCGGGAGCGGATCGTGAAGCTGCTGAAGAAAATGCAGGAGGAATGGGGATGGAACAAAAATCTGACGGAAACAGAGCTGGAACAGATCACATCCATGGACGGTACTCCACTGGATGTGAGAGAAGAACTGCGATAACACTTAACAGAAAAGGAGACCCCCTATGGAACTACAAAATAAGAAAATAATGCCTCCCCCTTGGCTGGCCCACCGGGAGATCGAGCGATACTCCATTGGCTGGCGCATGGGCCATGGGGAGGATTACATATACCGATTTGGCGATTGGCTGGACACCCTTTCCCCGGAGGAGCGGACGGAATACCGCACCCTCTTTCCCGAGCCGGTGACCTGGAAGGGCTGGTGGGATGACGAGGACAACGGCGAGGTGCTGGAGCACGGCGACTTCTTTGTGGAGGTGTGGCAGCCGGAAGGAAGACCTAAGTACACCCGGCAGTGGCTCCAGCAGGAGTTCTCTGCTGGGAGAAAGCGGGAACTGTGCCTGTTCTGGGGCCATCAGCCTGCCGAGGACGGCAGCATCACAAAAAGCTGCCTCAGCCAGTGGTGGATGGAGGACTTCTGGTCCATCGCCGACACCTATCTCTGCATGGAGCAGTATATGATGGCGGGAAAAGCCCAGCTGTTTGGCGACGAGGAGATTCGCAAGGAGGTTCTGGCGTGCAGTGATCCCAGGCAGATCAAGGCCCTGGGCCGCAAGGTGCGGGGCTTTGACCAGAAGGTGTGGGACAAGTTCAAATACGCCATTGTGCTGAATGGCAACTGGTGCAAATTCAGCCAGAACCGCGATCTGCGGGAGTTTCTCCTCTCCACCGGGGACAGTGTGCTGGTGGAGGCCAGTCCCTACGATAACATCTGGGGCATTCGCCTCGCAGCCAGCTCCCAAGAGGCCCAGGACCCCACGCAGTGGCGTGGACAAAACCTGCTGGGCTTTGCGTTGATGGAGGTGCGGGACGAGCTGCGCCGGGTGACACAGAATGAAATGCTTTGCGATTGAAGTATAGTATGGCAGAAATGAAACTCTATGAACTGGAAATGCCCCGCAGCAGGATCGATCACGGGGAGCAGGAACGGATTTCCTTTCTGACACCGGAGCAATTCTTTGCTTTGCTGTCTCACGACTATGATACTGGTTTTGGTGCTGGAAAGGCCTCCGCACAGAAGGAAATTCTCTGTATGCTGGCAGCGGACGGGATGCCTGTTGGGAAGATTGCGCTTCTATTGCAGATGAAGACAGAGATGGTGCGGGAGATCATGGCCGCCAAGCAAGCCCACATTGAGAAATGCAGAAAGAAACTTGAACAGGCGGTGAAGCAATGAAAGACCTTTGCCAATACGGAAACCGGCCAGAGGACGAATGGGAGATCCTGCCCTGGATACCTGATCCGCGCCCGCCATTCAAAATTTGGGTGAAGCCGGAGCAGATCGTGCCATTCTTTTTTGTTCCCCACCACCCCTATGCGATCTCCCTTCTGCTGAAGATCAGCGACGGATTCCGGACAGAGGAATTCCGACGGCTGGGACTGACTGGCAGCAGCGAGGACTGGGAGCGGCTGGTCCGGGGCGTGATCCAGGAGTTTGAGGAAAACAACAGCGGTATGGATCTGTTTCACTTCGACTCCGATGAGGATGTGTTCTGCGTGTATTCTCAATACATCGATGACCTGATGCTGCTGTCCAAGATGATCCGGGCAGCCTGTGACGATGAAAAAACGATGCGGACCTATCTGGGCGTGATCGAGTACATCAAGCTCTTTTGGGAGGACACACCAGAAGGAGAACCGTCGGTAATCCTCTATGAAGTTGATACAGGAAATGAGCGGCTGGCCCTCCGCTCCATTGACATCTTTATGAACGGCCACACCCGCAACATCTCTGACCTTTACGATGGAGCTATTGAAATCACGCCCGTCCCCACTGTGGAGGAATTGAATGCCCATGTCTGGGGCGAGGAGTTCCACGCCTGCGTCATAGAGAAAGCGGAATTTGAGGCCATCTGGGAAAACCACACCTATGAGGGAGCGTTAAAAGAATCAGGAGGGTTCTGATGAAACAGACAGATATTTATACCGAGGCTCTGACCTGTCTACGCTCCATCCTTCTGGCAGACCATCCAGAGTTCCAAAACTGGATCGACTGGCTGGAGCGGGATATTGAGGACTGGAGCCAACGGCGGGAGGTTGCCCACCACCTCCGGGCATATGGCGGCATGGGCTCGTTCAATGATCTGCCCAGTATGCGAGGAAATCACAACTACATTTTTGACTTTCTCAAGTCTGTGTGCTATGCCTTCGGTCATCTTTATGGCAAACGGGAAGGCATTTCTCCGGAGGTATTGATGGAGGAGTGCCTCCACGATGTAGAGCAGGCAGCCGATCCCCCCATAAGGGACTGAACCAAGCCATTGCCCAACACTTGATGCAGGGCGATTTACAAGAAAATCTGGATAGACTGTAGGAGGACAAAAGATGGTTCAAGTGTGGTATACGGTGGATTTTGGCACTGGAACAGGGAAAACTGTGCAGAGAATCGTGAGGTAAGCGTATGGCAAAGGACATTAGGGAGTGCCATCAGTCCCATGCTGGCAGGCCGTGCCCGTTTCAAGCAGGATGGTGACAGCTAGCAGGTCAGCCTCTATCACGAGGTGGACTATCTGGACTTTCAAAAATGGCTGCAAAAACAGGGCTTCTCCCTGCCCACGGCGGACGAGTGGGCCTACCTGTGTGGCGGCGGGGGTCGGACCCTGTTCCCATGGGGAGATGGGTTAGACTACTTCATGCGTCTGCACTGGTTTGAGGACATGGATGAGGATGAGAACCGGCCCTATGACATGGAGGAACCCAACTTCTTCGGCCTGTCCATCGCCTACGATCCCAATATGCGGGAAGTGGTGCAGACTGATAGGCTTACCACCTGCGGAGGTGATGGCGGATGCAATATCTGCGGCAGGCTGGGCCCATTTCTCGGTTTCCTGCCCTGTTCGCCTCACTGTAAGCCGGAAGTGCAGGAGGACAATGAACGAAACGGAGATCATGACTTTCATCGGCCTATCATCCGGGTGAAGATGGGAGTTTGATCTGGAAATAAATCACGTGGGAATGGAGGGTTTAACATGAGTAAGGAACTGGAACTATATAAAGCATTTATTGACGGTCTTGTGGAGCGGAAAGACAGCATAACGGCCCGGTGGGTCAAGGGGGATGGTTTCCCCAAGACGGAGGACAATAAGGCGAAAAATGAACTTCTCGCCACACTGATCCCGGAGCAGAAAAGCATAATAGCCGAGATGCTTCAGGACGAACATATTGCGGGTATCCATACTACCCTTGCTTATATCAATAAAATGATGGACTTGGATGGTTTGGAGCTTCAGCAGGACGGTGAATCCTATCCCAACGACTATTTTGAGAGCCTGCACTATGACTTCATCAGCCGTTGCGACGGAGATGAGTGGCCGGAATAATAGGAGGTTTGACAGATGTATATCGACAAATACTGGGGCGACTTTATTGGCGGTTCCGACGACAGTCTGAACCTTGTGGCATTTTTGGAAGACCTGAAGAAAGAGGAGATCCCTCTCAGCGAGATCTTCACCAAGATCGGACTGGATAAGCAGAACTGGGACTTCCGCCAGACTGTGGAGTATCTGGAGTTCACCCACTCCAATGGCGTGGAGATGGACTTCCACTTTGCCATTGATGTGGTCACCGATCTGGCCGCCATCCTGCTGGAGTGCAGTGTCAGCGGCAGTGTGAACCTACATGATCTGGACGAGTACAACACACCCGCCCGCCGTATCCGCATCACCGCCACGCCAGAGGAACACGAGGCCATGGACAAGGCCCTGGAGGACTTTGTCCATGCCCCGCTGGAATACGACATCAGCGAGATGATGGGCGAGGATGAGATCACAGATATGGCCTATCAGGTGGAGATGCTGCGGAAAGAGCTGTACGAAGCCTCCGGCCGTAACCGGAACTACCATGTAAAGGCGGAAGATGTGAAACATCTGCTTCCAGACTGGGAAGGTGCCGATGGCTGCATCGCCACCAACCGTATCACGGTGGAGGGCTGCAAGGTTGGCTATTGCTATCGGGAGGAGCCGGACGGCGGCTGGGACAGCGGCTGGCGCTTCACCGCTGGTGACGAGAGCGAGGCGTACATGGACGACCCCAACAATGCCGGGATCTACAAGCTGAATACGATCTGCAACGACGATCCCGACATCATTCCTCTGCTGAACACCCCCGCCCCCTGCGCCTTTGAGCTGGATGAGAACGGCGTGTTCCAGCAGATCAAAGACTGGAAACCGGATGAGGACGAGGAGGAGACTGATATGGACATTTTGAAGCAATGCCAGAAGTGGAATGAAAAGAGCGAGTACCAGAAGATCATCGACGCGCTGGAGGCCATCCCCGCCGAGGAGCGCACCCCGGAGATGGACAGCGAGCTGGCCCGGGCCTACAACAATCTGGGGGCACCTTCCAACCGTGGGCTGCTCAAAAAGGCCATCGCTCTCTTGAAACCCCATGAGGAATACTTTGAGGGAGACCACTGCTGGAACTTCCGCATGGGTTACTCTTACTTTTATCTGGATCAAGAGGGCCGGGCTCTGCGATACTTTGAAAAAGCATTGGAGGCCCGCCCTGGTGACGAGGACACCATGGAGCTGATCGACTGGTGCAGGAAGGGCATTTCCTTGCCGCAGTTCTCGGAGTGCTTCCGGGAGCGGACAGAGAACTGGTGGGAAACCTTTGCCAAAATGGAAGCAGAATTGCGCCAGATGATGGACGAGGACAAGGATCACACCCGTGGTGCGGAGATCGTGGCCCAAATGGAGGAAACCCTGAAGCTGGTTTTTGATGAGATCTCCTTTGAACTGGGCGTGGGAGGCGAAAAGCATGAGCTGATCCTCACTCCAGAGGGCGACAAGGTCAAATTGTTTGAACTGGTCTATTTCCAGAAACACGCCCCCAAGGAGGTGCTGGAGCATTGGAATATCCTGGTGGGCCGTCAGCCCCTCCAGAACATCGGTCTGCGCACCGAGGACGGTTGGGATATCTCTGGGGAGGATGTACAGATCTGGCTGGAGGATCAAGGTGAAAACAGCTTTGCCATCACCGCCTACTGCGAAAAGCTGCTGCCTATGCTCCGGGAGGAGGAAGGCCGGGCCTGGTGGATGCTCACCACCCTCACCGATCAGGTGCTGGGTGAGATCCCCCACATGAGATACATAGACAGCTTTGATGTGTTGGAAAAGCCCAAGGCAGAGCCGTCCATTTTTATGTCCCAACTGCCCGACGCTCTGAAGGAGCGGGGCCTGGAACTCTCCACCGATCCGGAAGCCTATCTGGAGAGCTATCTTGGCTACAAAATGGAACCCAACCAGGACCCGGATGCCGACTGGCGGCTGGATGTGATGGCCGGTTCCACCTGCTGTGTGCCGCTCATCAACGGCTATCTGAATGCCGACAATGATTTTATGGACGATCTCCATGCCGACGGCGCGGTGGCGGGCTTCTTCTGCTATCCCCTGGATACCCTGCGGGAGGAGGAAGGCAGTCAGAAGATCTTCGACTTCCGGGATAAGCTGGAAGAAGTGTTTGCCACTGAGGAAGGATTGGAAGTGCTCACTCTTACCGGCGGGGCAACCGGCCTCTACTGCGGTTATGTGGACTTCATCGCCTGGGATATCCGGGAGGCGCTGAACATGGCAAAAGAGTTCTTTGAAGGCACGGACATCCCATGGGCCATCTTCCACACCTTCCGCCGCGAAGCAGGTTCTGTGCCCTTAAAGCAACAAGATGATGGGCCAGAAACTGAGAATCAGGATGACGAGTTGGACGAGACGCTGACGGGTATGGACTATATCCCTTACACCCCGCAGAACGAAGAAGAATTCTTCCAGCAGCTGGAGCAGTGGAACGACGAGGACGAGTACACCCGCTGTATCCAGACACTCAATGCCATCCCGAAGGAATGGCGGAACTACCGCACCGCCTACGCCCTGGCCCGGGCGCTGGAAAACTACGCCATCATCGGGGACCATGACGAGGGCACTTTGAAATCCAAGGGAGACAAAGCCCTTCTGAGGGCCATCGAGGTGCTGGAGTCCGTCCGGGAGGAAGGCCAGGACAAGCCAGAGTGGAATATGCGGATGGCCTACGGCTATCAGTATCTCTATGGGAAGGAGGAAAAGGCCATTCCCTACGCTAAACGGTGGGCGGAACTGGACCCGGAGGACGAAAATGCCCCGGCGGTGATCCGGGAGTGTAAGGCGGAGATCCGGAAACGCCAGCACAGCCGGAAGAAGAAGGCCAAATTCGTGCCCGGTGATACTCCATTTGAGGGCTTCGACCTCACCAGCTTCTGGGATGATAATTGGTATGCACTGAAAGAATATGTCAGTGATCCGCCTTCCGATGAGCTGATCGCCAGTGTGGAGGAGGAACTGGGCTATAAGCTGCCTGCCGCCTATATCTGGCTGATGAAGCAGCACAACGGCGGCATTCCGGTGAACACCTGCTATCCCTGCGATGAGCCTACCTGTTGGTCAGATGATCATGTGGCCATCACCGGCATTTTCGGAATCGGACGGGAAAAGAGCTGCTCCCTCTGTGGAGAGCTGGGCAGTCAGTTTATGATCGATGAGTGGGAGTATCCTGCCATCGGTGTGGCCATCTGTGACTGTCCAAGCGCCGGACACGATATGATTTTCCTGGACTACCGGGCTTGCGGCCCCCAGGGAGAGCCTGCGGTAGTCCATGTGGATCAGGAAAATGACTATAAAATTACCCATCTGGCAGACAGCTTTGAGGAATTTATCCGCGGACTGGAGCATGAATCCCTCTATGATCTGGATGAAGATGCAGAGGGTCTTGAGGATGACGCCGACGAGGAGGAAACCGACCATAAGGGTTCCTTTGCCGGATCTGTGCTCCTCTCCAAAGCAGAGTGGGACAAGGAGCAGTTGATCCGAGATCTGCGGGAAGAATGGGGTATCGTAGATGAGGAGCCGGATGAGGGCGACGAAGATGTTGAGAACAGCGATGACGCTGTGGTAATGCGGGTCGGCAATATGATGCTGATCGTGACACTTTTCCACGGTCACATCCCGGACAATGAAGCGGAGATCAACGCCGAAAACAACTACATGTGGCCAGAGGCCATAGAGGCGGCCAAAGCGCACAAGGCCCATATCATGGTGGCTGTGTTGGGCGAGGAGGAAAAACTGCTGGAACGAGGTAAGCTGTTCACCAAGGCGATGGCAGTGTGCTGCAAGCAGAAATACGCCACCGGTGTCTACACCAGCGGCGTGGTATTTGAGCCTCGTTTCTATGAGGGCCTTGCTGATATGATGAAAGAGGACGAACTGCCCATCTTCAACTGGATCTGGTTCGGCCTGTACCGGAGCGAGGGTGGCTTGAACGGCTACACCTACGGCATGGATGTGTTCGGCAAGGAGGAGATGGAGGTGCTGAACGCCGATGCCGAGCCGGAGGAACTGCGGGACTTTTTGGCCAGCCTTGCCTCCTATGTGCTGGCGTGTGATGTGACGCTGCAAGACGGCGAGACCATCGGCTTTGCGGCAGACGATAAGCACGCCATCACCCGCAGCCCCGGTGTCTCCCTGCCGGAGGAGCAGATGACCCTGAAGATCGGTTACGCGCCTATAAAGGGAGATACGGAGGATGACAGCTGCGGCCACTCAGACAATGAGGATACGCAGGATGAAGAAGAATTCAGTAATCCCGAAGTCTATACCGAGGAGGAGATGGAGGCCGTCGAGGGGCATATCCAGCAGTATTTCGGCGAGATCGAGAATGTGTTCCACGAGCTGGTTTCTCCTGACATCCATGTGGACATCTGTATTGTGCCGCCCACTGAGGAACGGGACTACTACACCCTGGTGACCATGGGAATGGGTGCCCACCGGATGAATGTGCCGGAGGAGCTGGCGGAATACAAGCTGGAGCGGGCGGAGTTGGCTATCGCCCTGCCTGCGGGCTGGAAGCTGGATCAGGAGTCCATGAAAGACGAAAAGTGGTACTGGCCCATCCGCCTGCTGAAAGTGCTGGCCCGCCTGCCCATTGCCAGTGATACCTGGCTGGGCTTCGGCCATACCATGGACAATGGGGATGACTTTGCAAAAGATACAAAGCTGTGCGCCGCCATTCTGACCGGTCCCCAGGACACTGAAGATGGCAGCGAGGTCTGCATCCTGCCGAGCGGCGAGGAGGTCAACTTCTATCAGGTGATCCCCCTCTACCGGGATGAATTGGAATATAAGATGGCCCATGAAGCGGATGCTTTGCTGGACGAAATGGACGGCATCAGCTTTGTGGTGGAGCCGGATCGCCAGGATGCCGTCACCAGAGGCACCCTTTCTAACGATGATTTTGGCGGCGAGATGGACGACGCCTCCTATCACCTTGAGAGCATTGAGGAGAAGGAACTGCCGATTGACCCCATCAATGCCTACAACCACATGGCCATCTACCTGCGCTGGTGCATGGAGCACGACCTGATGGGCGAGGACTTCCTGAAAGAATACAGCGAAGTGGCCAAACAGGTCAAAGCCGATCCTGTCAGCGTGGATCTGCGGGAGTTTATCCGGGATGAGCTGGACGGCTGTCTGTTCTCTGTGCTGTTCAATCAGCAAGGCCGTGCCTTTGCAGGCTATTATTACGGAGAGGGCGACAGTCCCTACTATCCTGCCGATGTTGACGACAACGCCCTCCGCTTCTTCGGCCCAGAGCGGTATCACTCCGATGAGTTCCAAGATGAAGCCTACCTGTTCATCCCCTTTGACGAGGACTACTATGAGGACATGGCTCAAGTGATTGAGGAACGCTTCGCCAACTGGCAGGGACAGGACTTCGACGAGGACACGCTGGAGCCTTCCGAGGCGGCTCAGGCCGTCATGGAGTATCTGGACTGCGAGTGCACCTATTTCCCCTCCATGGCAGATGATGACCCCATCATGTCGGCATACAGCTATGCCAAACGGGAAAGCGTTAGAGAGGGCTTTGTTCCAGTTCTTATCCAGGCGGATGATGAAACGCTGCTGGAGTGTCTGGTGATGAACGCCGACCCGGAGCATGATGCGGACTTCTACGAATTTGACCTCAAAACGGTAGCGGAGTATCGGAAGAAGATGCTCTCCGCTCCCGTCAAGGACGGAAAGGCTCTTTTGGAGGAATTGACCGGCCAGCGTAGAGCAGAGGCCGAGGATGATGATCTGGATTGGGATGAGGAAGTCCTGGGCGAGATGGAGGGTGGCTATGACAATGACCGCTTCTCCTGCTACTGGGACTCGGACAGTCACATGACATATCCGCTCATTCTGGCTAAAATTCCGGTAAAGAACCCCTGGGAGATATTCGCCTATCTGCCCTTTGGAAATTGGAATGAGTGTCCCGACACACCGGACCTGATGGCAGCGGCGAAATACTGGTTCGAGCAGCATGGTGCCATCCCTGCCGCCATGAGCAACGATGAGCTGGAGTTTCTGCTCCCGGCTCCCGTTCCCAAGGAGAAGGCTATGGAGGCTGCCACAGAACAGTACGGCTTCTGCCCGGACATCGTGGATCAGGAGCAGGATGATCCCACCGTGGGCAATCTGGCGGATGTGCTGCGGCAGTCCACCGTCTGGTATTTCTGGTGGGATTGATGTTGGGGGCCTGGCAATGCAAACGAAAACACTGACCATTCAACTGAATAATGAACAGCTGCCCATTCTTCCAGTGGAGCCGGAAGCCTACCTCTCATTTACCATTCATGCCGATGGAAATGAATTGGAGTTAACAGGAAACCGGGCGGGGCTGCTCCTATTGGCGAAAGCCACGCTGGGTATGGCAGAAACCATTCGTGAGGATGGATTTCACATCCATCTGGACGACCTGTATAGCATCAACTCCGAGGAAAAAAGTATCCTGATCCGAAAGGAGGAACGGTTAAAACCATGAAAGAAAAAGCCAGACTTACGGGAGGGAGTATCCCATGAAAGAATTTACGGTTTTGATATGCTCAATGACAATACATCTCCTTTCAAGCAAGGGGATCGCGCTGGGGCTGGTCCTTCTTTTGTTTTGGCTTAAGGGGAGACAGCTTGGATTCCAGCCCAAAGAATGGGAAAACTATTTTTTAGGGTTGTCACAGAAAAAAGTCCTTAGGATCGCCCTTGGCATATCTGGGGTTTCCATATCTGCCGCTTCATTTTTAAGCTATATATTTCTTCAAAAGACAGGGTTTCACCATGCCTTTATAATTGCGGGCCTTATGTTTGCGGGCAGTATTTTCTGGTTCTGGCACAGGTGGAAGGGAGAAAAGGGAAAGGCGTATCTTCTGAAAAGGTTTTCTGAAATTCCGCAAACGATTTTAGAAAATAGAAGTAAGGGTATTAGAGGATGAAAAAAATATTAATTCATGGTACGGGCCATAAAGCGGCAAGCTGGAAGGAAACAATTTCCTGCATGAACGATCAGAAGGATATTTTATGTCCGGATTTATGCTCGATTCTGAAGGGGAAGGAAGCGGTCTATGAGAATTTATATTCTTCTTTGATCGAATACTGCAGCGCCCTGGATGGACCGTTCCACCTGTGCGGCCTTTCTTTAGGCGGGATCCTGGCATTGAATTATACGCTGGATTTTCCGGAAAAGGTAGAAACCCTTGTTTTGATTGGAACGCCTCATAAAATCCCCAAAGCGGCCCTTGGGTTTCAGAATGTGATCTTCCGGTTTCTGCCCCGGTCCGCTTTTCAGGGGATGGCATTTGATAAGAAGGACACGTTCGATTTGGTAAACTCCATGAAAAAACTGGATTTCAGAAGCCGGATACAGGAAATAACCTGCCCGGTGCTGGTCATCTGTGGAGAGAAGGACCGCGTGAACAGGAAGTCGGCGTATTATTTTTCGCAGAATATAGAAAATGCGGTGCTGAGCGTTGTAGAAAATGCCGGACATGCTGTAAACGAGGAAAATTCAAAGGCATTGGCGAGAGTTTTGGATGAATATTATGTAGGAAAGGGATGATCGGGCATCTTATAAAACGATCTCTGGGACCGCCCGGAGAAACTGACACAGACAGCCAGGAAAGAGATTGCATCTTTCCTGGTTTTCGTTTATTATAATAAATACTAATTTTAAATTTTGACTTTATATTTCGGATAAAGGTACAGACGCCCATGGCGTGAAAGACGTATCCCGTCCTAGAGAAGGATCCGGAGGGCGGTTCTGGATGTGATGCCGTTCCTGGAAACGGCAGATGAGAGGCTGATATTCAGATCCATGGTGAAATGGAGCACATCATGGCCCTGGCTGGCACATGGGCGGATGCTACGACAACTGATAAGGAGGAATGATTTATGAAGCTGCTGGAACAATGCCAGAAATGGAATGAGGAAGATGAATTCCAGAAGATCATAGACACGCTGGAGGCCATCCCTGCCGGGGAGCGCACGCCAGAGATGGACAGCGAGCTGGCCCGGGCATACAGCAATCTGGCAGAGCCGGGAGACCGGGAGCTGTTCCAGAGGGCCATTGGCCTGCTGGAGCCCCATGAAGCCCGCCCCGGCGATGCGGATACTCAGGAGCTGATCGACAGCTGCCGCCGATGTCTGGCTTTGCCGGGGTTTGAGAAGAATTTCCGGCAGCGGACGAAGGAGGCCTGGGCAGCTTTTGCCGGGATCGAGGCAGAGCTTCGCCGGATCATGGATACGGATGAGATGCGGGAGAGGGGAGAAGAGCTGGTGGAGGAATGCCAAAAAGTCCTGGAGCTGGCCTTCTGTTCCCCCTCCTTTGAACTGGGCGTTGGCGTGGAGAAGTATGAACTGATCCTCAGCGCCGACGGAAACCGGTCGGCCCTGTTCCCGCTGGTCTATTTCCAGCGCCGTGCGCCGGAGTCTGTGCTGGAGCACTGGAATATCCTGGTGGGACGTCAGCCCTCAGCGGGATTTTCGCTCCAGGCCGGGGAACTCCAGGTGCAGGCGGAGGACGTGCTGGTCTGGACAGAGCCCAGGGAGGACCGGGTTTCCCTGACTCTTTACTGTGAGAAGCTCCTGCCGCTGATGAGGGAGGAGGAAGATAAGGTATGGTGGCTGCTCTGTACCCTCACAGACCAGGTGCTGGGGGAGGTGTCCTCCATTGCTCTCATCCATGATCTGGATATTGTGGAACAGCCCAGGTCTGGAACAGCGGTCCTGCTTTCTGAGCTTCCGGGGAAGCTTCGGGATATGGGATATACACGATGGGACGATGCTGGGGATTATCTGGAAAACAGCTACATTGCCTATGAGCTGGAGCCGGTGAAGGATCCGGAGGCCGACTGGCGTCTGGATGTGGGGGCCGGTTCAACCCGCCTGCCGGTCCTCATCAACGACTATATGAGGTCTGAGAGCGGAATCATGGACGATTACCACAGAGACGGCATTGCGGCCGGCTTCCTGTGTTATCCACTGGATGGATTTACCGGGGAAGGACGGGCGGAGGAAATTTTAACGTTCCGGGACGCCTTGCGGGAGTCGGTCCGGGAACATGCGGGAGAGGATGCAGTGACGTTTCTGGGCGGGGCCACTGGCCTGTATTACGGGTATCTGGATCTTATAGCCTGGGATCTGCCCGCTGTCCTGGATGCGGCCAGGGAATTTTTTGCTGGAACAGATATGGCCTGGGGCGGATTCCACGTGTTCAGGAGGGATGTGGGGGCCGTCCGCCTGTGGGAACAGGAGGGAGAGCCACAGGTGGATGCAAAGACCGGTTCCCTGCTTTCGGCCCAGGACATTGAAACGCTGGGATCCTTTGAGGATGGAGTATCGGGGTATTTTGGGAAAATGCTCCAGTGGCTGGAGGACTTTATTGAGCGGGGCGTGGAGACGGGACGGTTTACCAGCCGGCAGGCCAGACAGGATCTTAAGATCGCCCTGTGGTATTCCTATGCCTGCAACAATCTGGATGAGTACAGATATTATTATAAGGCGGCCCAGTGGATGAAGGATTCAGAGAAAAATGCCGGGGGCTGTGCCACATGGTACTACCGGTACTCGGTGGCCCTGATGTACTGCGGCCGGCTGGAGGAGGCACTGGATTATGCAGAAAAGGGGATCCGGGAGGAACCGGATTATCCATGGATCTGGCTGCAGGCGGCCAAGCTGCGGTCCCATTCCGGCGATAAAGCCGGAGCATTGGAGGCCGTGGCCCACGGCCTTAAGCTGGAGCCTGGCGATCATGAGTTCCTGACGCTCAAAGGAGAGATCGAGGCCGGGGAGCCGCTGGAGCGGATGGAATACCACTGGATCGATCCCGGAGCCGACCGGAATCTCCAGCAGGGCCTGGATGAAGATGCCGATGAGAAGCAGCGGTCCATTTCCTGCATTACCGTCAATCGGGAAGGACTGGAACGGTTCTGGAATATTTTTGGGCCGAAACCGGAGCAGTATGCGCCAGACGGGCCGTTTACCCAGTTCCCCTACACAGTAAACGGACAGACCTTTGATCTGGTATTCCAGATGAACGAGGCCGGCATGTCCAGCCTCAGCGCAGACTGGCTGGAGCGGCTGGCAGACTGGCTTAAGGAGGGGCGGTGGCTGGAACGGAACCACCCGGACGGCAGGCCGGCCTGTCTGGATACGGTGCTGGTGGGACTGGATTATCACATGGGCCTGGTCTATCATCTGATGGAAGAGGACGAATATTTCCAGATATTCCTCCTTCCGGACGGGACCGAAAAGGAGGGCGCGTTCTGGTCCCCGGAGGAGAGCAGCGGGCCGGAGGTTTATACCATAGAAGAGATGGAAGCAGTGGAAGAGCATATCCGGAAATATTTTGGGGAGATCGGGCATGTTTTCCATGAGCTGGTCTCGCCGGATATCCATGTGGACATCTGTGTGGTTCCCCCTGACGGGGAGCGGGAGTATTATACATTGGTCACCATGGGCATGGGAGCCCGCCGGATGCAGGTCCCGGAGGAGCTGGCAAAATACCGTCTGGAGCGGGCAGAGCTGGCCATTGCCCTGCCGCCGGACTGGAGGCTGGACGAGGAGTCCATGAAGGATGAGCGGTGGTACTGGCCGGTCCGTCTGTTAAAGGTACTGGCCCGTCTGCCCATCCAGTCAGATACATGGCTGGGCTGGGGTCACACCATGGACAATCAAAGGCCCTTTGCAGAGGACACAAAGCTCTGCGGCGCGATCCTGGGAGAGCCTCAGAATATCCGGAAGGAAGGCTTTTTCTGTCATCTTCCCGGCGGAGAGGAGATCAACTTCTACCAGGTCATCCCCCTGCACCGGGAGGAGCTGGAGTATAAGCTGGAACACAATGCGGAGGCCCTGTTGGAAAAGCTTGCGGAGGCGGACTTTGTAGTCCATCCGGACCGGCCGGCAGATCTTTTATAAAAAACTTTTCAGAACCCCTTGACTGTACTGTTGCTGTACGGTTTAAAATGACCGGGTGATCAGAAAACGGGAACAGGAAAGGAATCGAAGAGATGAAAAAGATACATAAATTTGGGATGACGGCTGCCTGTACAGCCATTGCGGCCGGAGCACTGTGGCTTTGCTTTGGAGAGAAGATAAAGATCCTCCACACCTCCTTAAGGAGTTTTAAGGATGAAAATCTGGCGTATACCTTCCAGCATACTCCGGAGATCCAGCCGACAAAGAAAATAAGCCGGGGAAACGATCCCTTCCAGTTTTTAAAGGAAGAAAACGTTTCCCTGGCGGACGGCTTCCGGTTTAAGGGTGGATTTTATCCAACAGAGGGATTTCTTGAGGATACAAAGACCTCGGCCCTGCTGGTGGTGAAGGACGATGTGATCAAATATGAAAAATATTTTTATGGAGGGGATCCCCAGACGCTGTTTTCGTCCAATTCCATGGGAAAATCCTTCGTTTCAGCGCTGATGGGGATCGCAGTAGCCGAAGGCGCTGTGGAAAGCATCGAGGATCCCATTGGAATGTATGTCCCGGAGTTTGCAGGGACGGATCTGGAGTCCATTCCGATCCGCGCCTGCCTGCAGATGGCTTCCGGGATCGATTTCAATGAGGATACGGATATGAGCCGGTTTTCCATGCGCACCCTCATGGGCACACCATCCATGAAGGTGATCGCAGACCATGGGGTGCAGGAGGAGCCGTATACCCACCGCAGATATCAGAGCATTAATACAGAGATCCTGGGCCAGATCATTAAAAATGCCACCGGACGCAGCCTGGCGGAATATATGGAGGAGAAGCTCTGGAAACGGATCGGCGCAGAGCAGGACGCATACTGGACTCTGAGCAACGGGACGGAGCTGGCCATGGGAGGCTTAAGCGTCTCCCTCAGGGATTATGCGCGGTTTGCAAGGCTTTATCTGAACGGGGGCAGCTTCCATGGGGAGCAGATCCTCACAAAAGAATGGGTGAGGGACAGCATGGATGTCAGCGCAGCCTATTCCAGGCCCGGGGCAAACCAGGACGTCTATAACGCCATTGGATATGGGTACCAGTGGTGGGTGCCGGAAGGGGATCGGGGAGAGTTCATGGCCATCGGCGTTTATGGCCAGTGGATGTACGCAGATCCCTCCAGGCAGATCATCATAGTAAAGACCAGTGCGGATCCGGATTTCATGTCCCAGGACTATGAGCTGAAGCATGTGGATTTTTTCCGGGCCATTGCAGGCGGACTATTATAAAGCCCCCTGCCGTCTGGCCGCCTCTCTTAGGATATCCACGCTGGCTCCTGGGATCCGGCCCAGATGGTCCGGGCCCACATTTAGAAGATAGTTAATACCCAGGCCGTTTAATTTCTTCCGGATGGCCAGGATGGTCTCGGCGCTTTTCCAGTCCTGGTCCCAGGCACAGTAGCCCCAGCTGTGGTTTAAGGTGGCGGCGGTTTCGTAAAGGCCGTAGGGAGAGGGCTTTAAGCCGTCGCAGCCATTGAGATCCAGCCCGGCGGGATCCAGCTCCCCATCTCCGGGAATGGAATCCGGGATCTCGTTGTCCCCCAGAGAAACGTAATCATAAGCGCCGTTGCCCAGCCGGGAGTTGATCAGACAGTCCGGCTGGTATTTTTTTACCAGCTCGAAAAGCTCACGGCTCTGGGAATCCCGGATGGTCATGGGCACATCAAACCAGATCAGGCACAGCTCCCCATAATTTCTTAAGAGTTCCTCCACCTGGGGGCGGATCTTGTTTTCAAAACAGATATCAAAGTTTTTTTTCGCATTGTTGGGAAAATCCCAGTCGTTGCACCAGGACTGGCCGGCGCAGGGGATATGGCCGGAGAGATAGCCGCCGCCGTGCTCCTCATGCCAGTCCAGATCCTGGGAATAGTAGAGACCGAATTTCAGACCGTGCTTATAACAGGCCTCGGCCAGTTCTCCTACCACGTCGCGGCCAAAGGGCGTGGCCTCCACCACGTTGAAGCGGTCGGCCCTGGAATGGAAGAGGGCGAAGCCGTCGTGGTGCTTGCTGGTCATGACGAAATACTTCATCCCGCATTCCTTTGCCAGACGGATCCACTGGTCCGCGTTAAAATACACCGGGTTAAAGGCCGTTGCCAGCTTGTCGTATTCTGCCATGGGGATCCGTTGGTTGGCCTGGATCCATTCCGCATAGCTGCTGCTTTTTTTTCCGTTCCATTCTCCGCCCAGAAGGGAATACAGTCCCCAGTGGGCCATCATGCCGTACTGGGCCTCTTTAAACCATTTTCTCATATCCATTTCCAATACCTCCGGTAAAAGCTGTTGTGTTTTCATGGGCATGACTATATAATAAATTTTAGAATAAGTACATGGGATTTTTGTACAGAAAGATGGACTTTTTGGATGGATGGAATTTTTGAATGTCCGTTTCTTACGGGAAACTGGGGCTCTCTAAGCCTAAATCTCCTGGAAGCGGCTATGTTTTACGGAGATACGTCATGGAATTTTCCAAATACCAGGTCGCCGTTCAACCGGATCTATTTTATGATGGACGGGGAGGCATACCTGGAAAATGAGGAGGAGCGGGTGGAGCTTCTTCCGGGAAACGTGTACCTGGTCCCGGCGGAGTGCCGGTACAGCTACGTGTGTCCCAGCACCATGCAGAAGTTTTATATCCACTTTACCATGGAGCTGCTCCCAGGAGTGGATCTGTTCAGCCATCTGGGGAAGGTCTGGGGGCTTCCTTATGAATGGGATTTTTTAGAGGACATTCTGGGAGCCGTCCAGAAGGAATCCGTCGGAGGCCTCCTTTATCTGAAGGCGGTATTTTCACGCCTGGTCTATGACTTTTTTGAACAGGGAGCAGGGGGCGACGGGTATCTGGAGTCCTTCCGGGGATTTTACCGCCAGAGGTCGGTCCTGGATTATCTGGAGGGGCATCTGAGCGCAGGGCTCCGTATCCAGGAGCTGGCGGATGCCATGGATATGCCGGTCCATCAGCTTTCCAGGTCCTTCCAGCAGGATACAAAGATGGGATTAAAAGAATATATGTCCCGGCAGCTGGCCCAGAGGGCCAGGCAGATGCTGGGACATACGGATATGCCGGTGTGGGAGGTGGCGGAAACGCTGGGATTTACAGATCCATACTATTTTTCACGTTTTTTTAAAAAATATGAAAAATTATCCCCCCGGGAATACCGGAAGCTGCGGTTTTAACCACAGCCTGCGGCTATTCCAGAGGCTGGATGTAGAAATTTCCGATCACGTCGCTGGAGTTTAACACGCTGACGAAGGTGCCGGGGTAATGGGCCAGGATCTGTTTCCGAACCTTCCGCACATCGCTGTCGGAAAGCACTGTGTAGATCAGGTACTTTTTATGGGCGCTGTAAAAGCCCATGCCTTTAAAGATCGTGCTGCTGTGATGGGTCAGCTCCAGGATGTCAGCGGAAATGGATGCCGGATCCTCGGTGATGATCAGCAGGGTCTTTTTATGGTATTTTTTATAAAAGGTATTGATCACCTGGGTATTACAGAACTGGAAGATGATCGAATACAGGGCCTTATCCATACCAAACAGGAAGCCAGAGGTCAGGATCACGGCAGCGCTGAAGAGCAGCATGTAATTAAAGGTAGAGATCTTATATTTTGCGGATAAGGTCATGGCAATGAAGTCTGTGCCGCCGCTGCTGGCATTGTTGTTGAGGATCAGGCTCATTCCCAGGCCGTTGATGATGCCGCCGAATACGGAGATCAGCAGGATATCGCCGGTGATGGGAGTTACGGGAAGCTGGTCCACCAGGACAGAGACCACCACGATGCTGATACAGGAAAGGATCGTAAACTTTTTCCCAACAAAGCGGTAGGCCAGCATGGCCGGAATGGCATTAAAAAATACGTTTAACAGTGTAAACGGGATCTTAAGGCCGAAGAAGGTCAGGGCCACCCTCTGGATCAGCTTGGAGAGTCCGGAAAAACCGCCGGGCACCAGGCCTCCCTGTTCCACAAAGGTGTTCATGTTGATGGCCAGGATGGCGCTTCCGGCCAGGATCAGTAAAAAGGAGAGGATCTCCTTAAGGTCTGTTTTTTTCTTTTCCATAGTACCTCCTAAAATGGAATTGTGGTCTATATCATACCATTTTGGCTTTGGCTCTGCAATCGCAAAATGAAAAACATTGGAAATTAATAAGGAGGGAATCGCTGATGTATATTGCAGATCTGCATATTCATTCCCGGTATTCCAGGGCCACCAGCCGGGAGCTGACGCCGGAGACCCTGGAGCTTTCTGCCAGGCGAAAGGGGATCCGTCTTTTAGGCACAGGAGATTTTACCCATCCTGCCTGGCGGGCTGAGCTGGAGGAAAAGCTGGTCCCGGCAGAGGACGGGCTCTGCCGGCTGAAGAAGGAGTATATGCGGGAGCCGGGAGAGGGAGAAGCGTGCAAAGGGACCCGGTTTGTGGTTTCCGGGGAGATCAGTTCCATTTATAAACAGGACGGCAGGGTCCGGAAGGTCCACAGCCTGATCCTGCTGCCGGGACTGGAGGAGGCAAAGCTTTTATCGAAACGGCTGGAGGCCATCGGGAATATCCACTCAGACGGACGGCCGATCCTGGGGCTTTCCTGCCGCGATCTCCTGGAGATCATGCTGGAGACATGTCCGGACGGCATCTTCGTTCCGGCCCATATCTGGACACCGCATTTTTCCATGTTCGGGGCCTGCTCCGGCTTCGATACGGTGGAGGAGTGCTTCGGGGACCTGGCTCCCCATATCCATGCGGTGGAAACGGGGCTTTCCTCAGATCCGCCCATGAACTGGCGGCTTTCGGCTCTGGACCGTTTCCAGCTTATTTCCAATTCCGACGCCCACTCTCCTGCAAAGCTGGGAAGAGAAGCGAACCTGCTGGATACAGAGCTGTCCTATGCGGGGCTTAAGAGAGCGGTGGAAACGGGGAACGGACTGGCCGGCACCATTGAGTTTTTTCCTGAGGAGGGAAAGTACCATTTTGACGGCCACCGGAAATGCCATATCTGCATGAGTCCTTTGGAGGCGGAGAGCCATGGAGGGATCTGTCCGGTATGTAAAAAGAAGATGACCATGGGCGTCTCCCACCGGATCGATCAGCTGGCCGACCGGCCGGAGGGCTTCCTTCCGGAGAGAAGAAAGCCCTTTGAGAGCCTGGTCCCGCTGCCGGAGGTGATCGCCGCTTCCACCGGGAGGTCTGCGGCCAGTAAAAGGGTACAGGAGGAATATCTGGATATGCTCCGGGTGTTGGGGACGGAATTTGAGATCCTCCGGGAAGTGCCCATCGAGGACATTCTCCGCCATTTTGGACGTCTGGCGGCAGAAGGAATCCGGCGCCTTAGGAACGGGGAGGTCACACGGCTTCCGGGCTTTGACGGGGAGTACGGAACGATCCGGCTGTTCCGGCCAGACGAGCTGGAAAACCCCGATGGACAGATGACCATGGCCGGGATCTTTGGAGCCGGGGGAGGAGAGTCCTGGGCTTCTGATGACAGAAAGGAAGACAGGAGAGAGGCATGTGATACCGGGGACCTGGAGCTGGCAGGAAAGATCCGTGACTCCAGTGTCCGGGCCGGGGCAGAGGGCATGGATGGAAATATCCTGGAAGCGGATTTCCTGGCCCGCCTCAATGAGGGGCAGCGCCGGGCGGCAGAGCACCCGGCCCGTGCCGTGGCCGTGATCGCGGGGCCGGGAACAGGAAAGACCGGAACCCTGGCGGCCAGGATCCGCTGCCTTACAGAGCTCCGCCGCGTAAAGCCGTCGGAGATCACAGCGGTCACCTTTACGAACCAGGCAGCCGGGGAGCTGAAGGAACGCCTCCGGAGGGAAATGCCGAACCGGAGCGCCGCGGGACGGATCCAGACGGGAACCTTCCATTCCATCTGTCTGGCGCTTTTAAAGGCAGCGGGTAAGGAGACCGTACTGGCAGACGGCCTGGAGTGCCAGAAGCTGGCGGAGGCAGTCATTGAAGACATGGGACTGAAGCTCCGTTCTTCGGAGCTTTTAAGGGCAGTATCGGAGGAGAAGACAAAAAGGATCCTGGGAGCAGGAGAAGCGGAACCCATGTCCGAGGGGCTCAGAAAAGCGGCAGGGGCCTATGAAGAGCGGATGCGGGAGCAGGGGCTCATGGATTTTGACGATCTTCTGACGGAGGCTCTGGGGCTTCTGTACCTGGCATCAGAGCCGGTCCGGAAATTCTGCCGCCGGTTCCGATATCTTCTGGTGGATGAGTTTCAGGATATCAGCCCCCTGCAATACCAGCTGATCCTGGCATGGAACCGGGAGGGGGATGAGCTTTTTGTGATCGGGGATCCGGACCAGTCCATATACGGCTTCCGGGGATCAGATCCGGAATGCTTTGCCCGCCTTATGGAGGATTTTCCGGAAACGGAGGTGATCCGGCTCCGGGAAAATTACAGGTCCACGGCGTGGATCACAACCGCCGCCTGCGGCATGATCTCGAAGAATCCAGGTGAGAAAAGGGAACTGCTTCCTATGGCAGGAAATGGCCTGCCGGTCCGCGTGCTGACGGCGTCCGGCAGACGCTCCGAGGGGATCGCTGCCGCCAGGGAGATCAGCCGGATGGTGGGCGGCATCGACATGCTGGATGCCGGGGAACGGGCCCGTTCTGGAGAGGAACAGATCCGAAGCTTTTCAGATATCGCGGTGCTGTGCCGGACCAACCGCCAGGTGGAGGAAATGGAGGAGTTTCTGAAAACCGAGGGGATCCCGTATACGGTCACTGGAAAGGGCTCATTTCTGGAAGAGGAGAACGTACAGAGGGCTCTGAAGTTTTTCCGGGCGCTGTACGGAAACGGGACCGGAGACTCACCAGAAGAAGGGAGCTGGGATCCGGCGCTTTTGGAGGCATACAGGCCATTGAAAAAGAAACGGCCGGCGGCGCTGGTGGAAAAATGGAGCCGGGACATGGGACTGGCCGGGGATGGGGCGGTGGAAAAGCTTTCGGCCATGGCTGTCTTCCATAAGACCATGGAGGAATTTTTATACCTGCTGGATTTTGGAGAGGAAGGAGACCTAATGCGGCGGGGAGGAGGCTGCTGTACGGCGGATACTGTCTCCCTCATGACGCTCCATGGGTCCAAGGGCCTGGAGTTTCCGGCAGTGATCCTCTACGGGGTCCGGAAGAATTCGATCCCTCTGGAGTATTTTAAAAACAGAAAGGCTGGATCCGGGCCGGAAGAAGGAGATCCGGAAGCCGGACTCCAGGAGGAGCGGCGTCTGTTTTATGTGGGCATGACCAGGGCAAAGGAGGAGCTGGTCCTTCTGACCTCCGGGGAGCCGTCCGTATTCCTTTCAGAGCTGCCGGAAGAGGCTCTTTTGCGGGAGACGGTACGTGGACCGGGGGAGACAGGGATGAAGCAGCTGAGTTTGTTTGATTTTATGTAGGAAGGGGAATGTTTATGGAGAGATATCTGGGACATACATGTGGAGACAGGGTCCAGACGGTAAAGGAACATCTGGAAGGGACGGCCGTGCTGTCCGGTGAATTTGCGTCCCGGTTTGGAAAACGTGATTGGGGGTATTGCTGCGGCCTTCTTCATGATCTTGGAAAGTATTCAGCAGCATTCCAGAAAAAAATAACGGAGAACAGCGACAGGCGGGTGGATCATTCCAGCGCCGGAATGCAGGTGTGCTTTGAAAAAGGCGGTATGTATGGATTTATGGGGTATTGCATTGCCGGGCACCATGCCGGACTTCCCAATTATGGAGCACCGACGGATGATGCCGGTTCTTCCAGTCTGTGTGGGAGGAGGAAAAGGAAGCTGGAGGATTATCAGGCTTACCGGAACGAGATCAAGATTCCCGAACTGGCATCCGTTCCTTTTGACGTAAAAAAAGCCCATGACCCGGATTTTTCCATGAGTGTGTTCATACGGATGCTCTATTCCTGCCTTGTGGATGCGGATTTTCTGGACACAGAAATGTTTATGAAGGACGGAGAGACAGGAAGGCTTCCTGGGGACTCCCTGGAATCCCTTTTGGAACGACTTGAAATGTATATTTCGGGCTGGCTGGAAAGCGATGAGGAGGAGACTGTCAATGGGAGAAGAACGGAAATCCTGAGGCATTGTCTGGAGTCCGGCTCTATGGAAAGGGGACTGTTCCGTCTGACAGTACCGACTGGCGGAGGAAAAACGATCTCGTCGCTGGCATTCGCCCTGCGTCATGCTGTAAAGCACGGGATGGACCGGGTGATCTATGTGATCCCGTATACCAGTATCATCGAACAGAACGCCGCTGTATTCCGGGAAATCCTGGGAGATTCAAATGTCCTGGAGCACCACAGCAATATGGACGATTTTACGGCAGAGGGACTGGAGGAAACAGAGGAATTAAAGGCCATGCATCTGGCGGCGGAGAACTGGGATAAGCCAGTGATCGTGACGACCAATGTGCAGTTTTTTGAGTCCTTGTATGGAAGCCGGTCTTCCAGGTGCAGAAAGCTCCATAATATTGCCAACAGCGTGATCATTTTTGACGAAGCCCAGATGCTTCCGACGGATTATCTGAAGCCATGTACGGCGATGATCGAGGAGCTGATTGCCAATTACCGGGTCAGCGCAGTTCTCTGTACAGCCACACAGCCGGCGCTGCGGCCCTTTTTTCCAAAGGAAAGGCACATCACAGAGCTTTGTCCCCGTATGGAAGAGCAGTTCCGCTTTTTTAAACGGACGACCTTCTGTGACCTGGGAACTGTATCAAAAAGTCAGCTGGAGGAGCACCTGAGTGCGGAAAGAAAGGCGCTCTGTATCGTAAATACCAGGAGACAGGCACAGGAGCTTTATAAGGAACTGAAGAGCGAGGGCGTTTATCATCTTTCAACGTCCATGTACCCAAGCCACCGGAGACGGGTCCTGGAGGAAATAAAAACGCGTCTGGACGATGGAAGAAAGTGTCTTGTTGTTTCCACAAGTCTGGTGGAGGCAGGAGTGGATCTGGATTTTGATACCGTATACCGCGAGCTTGCAGGCGTGGATTCCATGATCCAGGCGGCAGGAAGGTGCAACCGGGAAGGAAAAAGAGGAGCCGGAGAAAGCAACGTTTTTACATTCTCTCTGGAGGGAGAAAAGACACCTCCCGGTCAGGCCCAGCAGACCGGTATAGCGAAAAGCCTTTTAGAGGAAGGAATGGAGTTTTCTTCCACTGGATCCGTGGAAGAATATTTCCGGCGTCTTTATCATGTGAGGGATGAGAGCCTGGATAAAAAGAAGATCCTGGAGGCGTTTAAAAATAAGAGCTATCCGTTTGCTACGGTTGGAAAAGAGTTCCGTCTGATCGAGGAGGAATCGATTTCAGTTGTGGTAGCAAGGGAAGAAGAGGCAGAAGAACTTGTGAGGCAGATCCATGTAAGGGGATGCACCAGGGAAGATCTGCGCAGACTCCAGCAATATTGTGTGCCTGTGCATAAGGATGTACTTGATAAGCTGTCGGGGGCAGGGATGATCCGGCCTGTTTTAGAGGAACTGGGAAATCTCTATGAACTGACAGCGAAGGAACGATATACCGATGAGATGGGGCTGGATCTGGAGATAGAGACAGGGATCGCCAGCTTTTTTTAGGAGATTCAGAAGCGGTTAGTTTCACAGAGAACTTTGGAATGGTGAAAAAACCATTAAAAAAGCAGCAGCGGCAGGGGAACTCAAAAAATTCCTACTGCCGCTGCTACTTTTTGTGTTACAACTAATATTAATATTTCAATCCCCTGGGTAAAGCCAGACAAATAAATGGTATAGTAAATCCATCCAAATTTCAAGTGTATTTTTATGATATAAAATATTTCATTAAAATTAATGTAATTAAAAGTATTGAACTTTCATGGAGCGTGTAGTATAGTAAAAACAGAAGAAAAGGAGGCGCATATGTTATTATACCATGGCAGCAGCGAGACCGTAGAATTTCCCGAAATCAGAAAGGCCAGATTTAATAAGGACTTTTATTTTGGCTTTTACTGCACCCAGTACCGGGAGCAGGCTGTAAGGTGGGCATCCCGGTATGGGAAAACAGGTTTTATAAATACTTATGAATATACGCCGGATCCGGGACTGAACTATCTGGTGTTTGAAGAGATGACAAAGGAATGGCTGGATTTTATCGTATCCTGCCGCAGGGGGATCTCCCACACCTATGATATTGTGGAAGGGCCCATGGCAGATGATACGATCTATAATTATATTCAGAATTTTATGGACGGAAAGATATCCAGAGCCGCATTCTGGGAGCTTGCCCGGTTTAAATACCCGACTCATCAGATCAGTTTCCATACGGTGTCGGCGCTGGATACGCTGCAATTTATAAAAAGCGAGGAAGCATATGGCAGAGAAAAATAATGACAGGCTTTTTTTTACATGCAGTCTGATCGAGTTTATGGGAAGAAGGTTAAAAAGAAGCAGGGAAGAGATCACCGATATTCTGGGAAAAGAGCGGCTGGAACGGATCTATGAATACGCGGATGTATTCCACTGTGAGCCGATGGAAAAGGTATCGGAAACATTTATCGAAGAAACAGGGGCGGAAATGGGGGGATTTGATAACGTTAAGAAATGCAGATATACGGTTCCCGATTATTGGGATATCGGAGAGGTATATGAACGGCTGATCGAGGACTGTTACAGCGACGGAGATATTTTAAAGGGGATCTGGGAGGTATATCATTCCTGGATCAATGCCAGTATATCGGATTTTAATACAGATTTCTATTACCAGCCCAGAGACTATATCGCGGCATGCTATCAGGCAGGGGAGGTTTTGTAAAGGGCAGAAAAGGAGAAGTTATGGGAATAGGTGTAAAGATCAGAGTCTGGGGAGACTATGCTCTGTTTTCCAGACCGGAATTTAAAGTGGAGCGATGTTCATACGATGTCATGACGCCTTCCGCAGCCAGAGGGATCCTAGATGCAATTTATTGGCATCCAGGGATGCGGTGGGTGATCGATAAGATCCATGTGGTAAAGCCCATCCGTTTTACCAGTGTGCGGAGGAATGAGGTAAAAAGCAAGATCGCAGCCGGAAGTGTCCTTCAGGCATATAATGGCCTGGATAAAGCGCTTTACATTAGTACAAAAGATGAGATCGTCCAGAGAGCCTCCAGGCTGCTGTGCGATGTGGAATATGTGATAGAGGCCCACTTCGATATGACAGAAAACGCCTCTGCTTCAGATAACCCAGGAAAATTTAAGGATATCATCATGCGGAGGCTGAGGAGGGGAGAGTGTTTCCACACACCATATTTTGGATGCAGGGAGTTTCCGGTCCGGTTTTCCATCTGCGAGGAGGAAGATATCGTAACAGCTTATGACTCAGTCGAGGAAAAGGATCTGGGCTTTATGCTGTACGATATGGATTACACGGACAGAGAAGATCTGGTTCCTATGTTTTTCCGGGCTGTGATGAAAAGAGGTGTGATCGATCTGCGGGATTGTGAGGTGATACGATGATCCTTGACGCTTTAGTGGGATTATATGAGAGGCTGGCAGAACGTGAAGAAGTGGCGGCGGAAGGCTGGTGTAAGGCAAAGGTCTCCTATGCAGTCAATCTGTCAGAGGAAGGCAGGATAACTGGGATCCTTCCCATGAAAACGGAAGCAGACCGCGGAAAAAAGAAGGTATGGGTTCCTGTATCTTTAATGGTTCCGGAAATGGTGACCCGCTCTTCTGGAGTGGCAGCCAATTTTCTATGTGATAATTCAAAGTATATCCTGGGGATCGATGCGAATGGGACAAGTCCCCGGGTCCTGGAGTGCTTTCAGGCATCAAGGGAACGGCATTTGAAGCTTCTGAACGGGATCGGGGGCAGAATGGCCCATGCCATCTGTTTGTTTTTTGAGACCTGGGATCCGGAGGAGGCGGAACAGGATCCTGTAATAAGGGAAAAATGGCAGGAGGTCACAGATGGAGGGAATCTGATCTTTGTCATGGGAATGGACTATGCCCAGGAGGATCCATGGATCAGAGAGGCCTGGGAAAAGAGCCTGGAGAGAATGGGAACGGGAACGCAGGGAGTCTGCCTGGTCACCGGGGAACGGACCGAGATCGCCAGGATCCACCGGGGGATCAAAGGAGTGCCTGGAGCCCAGTCCAGCGGGGCAGCGCTGGTGTCCTTTAACGCCCCCTCCTTTGAATCCTATGGAAAAGAGCAGAGCTACAATGCTCCGGTGGGAAAATATGCGGAATTCGCCTATACGACAGCCCTCAATTATCTGTTGGACCAAAGAGAACATGCGATTCGCCTTGGGGATTCCATGATCGTGTTCTGGGCGGAGAGCGGAGAGGAGGAGTATCAGGATTCCTTTTTTATGTCAGCAGATCCGAAAATAGACAACCAGGAAGCTTTGAAGGACATATTTACAAAGCTGAAACGGGGACAGTCCATGGATCTTAACGGGGTGCAGCTGGACCTGGAACAGAGATTCTATATTCTGGGACTATCTCCCAATGCGGCGAGGCTGTCTGTCCGTTTCTTTTATGAGAACTCATTTGGGAACATCCTGACACGTCTGGCAGAGCATTATGAACGGATGGAGGTCATAAGGCCGTCGTGGGAAAAACGTGAATACCTCGGTATAAGGGATATGCTGGATCAGACGGTAAATCCAAATGCAAAGGACCGGACGCCGGTTCCCGGGATGGCATCCCTGGTGCTCCAGGCAGTCCTTTCTGGAGGACGCTATCCAGCCGGCCTCTATGAAAATGTACTGATCCGGATCCGGGCCGAGCAGGGGAACGTTACGTGGGGACGGGCTGAGATCATTAAGGCATATTTAATACAAAATTATCATTGGAAAGAAGGGGAAAATTTTATGGCTCTGAATACAGAAAGCTGTGATACGGCTTATGTTCTTGGGAGACTGTTTGCAGTTCTGGAATCCATCCAGATGGATACAAACCCGGGGATCCGTTCAACGATCCGTGACAGGTATTTTAATTCGGCCAGTACGGCGCCAGCTTCCGTATTTCCGATTTTAAACCGGTTGAAGAACAGTCATCTGAAGAAGCTGGAGCGGGAGAAAGGGAGTTCAAAGATTTTTTACGAAAGGCTCTTAACAGAGCTTATGGGGAAGCTGGAGCATTTTCCACTGCGTCTGTCCCTGGAGGAGCAGGGAGAATTCGCATTGGGGTATTATCATCAGATGCAGAAACGGTATGAGAAGAAGGAGGAGAAATAAATGAACGAGGCGATTAAAAACAGATATGAATTTGTGATCCTGTTTGATGTGGAAAACGGAAATCCCAATGGGGATCCAGATGCCGGAAATATGCCCAGGATCGATCCGGAAAGCGGTCTGGGACTGGTGACAGACGTATGTTTAAAACGGAAGATCCGGAATTATATAGAGACAGTAAAGGAAGATGCAGAGGGGTATAAGATCTATATTAAAGAGGATGTACCGTTAAACCGGAGCGACAGGGAAGCGTGCGAGGCTTTGGGTGTTATGGATACGGAGGATAAAAAGCTGACTGAATCGCTGAAAAAACTGAAAAAAGGCGACCCGGATGCGGATCTGAAGCTTAAAGATTATATGTGCAGAAATTTTTATGATATACGTACATTCGGTGCAGTTATGACCACATTTGTAAAGGCGTCCTTGAATTGCGGCCAGGTTCGCGGCCCTGTCCAGATCGGGTTTGCCAGGAGTATTGATCCGATCCTCAGTCAGGAGGTGACGATCACGCGGGTTGCGATCACGACAGAAAAGGATGCAGAGAATAAGACCACAGAAATGGGAAGAAAGAGCATCGTTCCCTATGGCCTGTACCGGGCAGAGGGATATGTGTCTGCTAATCTGGCCCGTAAGGTGACAGGATTTACAGAGGACGATCTGGAGCTTTTGTGGGAAGCCATCCTTAATATGTTTGAACACGACCATTCTGCAGCCAGAGGAAAAATGGCAGTACGGGAGCTGATCGTATTTAAGCACAGCAAGGAACTGGGAGATTGTCCGGCATATAAGCTGTTTGATTCAGTCAGGGTAGAAAAAAAGGAAGGCGTACTTTACCCAAGAAAATATCAGGATTATACGGTTACGATCGATGAAGCGTGCGTTCCGGATTCAGTGGAAATGAAAAGGATGGTTTAATGGCATATCCAGAAGAAGAATATCTGATGATCTCAGGGATCCAGCATTTTAAATTCTGCAGAAGACAGTGGGCGTTGATCCATGTGGAGCAGCAATGGGAGGAAAATGTCCATACGGTGATTGGGGAGCTGATGCATAAACGGGCCCACGATCCATATCTGACAGAAAAAAGAGCCGGGGTCCTGGTGGTCAGAGCCCTTCCTGTGGCCTCGCGGGAAATGGGAGTGAGCGGGGAATGCGATCTGGTAGAGTTTCATAAATGCGAGGATGGCATTTCCCTCCATGGCCACAGAGGGCAGTATTCTGTCTATCCGGTGGAATATAAAAAAGGAAAACCAAAGCTGACGGAAGAGGACAGGCTGCAGCTGGCAGCCCAGGCCATGTGCCTGGAAGAGATGTTTTCCACAGAGATTCCCGCAGGTGCTGTTTTTTATGGAGAGACAAGGAGAAGGGAGACGGTTGTGTTCACAGAAGAGCTGCGGCAGGAGGTGCGGTCCTGTTTCTCAGAAATGCACGAATATTACCGGAGGGGGTACACGCCAAAGGTTAAGCGCAGAAAGGCCTGCAGTTCCTGCTCTCTAAAGGAAATATGCCTGCCGGGGCTTTCAAAAACGGAATCCGTGAAAACGTATCTCAGCCATATTCTGGAGGAGGATCAGGAATGAAAAAACTGCTGAACACGCTTTATGTTACTTCAGAAAACAGTTATCTGGGACTGGATGGAGAGAACGTAGTGGTTTATGAGGAAAAGGAGGAGATTGGACGGCTGCCGCTTCATAACCTGGAGGGAATCGTATCGTTTGGATATCGGGGAGTAAGCCCTGCCTTGATGGGAGGATGTGCGGAAAGGAATGTTTCCCTATGTTTTCTCTCTCCTCAAGGGAAATTTCTGGCGAGGGTGACAGGAAAGGTAAAAGGAAATGTGATCCTCAGACAGAGACAGTATGACGGCAGCCGAGATGAGGGGGAGAGCCTGGAACTTGCAAAAACGTGTATTCTGGGGAAGATATATAACGCCAGATGGATATTGGAGCGGGCAATTCGGGATCATGGGATGCAGATAGATGAAGAACGAGTCAAGGAAGCCAGTCAATATTTAAAAAACTCTATGGAACTGGTGCGCGGGAGCGTGTCGAAGGATCAGCTGCGTGGATATGAAGGAGAGGCGGCCAGTGTTTATTTTGGCGTTTTTGATCAGCTTATTTTACAGCAGAAGAAAGATTTTTTATTTCAAGGGAGGAGCAGACGGCCTCCTCTGGATCCTGTGAACGCTCTGTTGTCTTTTGTATACACGTTATTGACCAATACAGTTACCGCTGCACTGGAAACGGTGGGACTGGATCCATACGTAGGATATCTTCATACCGACCGGCCTGGCAGGGCATCGCTCGCGCTTGATCTGATCGAAGAACTGCGGCCTGTTCTGGCAGACCGATTTGTCCTGTCACTGATCAATAAAAGGATCGTCAGTGGTAAGAATTTTACCAGAAAGGAAAATGGAGCTGTTCTGATGGATGCAGAACTGAGAAAAAAGGTTCTGACAGAGTGGCAGAATAAAAAGAAAGAGACTCTCACCCATCCATATTTAAAGGAAAAGGTGGAATGGGGGATGGTACCCTATGTACAGGCCATGCTCCTTGCAAGATATCTTCGTGGAGATCTGGATGGATATCCTGTGTTTTTATGGAAATGAGGTGGAACGATGCTGGTATTGATCACTTATGACGTAAATACAGAAACGACGGCGGGAAAAGCAAGACTCCGTAAAGTGGCAAAGCAGTGTGTAAATTATGGAAGAAGAGTTCAGAATTCAGTGTTTGAATGTCTTTTAGACCAGGCACAGTGCATAGCGCTGAAGGCAAAGCTGACAGAACTTATCGACGAAGAGGTGGACAGTCTGCGGTTTTATTATCTGGGAAATAAGTATCAGACAAAGGTAGACCATGTTGGCGTGGATCATGGGCTTGCGGCAGATCAGGTATTGATCTTATAGCAGGTCTGTGGAGCAGACATTATAGAATGCCGGATATTGTTTTGGTGCGAAATGGAAGCAGACAGGAAATCTCTGGGCGATTCGCACCAGAAAAAATGTACAAAAAATGATTAAAAGTCGGAAGCGGGCTGTGTGTGGAAATATGATATGGGGAAAGGATTGGTAAAAATGAAATAAAACAGATATGGAATTTTGTGTAAAATTGCTGTCGCTCCCCTTGTGGGAGCGTGGATTGAAATAATGATAATGCAGACATCATCGATGCGGAATTAGTCGCTCCCCTTGCGGGAGCGTGGATTGAAATGTGAGCTGATTGCCCACAACATGGAATCCATTTGGTCGCTCCCCTTGTGGGAGCGTGGATTGAAATATACAAAAATGCGTGGATAAGTTCATGCCGCAATATAGTCGCTCCCCTTGTGGGAGCGTGGATTGAAATTTTTCCTTGCTGTTCATGCAGCCAACAGAAGACACCGTCGCTCCCCTTGTGGGAGCGTGGATTGAAATTATGGCGGCTCCGGCGCGGTTTGCGGAGCTCGCCCGTCGCTCCCCTTGTGGGAGCGTGGATTGAAATATTGTATCGGCAAAGTATGAACGGTAACTGTTGCGTCGCTCCCCTTGTGGGAGCGTGGATTGAAATCTACTCCGGCGATCGTGGTCTGGATCCGATACTCTGTCGCTCCCCTTGTGGGAGCGTGGATTGAAATCCGCATTAACTCTAACTCATTATTGACCTCAACCGTCGCTCCCCTTGTGGGAGCGTGGATTGAAATTGACGTTTTTGTCAGAGGAGGAGCATGAGTATATGTCGCTCCCCTTGTGGGAGCGTGGATTGAAATTCTCATTGCTTCTTCTAATCCTCCGCGATGAGGCGTCGCTCCCCTTGTGGGAGCGTGGATTGAAATATCTTTCTTTCTGCGATAAAATCGCATTGACCTGTCGCTCCCCTTGTGGGAGCGTGGATTGAAATCTGGATCCAGCCGGATTTCTTTTCCGGCTCCACCGTCGCTCCCCTTGTGGGAGCGTGGATTGAAATCCCGATGCACCAGGCACATCTGGCTTCCGGATTCCCGTCGCTCCCCTTGTGGGAGCGTGGATTGAAATTCTCCTTTTTGCTTGGTGTGGAAATGTCTGTGAGAGTCGCTCCCCTTGTGGGAGCGTGGATTGAAATCGGTTTCTATGGCCGTGATCTTCCAGATCTTAAGTCGCTCCCCTTGTGGGAGCGTGGATTGAAATACCTGTACCGGATCCAGGCCAATATCCTCATAGGGTCGCTCCCCTTGTGGGAGCGTGGATTGAAATTTATGCGGATCTGGTTTCTTCTCCCAGCGATGCTCGTCGCTCCCCTTGTGGGAGCGTGGATTGAAATCATCAGTATAAAAGCGGAGATCTTTTACAGTATGGTCGCTCCCCTTGTGGGAGCGTGGATTGAAATTTTTCCGTACAGTCTCCACTCGCCAGAATTTATCGTCGCTCCCCTTGTGGGAGCGTGGATTGAAATTGGTTTATTCATCCCTTTTGCTCATCCTCTCCCCAGTCGCTCCCCTTGTGGGAGCGTGGATTGAAATATGCCTGTGTTGGATGTCGTGATGCTGGCTCCGGCGTCGCTCCCCTTGTGGGAGCGTGGATTGAAATCCGCAGGCCGGGCATACCAGGATATCATTATGTCGTCGCTCCCCTCATGGGAGCGTGAATTGAAATAGCATAGGCGGTCTTCAGATCATGAATGAAGCGTCGATTTATGGCATTAGGGTTGCTACAAAAAATCTTGATGTACTGGGACAGGTTTATCTGAGCTGTGCGGGAATAAAAGAGGATATTGGCCATGGAATAGGCCGAATGGAAGCAATTACATCTGGCGCAGTACCAGCAGTCATAGATCATGGAAAGGTGTTGGATTACCAAAAGGATCGCAAAGGCTGCGGATGGGGTGGCGCTGTTATCGGAGAAAATACGCATTGAAAAAGGGGAATTTTCGGGAGATTATTTTGTCGTTTTTGCGGTGAAGGTCGCAAAAGATAACCGTTTGTATTTACATGAGATTTATCAGAAAAAACGGAGGTAATACGCCGATCAAGACCAGGGCCATCCCGAAAAACGGTTCCCCCAGCGACGCTCTTGCCTCCTCTATATACAGTATATTTAAAAAATTAGAGGATGTCAATGCGGAATTTGGAGAATCAAATGAAGCCAGAAGCGAAAACCAGGAAAAACAGAAAATGCAGATATGAAACCAGGTGCATCCGAAAGAAAGGAAGTTGCCTCTGTTCCGGTGGGACAATATTCACTTCCAGCTGGAGGGCGTGGACCAGGAACAGTATGACAGTCGTTCCCTTCGCGCAAAAATAGATTAAAACGTATTAAGGAGGAATTTTTATGTGGACATGTCCCAAATGCGGCCGTACATTTGCTCGTAACGGCCAGGATCATTATTGCGGGAAGCCGCCGGAAACCATTGACGAATATATTTTAAACCAGCCGGAAAAGGCACAGCCGCTTTTAAAAGAGATTAACGAGACGATCCGGGCAGCGATCCCGGATACCATGGAAAAAATATCCTGGAGTATGCCCACATATTGGAAAAAGCGCAATCTGATCCAGTTTGCTGCATTTAAAAATCATGTGGGGCTGTATCCGGGACCGGAGGCTGTGGAGAAATTTGCGGACCGGCTGACCGGGTACCAGACCCAGAAGGGGACGATCCGGCTGCCTTATGACCAGCCCCTGGACTGGGAGCTGGTGGCAGAGATTGCGGTATGGTGTGAAAAGGAGAATGGGAAATGACCAGTGAAAACGTATATAACATGAAATTCGGGAAAATTTATCTTTTACTGGTAAATAAGGCAGTGAAAAAGGGACGCACCCAGGGGGAGGTGGACCAGATCATCACCTGGCTGACCGGTTATACACGGACAGAGCTTGAAGCGGCCTTGGATTCGGAGCTTTCTTACGGCGATTTTTTCCGAAATGCTCCGTCCCCCAATCCGGCCAGAAATGAGATCAAGGGCGTTGTATGCGGTGTACGGGTGGAGGAGATCGAAGAGCCGCTGATGCGGGAGATCCGTTATCTGGATAAGCTGGTGGATGAGCTGGCCAGGGGGAAAGCCATGGAAAAGATCCTGAGGAAGCTGCCGGAGGAGAGTCTGGAGGACAGCCAGCAGCTTTTGTTTTTTGAACTTCACCCGGATGCGCTTCCCATTTACAGGATCCTGGAGCAGAAAATATTAAAGGATATCCCCGATGTCCGGGTCAAATTTCAGAAAACTCAGATTTCCTTTTATAATAAGCACATGTTTGCCTGTGCTTCGTTTATGCGGGTCAGAAAGAAAAAGGACTGTCCGGAGCCGTTTCTGGTGGTAACGTTCAGCCTGCCTCACCAGGTCGTTTCCCCCAGGATCGATGTGGCCACAGAGCCGTATCCAGGCCGTTGGACCCATCATGTTCTTACCGCCAGTAAGGAGGAGATCGACGATGAGCTGATGGAGTGGATCCGGGAGGCAGCGGCTTTTTCAGATCGGAAGTAGCAGTCATAAAAGCGTTTTGACAGGAAGAGATCTGTCAGAGCGCTTTTTGGGTTTTAGGATCCATGGGCGGGGCATGGAAGGATCTCTTTATAAAAATCTTGACACCAGTCTGATTTCGGACTATAATCCAGAGTACGAAATCGGACTGAAAGGAGAAGACGACATATGAAACCATGTGTATCAGAGCAGCTTCAGTATTATAATCTGCTGACCTCTGAGATCGACGAGGCATATCACAATGCGTCATTGAAGCTGGGGCTTTCAGACAGCGCCATGATGATCCTTTATGCGCTTTGCTCCAGGGAGAATCCATGCCCTCTTCTGGAGATCGCGAAGCTGACGGGGATCAGCAGGCAGACCATCCACTCGGCTATTAAAAAGCTGGAGGCCCAGGGGATCCTGACCCTGGAAAGCCCCGGGGGCAGGAGAAAGCTGGTCCGCCTGACAGAGGAGGGAATGGAGCTGGCAGAAAAGACGGCCGGCCGTCTTATAAAGATCGAAAATGAGATCTTTGATTCCTGGACCGGAGAAGAACTGGAGCAGTATATCCGGCTCACAGGAAGATACCTGGAGCAGTTCCGGGAAAAGACCGGGAGGCTTGGCGTATGAAGATCCAGTTATCAGACCATTTCAGCTTAGGACGGCTCATGCGCTTTACGATCCCATCCATTATCATGATGGTGTTCACGTCGGTTTATGGCGTGGTGGACGGTTTTTTTGTTTCTAACCTGGTAGGGAAAACGCCCTTTGCGGCGGTGAACTTTATATGGCCGTTTTTAATGATCCTGGGAGCCGTGGGCTTTATGTTCGGAGCCGGAGGCGGGGCGCTGATCGCCAAGACCCTGGGAGAGGGAAAGCATGAAAAGGCCCAGCGCCTCTTTTCTATGTTTGTTTATGTAACAGCCGGCTGCGGCATCGGGATCGGTATCCTGGGGATGCTTCTGATCCGGCCTGTGGCCAGGCTTCTGGGTGCAGAGGGGATCATGCTGGAAAGCTGTGTGATCTATGGACGGATCATATTGTCGGCCCTTCCCCTGTTCATGCTCCAGTATGAGTTCCAGACCTTTTTTATCACAGCCCAGAAGCCAAGGCTGGGACTGGCAGTGACGGTGGTTTCCGGCATTGCAAACATGGTCATGGACTACCTGTTTATGGCCGTGTTCCGGTGGGGGCTCCCGGGAGCGGCCATGGCCACGGCCTTAAGCCAGTCTCTGGGCGGCCTGATCCCCCTGGTCTACTTTTCCCGGCCCAACGGCAGCCTGTTCCGGCTGGGAAAGGCATCCCTGGATAAAAGGGCTCTGGCCAAAGCCTGCATCAACGGCTCCTCAGAGCTCATGAGCAATATCTCCATGTCCCTGGTGGGGATGCTCTATAATCTCCAGCTTTTAAAGTATGCCGGTGAGGACGGTGTCGCTGCCTATGGGGTCCTGATGTATGTGAACATGGTCTTTCTGTCCATATTCATCGGATATTCCACTGGAGTGGCTCCAGTGGTGGGCTTCCATTTCGGGGCCGGAAACCGCCTGGAGCTTCACAGCCTGTTAAAGAAAAGCTCTGCGGTGATCTTAGTTTCCTCCGCGGCCATGTTCGGGGCGGCGGAGCTTCTGGGAAGGCCGCTGGCACAGCTTTTTGTGGGATATGACGCTGGGCTCATGGAGCTGACGGCCAGGGGATTCCTGATCTACTCATTTTCATTCCTGTTTTCCGGGATCGCCATTTTCGGCTCTGCTTTCTTTACAGCCTTAAACGATGGGCTTACTTCGGCGGCCATTGCTTTTTTAAGGAGCCTGGTGTTTGAGATCACGGCAGTCCTGGTGTTTCCGCTGATCTGGGGCGTGGACGGCATCTGGGGCTCCATTGTGGGAGCCGAGCTGGTGGCGGCAGCCGTGACCCTGGTCTTTTTGGCGGCAAAAAGGAAACGGTATCAGTATTAAAAAGAAAAAGGAGGCTGCGGAATGAAGATCCCAGAGGGAATTTACAGGCTGGAGGAGCCGGGCATGGCTGCTTTTCTGTTTTCCGGCCGCAGGGAAGTGATGATCGACGCCTGTCTCCAGGGAATGATGGGCTGCGTTTATGGGACCGCAGGCGGCATGGACTCGGCAGCGGCAGTCCTGGGAGACTTCTGTTTTCTGGCAGGAAAACCAGAGGAACGGCTCATAGCCTGGGATTATGGGCGGCAGTACCTGCTCCTGGCGCCGCCGGATGCAGCCTGGCGGGAGCTTATAAAAAAGGTCCTGGGAGACCGGGCCAGGGAGCATACCCGGTATGCCATAAAAAAAGAGGGGGACTGCTTCGACCCTGGCAGGCTGCGGGCCCTGGTGGAGACCCTTCCTGCGGGGATCACCCTTTCCCGGATCCATGGGGAGTTATATGGAAAATGCCTTAAGGAGGAATGGAGCCGGGACCTGGTTTCCTGCTTTCCCTCCTGTGAGGCGTATGAAGCCATGGGACTGGGGGTGGCGGCCTTCCGTGGAAACGAGCTGCTGGCAGGAGCCTCCTCCTATGCCAGGAGCCGGGACGCCATTGAGATCGAGATCGATACCCGGGAGGATATGAGGAACCGGGACCTGGCCTCTGCCTGCGGGGCGGCGCTGATCCTGGAATGCCTGGAGCGGGGGCTTTATCCGTCCTGGGATGCCCATACGGAGATCTCCGCAGCTCTGGCAGAGAAGCTTGGGTATCATGTAAGCCATCCCTATGTGGTCTATGAGGTGGAAGCAGACAAAGGGCCTGTGTAGTGGGAAAACGGATGCCATAGAAGCAGATATAAAGGAGAGGTTTTATGGAAAACGAAAGAAAAAAGCTGGCTCTGGAGATTATAGACCGGCTGAAAAAGGAATACCCGGAGGCGGGCTGTACCCTGGATTATAACGAGGCATGGAAGCTTTTGGTCAGTGTCCGGCTGGCGGCCCAGTGCACAGACGCCCGGGTCAACGTGGTAGTGGAAAAGCTGTATGAGAAATTCCCCGATGTGGAGTCCCTGGCCCAGGCGGATCCCGATGCGATCGAGGCCATCGTGAAGCCCTGCGGACTGGGACACAGCAAGGCCAGGGACATCAGCGCCTGTATGAAGATCCTGTGGGACCAGTACGGAGGAAAGGTGCCCGACGATTTTGACGCCCTTTTAAAGCTGCCGGGGGTGGGGCGGAAGAGTGCAAATCTGATCATGGGGGATGTGTTCGGAAAACCGGCTATCGTCACGGATACCCACTGCATCCGTCTGGTGAACCGCATGGGCCTGGTGGACGGCGTAAAGGAACCGAAGAAGGTAGAGATGGAGCTGTGGAAGCTGATCCCCCCGGACGAGGGAAGCGATTTCTGCCACCGGCTGGTGTTTCATGGACGGGATGTGTGCACCGCCAGGACGAAGCCCCATTGTGAACGATGCTGCCTTTCTGATATCTGTAAAAAAGCCGGAGTATAAAAAGCGGCGGCCCTGGAACTGAATCGATCCGGGGCCGCCGTCTGCATCTTATTTTGTTTCGTTCTCAAATTTCTCCAGATATTTTTCTTGAAGGATCTTTACCAGCTCGGGAGCCTTTCCTCCGATGGGAGTACCGTTCATCTCGCAGGCCGGTGCACAGAACTTAGTAGAGCTGGAAACGATGACCTCGTCGGCGTCCATCAGCTCCTCCATGGTGAAGGGAGTCTCATCCACAGGGATCCCATTGTCCTTACAGATCTGTACCAGGTGCATCCTTGTGATGCCGGGAAGGATGTAGTGGTCGGTGGGATGAGTCTTGAAAACGCCGTCCTTGATGATGGAAACATTGCTGTGAGCACATTCCGTAACCACGTCTCCACGATGGAATACGCATTCTCCGCAGCCCATGGACTCTGCCTTTTCAGCAGCCATAACGTTGGGGAGCAGGTTCAGTGTCTTGATGTTGCAGTGAAGGAAGCGGGTGTCCTCCATATCGGTCAGTTTCAGACGCTTGCTGGAATCGCCGTGCTTTCCAGGTTTCATGAAGATCCACAGGTTCGCCTTTGTTCCGGCAGCCGGGAACTGGTGCTGGCGGATCCCTGTGCCGCGGGTCACCTGCCAGTAAATGAAGATCTCAGAGTCGTCCATTTTTGCCAGCATATCGTAAAGGATGGAGGTCAGCTCTTCCCGTGTGTAGGGAATTTCGATCTTAAGAAGTCCGGCGCTGTTGAAGAAACGGTCCAGGTGCTCCTTTAAAGCGAAGATCTTTCCGTTTTTTGCAAGAGTCGCCTCGTAAACGCCGTCGCCGAAGTAGCAGGCACGGTCGTTCATGGGCACGGTCATTTCTTCCAGCGGTCCGTAATTGCCATTGTAGTAGCCTAGAGTTTTCATTATTTTACCCTCCCAAGGATTCTTGTGTGGTGATGCAGGCAAGTCTTTGTCTGCCAGTTACATCTATGGCTATCATAGCATGGTTTGTTCCCGTTGTAAAGAATCCGATGGACAGGTTATGGAAAGGTTTAGAGAAAATTAAGTATTCTTTCATTGAGAAGCCATCCCATATCATGTATAATGGAGAAAAGAAAATTCCAATGAGATCAGTGAGGTACATAAATAAATGAATATTACTATGAATCCCAGCGGCGGCCTGGTACAGTCTGCCGTAAATGCTCCTATGACCGTGGATATCCCGGACAGCTTTCTCAATGAGGCGCTCCAGTTCCGGGAGATGATGATGATGTATACCTGTGCCATCAGGGAGGTGAAGACCAAGCTGGAGGTGCTCAACGACGATCTGGCGGTGCGCTACCAGAGAAATCCCATCCAGATGATCAAATCCAGGGTGAAGAAGCCGTTAAGCATCCTGGAAAAGCTGAAACGCCGGGGATATCCGGTGAGCGTCCAGTCGGTGGCGGAAAACCTTTACGATGTGGCCGGGATCCGGGTGATCTGCTCCTTCATCGACGATATTTATGTGGTGGCTGAGATGCTGGCCCGCCAGGACGATGTGAACGTTCTTATGGTAAAGGACTATATCCGCTGTCCCAAGGTCAACGGCTACCGCAGCTACCATATGATCATTGAGATCCCCGTATTCTTTTCCGACCGGAAGGAGAAGATGCGGGTGGAGGTCCAGATCCGTACCATGGCCATGGACTTCTGGGCCAGCCTGGACCACCAGATGAAGTATAAAAAGGATCTGGACGACTCGGGCGAGATCAGCGAGGAATTAAAGGAGTGCGCGGAGATCATTGCCCAGACGGACTTAAAGATGCAGTCCATCCGGCAGAAGATCGAGAACCGGGCAAATCCGTCCAGGCTCCTGCAGTTTGACAAGGATTAACAGCCGTCTGGCAGGCCGGTGCGGCCAATAGGCCAAATGGCTGGATGTCCAAAGCTTAGTACAGATAACGGGACAGGGTTTCGGTGATGCGGAACCCTGTTTTTTTATACAGGGAAAGGGCCGGGCCGTTGGAGCCGGATACCTGGAGCGTCACTGGAAGAGGCTCCCGTTCTGCCAGGAAGGACAGAACCTTTATAAGCAGGCTGGTCCCGAAGCCCCTCCCCCTCTGGCCCTCCCGGATCTCAAAGCCGTACAGGTAATAGTGGGTGCCGTAAAGGGAGATGTTCAGAGAGCCGTGGGCGTCAGAAAAGACCAGGATGGCCTGTTCTCCCTCCATGGCCTCTGTGACCGTCAGGTCTCCCGTTTTTCCCATGCCTTTCATGGCAGAGACGGCATCTGATGCCAGCTCCATCATATGTTCGTCAGAAAGAAGCTCTGCGCCCAGGGCCGTTACGGCCTCCAGGGCATCGGGGCTTTTTTTGTCTACATAGAATAAAAGCTCCGTATCCTCCGGAAGAAGGGAAAGGCCCTTTTCAAGAACGGCTCCAAAGATGCCGTTTCTCCGGCAGTCCGGCCGGGTGAAGGCGGTGCATTCATAAACGGTCTCGTCCTCCTTTAAAAGCGCGGCTGCGCACAGGAGACGGCCGTTTTCCCAGGCAAGAAGATAATGATCGGCTTCCTCCGTGGGAAAGGTCAGGGAAACGGGCTCTTTTTTATAGCATGCGTCCAAAAGAAGGAAAATTTTATCCTTTTCTCTGGGTGTCAGGCTGGAAGAAATGGTGATATCCATAGAAGAATCCTCCTGGTATAGTCCGATCCGGGTCAGGACAATGACCTGCTTTGTCCCCTGATTCCCGGATCCAGTATCTCAGATAGTAACAGGTATCAGATGGAAATGCAAGAAGGCCGGAAGAAAATGCGGAAAATTCTGTATAATTTGTTGCCCGGAGAGACAGACGGTGCTAAAATGGGGACATTCATAAGGAGAGGAGAATAATTATGAAATATCTGAAAGAAATCGCCATTATCTTTGGGATCACCATGATCGGCGAGCTCTTGAACCAGTGGATCCCGTTCCCGGTGCCCGCAGGAGTTTACGGCCTGTTCATCCTTCTTGGGCTTTTATGCTCCGGGGCGGTGAAGCTTCAGGACGTCCAGGCCACCGGCAATCTGCTGCTGGATCTGATGCCTCTGATGTTCATTCCGTCAGCAGTGGGCCTCATTGAGAAATTTGACGAACTGAAGGCCATCCTGGTCCCCTTTTTCGTCATCACCGTGGTTTCCACGCTGGTCGTCATGACGGTGACGGGAAAATCGGCAGAGTGGATCATCAGACGACAGAAAAAGGAGGAGAACTAGATGCCGTTATATTTTGGGATGTTTGTAAGCGTGGCCGCCTATCTTGTGGGGATGGCCTTAAAGAAAAAACTGGGCTGGGCCATTCTGAACCCCCTTCTGGTGGCGATCCTTCTGGTGATGGCCCTTTTAAAGGCCACAGGGATCTCTTACGGGGATTATAACCAGGGGGCGTCCTACATCAGCTATTTTCTGACACCGGCCACGGTCTGTCTGGCGATCCCCCTTTATAAGCAGCTGGAGCTTTTAAAGAAAAACCTTGCCGCCGTTCTCTGCGGCATCACCACCGGAGTGGCAGGAAGCGTCCTGAGCATTTTTGCCATGTCCCTGGTGTTCCGTCTGGAGCGTGTGCATTATGTATCCCTGCTTCCCAAATCCATCACCACAGCTATCGGTATGGGCGTGGCGGAGGAGGCCGGAGGCATCGTGACCATCACCATCGTCAGCATCATATTTACCGGCATCCTGGGGAACATCGTGGCAGAAGGCTGGTTTAAGCTGGTGGGGATCCGGGAGCCCATTGCAAAGGGACTGGCCCTGGGAACGGCGGCCCATGCCATTGGGACCTCCAAGGCCCTGGAGCTGGGAGAAGTGGAGGGCGCCATGAGCAGCCTTTCCATTGCCGTGGCAGGACTGATGACCGTGATCGCCGTTCCCCTGATGGCGGGACTGATCGGATAAGAAAGCCCCGGAGCCGGGAGGCATGTCCGGGAGGAAAGGAGAGTTTTTATGGCAGAGGCATTAAAAAAACGCAGTGAGATGGATCCGCAGTTCCAGTGGGATCTGCGGGATCTGATCCCTACGGAGAAAGCGCTGGAGGAGCTTTTTTCAGAGCTGGAAAGCGGGATCGGACGGTATGAGGGTTTTAAGGGCCGTTTAGGGGAGGACGCGGCTGTGCTGAAGGAGTACCTGGATCACGATGTGGCCATGGATCTGAAATTTTCCAGGCTTCTGGCTTACGCCATCCAGAAAAGAGACGAGGATACGTCCCAGAGCGCTTCCCAGGCCCTTTTATCCCGGGCGCAGCTTCTTTTATCCCGGGCCATGGAGGCATCCTCCTTTGCAGAGCCGGAGCTCCTTGGGATACCGGAACCGGTCATGAAGGGCTTCCTGGAAGACGGAGCGCTTTCCGGGTACCGGCTGTATCTGGAGCGGATCCTGGCCAGGAAGGAGCATATGCTGGGCGAAAGGGAGGAACGGCTCCTGGCGGGCTTTGGCCAGACGGCGGCGGCTCCTTCTGCGATCTTTACCATGTTCAATAATGCGGATGTCCGCTTCCAGGCAGTCCGTGGGGGAGACGGAGAGGAGATCCCTGTGACCCACGGCTCCTATGGAACGCTGATGGAAAGCCGGGACCGGAGTCTGAGGCAGGCAGTCTTTCATAGTTATTACAGCAGCTACCGCCAGTTTTCCAATACGCTGGCAGCAGCCTATGAGGGCCATGTAAAGCAGGCCTGCTTTACGGCCAGGGCGAGAAATTACAGCTCCAGCCGGGAAATGTCCCTGGCGGCCAACGAGGTGCCGGAGCAGGTCTATGACAGCCTTCTGGAGACCATTGGAAGCCGGCTTCCGGCCCTGCACAGGTATGTGAGGCTGAGAAAGGAACGGCTGGGCCTTCCAGAGCTCCATATGTACGACCTGTTTGTCCCCCTGGCAGGAGGGACGGATAAGAGGTATCCCTATGAGGAGGGGAAAAGGCTGATCCTGGAGGGGTTAAAGCCTCTGGGAGAGGAGTATGGGAAGCTTTTGGAAACGGGCTTTTCCAGCCGGTGGATCGATGTCTACGAAAACCAGGGAAAGAGGAGCGGCGGATATTCCCGCCATGTATATGGCTGTCATCCCTATGTGCTCATGAGCTATACGGACAGCCTGGATTCGGTCCTTACCCTGGCCCATGAGATGGGGCACTCCCTCCATTCCTGGTATTCGGACCACGCCCAGCCGCCGGCCTACGCCGGGTATACCATTTTTGTAGCGGAGGTGGCGTCCACCTGCAACGAGGTGATCCTGTTCCAGCACATGATCCGCCAGGCAGAGACCAGGGAGGAGAAGGAATCCCTGATCTTCCAGCTTCTGGACCGGTTCCGTTCCGTGATGTTCCGCCAGACCATGTTTGCCGAATTTGAGTGGGAGACCCATAAAATGTGCCGGGACGGTATTCCTCTGACTGCGGATGCTCTCTGCTCTCTTTATCACGGGCTCAATGAAAAATATTTTGGCCCGGATATGTGCGTGGATCCGGAGATCGACGTGGAGTGGGCACGGATCCCCCACTTTTACTACACCTTCTATGTGTACCAGTACGCCACGGCCTTTGCCGCTGCCGTTACCATCGGCCAGAGGATCTTCGACGGCGATAAAAATGCCCTGGAGGGCTATTTTAACTTTTTAAAGGGCGGATCCTCCATGAAGCCCACAGAGCTTTTAAAGCTCTGCGGCCTCGATATGGAGGGGCCGGGAGTGGTAAACGCTGCTCTGGATGTGTTTGAGTCTCTGCTGGGATCACTGGAATGATCAGGGAAACTCCCTTCTTTCAAGCCCCAAATCTTTTCACTTGGGGCTTGAAAGCCGTTCTTTCTTATGCTAAAATCTATAAGAATAAGGTTTTATAGGAAATAGAAATACAGGAAATGGAACTGCATTGAAGGAGGAAACTATGATTAGTCAGCTGGTACAGAAGATTCAGAAAACAAAGGCGCCTATCTGTGTTGGTCTTGACCCGATGTTAAGCTACATTCCGTCTCACATCGTCCAGAACGCGTTTAAGGAGTTTGGAGAGACATTAGAAGGAGCTGCGGAAGCCGTATGGCAGTTCAATAAAGAAATCGTTGACAGCACCTATGATCTGATTCCCTCAGTGAAACCCCAGATTGCCATGTATGAGCAGTTTGGCATTGAGGGACTTAAAATATATGCCAGAACCGTGGAATACTGCAAGAAAAAGGGACTTCTGGTGATCGGAGACGTAAAGCGCGGCGATATCGGCTCCACGTCCTCTGCCTATGCGGTGGGACATCTGGGAAAGGTAAAGGTCGGCAGCAATGTATGCTCCGGTTTTGATACTGATTTTATCACTGTGAACCCGTATCTGGGAACCGACGGCGTAAAGCCCTTCGTGGACGTGTGCCGGGAGGAGGACCGCGGACTGTTCGTCCTTGTAAAGACCTCCAATCCCTCCAGCGGCGAGTTCCAGGACCGTCTCATCGACGGAAGACCGCTGTATGAGCTGGTGGCTGAAAAGGTCGTGGAGTGGGGCGCAGACTGCATGGACGGTACATACAGCAATGTGGGAGCCGTTGTGGGAGCCACCTATCCGGAAATGAGCAAGATCTTAAGAAAGCTAATGCCCCATACCTACTTCCTGGTGCCGGGCTACGGCGCCCAGGGCGGTACAGCAAAGGATCTGGCCAACTGCTTCAATGAAGACGGGCTCGGCGCGGTGGTCAACTCCTCCCGCGGCATCATCGCGGCTTACAAGCAGGAAAAATACGCCAAGTTCGGCCCGGAGCATTTCGCAGAGGCGTCCAGACAGGCAGTTATGGACATGATCGCTGATATCAACAGCGTTCTCTAGGAGGAAGCCATGGCACAGAAAAAAGTGAGAGCAGCAATCGTAAGCCAGGAGAAGCTGGCGGAGGGGATCTTCAGCATGTGGCTGGACGCGCCGGAAATGGCGGAGGCGTCCAGACCCGGCCAGTTCATCGCAGTCTACACCAACGACCCCTCAAAACTTTTACCGCGGCCCATCAGTATCTGTGAAGCTGATAAGGAAAAGGGAAGACTGCGCATCGTGTACAGGATCGCCGGAGCCGGGACTCTGGAGTTTTCCAGATACCAGGCCGGGGATACGCTGGACATCATGGGTCCTCTGGGAAACGGGTTTCCGTTAAAGGATAAGAAGGCCTTTCTTATCGGAGGAGGCATCGGGATCCCGCCGATGTTAGAGCTGGCAAAGAACTTAGAATGCGAAAAGACCGCCGTTTTAGGTTACCGGGATGCGGAGACCTTCCTGGCAGATGAGATCGGAAAATACGCAGAGGTGGTCATCGCCTCTGAGGATGGAAGCGTCGGAACGAAAGGAAACGTCATCGATGCCATCCGGGCGGGCGGCTTAAAGGCCGATGTGATCTATGCCTGCGGTCCTACGCCCATGTTAAAGGCCCTTAAGGCGTATGCAGCAGAAAATGGCATCGAGTGCTGGATCTCCCTGGAGGAGAAGATGGCCTGCGGCATCGGCGCATGCCTGGGCTGTGTGTGTCACAGTAAGGATGTGGACGAGCACAGCAACGTGAAAAACAAGAGAGTCTGCAAGGACGGCCCCGTATTCTTAGCGGATGAGGTGGAGCTGCTTTCCTCTGAGGAGCAGAGGGAGCGGATCGCCGGCGGCTGTATGTGCGGAACGGTAAAAGTAAAGGAGGATTAAGCATGAACACAAAGGTGAATTTAGCCGGAGTCCAGCTTAAGAATCCGGTGATGACCTGCTCCGGTACCTTCGGGTCCGGTATGGAATACGGCGAGATGGTGGATCTGAATCGTCTGGGAGCCGTGGTGACCAAGGGGATCGCCAACGTACCCTGGCCGGGAAATCCGACGCCCAGGGTGACAGAGGTATACGGCGGCATGTTAAACGCCATCGGCCTTCAGGGACCGGGCGTGGACGTGTTTATTGAACGGGATATCCCGTTTTTAAAGCAGTATGATACGAAGATCATCGTAAATGTCTGCGGAAAAACAAAGGAAGATTATCTGGACGTGGTGGAGCGCCTGGGCGGGACGGATGTGGACATGCTGGAGATCAACATCTCCTGTCCCAACGTAAAAGCCGGAGCCCTGGCCTTTGGACAGGATCCGAAGGTGGCGGAGGATATCACAGCCGCCATTAAAAAAGTGGCAAAGCAGCCGGTGATCATGAAGCTTTCTCCCAATGTGACGGATATTTCCGAAATGGCAAAGGCTGTGGAGGCAGGAGGGGCCGACGTGGTATCCCTGATCAATACCATTACAGGAATGAAGATCGATATCAACCGGAGGACCTTTGCCCTGGCCAATAAGACCGGAGGAATGTCCGGTCCGGCGGTGAAGCCGGTGGCGGTGCGTATGGTGTACCAGGCAGCCCAGGCGGTGAAGATCCCGGTGATCGGCATGGGCGGCATCATGACTGCCGACGACGCCCTGGAATTTATCCTGGCCGGAGCCACAGCCGTGGCAGTGGGAACGGCCAACTTCGTGAACCCCTGCACAACGGCAGAGATCGTGGATGGGATCGAAGCGTACATGAAAAAGTACGGAGTGGAAGATATCAATGAGCTGATCGGGGCGGTCCGTTAGGGCCAGTGTCCCGCATCCGCAAAACAGAGAAAGGATTCGGAAAATGGAAAAATATAAGCAGGAATTTATTGAATTTATGGTGGACTGCGGCGTTTTAAAGTTTGGTGATTTCGTAACAAAGAGCGGAAGAAAGACCCCGTTCTTCGTGAACACAGGCTTTTACCGCACCGGCGCCCAGTTAAGAAAGCTGGGAGAGTATTATGCAAAGGCCATCCAGAATACCTTTGGAACAGAGTTTGACGTGCTGTTCGGACCGGCCTACAAGGGAATCCCCTTGACCGTTGCTGCCAGCATGGCCTTAAGCGAGCATTTTGACGCAGATATCAAATACTGCTCCAACAGAAAAGAGGTAAAGGACCATGGCGATAAGGGGATCCTCTTAGGAAGCCCCATTGCCGATGGCGATAAGGTAGTCATCATCGAGGATGTGACCACAGCGGGAACCTCCATAGAGGAGACTCTTCCGATCATCAAGGCCCAGGGGAATGTGGACGTTCTGGGACTGGTGGTTTCTGTGGACCGCTGCGAAAGAGGAAAGGGAGAAAAATCTGCCCTTACAGAGATCCAGGAAAAGTATGGCTTCAAGACCACGGCCATCGTGACCATGAAGGAAGTGGTGGAGCACCTTTACAACAGAGAGTATAAAGGAAAAGTTGTGATCGACGACACATTAAAGGCTGCCATCGATGCATACTATGAGCAGTATGGTGTAAAATAGAGGAGGATACGTCATGGAAAGAATCTATAAGACCATGCGCAATACAGGCGCCGCCAGCATTGCCGTCGGGATCGTAGTCGCTTCTGTGGGCCTGGCAGCAGGCATCATCGCCATTATAAACGGCGCTCTGCTCCTTAAGAGAAAATCAGAGATCACATTTTAATCATAAGGTACACCAGATAAGATGCTGTCCTGGGGACGGCATCTTATCTGTGCAAAAAGGGACAAATCGGAAATTGTCAGATGGAAACAATAATATAGAAAGTATCAGGCCCAGGGTCTGTTTGGAATAAAACGTGGATTTTTTTATTAAGAATGAAAGGCACCGGAAGCTGGGCTTCCTGTTTTTTGTCCTGTATCTGGTGCTGCTGACGTATTTTTTGTTTTTTGCGGAGGAGATGGGGCGGACTCCCGGCATACGGGCCGGTTACAGCTATAATCTGACCCCATTAAAGGAGATCAGGCGCTTTCTGACCCATGCGGATGTGCTGGGCTGGAGAGCCGTATTTTTAAATATTGTCGGAAACATGGCAGCGTTCATGCCATTTGGGTTCTTCCTTCCGGAGATCTGGAGCCGGGTGGACCGCTGGTACACCACGACCCTTCTGGGAGCGGTGTTCAGCCTCTGTATCGAGACGACCCAGCTGGTCTTCCGGGTGGGAAGCTTTGATGTGGACGACCTGCTTTTAAATACCATCGGAGCTCTGGCAGGGTATCTGACCTTCTGCGGAGCCAGAAAGATATGGAGAAGATATAGTGCAGCGTATCGGAAATAAAGTATCGTATATAAAAAAGCCCCTGGCAAAGGCCAGCCTTGTGGCAGCGGGGCTGGCGGCGGTTTCCCTTCTCTTTGGAGCCGCCGCCCTGGCCCTGGGGTATGTGACCGGGGGGAATGCGCCGCTGGTGGCGGCCGCGCTGGGATTTTGCAGCATCCTGACAGCGGCCTCATCCCTGGTCTATGGGATCTTTTCTTTTTTAGAGAGGGAAAAGAATTATATACTGGCAAAGGCCAGCCTCATAGCCGCAGGGATCCTGGTGGTCCTGTGGCTGGCGGTGATCTTTATAGCCCTGTAAACGGGTATATCGTAAAAGAATGGGAAGCCGGTCCGGCCTGGAGCCGGGCAGGGCGGAAAATGGAGGGAAAAATGGAACAGCAGCTGATCAGAGAGCGGTATGAGCTTTCCATGGCGCGGATCCTTAAATTTCAGGAGGAGCAGACGGTAACGGAGCCGTACAGGGATTTCTTTACGGTCATGTCCCGGTTCATCGGGCTCTGCGGCAGGGTCATGGAGGCAGTAGAGGAAGGGACCTTTGGTTCCTGGACCGGAGAGGAGCTTAAGGAGCTCAATGAAAAGCTCTATGAAGATATCCGGGGGGAACGGTATGAGACGAGCTACGGAAACCCGGCCTGGGCGGTGAGCCGGCTGGGAAAGGAGCTGGGGAGGCTGCTCTGCTTCCTGTACGCCGAGATCCGGGGCGATATCGCCTACGCCTTTGAGGGGCGGATGCTGGAAATGGTCATCGGAAACGAGGCCCTGATCGAGATCTATAATCTGTTCGAGGAAGGCGTTCCCACAGAAAGGGAAGTGAAGGACGTCCTGTACTGGTGCGTCAGCGATTACTGCGACGTGACCTTAACATACCGGATCCGGGAATGCCTGGATCCGTCCCTGGACTTTGCAAAGAAGATCATCATGGGAAGCGATCTTTCTGATCTGTCCTACCTGTACCGGTTCGGCGAGTATATTTCAGAGCAGGAGCTCCAGACAGCCGGTTTCCTGAACCGTCTTCCGGAGGAGACCATCCGCTGCATGGCGGATACGTATACCGACGGATATATCCGGGGATTTGCCGTCATGGGCCGCGATCTTTCAAAGAAAAAGACCGTGCTGATCCGTTATCCCCTGGGATTCGAGCGGATGATCCGCCAGGCTGTGAAAAATTTTGAGGCTCATGGGCTTTCTGTGATCTTCATGCGGGCAGCCGTGGACAGCGTCAATAAAAACCCGGCAGGAAGAGCGGGATACACCTCCTCTTCGCCCAATAAGCAGTATGACTATGACCACAGGTATGACAGCGCCGTTTATTATGATAAGGCGTTCCGGGACCGGAAGCTTTCCGTTTTAAAGACTGCCTATGAGCAGTACAAAAAGGAAGCCGCAGAATACGCCGGACCGGCTGTGGTGGAGACCTTTGGAGAGGAAAGCTTTTCTCCGGTCAATAAGGAAGAGGCCTGGTCCTTCACAGAAAAGCAGCAGAGGCTGTTCCTGGAATACAGGAATCTGTCCATGCCGGTGGTGAACCAGTATATCCCGGGTGACGAAACCAGCTTTACGATCATCGCCTTTCCGCTGCCTTCCATCGGACCAGACTTTGAGGAGATCTTTAAGGAGACCATCGACATCAATACCCTGGATTACGTAAAATACCAGAAGATCCAGCAGCACATCATCGATGCCCTGGACCGGGCGGAGTACGTGGAGGTCCTGGGAAATGGAACGAACCGGACGAACCTCCGCATCGATCTGGCGGAGCTTTCCGATCCGGCCTCTCAGACCCGGTTTGAAAACTGCGTGGCTGATGTAAACATCCCTCTGGGAGAGGTGTTTACATCTCCGAGGCTTTCTGGAACGGAAGGGCTCCTGCATGTGGGAAGCGTTTATATCAGCGGCATCCAGTTTGAAGATCTGACCATGGAATTTAAGGAGGGACGGGTGACCTCCGTATCCTGCGGCAACTTCCTGGAGGAGCTTTTGCCCCTGGCCGGAGAGCAGGAAAAAAAGGAAGCCGCCGAGGCAGGAAGAAAGCTGGTGGTCCAGGAGATCATGAACCAGCATGAGACCCTTCCCATGGGAGAATTTGCCATCGGCACCAATACCACGGCTTACGCCATGGCCGAGCGGTTCGGGATCACAGACCGGCTGCCGATCCTGATCGTGGAGAAAATGGGCCCCCATTTTGCTGTGGGAGACACCTGTTACAGCTGGTCTGAGGACAGCCCCATGTATAATCCCGACGGAAAGGAGATGACTGCCAGGGACAACGAGATCTCCATCTTAAGGAAGGAGGATGTTTCCCGGGCATATTTCGGTGTCCATAAGGACATCACCATCCCCTATAAGGAGCTGGGCAGCATCACTGTCGTGGAGCCTGGCGGAACCCGGGTCCCAATCATAAAGGACGGCCGTTTTGTGCTCCCTGGAACAGAAGAGTTGAACCAGGCACTTGACAGGTAAATAAAAAGCTAGTATTATGATTCATAAGAAGAATGATTCATCTTACTAGCTTTTATTAGAATTACTTATTAATAATCATCTACCTATGAAGGAGTGTTGACAATGGCAAAAGTAAGCATTGTAATGGGAAGCGATTCGGATATGCCGGTAATGGCCCAGGCCGCAGACTTCCTGGAAGAGATGGGGATCGATTTTGAAATGACCATAATTTCCGCCCATAGGGAGCCGGATATTTTCTTTGACTATGCAAAGACCGCCGAGGAGCGGGGAGTAAAGGTGATCATCGCCGGAGCCGGGAAGGCAGCCCATTTACCGGGCATGTGTGCAGCCCTGTTCCCCATGCCGGTCATCGGCATCCCCATGAAAACGTCTGATCTGGGCGGCGTGGACTCCCTTTATTCCATTGTCCAGATGCCCTCCGGCATCCCGGTGGCCACGGTTGCCATCAACGGAGGAAAGAACGCAGGGATCCTGGCAGCGAAGATCCTGGCTGCCTCTGATCCGGAGCTCCTTTCCCGGTTAAAGGCATACTCTGAAAAGATGAAAAACGAAGTCGTAGGAAAAGCGGAGAAGTTAGACAAGACCGGATACAAAGAGTATCTGGCGTCCATGAAGAAATAAGGCGCACAAAACGGAAACACAAACGAAAACCCTGGATTTTAGGAGGAAAGTATGGATTACAAGAAAGCCGGAGTAGATATTGAAGCTGGTTATAAGTCTGTGGAATTAATGAAGGCGCATGTGAAGAAGACCATGCGTGAAGAGGTTTTAGGCGGTCTCGGAGGCTTTTCCGGCGCCTTTTCCCTGGCGAAGATCAAAGAGATGGAGGAGCCTGTGCTGCTTTCCGGTACCGACGGCTGCGGAACAAAGGTGAAGCTTTCCATGATCATGGATAAGCACGATACCATCGGTATCGACGCCGTTGCCATGTGCGTCAACGACATTGCCTGTGCAGGCGGAGAGCCCTTATTCTTCCTGGATTATATTGCATGCGGCAAGAACTATCCGGAAAAAATTGCGGATATCGTTAAGGGCGTGGCCGAGGGCTGCCTCCAGTCGGAAGCTGCTCTGATCGGCGGAGAGACTGCGGAGCATCCGGGTCTCATGGCAGAGGACGAGTACGATCTGGCCGGTTTTGCTGTGGGTGTCTGCGATAAGAAGGAAATGATCACAGGCGAGAACCTGGCTGCCGGAGACGTTCTCATCGGCATGGCCTCCACCGGCGTTCATTCCAACGGCTTCTCTCTGGTGAGAAAGGTGTTTGAGAAGGAAATGGACCGCGAGGGCCTGGATACATATTACGATGAGCTGGGAAAGACCCTGGGTGAGACACTGCTGGCTCCCACCAGGATCTATGTAAAAGCATTAAAGAATGTGAAAAATGCCGGCGTGACTGTAAAGGCGTGCAGCCACATCACAGGCGGCGGATTTTATGAGAACGTTCCCCGTATGTTAAAGGACGGCGTTCATGCTGTGATCAGAAAGGACAGCTATCCTGTACCGCCTATTTTCGGAATGATGCAGAAAAAGGGCCAGATCGAGGAGCAGATGATGTACAATACCTTTAATATGGGGATCGGCATGATCGTTGCCGTGGATCCGGCTGACGCTGAAAAGGCCATGGAGGCCATGCGGGCAGCAGGCGATACGCCGTATATCATCGGTTCCATTGAGGCAGGCGAAAAGGGAGTGACCTTATGCTAAGAGTCGGGGTGCTGGTTTCCGGAGGAGGGACCAATCTCCAGGCCATCCTGGATGCCATGGACCAGGGAAAGATCACCAATGCAGAGGTTGCGGCTGTCATCAGCAATAACCCGGGTGCATACGCCCTGGAGCGGGCCAGGAACCATGGGATCCCGGCAGAGTGCATCTCACCGAAGGATTTTCCGGACCGGGCTTCCTTTAACGAGGCCCTGGTGGCAAAGGTGGATTCCTATGACCTGGACCTGGTGGTTCTGGCAGGCTTCCTGGTAAAGATCCCGGAGGCCATGATCGCAAAGTACAGGAATAAGATCATCAATATCCATCCGTCCCTGATCCCGTCCTTCTGCGGCGTGGGCTATTATGGGTTAAAGGTCCATGAGGCTGCCCTGGCCAGGGGCGTGAAGCTCACAGGAGCTACCGTCCATTTCGTGGACGAGGGCATGGATTCCGGCCCCATCCTTTTACAGAAGGCAGTGGAGGTAAAGCCTGGGGATACGCCGGAGCTTTTGCAGCGGCGGGTCATGGAGGAGGCCGAGTGGGTGATCCTCCCAAGAGCCATTGATATGATCGCCAACGGACAGATATAGAAAGATCGCAGCCCTTGTTTACAGGAGGAGAGGAAAATGAAAGTTCTGATCGTAGGAAGCGGCGGAAGAGAGCATGCCATTGCCTGGAAGACGGCCCAGAGCCGCCGGGTGGATAAGATCTACTGCGCACCGGGAAACGCCGGGATCTCCCAGGTGGCGGAGTGCGTGGATATCAAGCCCATGGAGTTTGAAAAGCTGGTGGCCTTTGCCAAAGAAAAGGAGATCGATCTGACGGTGATCGGCATGGACGATCCCCTGGTGGGCGGTATCGTGGACGCCTTCCAGGAGGCTGGACTGCGGGTATTCGGCCCCAACAAGGCAGCGGCCATTCTGGAGGGCTCCAAGGCGTTCTCCAAAAACCTCATGAAAAAATACGGGATCCCTACGGCGGCTTATGAGACCTTTACGGATCCAGAGGCGGCGCTGGCATACCTGGAGACAGCAAAAATGCCCATTGTATTAAAGGCCGACGGGCTGGCCCTGGGAAAGGGCGTGCTGATCTGCCAGGACCTTTCTGAGGCCAGGGCCGGAGTCCGTGAGCTGATGATGGATAAAAAGTTCGGCTCTGCGGGAAACGAGATCGTAGTCGAAGAATTCATGACAGGCCGGGAGGTTTCCGTCCTTTCCTTTGTGGATGGAAATACGGTGAAGATCATGAGCTCTGCCCAGGACCACAAGCGGGCCAGGGACGGAGACCAGGGATTAAACACCGGCGGTATGGGAAACTATTCCCCCAGCCCCTTCTATACGAAGGAAGTGGATGCCTACTGTCAGGAGCATATTTACCAGCCTACGGTGGACGCCATGAAGGCCGAAGGCCGTCCCTTTAAGGGCGTGATCTTCTTCGGTCTGATGCTGACGGAAAACGGCCCCAAGGTACTGGAATACAATGCCCGCTTCGGAGATCCGGAGGCCCAGGTGGTGCTGCCCAGACTGGAAAACGACATTGTGGATATATTTGAGGCCTGCATTGACGGGACCCTGGACCAGATCGATCTGAAATTCGATAACGACCGGGCCACCGTCTGCGTGATCCTGGCCTCCGACGGATATCCCGTTTCTTATGAGAAGGGATTTGTGATCGACGGCCTGGAGAAGTTCAGGGACAAAGAGGATTACTATGTATTCCACTCCGGTACGAAGTTCAACGGCCAGGGCCAGATCGTCACCAACGGCGGCCGGGTACTGGGCGTGACTGCCAACGGAGCCACTGTGAAGGAAGCCAGAGAAAACGCATATAAGGCAGTGAAGGAGATCTCCTTTGCCAACAAATATTACAGGACGGACATCGCCAGGGCGGTGGACGAGGCGTAGGAATATTGGAAAGACCACGGACAGCCGGGAAAAACTGGCTGACCGTGGTTTTCTTTTTTCTGCTGTAAAAAAACAATGTGCCGTGACAGGGGTGAAGAATGGGAAAACAAGCTGCAAATTTTTTATTTTTCATTATATTGTAAGGATAAATAAAGGCTTTGGAAGAGATTTTGTGATATACTACAAATATACAGAAAATTCTGCGTTTTTGTCTGGATGCAGGATAAGGCATCCAACACTTACGATTTTACCGTTATCAATGTTCTGGCATATAGGATCATCATGCCTGCCTTTGCTGTGCTGGCATATCATTACATTGCAGAGTTTCTGATGTCCCGGTCTTAAAATGGCGGAGGTGCGGTCTATGAAAAAAGCCAGAACATGGATCAGGATGGAACTGGTTTTATGAAAGGATCGCAGAACCGCAGGGGAAACCATTAAAGGCCTCTGATTAAAAAGAAAGGCGGCGATATTGTGATAAAAAGGATGTTTATGTTTTTTGGACTTTCCTGTCTGCTTCTGTCAGGATGTCGGACTCCTGCCAGGACAGCATCAGAACCAGATACCTCTGCTTCCACCGGATATGCTTCTGAAGAGGTACAGCGGATCTCTGTTTTTTATGATGGATCCCTGTACCTGTACAATGCCACTGGCTTTGATCTTCCCAGGGAGGACGGCTGGCAGTTTTTGGGGAATGTAGCTTCCGTCAATAATCTGGAATGGCCTGCGGAGGATTTCTGCGGCACCCATCTGAATCCGGGGCAGGAAATTTATTATGATCCGGAAGAACCGAAAAAATTGTATGTAAAATATGACAGGGGCTTTGCGCTCTTTGAGGCAGAAGAAAATGCTGAGACAGAAAACACCGGAACTCTGGGAACCGGGGTGTCTGAACACCAGGGAACAGAAAATCCCAGCGCCGGGGAATCCGAGGATGATGGCGCCGGGAAGACGATCCAGGCAGAGTCAGAGGCTGGTCTCCTCCCGGGAGTGACCATGGAGATCATGGACGTTACAGAAACAGGGATCACAGTTTCCCTGGTGAACCACACGGAGCTCAATATGGAATTTGGGGAGGAATACAGTCTGGAGGTCTGGAACGGCACAGGCTGGGAGGCGGTTCCATATGAAGATGGCCAGTGGGCCTTTCACAGTATTGCCTATTCCATGCCGGAAAACCAGCCGGTGGAGTGGAAGGCAGACTGGGAAGCGCTTTACGGAACATTGGAACCGGGGCAGTACCGGCTGGTGAAGCCGGTCATGGATTTCCGGGGGCCAGGGGACTTCACAGAGTACGGACTGACGGCAGAATTTGAGCTTCCGGTCCAGGCGTTACAGGAGCCGCCGGTCCTGAGGCTCCAGGATTCTCTTTCCTCCACCCTGGCGGAGCTTCAGCTGGAGCCGGAAAATTATACATGGCACTGTAAACGCGGAGCCGGCGGAGAAATGCAGGGGATCACAGCCTGCGGAGCCGCTTCCACGGAGGCGTTTCCACAGCAGGATCCGCTGGAGCTTACGCAGTACCAGGGAATGGAAGGCGTTTTATATACAGTATCCTGTACAGTGGTTCCCGACTGGATGAATATAAAAGAATACTCCAGGGCCGACATGGGAAAAGCGGATGCAGAGCCTGTTTCGGAAACAATCCTGGAAGCTGGGGAGCTGCTGGAGCTCAAGCCCGACCGGATGTATGAGATCCTGGCAGAGTGGGACAGCGGCCGGGGAGATGCCAGGGGCTTTTATGGAGAGGCATGTTATCTGGTGGTCACAGAATAGGGGAGCCTGGAGGCTGCTGCAAAAAGCGGGTCATGAACCTGCCCCTTGCAGCAGCCTTTTTTCGTTCATAAAACTGTAAGATTTCCCTTCTTGCACAAATAGGTCTATTGTGATAGACTAAAAACACAAGAAAGGACTATTATAATAGACCATAGCAAGGAGGGAATATATGACAGATCTGAAATTGTATGAAAGCGAATACCGGTTTATGGATCTGATCTGGGAGGCGGAGCCGGTGCGGTCCACGGAGCTGGCGAAAATGGCCAGAGAGCGGCTGGAGTGGAAAAAATCCACCTGCTATACGGTTTTAAAGAAGCTGGAGGCCAAGGGCTTTGTAAAGAACGAGGATGCCACGGTCACGTCCTTGATTGGCCGGGAGCAGGTACAGAGGGCCGAGAGCAGCCAGCTGATCGAAAGGAGCTTCGGCGGTTCTCTTCCGGCCTTTCTCAATGCGTTCCTCAGCGGACGCAGGCTGACGGCTGAGGAGGCCAGGGAGCTGCACCGGCTTATCGAGGAAGCCGTTCCCGGGGACGGCGCGTCTGAGGAGGAGCATAGGGAAGAGAAGGGAGGGAGCGTATGAGCCTGTTTGACGTAGGCACGATGACGGAGCTTTTAAACAGAAGCCTGACGGGAGGGGGTGTGATCCTGGCCGTTCTGGCGCTGCGCCTTATGATGAGGCGGTTCCCAAGAAAATATGTGTGCATTTTGTGGCTGGCTGCCTTTGGAAGGCTGCTGTTTTCCATTCCGGTCCCGGCGGCTTCCAGTCTGTTTCCGGCGGCGGAACCGCTCCAACAGGCCGCTGTGGAGGTGGATGGAAGGCCCGGCACGGGCACGGTCCTCCAGCTGTCCACAGGACTGAAGCCGGTGGATTCGGCTGTCAATGAACTTCTCTGGCAGCTTCTGGAGCCTTCTCCAGCGACGTCTGCGGATCCGGTGCAGATCTATGCCTTCGCGTTCCAGTGGCTGTGGCTGGGCGGAATGGCAGTCCTTCTTCTGACAGGGCTTTTCCGGTATGGGCTGCTGAAGCGGCGGATCTCTGATGCAGTCCCGGCGGAGGAGACCCAGTGTACAGTGAGGGGGAAACGGCTGGAACGCGTATATATCACAGACCGGATCCAGATGCCCATGGTGCTGGGGATCTGGAAGCCCAGGATCCTCCTTCCGTCTGCCTGCTCCGGTGAAGGGCGGAAAGAGGAAAGGGAGCTGATCCTGGCCCACGAACAGGCCCACAGGCTCCGGTACGACCATGTGACAAAGGTATTTGTTTTTGGAGTCCTGGTCATCCACTGGTTCAATCCATTGGCATGGGCTGCCTTCCTCCTGTACTGCCGGGATGTGGAGATGGCCTGTGACGAGAAGGTGATGGAATGGCTGGGAGAGGAAAGCCGGAAGCCCTATTCCCTGGCCCTGCTCCGGTTTGAGGAGGAGAGGAGCGTCCTGCTTATTCCCCTGGCCTTTGGGGAAAGCAGCGCCAGGGAACGGATCCGGCATATTTTAAATTACAGGAAGCCGGGCTCCTGGATGACCGCCCTGGCTCTGCTCCTGGCGGCCCTGGCAGCGGGATTCTTTCTCATGGCTCCGGACGGGAAGGCCCAGGACGCTGTCAGCATCATCGGGGGAGCGGACGGCCCCACCTCGATCTTCCTGGCAGGAAAGACAGGAGACGGGCAGACCGCAGAGTCCTTCAGCATCATCGGGGGAGCGGACGGTCCCACCTCCATTTTCCTGGCGGGAAAGGTTGGGGAAGGAGATGGGGAGGAGAAAGCTCCGGCGGCAGTCCTGGACCTGGAGAAGGCGAAAAAAGAGCCCTATGGTGCAGCGGCGGAGCTGGACTGGGTCAGCGGCGGAAAGATCTCTCTCCACGGCAGCTTCGGGTACCTGTCCTTCCTTCTGAAGGCCAATGGGAAATCCGAGCTGGTCGCGGCCTTTACCCTGGAGGAGGCAGGCCCCATCGTCGTCCAGGGCGACCGGTATACAGAGGTCGTGGGAGGACGCGATTCGGCTCTTGTGGTGACGGAGCCATATAAGGAGGGCGGAGACAGCCGGATCTTCTGGTATCTGGAGGAGGGCGGGACCGTGGAGCCTCTTCCGGAAGATATGACGAACCTGTTTCTGGAGCAAAGTGGCTCCGGCGTATTCCGGGATGCCCCTCTGGCAGAGGAGTACCGGCAGCAGGTGGAGGAAAAAATAGCGGAGATCCCGGGAAATCATCTGGTATACGGCCCGGTGGAGATCCCGGAAACGGACAGCATCATCTGCGGCTTTCTGGCAGCGGACGGACCGGACCTGGAGGATCTCTGGTATGGGATCTGGTATGAGATGGATGGCCGGATCGAGAAATACGTTCTGTTTCCGTAAGATCTGCGCACGGCTGGATTGATACAAATTTATAAAGATTTTAGAACCAAGATATTGACAAATCACGACATATATTGCAAACTATAAAAAGTGGTTTTGAAAACCACATCAAAAAGCGGAGGGTTTTGTCGTGGTACAGATAGTGACGGATTCTTCTGTGCTCTATACAGAAGAAGAGGCGAAGGCGGCCGGATTTGACGTGGTCCCCCTGTGTGTCAGCGTGGGAGATATGGATGGCCGGGATTTACAGATCAATATGGAAGAGTTCTACGGGCGTATTGGAAAAGGAGAGATCCCCAGGTCCTCCCAGCCTCCCATCGGGGATGTTGTGGAGGTCTATGAGAAATACCAGGATGCGGATGTTTTGAATATCTGTGTCGCCGACGGTCTTTCGGGGACGTATCATGGCGCTTTAAGCGCCAGGGATATGGTGGAAAACCGGGACCGGATCACCGTGTTCAACAGCCGGACCCTTTGCGGCCCCCACAGGTATATGGTGGAAAAGGCCCAGAAGATGAAGGAGGAGGGGAAGGGGATCCCCGAGATCCTGGAATGGTTAAAGAGTGCGGCGGAAAAGACGGAATCTTTTCTGATCCCCCAGGACTTTGGATTTTTAAAGCGCGGAGGGAGGCTGACGCCTGTGGCGGCGGCCCTGGGTTCAGTCCTTAAGCTGAAGCCGGTGATGCGGCTGACGGAGGACGGCACCCGTCTGGATAAATTTTTTGTGAAGCGTACCATGTCAGCGGCTGTGTCCGGGATCATGGACCATATGAAGAAAAAAGGGATCGATGGGCGGTATCTCCTTTATATCGTCCATGCGGCGGCTCCCAAAGAAGCCGGAGCCATCCGTGAGATGATCGAAGCAGAATTTAAGGGGATCCAGATCCAGATGATGGACCTAAGCCCTGTATTCGTGGCCCAGGGCGGCCCCGGGTGCGTGGCCATCCAGTATATCGAACGATAGGAATAAAAAGGACCGGTACCTTCCGGGGCATGAGGCTGCCCGGGAGCGTACCGGTCTTTTTTGGGTTCCTGGCAAAAGGGAGGGGACTGGCCCCGACCGCTTTTTATTCTGCAACGGTCACAGAAGTGATGTGCGGGTTTACGCCCTCATACCAGTAAAGGAAGCCCTCGGCGTCGATGGTCTGGCCGATCTCCAGGGCCTTTACAGCGGCATATACATCAGAGGAAGCGTCGCAGAGGTAGGACTCCACAACGAAGGAATAGGTCTGGCCGTTATAGGAAACGTTAAAGTAAAGATCGTCGCCTTCAGAGCCGCTTCCATCCCAGTTGTAAAGGAAAGCGACGTCATTGCCGTCCGCATCCTTTCCTGCGGGCTCCACAGTCAGTCCCTTAAAGGTGGCCAGCTGGTTCTGGTGGTCGATGAGCTCGTCCTTGCCCAGAAGCTCTGTGGCGTCAAAGGGCTCAGCGATGAATTCACCGTCCACAAATTCGAAGGTGGCATCAATGATCTCCACCTCGCCGGACCACTCGGTCTTATAGCCGGTTACCTGGATCGTTGCGCCGGGAACTAATTTTTCATAGTCCTCTTCGGAGCAGGCCATGTTATAAAGGAAGTATGCGCCGTCCTCATCCTGGGCGTAAACGGTGGCCTTGTCCTCCCACCAGGACTGCTTTGCCTGTACGGAAGCCTCGATGACAACCTTGGAATCCAGCTCGGCGGCCATGTACTCCTCATAGGTCATGACAGAAACCTCTCCGGCCTCAGCGGCAGACGTTTCGGCAGCGGAGGTTTCAGCGGCAGATGTCTCAGCAGCAGAAGTCTCGGCGGCTGTGGTCTCAGCCTCGCTGGCGGCTGTGGTTTCGGTGCTGTTTCCAGAACAGCCGGTCATGGCCATAGCCATGGAAAGTGCGATTGCGGTTACTGTGATTTTTTTCATAATCAGCTCTCCTTTTAATACAATATTTCCCAACCACCTATTATAGCTGAAAAAACGGGAAAATCAATGATTTTGTGTTCTCTTTTTCAAGATATCCCGGAAGGCCCAGAGAAGGATCAGTACCCAGGAAAGTATAAGACCGCCCACGAGGACCCTGGCGGTCCAGGGAAGAGGACCCAGATCGGTCTTTCCAGAGGTCTGGGCCTTCACCTCATCCAAATGGTAAAGGCTGGCCACATCGTCAAAAAGATGGTCCATGTAGGCATCGTCCACGGTCTCCTTCCGCCGGACAGATTTGGTCACGCTTTCGATGAGCTGACCCGCTGCGTCCCGGAGAGAGGCAGAGCCGTTGAACACAGGAGTTACAAAGGTATTTCCGGTGTTGGAAAGGAGCAGCATGGATGCCTGGATCTTTATTTTATAAAAATCATCGTCATCCTCCCCGGCCCTGGAAAGATAGTCCTGGTATTCCGCTGAATCCTGGGCCATGGAGGTCACAGGAACGTACCCCTCGGTCCGGGCGTAGGCGGTCTGGACCTGGTTGGTCAGCAGATACTGGGTAAAGAGCCAGGAAGCCATCACCTCTCCCGGATCCTCTTTATTGAAGATGCATACAGACGGTCCCTGGGAGATCATCTGCGGGTGCTCCGGATCAAACTGGGGAATGGGCATGATCTCTGTTTCAAAATCCACCCGGGCATCCTCAGCGATATCAGAAAGGGGAGCCCCGGCGCCCATCCAGGTGGCTCCTGCTGTGGAATCGATGGCGAAAACGCACTGACCGGCATTCAGAAAGTTGGCCGGATAGCTGGAGATCTTAAAGGTGGAAAAGGCCCCGGTCCCAGCATGGCCGGCGATGGAAGAAAGGAGCTCCCTGGTGGTATCGTTAAAGAGCTGGATCTCCCCCGACGGTGTGGAATAGCCTGCGCCCTTCTGTCTCAGCATCTGGATCATCATGTTGTCCGTGGATTTATAGATGAAGGGGATCATCACCTTCTGTCCGTTGATCTTATAGACTCCGTTTTCATCCTTTTTGGCAGCCGCCTCGGATACCTCCCAGATAAAATCCCAGGTGAGGGTCTCCGGCAGGGTGTAGCCCAGCTTTTCCACATAGGTCTTATTGATATAGCAGGCCTCGGTGGATCGCATGAAGGGCATGGCGTAGGTGCGCCCGTTTACGGTACACTCCTTTAAAAATTCCGGGATCAGATCCTCCTTTCCAGGACCGTCAAATTTCAGACGGCTGCCTCCCAGCCCGAATTCCGGATCTTCAGAAAGAGCGTCCAGGGGGACCACCACGTTGTCTCCGGTGAGATAGGTGGCGATGTGGTCGGGATAGGTGATGCAGACGTTGGGTGTGGTCCCGGTGGAGATATTGGTGATCACGTCGTTGTAGATCTTTCCATAGTCTGTATACAGCCGCAGGTTTACCGTGATATTGGGATACAGGGCCTGGAAATCCTCAATGGCCTTTTTGTAAATGTCCGTCTGACGCTTGTTGGTGTCATTTTTGGCCCAGAAGGTGATCTCATATGTTTTTGTTTCATCAAAGGTCTCCGGCGGCTGGAAGGCCTCCGTTTCCCTGGAGCCGTGGCAGCCGGCCAGGAAAACGGAACAGGCCGCGCCCAGAAAAAGGGGAAAAAGCCGTTTCCATCGGATCATCCTTTCATTCCTCCTCTCGATACGCCTTCCATGATCTTTTTACGGAATACAAGGAACAGTGCAATGAGCGGCACTGAGATCACCACCACGGCCGCCATCATGGCCGGGATATTCTCGCGGCCAAAGCCGTTCTCACGGATCTCCTGGATCCCGTTGGATACCAGGAAAAGGTCCGGGTTATCGGTGACCAGCCGGGGCCATACATAAGAGTTCCAGCATTCAATGATCTTTAAAATGATAATGGTGACGATGGTAGGGCGGCAGATGGGGATCAGGACCTTCCACAGATATTTAAAATCGGAGGTTCCGTCCACCCGGGCCGCCTTGTATAATTCGTCCGGCACCTGCTCAAAGTTTTCCTTCAGCAGATAAATATAAAAGACGGACGTTACCGACGGCAGGATCAGACCGGCGAAGGTGTTTCTGAGGTCCAGGCCGGTGATGGTGGCGAAGTTGGTGATGACCACCAGCTCATTGGGGATCATCATTAAGGAAAGAAACAGTAAAAATACCAGATTCTTTCCCTTAAATTCCAGCCTGGCAAAGGCGTAGGCCGCCAGGATGCTGACCGCCGCCATGATGGCCGTGGTGAGCACTGTGAATACCAGGGTATTCAGAAGATACCGGCCCAGAGGGACTGCGGTAAAAGCTGCTTTATAGTTTTCCAAGGTGGGTGACAGGGTAAAGAGCGCCGGTATGCGCTCCGCGTTGTAGGAGCCGTAGCTTTTTACTGAGGTTAAGAGCATCCAGTAAAAGGGAAACAGCACCATAAGGGCCCATAAGGCCAGGGCCATATAGGTGAGCGCTTTTCTGACAAGAGCCCGCCTGCGTTCTGTCTGCCGGATCCGTTCAAGATCCGTCTGATTTGGATGATTCATATTGACCTCCTGTTACTGGTTCTGCCTGCGGCTCACCAGGAGATTCACACAGGTGATGGTGAGCACGATGGCAAAAAGGATGATGGCAGCCGCTGAGGCGTAGGACGGATAACCGCCGGAGGCCCCGTACAGCATATCGTAAACGTACCCGACAATGGTGTTCATTCCGGCAGCGTTCAGATCGGTGCCGAACAGAGCCACAGCATCGCTGTACGCCTTAAAGGCCCCGATGAAGCCGGTGATCACCAGATACACGATCATGGGAGAGATCATGGGCAGGGTGATCCTGGTAAAGGTCCTGAACCGGGAGGTCCCGTCCACCCGGGCCGCTTTATAATAGTCCGGATTCACCGAAGCCAGGGCGCTGGTGAGGATCAGGATCTTAAAGGGCAGAACCACCCAGACCGTATAAAAACAGAGTACGGTCATTTTAGCCCAGTAGGGGCCGTCGATGAAATCCACGGACGGGCCGCCGAACCACTGGATCATCAGATTAACAAGGCCGTCGGTGTATTCCGTTTTCTGGAACAGGATCATGAACACCAGGCCTACGGCCAGGGTGTTGGTCACATAGGGCAGAAAATAAATGGTCTGGAACAGGTCTCTTAAGGGCTTTATGGAGCTTAAGCCCAGGGAGATGAGGAGCGCCAGGCCTGTGGACACAGGAACCGTGATGACCACCAGGAGGAGGGTGTTTTTCACCGCCTGGAGAAAATACGGGTCGTGGAGCACATAGGAATAGTTGTAGGTTCCCACGCCGAAATACGTCTGGGAAGCAAAGTTATAGCCCTCCTCCAGGGAATAGACGAAAACGTCTATGAGCGGATATACCATAAAGCAGCCGAGAAACAGGATGGCCGGAAGCAGGTACAGCCAGGGCTTTAGATCTGAATGTTTCATATAAGGAAGTCCCCCTGTGTTTTATGAGATGGAAAATGGGATCCGCGCTCCGGTCTCCCTGTGGAACAGGAACACCTTGGACGGCTTTAAGGAAAAATGCACGGATCCGGCGTCCCGGTCCACGGGCGTTTCTGCAGTGATGATGGAGCGGACCGAGAAATTTTCGGAACAGGGATGGGCAGAGATCACGCTCACGTCCCGGCCCATGACCTCCACCCGGCTTAAGCTGGCGGCAAAGGGGCCGTTTTCGGTGAGGATGAAGCCCTCGGGACGGATCCCCACGGTCACTGGCTGGTCCGGAACGCCCCTCACAGAAAGGACTGGCTGGTCACCAAGCCACAGCGTCTCCTTCTGCACCTCTCCCTTAAACACATTGATGGGCGGGTTCCCCAGGAATTTTGCCACAAACAGGCTGGCCGGATCGTCGTACACCTCCTGGGGGCGGCCCATCTGCATGAAGATCCCGTCCTTCATGACCACGATCTGGTCGGAGATGCTCATGGCCTCCTCCTGGTCGTGGGTGACGAAAACGGTGGTGACTCTGGTCTCCTGCTGGATCTTCCGGATCTCCTCCCGGGTCTGGAGCCGCAGGCGGGCGTCCAGGTTAGACAGAGGCTCGTCTAAGAGGAGCACGTTGGGCGTTTTCACCAGGGCCCTGGCGATGGCTACCCGCTGCTGCTGGCCGCCGGAAAGCTCACGGGGCTTCCGGTCCATGAGCCCCTGGATCTGTACCAGTCCAGCGGCTTTTTCTGCCTGCCGGTTCATTTCTTCTTTGGACAGCTTCTGCTTTCCTTTGAGGTTTTCCAGAGGGAACAGGATGTTCTGGCGCACAGTCAGATGGGGATACAGGGCGTAATTCTGGAACACCATGCCAACACCTCTGAGCTCCGGGGGCATATCCGTCACATCGGTGTCCCCGAAATAGATCTTCCCCTCTGTGGGAGCTTCCAGGCCGCAGAGCAGGTTTAAGGCCGTGCTTTTTCCGCAGCCGGACGGCCCCAGAAGGCCGATGAGGGAGCCGTCGGGGATCTCAAAGGTGAAATCACGGACGGCTGTCACCTCTTCCCCCTTCTTCCCGCGGGCCGGAAATTTTTTTGTGAGATGCTCTAATACAATTTTCATGGGATCGTATCTCCTGACGTAATATTGATTCCTTTCGATTATAGCGGATTCCGTTTTTTTTTCAAGGTTTCCGGAGGAAAAGATTGGGAAGGAAGGCGGGTTGCCTTTTTTTCTCTTTCAGAGTACAATAGTCCTGACTGCGGAAGGAATGACAAAAGAAAAGAGGAATTTGAATGGAAGAGATCCGAAACAAAAAGAAAATATGGGGCTGGCGGAAGGAAGGAGCAGGCCGTGGGGCCGCCCGGTTCCTGCTTTCGGTGCTGCTGGCGGCAGGACTTATTTCCGGCTGCGGAAACAGCGCCGGGGCAGAGCTGCCGGCGGAACAGACGGTGGACGGTTCCGGCCTTGAAGTCCATTTCATCGACGTGGGCCAGGCGGACGCAGCCCTGGTGCTCTGCGACGGGGAAAGCATGCTGATCGACGGCGGAAACTCTGAGGATTCGGACGTGATCTATACCTATCTGGAAAAGCAGAAGGTGGAGGAGCTGGATTATATGGTCTGTACCCATGCCCACGAGGACCATGTGGGAGGCCTCTCCGGAGCCCTTACGTATGCGTCTGTGGATACGGCCCTTGCCCCGGTGACGGAGTACGACAGCAGGGCCTTCAGAAATTTTCTGGAGGGACTGGAAAAGCAGGGGACAGAGATCACTATACCAGAGGCCGGAGACAGCTTTTCCCTGGGAAGCGCCCAGGTGAAGATCCTGGGACCGGTCCGGGAGACGGATGAGACCAACAATACCTCCATCGTTCTCCGGATCGTATATGGGGATACTTCATTTTTATTCACCGGAGATGCGGAGCGGGAAGAGGAGGAGGACATCCTGGATACAGGGGAAGTCTTAAAGAGCACGGTCTTAAAGGTGGGCCACCACGGAAGCGACAGCTCCACTTCGTATCCGTTCCTCCGGGAGGTGATGCCGGAGTACGGCGTGATCTCTGTGGGGACCGGAAATACCTACGGCCATCCCACCCAGGAGGTCTTAAGCCGTCTGAGGGACGCGGGCGTGACGGTGTACCGGACGGACCTCCAGGGAGATATCATCTGCACCAGCGACGGTGCGGAGGTCACCTTCCGGACTGCTAAGAATACGGCTCCCCAGGAGGGAAGAAAGCCGGATCAGGAGGAGAAGGAATATATCCTCAATACAAATACCATGAAGTTCCACGCCCCCGGCTGCTCCAGCGCGGCGGAGATGGGGCCGGAGAACAAAAAGGAATTTAAAGGGACCAGAGAGGAGCTGCTGGACCAGGGATACAGTCCCTGCGGCCGGTGTAAGCCGTAGGCGGCAGGAAAGAGGAGAGCTATGAAACTGGAAGAAAACAGAGCGCCGGACCCGAAGGAGGAGTCCATGGCCGGGGACAGGCAGGAGATCATGGAGATCGCCATGCGGGCCGGCCACATCCTTCTGGAAAACGGCGCAGAGATCTCCCGGGTGGAGGAGACCATTGACCGGATCTGCCGTCATTACGGGATCCAGTCAGCAAATTCGTTTGTCCTCAGCAATGGGATCTTTTCCACCATGGGAAACCAGAGAGAAGAATTCTTTGCCAGGGTGCAGCACATTCCCGTCAGCGGCGCCCACCTGAACCGGGTGGCGGCCGTCAACCAGCTTTCCCGGGAGATCGAGGAAGGAAAACACACCATCGCGGATCTGGAGCGGTGCCTGGACGACATTGAAAACATGCCGGGAAAGCGAAACATTGTCCAGATCATGGCGTCGGCAGTGGGAAGCGGCGCATTCTGTTTGTTTTTCGGCGGGGATCTCCTGGACAGCGCGGCGGCATTTTTATCCGGGATGCTTTTGTATGTGTATATCCTCTACGGGGGATACAGGCTTTCCCGGCTGGTGGAGCATATCCTGGGAGGGGCCCTGGTAACGTTTTTATGTATGGTATTCTATCACCTGGGCCTGGGCCATAACGTCAGCTCCATGATCATCGGCTCTGTGATCCCCATGATCCCCGGGGTGGCCTTCACCAACGCGATCCGGGATCTGACGGACGGGGACTATATTGCCGGTTCGGTGCGGATGATGGATACGGCGCTGGTGGTCCTGGGGATCGCCCTGGGAGTGGGGATGATGTTCACCGCTTATTACCGGATCACAGGAGGGAATCTGCTATGACAGAGCTTTCTGCATGGTTTGCTTTTTTTCCGTCCTTTCCCACAGGCGAGCTTTTTAAGCAGCTTCTGGCGGCGGGCGTGGGGACGGCGGCCTTTTCCGTCCTGTTTTATGTACCAAGGAAATACTATGGCTTCTGCGCGGCCTGCGGTGCCTGGGGCTGGCTCACATATTTTGTTCTGGAATGGGCCGGGATGACCGTAACGGAGGCTACATTTTTTGCGGCAGCAGCGGTGGTTTTTTTGTCCAGGCTGTTTGCGGTCATGGAGCGGTGCCCGGCCACTCTGTTCATGATCCCGGGGATCTTTCCCCTGGTGCCTGGGGCTGGGATCTACTGGACGGCTTATTACATCGTGACGGACCAGATGGAACTGGCCAGCCGTACGGGCTTTTCCGCTGTCAAGGCGGCGGTGGCCATCGTTCTGGGGATCATTTTTGTGTTTGAGATCCCTCAGAGCTTTTTTAAACGGGTCCTGGGAAAAAAACGGGCGGGGGAAACCGCCCGGAACCAGTAAAATGCGCCGGGAAAGAAAAAGAATACAGGTATTTACAGATTTTTCCCAATATGCTATAATACTAAGAGTCTGTATCTTAAGAATACGAAAAGGATGGTTTTACAATGGCAACTTTACTTGAAACATGGAGAAACCTGGCATACGGTGATGGCCTCGACGATAAAAAGAGAGAAGAGCTCTGGACAGGATATTTTACAGTGGAGAAGGGAATCTACGAGAAGATCCTTTCCGACCCGGCCCAGGTGGTAGAGGGGACCGTAAAGGAGCTGGCTGAAAAGTATGAGACAGAAGTGCTCATCATGACCGGATTCTTAGACGGCATCAACGAGAGCTTAAAGGGATATGAGAACCCCATCGAGACAATGGACGAGAATACGGCCGTTAAGATCGAGATCGATCCGGAGAAGCTGTACTACAATATGGTGGAAGCGAAGGCGACCTGGCTGTATGGCCTTCCCCAGTGGGAAACGATCCTCACTGAGGAAAAGAGGAACGAGCTTTATAAGGCCCAGAAGGCTTCCGGTACAGTACGCCGTGAAGGCCATAAGATCTACCCCAACGATCCGTGTCCCTGCGGAAGTGGTAAAAAATATAAAAAGTGCTGCGGACGGAATCAGTAAAAAGCTGACGGACATGGGAGCGTTGCAGAATCTGTGGAAATTCTGCTGCGCTCCCTTTTTACGCGAGGGAGACACATGGAAGCATATACGGGATTTGCGGCGGTTTATGATACATTTATGGATAATGTCCCCTATGGGGAATGGTGCGAATACCTGACAGGGCTTTTAAAGGAGAACGGTGTGGAGAGCGGACTGGTCCTGGACCTGGGCTGCGGCACCGGGAGCCTTACGGAGCTTCTGGCTGCCAGGGGCTATGATATGATCGGCATTGATTATTCAGAAGAAATGCTGGAGCTGGCAGCCGGAAAGCGGGCGGAGTCGGGACAGGATATCCTGTATCTCTGCCAGGATATGCGGGAGTTTGAGCTGTACGGCACTGTGAGGGCTGTGGTGTCCATCTGTGACTGCATCAACTATATCACAGACCCGGCGGACCTGGCAGAGGTTTTTTCCCTGGTCAATAATTATCTGGATCCGGGCGGAGTCTTTATTTTCGATCTGAATACGGAATATAAGTACGCCCAGGTCATGGGAGACACCACGGTGGCAGAGGACCGGGAGGAATCCAGTTTTATCTGGGACAACCAGTATGATCCGGAGGAGAGGATCAATATTTACGATCTGGCGATATTCCTGCGGGAGGAAAACGGTCTTTACAGGAAATACCAGGAGACCCATTACCAGCGGGCTTATTCCTTACAAGAAATACAGGAGGCCCTGGCTCTGGCCGGAATGGAATTTGTGACGGCATATGACGCTTTTACAAAGGATGCGCCCCGGAAGGAAAGCGAAAGGATCTACGTCATAGCCAGGGAGCACGGAAAGAAGCAGAATAATTAAGGAAGGTTTGAGAATATGACGGATTATATAATCAGAGCAACGGCAGCGGAGGGACAGATCCGCGCCTTTGCAGCTACCACCAGGGATCTGGTGGAGGCTGCCAGAGATGCCCATAATACCAGCCCGGTGGCTACGGCAGCCCTGGGACGGCTTTTAACGGCCGGAGCCATGATGGGGATCATGATGAAGGGAGAAAAGGATCTTCTGACCCTCCGGGCAGAGGGAGACGGCCCCATTGGCGGCCTTTTGGTGACCGCAGATTCTAAAGGGGACGTCAAGGGCTACGCCTTCAACCCGGAGGTCATGCTGCCGCCCAACGCCCAGGGAAAGCTGGATGTGGGAGGCGCTCTTGGGGTGGGCGTCTTAAGTGTGATCCGGGATATCGGCTTAAAGGAGCCCTATGTGGGCCAGACCATTCTGGTTTCCGGTGAGATCGCCGAGGATCTGACGTACTATTACGCCACCTCTGAGCAGGTTCCGTCCTCGGTAGCTCTGGGAGTCCTTATGAATAAGGATAACACGGTCCGCCAGGCCGGAGGCTTCATTATCCAGCTGATGCCGGGAGCTTCTGATGACTGCATCGACCGGCTGGAGGCCCGTCTGGGAGAGATGAGCTCCATCACCGCTCTTCTGGATGCTGGAAAGACACCGGAGGAGATCTTGGAAGATCTTCTGGGGGATATGGGCCTGGAGATCCTGGACCGTCTGCCTGCCAGGTTCCACTGTGACTGCCATAAGTCCCGGGTAGCCAGAGCCATTACGAGTATTGGAAAAAAAGAGCTCCAGAGCATGATCGACGAAGGAAAGCCCATTGAGGTGAGCTGCCATTTCTGTAATAAGATCTATACATTTACAGTGGATGAGTTAAAGGAAATGCTGGAAAAGGCCACCAGGCCATAAAGGATACGGATCAGAAACACCGGAGAGAACGGGATCCCGGAGAATGCTGCAAAAGAGGGTACTGCAAAGGAAGGGCTTTGGAAAGCTTCTTCACCTGTTTTGCAGCATCCTCTGATGTAATCAGCTTCATGCACATCCGCTTCGTTCTAACAAGCTGTTTCTCTGGTTAGAAAAAGGCATAATGAGAATCGGCGATTAGAGTCTGGTTACGTTGACGGCCTGGGGACCTTTGGAACCCTCGATCACGTCGAATTCGACGTCTGCACCTTCGTCGAGGGTCTTAAAGCCTTCCATATTAAGACCAGAGTAGTGTACGAACACGTCATGCCCATCTGCATCGCAGATAAAGCCGTAACCTTTTTGGTTGTTAAACCACTTAACTGTACCTTTCATATGATACCTCCGCAATAAGACCTTGCAGGCCGCGCCTGCTGTGTTCACAATAGCACAACCGGTCGGGGATGTCAAATAAAATCATGTGGCTGATTTTGCGGTTATTCAAAAAATATGAGGGAATCTTGCAATATGAAAAAAAGATTGGATTTTCAGCACAAAACGAAAAATAACGCCTGGAACCATTTCCGGACCATCACCCACCACCGGCTGCTGGTCATGAAGGGCTGCTTCCAGGTAGGGCTTTACAGACAGGGGCTGCTCCACGATCTGTCCAAATATACCTGGACAGAATTTAGGACGGGAGTCCGCTATTATCAGGGAGACCGCAGCCCCAATGCGGCTGAGAAGGAGATCATGGGGTATTCTCCGGCCTGGCTCCACCACAAAGGGAGGAATAAGCACCATTTTGAGTACTGGACCGATGTTTCCACCAGGGAGGATAACTGGAGGATCGTTGGAGTGAAGATGCCGGTCCAGTATTTTGTTGAGATGGTCATGGACCGGATCGCCGCATCCAGGACGTACCGGGGCAGGGCGTACACGGACGGAGACCCATATGCATATTTTTCACGCAGCAAGGATGTTCTGACCATGCACCCGGAAACCAAACGGGAACTGGATAAGGTGCTCCGTATGCTGGAGAAAAAGGGGGAGCCGTATACCTTCCGGTATCTGCGGTATCTTTTGAAAAAAGGGGATTATTAAGAGATCTGGGCGGCTTAGAAAAGCTCCGCCCAGATTTTTTTAATATACTGGTTGAGCCGGACGGGATCCTGGAAACAGGAGGGCGAAAACTCAAAGAATCCAGTCCTGTCTTTGGAAGAGGTCTTAAATTCCGGAATCCAGACAGGCTCCGGCTGGGGAAGGAAAACGCCGCTTTTTTTCGTATAGCACGTTTCCTTTGTGGCTTTTATGCGGGCGTCCCGGTCCACGTATTCGCCGACGCTTTTGTGGACCGCCGTATCCTCGTAGATCAGATAATAGTAGTCCTTATAGCTGGGATAATAGTATTTAAGGGTTCCCTCATAAAGCCGGATGGAAAGCTCCAGGGCATTTCCGGCAGCCGCAAAACCGTAGGAGGGGACGGCGGCACAGAGGGGCCGGGGCAGAACGGTCTCTTCTTCTCCCTTTAAGGAAAGCAGGAGCCGGGGCGTTTCACCCGCCGCCTTTTTCAGATCCAGAAGAGTAAAATCCTGGGTAAAAAAGTCCGGATAAAACAGGATCGGCAGGAGCGAGGGCATTCCCTTCAGATCCTCTTCATTATGGAGAAGAAGGAGCCTTAAGAGGTTTTTGTCCCTGGTTTTCAGATAGTCCTCGTAAACGCTTATGAGCTGTCCGCCGTCGAAGCGGTCCTCCCGGCAGATGGAGAGAAAGCCTTCGATAGTCTTCTGCTTCAGGTTTTCCAGTCCCAGATGCTTTTTCCAGGGCTTGATGCGCTTATAGATATCCACGCTTTCCACGCCGGAAAAATCACAGGGGAGCTTAAGGGCCCTGCACCGCTTCATAAGGAAGGGGATATCAAAGGTATCTCCGTTAAAATGGACCAGGACGGAGTAGTCCTTTAAAAAGGAGAAAAAGCTCTGGATCACCTGGGCCTCAGAGGCCTTTGTGTCGGCAAACCACTGGATAAAATGGGCGCGGCCTTCCTTATAAAACACACAGCCGATCAGATAGACTGTGCAGAAGTCTCCGGAAAAGCCGGTGGTCTCAATATCAAAGAACAGGAGAGAAGCGGGATCCCCCAGGCGGGCCAGGGGATAGGATCCCTCCGCGTCAAAAGTATTCTGGATCGTTATCATAGGTATGGGTATCGTTCCTTTCGCGTGCAGATCTGGGCTGGAATCTGATCTCAGTATACGTGGTTTCTGATGGAATGTCAATGAACCAGCGGTTCAATACCAGAAAATTTGTTCGATTCATCCCGGGTTTATCTTGCAAAGGCTTTTTGTCTATGGTATGATTCTGTTACAGAGCAACGCCCTATGAGCGGTTCGGAGGGAAAATACATTGATTTCATATATCAGAGGCACCCTGGCGGAAAAAAATGAGGATTCAGCGGTGGTGGAGGCTCACGGAGTCGGATACCAGATCTTCGTGCCTGTGCCGGTGCTTTCAGAGCTTCCGCCCCTGGGGGAAAGCGTAAAGATCTACACATATTTCAGCGTCCGGGAAGACGGGATGAGCCTGTTCGGCTTCCTGTCCCGGCAGGATCTGGCGATGTTTAAGCAGCTGATCGGCATCAACGGCATCGGCCCCAAAAGCGCCCTTGGGATCCTGTCCGCCTTAAGGCCCGATGTGCTACGGATGGCGGTGGCGTCCGGTGATGCAAAGACCATCTCCAGGGCTCCCGGCGTGGGCCCCAAAACGGCCCAGAGGATCATCCTGGATCTGAAGGATAAGATACGGCCGGAGGACGTGCTGGCTGGAGGACTGGAGGAGTCCCTGGCAGTACCGGAGGAGATATCCGGAGTGGGACAGGCAGGAAAAGAGGCTGTGGAGGCCCTGACTGCCCTTGGTTATTCGGCAGCAGAGGCAGCCGGAGCGGTAAAGAAGGTGAAGATCACCGAAGAAATGACGGCAGAAGACGTTTTAAAGGGAGCCTTGAGGCATCTGGCCTTCTTATAGGAAGGAACTGGAACAATCAATAGAACAGGCAGGTTGGTATGAGTCGTAAAATCATTACAACAGAAGAGACAGAAGAAGATAAAAAAATAGAAGGAACCTTAAGGCCCCGGTATTTAAAGGAATATATCGGCCAGGAAAAGATAAAATCCACCTTAAAGATCTTTATAGACGCTGCGAAGACCCGGGGAGAGGCCCTGGACCACGTATTATTTTACGGCCCGCCGGGACTGGGAAAAACGACGCTGTGCGGGATCATCGCCAACGAAATGGGAGTGAATCTGAAGGTCACCTCTGGTCCGGCCATCGAAAAGCCCGGGGAGATGGCGGCGATCCTCAACAACCTCCAGGAGGGCGACGTGCTGTTCGTGGACGAGATCCACAGGCTCAACCGCCAGGTGGAGGAGGTCCTGTATCCCGCAATGGAGGACTTTGCCATCGACATCATGCTGGGAAAGGATTCTGCCGCCCGTTCCATCCGGCTGGAGCTTCCGAGGTTTACCCTGGTGGGAGCCACCACCAGGGCGGGACTTTTAACGGCTCCCCTCCGGGACCGTTTCGGCGTGATCCAGCGTCTGGAATTTTACTCGCCGGAGGAGCTCTGTGTGATCGTAAAACGATCAGCGAAGGTCATGGGCGTGGAGATCCAGGAGGAGGGAGCCTGGGAGATCGCAAGGAGATCCAGGGGTACCCCCAGGCTGGCAAACCGGCTTCTGAAGCGGGTTAGGGATTTTGCCCAGGTAAAATACGACGGCGTCATCACAAAGGCTGTGGCGGATTTTGCGTTGGATATCCTGGATGTGGACCGGCTGGGACTGGACAACAACGACCGGACGATCCTCCTCACCATGATCCAGAAATTCGGAGGAGGCCCTGTGGGACTGGAGACCTTGGCGGCGTCCATCGGAGAGGATTCCGGGACCCTGGAGGATGTATATGAGCCATATCTTCTGATGAACGGGCTCATCAACCGGACGCCCAGGGGCCGGGTGGCCACAGAGGCAGCTTATGTTCATCTCGGCATACCGGCGGACGGCGGGGAAGCGTAAGGATGGAAGCCGGACCGTTACGAAACTATTAGGAAATCCGTAAGGAATAATTTCTGGCTCCAGCGGAGCGGATGTGATAGACTATACAAAGAAAGAAAATCGGGAGAACAGACATGGAAAGAAAAAATTATACAGAAGTGCTGATCAATGGGAATATCTACACCCTGGGCGGATCGGAGGAGCAGGAATATCTCCAGAAGGTGGCTGCTTATATCAATGAGAAGATCGGGATCCTGAAGGCCCAGCCGGGCTTTACGAGACAGAATAAGGATTACCAGGAGGTAATGATCTACCTGAACCTGGCCGACGATTATTTCAAGGCCCTCCAGGAGGCAAAAATGCTGAAGGCCCAGAGGGACGATCTGGAAAGGGAGATATACAGTCTGAAGCATGAGCTGATCAGCGTCCAGATGAAGCTGGATGCCCAGACGGAACAGTAGGATACAAAAGAGAAAAACGGGCTGCCGCATGGAATCTAACGATATGCAGCGGCCCTTTCTGGGCTTTTGGCCGGAAAGGAAGCGTATGGAAAAGAGAAAGGTTGAGATCCTGGCGCCGGCCGGATCTTATGAGAGCATGGTGGCCGCCGTCAACGCCGGGGCCAATGCGGTCTACATCGGCGGAAGCCGGTTCGGAGCCAGGGCCTATGCGGATAATCTGGATGAGGAGGCAATGATCCGGGCCATCGACTTCGTCCACCTCCACAACTGCCGGATCTATATGACGGTCAATACTCTGGTGAAGGAAAAGGAACTGCCGGAGCTTTATGGGTATTTAAAGCCCTATTATGAGGCGGGACTGGATGCAGTCCTGGTCCAGGACCTGGGTGTATTTTCTTATATCCGGGAGCATTTTCCGGACTTACCCCTCCACATCAGCACCCAGATGACCGTGACAGGAAAATACAGCGCGGCGGATCTTAAAAGAATGGGCGCCGTCCGTGTGGTACCGGCCAGGGAGCTTTCCCTGAAAGAGATCCGGGAGATCAGTGAGGCCACAGGGCTGGAGGTGGAGACCTTTGTCCACGGGGCGCTCTGCTACTGCTATTCGGGCCAGTGCCTGTTTTCCAGCCTCATCGGGGGACGGAGCGGCAACCGGGGCCGGTGTGCCCAGACCTGCCGCCTGCCCTTTGACGTGGAGAAGGGAGATAAGGTCCTTGGAGGGAAAAATGAAAAGTATGTGCTGAGCCTTAAGGATCTTTGCACCCTGGATCTTCTGCCGGAAATCCTGGAGGCCGGGGTCTGCTCATTGAAGATCGAGGGACGGATGAAGAGTCCCCGGTATACGGCCGGTGTGGTGAGTATTTACCGGAAATATGTGGATATGTACCTTGCCCATGGACGGTCCGGCTACCGGGTGGATCCGGCAGACCGGAGAGCGCTTCTGGAGCTGTTTGACCGGGGCGGCCAGTCAGAGGGCTATTATAAGGAGCACAATGGCCGGGATATGGTGGTATTAAAGGAAAAACCGGCCTTCCGGGAGCCGGATCAGGAGCTGTTCGATCGTCTGGACCGGACCTATGTGGATGCGGTGAAAAAAGAGCCCATCCGCGGGACTGCCCTGGTCTCAGAGGGAAAGCCGGTGCGGCTGACCGTGGAATATACGCCCTCACTGGAACCAGCCGGAATCACGGAAGACGGAATGGCCGTTCTGGAGCCGGTTTCTGTTGCCTGTACCGGGGATATGGCAGAAACGGCAAAGAACGCCCCCATGGATGGGGACAGGGTCCGGAAACAGCTGATGAAGACCGGAGATTCTCCATTTTTCTTTGAGGAACTGGAGGTTTTAGTGGAAGGAAAGGTATTCCTTCCGGTACAGGCCTTAAACAGGCTGAGGAGAGAGGCCCTGGAGGAGCTTTGCAGGGCTGTGACGGAGCGGTTCCGCCGGAAGTCCGGTGAAGAGCATAAAAATACGGAGGAGGAAGGCGCAGAACGGGCCGCCGCCGGAGAAAACGGAGAGGAAAAAGGGACCGGACCCCAGGCATGTCTGGACGGGCAGAAAACGGCTCCGGAATTTGCCGTATCCGTTTCCAATATGGACCAGCTCCGGGAGGCTCTGGCCCTGGTGCAGGAAAAACGGGAGGACGGGGCAGAAACGCCCTTCGGGATCTACCTGGCAGGCGAGGAATTTGATCCGGGCCAGTGGAAGGAGCTGGCGGACCGCTGCCATAAGGCGGGGAGCGCTTGTTATCTGATGATGCCCAGGATCTTCCGTTCCCAGGCAGAGCAGTTTTTCCTGGCCCATATGGAGGAGCTTAAAAACGCCGGCTTTGACGCCATAGGCGTGGGTTCCATGGAGGAGCCGGGATTTTTAAGAAAGCATCTGCCGGAAATGAAGCAGTATTTCGACCACGGCATGTATGTGTTCAACCACCGGGCGGAAAAGGCCATGAAGGCCTATGGGGCCAGCCGGGTGACCCTCCCAGTGGAGCTGAATGCCAGGGAGCTTTCCGACGCAGGGGTACGGGGCGAGCTGATCGTTTACGGGTACCTCCCCATGATGGTATCGGCCCAGTGCGTGAAAAAGACCATGGAGGGCTGCACCGGGCGGCCGGAGGTCTTATATCTGAGAGACAGAAAGGGAAAGGCCTTCCCGGTGAAGAACCAGTGCCGGTTCTGTTTTAATACGATCTATAATGAAAGCCCTCTGTCGCTTCTGGGGCTTTCCGGCGAGGCAGCCAGGCTGTCGCCGGCGGCATACCGGATCATCCTTACGCTGGAGGACAGAGAGACGGCAAAAAGGGTGCTCCGCTCCTTCTATGAGGAATATATGGAAGGAAAAAGACAGGACCCTCCGTCCGGAAATTTTACCCGCGGTCATTTTAAGCGGGGCGTAGAGTAGGTGAGACATTGACGAATCTTGTTGTGGAGGTATCCAGATACCTGATCATCCTTCTGATCGCCATTTACACATATTATAATTTCCGGTTCTTCTCCATGAAGGATCAGGAGGGCCGGGATCTGGCCTGCTCCAGACAGCTGGTCTGCATGTTCATGCTCCACTTTCTGGCGAATATGGTGATCGTTTTAAACACGGGGCTGGAGAGCCTGGCGCTCTTTTACGGGGCCCAGGTGATCTTCTTCCTGTGCTATATTTATCTGTACCGCTTTTTTTACCGGAACGTGTCCCGGCTCCTGGTGAATAATACGTGTATGCTTTTATGCACCAGCTTTATCATGCTGACCCGGTTAAACCCCTCCCGGGCCATGCGCCAGTTTGTGATCGTGGCGGCAGCGGCTGTGATCACGTGGATCATCCCCCTGATCATTGACCGGGTGTGGCAGCTGGCAAAGATCCCCTGGATCTACTGCGGCCTGGGACTGGCCCTGCTGTCCGCCGTATGCCTTCTGGGAAATACATCCTACGGGGCCCAGCTTTCCATCTCCATCGGCGGCTTCTCCTTCCAGCCGTCGGAGTTTGTGAAGATCAGCTTTGTGTTTTTTGTGGCCACCATGTTTTACCGTTCCACGGACTTTAAGACCATTGCCGTGACCACGGCCGCGGCCGCGGCCCATGTGCTGGTGCTGGCGGCGTCCAGGGATCTGGGAAACGCCCTGATCTATTTTGTGTCCTATCTGATGATGCTTTTTGTGGCCACGTCCAACTGGTTTTATCTGGGAGCGGGAGCTGCCGGAGGAGCCGGGGCCGCTGTGGCTGCTTACCATATGTTTTCGCACGTAAGGCGGCGGATCCAGGCCTGGAGGGATCCCTGGTCCGACGTAGATGACATCGGATACCAGGCGGCCCAGTCCCTGTTTGCCATCGGCACAGGCGGCTGGTTCGGCATGGGACTTTACCAGGGAATGCCGGAAAAGATTCCGGTGGTGGATAAGGATTTTATTTTTTCAGCAGTTTCTGAGGAGCTGGGCGGGATCTATGCCCTTTGTCTTTTATTTATCTGCGTGGGCTGCTTTCTCCAGTTCATGCTGATCGCTACGAAGATGCAGGCCATGTTCTATAAGCTCATTGCCTTCGGACTGGGAACGGTCTATATTACCCAGGTGTTCCTGACCGTCGGCGGAGCCACCAAATTCATCCCATCTACCGGCGTGACCCTGCCCTTTGTCAGCTATGGTGGAAGCTCTGTGCTGGCTACCTTTATCCTTTTTAACATCATCCAGGGACTGTACATCTTAAAACGCGGAGAGGAGGAGGAAGATGAAAAAGACCAGGCCAAATCCCAGGGCCAATAAAAATATCCTGTGGTTTGCATACGGCGTAGTGGGTGTATTCGCCGCCATGGGGCTCTACATGGGAGTCTTTCTCCAGTTTCAGAGTGAGGACGTGATCAACAATCCATATAATGCCAGGATCGCCGGCATGGCGGACCGGGTGGTCCGCGGAAAGCTTCTGGCTGACGACGGAACGGTCATCGCAGAGACCGTGGTGGGAGAGGACGGGAAGGAGACGAGAAGCTATCCTTACGGAGAACTGTTTGCCCATGTGGCCGGTTATTCCACCATGGGAAAGACAGGACTGGAATCCCTGGTGAATTTCCATCTTCTAAGCTCCCATGTGAACCTTATGGAAAAGATCATAGATGAGCTGTCGGGAGAGAAGAGCACCGGAGACAATGTGGCGACGACCCTGAACCTGCGTCTCCAGCAGACGGCCTGGGATGCCCTGGGAGACCGGAGGGGAGCAGTGATCGCCATGGAGCCGGATACAGGGAAGGTGCTGGCCATGGTATCCAAGCCGGCCTTTGATCCCAATACGGTGGAGGCTGAATGGGACAGCCTGGTGAACGGGGACAGTAAGGAGGCCAGGCTTCTGAACCGGGCCACCCAGGGACTTTACCCGCCCGGGTCCACCTTCAAGGTCATCACGGCCCTGGAATATATGAGGGAGCATCCGGGAGCCTATGACGGCTTTCACTTTTCCTGTGACGGGATCTATGAATATGAGAACATCCGGATCCAGTGCTACCACAAAACGGCCCATGGAGAGGAGGATTTTGCAGCGTCCTTTGCCAATTCCTGCAACGGGGCCTTCGCCTCCCTGGGACTGGAGCTGGATCTTGACGGACTAAAGGGACTGTCCGAGCAGCTTTTATTCAACCGGGACCAGCCTCTCTCCATTCCTTATAAACAAAGCGTATACCAGATGGAGGCGGATGCGGAGGACTGGGAGATCATGCAGACGGCCATGGGCCAGGGAAGCACGTTGATGACACCCATGCACAATCTGATGGTCATGGCAGCCATTGCCAATGACGGGATCCTGATGAAGCCGTATTTTGTGGACCATGTGGAGAATCCCGGCGGCCAGACGGTGAAAAAATTCAAGCCGGAGGCCTATGGGGAGCTGATGGTGGCCAATGAGGCGGCAGCCTTAAAGGAGCTGCTGGTGCGGGTGGTAAACGAAGGGACCGGCTCTTCCTTAAGGACGGATGCCTACCAGGCGGCGGGAAAGACCGGCTCGGCGGAGTTTGAGACGGGGAAGGAGACCCATGCATGGTTTGTGGGCTATGCGCCTGCGGAAGATCCGAAGCTGGCTGTCTGTGTCATCGTGGAGGAAGGCGGCTCCGGAGGAAGAACAGCGGGTCCCATTGCAAAAAAGCTGTTCGACGCATATCTGATCCCCTGAGACCGGCTTCCTTGAAACTGCTGGAAAAAAGGATTCCTTTTTTCCAGTGGCCGTGATAGAATAGAGAATGACCGGGAAGCCGGAAAGACCGGCGGCGGAAAAGATACGTATCCAGGAAAGAGAGGCGTGACAATATGAGAATTTTAGTAACTGGCGGAGCCGGATATATCGGCAGCCATACATGCCTGGAGCTTTTAAACCAGGGCCATGAGGTCGTTGTTTTCGATAATCTGAGCAATTCCTCCGAGGAATCCTTACGGAGGGTAAAAAAGCTGACGGGAAAGGATATCGTCTTTTATAAGGCGGATATGCTGGACCGGGATGCGCTGGAGTCGATCTTTGAAAAGGAAAAGATCGATGCAGTGATCCATTTTGCAGGCTTAAAGGCCGTGGGGGAATCTGTGGCCAAGCCCCTGGAGTATTATTACAACAACATCACCGGAACCCTGGTGCTCTGTGACGTTATGAGAAAGCACGGAGTAAAGAAGATCATCTTCAGCTCCTCTGCCACCGTATACGGCGATCCTGCTTTTGTGCCGATCACCGAGGACTGCCCCAAGGGACAGTGCACCAATCCCTACGGCCAGACCAAGAGCATGCTGGAACAGATCCTTACGGATATCCAGAAGGCGGATCCGGAGTGGACTGTGATCCTGTTACGTTATTTTAATCCGGTTGGCGCCCATGAGAGCGGCATGATCGGAGAAGACCCGGCCGGCATCCCCAACAACCTGACGCCCTATATCACCCAGGTGGCTGTGGGCAAGCTGAAAGAGGTGGGCGTATTCGGAGACGACTACGATACGCCGGACGGAACGGGAGTCCGGGACTACATCCATGTGATGGATCTGGCAGACGGCCATGTAAAGGCCTTAAAGAAATTCGAGGATACCCCGGCAGTCTATATTTATAACCTGGGAACCGGACACGGATACAGCGTCCTGGATATGATCCATGCGTTCTCCAGGGCTGTGGGAAAAGAGATCCCATATGTGATCAGGCCCAGACGGGCCGGCGACATCGCCACCTGCTATGCAGACGCTGCAAAGGCGAAGAAAGAGCTGGGCTGGGAAGCAAAGCGCGGGATCGACGATATGTGCGCCGATGGATGGAGATGGCAGTCCATGAATCCCAACGGGTACAGAGAAGCATAAAAGAAAAACAAGGCCATCGGGAGGTTTCCCATGGCCTTTTTATGGAGGGGCTTACATGAAGAAGATCGATATCAGAGATTTTATGAACTATCACTATCCCACCGGGCTCACAGCAGCTCCCGACGGAAAGCACGGCGCTTTTGCGGTGGTGGATGTCAACGAAAAGGAAAACTGCTATGATTCCTGTCTGTGGATCATGGATCTTTCCGACGGAAGCGTCCGGAAGCTGACGTCCGGAAGAAAAGAGAGGAATTTTTCCTGGATCGACGGGGAAACGCTTCTTTTTGCCAGCTGCCGGGAAAAGGAGTATAAAGAGAAGATCGAGGACGGAGAGACCTGGACCTGCTTTTATACCATCGGCCTTCACGGGGGAGAGGCGGAATTTTCCTTTGCCGTTCCCTATTCCGTTGGAAAGTTTGCTGTATGTGGAACCCGGGTGTATATGTCCGTAAAATACGAGTACGCCAAGGAGGAAAAGGACTATGAGGTCTTTGACGAGCTTCCCTTCTGGGCCAACGGAAAGGGTGTGGTCAATAAAAAGAGGAACCGCCTGGCCGTTTACGACCGGGAGAAGGAAACCCTGGAGATCATAACCCCGGAATACGAAACTGTGGAGAATTTCTGGCTGGAGGAGGACTGCCTCCTGTATACGGGAGTCCAGTATACGGATCTGAAATCCTGGAGACCGGGCCTTTACCGGGTGGGACTGGAAGGTTATGAACGGGAAACACTGATCCCCCAGGACCGGATGCGGATCGACTATGCCTGCATCTTAAAGGGAAGCGTCACACTGTTCGGATCGGAAATGAAGACCTATGGCGTCAATGAGAATCCGCAGCTTTTCCGTCTGGAGGATGGAACGCTTAAGGAGCTGGCATTCTTCGACCGGAGCATCCATAACTCCATCTGCAGCGACTGTAAATTTGCAGACGGGGAAGGGATCGTCCACGATGACGAAAGAATCTATTTCATCTCCACCTTCAGAAAGCAGAGCGTCATCTGTTCCGTGGACGCAGAGGGGAATTTTGAGACTCTTTACGACCGCCAGGGCAGCGTCCATACCTTATCCCTGGGAGCCGGGGCTGTGTGGTATACCGCCATGCGGGACATGGGGCTGACGGAGATATACTGTCTGAAGGATGGGAAGGAAGAGAAGCTCACGGCCTTCAACGACGGACTGCTGGCAGAACGGGACGTATGCCCGGTGGAGGAATTTACCTTTACATATAAGGACGTGGAGCTGGACGGCTATGTGATGAAGCCGGCAGGCTTCGATCCGGAAAAGAAATATCCGGCGCTCCTTACGGTCCACGGCGGCCCCAGAGCCACCTTTGGTCCGGTGTTCTTCCATGAAAGCCAGGCCTTTGCCAATGCGGGCTATTTTGTATTTTTCACCAACCCCGTGGGCAGCGATGGACGCGGAAACGCCTTTGCAGACCTTTCCGGCCGGTACGGCACCGTGGATTTTGAAAACTGCCTGGCCATGACTGACGAGGTATTAAAGCGCTATCCCCAGATCGATGAAAAGCGGGTGGGGATCATGGGCGGAAGCTACGGCGGCTTCATGTGCAACTGGGCCATCGGAAACACCGACCGGTTCGCGGCGGCAGCCTCCCAGAGGAGCATCTCCAACTGGATCTCCCTCAGCATGACCACGGATATCGGCTATTCCTTCGACCTCCAGGAGACGGCGGGCGATCCCTGGAACAGCCCGGATAAGATGTGGGTGTGCTCTCCGTTAAAATACGCCCATAAGGCTAAAACGCCTACCCTGTTCATCCAGTCGGACGAGGATTACCGCTGCTATATGGGCGACGCCCTTCAGATGTTCTCCGCACTGAAATACTTCGGGGTGGAGGCGCGGATGTGCCTGTTCCATGGAGAAAACCATGAGCTGTCCCGGTCCGGAAAGCCTTCTCACCGGGTGCGCAGACTTTCTGAAATGATGGAATGGTTTGAAAAATATCTGAAATAGAAAGAATATATTCAATAAAAGGTGGGTTGCAAATCTGTCAAAAAAGAAGTATACTAGTCCCAGCGTATCAGACACACCAAATAAGGCGGCCTCTCTGGCGTCTTACAACAGGAGGGATTGCAATGATAGAGGCAACGAGCTGTGGCGGTGTGGTTATATTTCGCGGCAAGATCCTGGTTCTTTATAAGAATTACAAGAACAAATATGAAGGCTGGGTCCTGCCCAAGGGAACTGTGGAACCGGGCGAAGAGTTTAAGGAAACCGCCCTCAGGGAGGTGAAGGAGGAGACTGGCGTTACCGCTTCGATCATTAAATATATCGGAAAGAGCCAGTATTCTTTCAGCACGCCCCAGGATACGGTGGAAAAGGACGTACACTGGTATCTGATGATGGCAGACAGTTATTACAGCAAACCACAGCGGGAGGAATATTTCGTGGATTCCGGATACTACAAGTTTTATGAGGCCTACCATCTTCTGAAATTCTCCAACGAGAAGCAGATCCTGGAAAAAGCCTATAACGAGTATCTGGATTTAAAACGGAGTAACCTCTGGGGCAACAAGAAATATTTTTAAAGGCAAAGGAAGGCGTGGGCCCATGGGTGCGCCTTCCTTTTTTCTTCCCTTTTCCCTGCTGCATGGCAGGATCTGTGGGTTTTTGCCGGAATTCGACTTTAACGCGTTGAACTTCATGTAATTTAAAGTTATGTACTGTTGACGTGAAAGCTTTTTTGTAGTACAATCTGTGTTATGAATTTTATTGCGGAGGAGAATCTGTATTATGAGAAAAAACGCGAAAGTATTATCCTTAATTCTGGCGGGAGCCATGGCCATGTCGCTGGCAGGCTGTTCCGGCTCCGGAAGTAAAGACAGCACAAAAGAAACGGCTGCAAAGAGTGAGGCAAAAGAAGCGGGAGCGGAAAGCTCCGGGCAGGAGACCTCCAAAGCCGCCGGGGCAGGAGAGGCAGACGCATCGGGAGAAACGTATCAGATCGGTGTGCTCCAGCTGGTCCAGCATGACGCTCTGGACGCTGCCAACAAGGGCTTTTTCGCCGCCCTGGACGAGGCTGGTATCAATTATGAGGCAGACCAGCAGAATGCCTCCGGCGAACAGGCCAATTGTATGACCATTGCAGAGAAGCTGGTAAACGACGGCAGCGATCTGATCCTTGCCATCGCAACGCCTGCGGCCCAGGCTGTGGCCGGCGTGACAGAGGAGATCCCGGTGCTTCTGACAGCTGTGACCGATCCGGCAGAATCCGGACTGGTAAACGACAATGAAAAGCCCGGCGTCAACGTATCGGGAACCTCGGATCTGACGCCGGTAAAGGAGCAGATCGATCTGCTGAAGCAGCTGCTTCCCGACGCAGAAAAGGTGGGTCTCCTGTACTGTTCGGCAGAAAGCAATTCCCAGCTCCAGATCGCCATGGCCGAAGAGGCCTGTAAGGAGGCAGGGCTTTCCTGTGAGGAGTATACGGTTCCCAGCTCCAACGAGATCCAGAGCGTGGTGGAGTCCATGGTGGGCAAGGTGGACGTGATCTATGCGCCTACGGATAATGTGATCGCTGCCGGCATGTCCACCGTTGCCATGATCGCCACGGACAACCAGATCCCGGTGATCTGCGGAGAGGCCGGCATGGTAAACGCCGGGGGACTTGCCACTTACGGCATCGATTACTACCAGCTGGGCTACATGACCGGCGAGCAGGCCATTGAGATCCTTACAAAGGGTGCAGATGTGGCAGAAATGCCCATCGGCTACCTTCCGGCAGAGCGCTGTGCTCTGACAGTCAATAAGACCACAGCCGACGCTCTGGGGATCGATATTTCCGGCCTGGAAGGCGCTGAGATCGTAGAATAGGAAAAAAGAGGATAAGCGGGGAAAGAAAAATGAGTGGTATACTTGTTGCAATGCAGGGCGCTGTGGCACAGGGCGTCCTGTGGGGGATCATGGTACTGGGCGTGTACATCACCTACCGGCTTCTGGATATCGCAGATCTGACGGTGGACGGGAGCTTTGCCCTGGGAGGGTGCGTCTGCGCTGCTCTGGTCATTAATTTTGATCTGGATCCACTGGCAGCGCTCCTGTTGTCCATGCTGGCTGGAATGGCTGCGGGCGCTGTGACGGGGATCCTGCACACGGTCCTGGAGATCCCGGCGATCCTGGCCGGGATCCTGACCCAGATCTCTCTGTGGTCCATAAACTTACGGATCATGAGCGGAAAATCCAATCTTCCATTATTAAAGCTGAAAACACTCATTTCCAGCGTAGGAGACAGCCTGGGGATCACCCAGGCCCAGGCGTCGATCCTGGTGGGCGTGGCTGCGGCCGTTCTCATTGTGGCCGTGCTGTACTGGTTTTTCGGAACAGAGATCGGAAGCGCTCTCCGGGCCACGGGAAACAACGAGGACATGATCCGCGCCCTGGGAGTCAATGTGAAGCGGATGAAGCTTCTGGGACTGATGCTAAGCAACGGCCTGGTGGGGCTTTCCGGAGCCCTGGTGTGCCAGCACCAGAAATATGCGGATATCAACATGGGCCGCGGCGCCATCGTCATCGGCCTGGCTGCCATTGTCATCGGCGAGGTGCTCATGGGACGGCTCATTAACTTTGCCTGCAAGCTGAGCTCCGTGGTGGTGGGCGCTGTGATCTACTTCCTGATCCGTGCCCTGGTGCTCCGGGTGGGCCTGGAGACCAATGACATGAACCTGTTTACGGCCGTATTCGTGGCCTTCTCCTTAAGCGTTCCTGTGCTCCTGGGAAAATGGAGGGCCAGGAAGGAATATTCGGAGACAGGGGAGGAGGATTCATAATGCTTACGATCACCAATGTACGGAAAACATTCAATAAAGGAACCATCAATGAGAAAAAGGCCCTCTGCGGTCTGAACCTTCACCTGGATCCCGGCGACTTTGTGACGGTCATCGGGGGAAACGGAGCCGGAAAATCCACCATGCTGAACATGATCGCCGGGGTATATCCCATCGATTCGGGAAAGATCGAGATCGACGGCGTCAACATCTCCAGGGAGCCGGAATATAAAAGGGCCCAGTACATCGGCCGCGTGTTCCAGGATCCCATGCGGGGAACGGCCGCGGGCATGGAGATCCAGGAAAATCTGGCTCTGGCCCTCCGGAGAGGAAGGAAGAGGGGGCTTTCCTGGGGGATCAAGGCCAATGAAAAGGATTTTTACCGGGAAGCCCTGACGAAGCTGGGGCTGGGGCTCCAGACCCGGATGACCAGTAAGGTGGGTCTTCTTTCCGGGGGACAGCGCCAGGCGCTGACACTTCTGATGGCGACTCTGGAAAAGCCCAGGCTCCTCCTTCTGGACGAGCACACGGCGGCCCTGGATCCCAAGACTGCCAAAAAGGTACTGGAGCTGACCGATGAGATCATAAAAGAGCGGGAGCTGACTGCTCTTATGGTCACCCACAACATGAAGGACGCGATCCAGTACGGAAACCGTCTGATCATGATGCACGAGGGCCGCATCATCTACGATGTGGCGGGAGAGGAAAAAAAGAACCTCCAGGTGGAGGATCTTTTAAAGAAGTTTGGAGAGGCCAGCGGCGGCGAGTTCGCCAACGACCGGATGATGCTGGCGAAGTAAGGGATCCAGACAGGTTCCGGAGGGCCGGGAGACGGTTTCTCGAGCGGCGTCCCGGACCGGGGACAGCTCCAGGACATCTTAGCGGCTGGCGCTTCTGTGAATGTCAGCCGTCGGACTGGGACTGGTCCGGAGACCGGGAACAGAGCTGACCTGCCCAGGATATGCAGATAAGATAAAAGGAAGGCTGAGAGGGGTGCATTTCCCTTTTGGCCTTCCTTTTTTACGGCAGCACTGGCGATCTCCGGGATTTGTAAAATAATTTGTAAACGGACCATAATGTGCGGAAATATACAATTCCGTCAAAATCAATAAGGTCAGATTATGTCACACCTGCTGGCTCTGGCTTCCAGGCGATGGATAAGGATATAAAATATATATGGAAAAACAAAAAACGTAAATAAAACTTAAAAAACAGGGGGAAGTTCTATGCTATAATGAAAAAAACACTGGAAACGGACTGAGGAGCGAAGGAGGATGGCGGAATGAGACGAGAGAATACGGGTGCGGCCGGATGGAAAAGGGCCGGAGTGTTTGCGGGAATGGCGGTGCTGGCGGCGGTGCTTTCCGGCTGCGGAAATGGTGCAGAAGCGGATTTTTCCCTTGCGGAGCCTGCCTGGACAGAGGAACAGACCTCCCCTGCGGAGCCTGCCCGGACAGAAGCACAGACCTCCCCGGCAGAGGATGCCCGGACCGGAGGAATCCTGGAGGCGGCCGCCGGAAACTGGCGGCTGGCCGGGACAAAGACAGAGGATCATCTGAAGGAGTTTGGAGATCTCCAGGAAATGTTTGGAACCGGGATTCATGAGGGAAGCCAGATGACCATTGGCGCGGACGGAAGCTTTTCCTTTTATCTGGGGATTGCCTTAGGCGGAGAGGGCACGGTCCGGGAGGAAGACGGGATCCTCGTGGCAGATATAACGCCCTATGAGCCAGAGGGGAGAGGAGGAAGTCCTGCGTCCTTTGCAGTGATCCCTGTGACGGAGGATGGGAGCTGGTATCTGACCACAGAGACCATGGGAGAGACCATGTACTGGGAACGGCTGCCGGGGACTGACGGAGCGGAGCCCGGGCAGGATGGACAGGAGGCGGAGAAGGCTGTTATAGAGTCCGGTGCCAGTCTGCCGGCGTCCTATGGAAAAATCCTCTGGGACGCATACAGTCAGGGGCTCCTTCCCGATGGGAGGCCGCTGGATTACAGAGACGAGGAGGAAACGCAGAAAAATAGCTTTGCGATCTGTGATGTGGACGGAGACGGGAAGGAGGAACTGTTGTTAAAATGGACGGCCGCATGCGTGGCTGGGATGGGGGAATTTGTATACGGCTGCGACGGCGAAGAATGTTATCTGGAGCTGAACGAATTCCCGGAAGTCCGATATTATAAAAATGGCAGCGCATCGGCGGACTGGTCCCATAACCAGGGGCTGGCGGGCCGGGTCTGGCCCCAGAACTATTACCGTTATGATCCGGAAAGGGATGTATATGAGTCCTATGGCAGTATGGATGCATGGGATAAGGGCGTGATGGAGGAGAAGTTCCCGGACGAGATCGATGAGGATGGCGACGGTCTGATCTTTTATCTGATGCCGGCAGGATGGGATGGAGACTATAATAAGAGGGCAGTAAAGGACGGGGCGTTTTATGCGAAATGGAGAAAGGAATGTCTGGGGGATGAGGAGGAGATCCAGCCTCTTTATAGGGCACTGACACGGGAAAATATAGAGGCTCTGGGGTTCGCGGAGCCATAAAAGGAGAAAGGACCGGGTCCGGCGTTTTGCCGGGCTCCGGTCCCTTTTACTTATGCGGGCAGTGAGCCAGGCTCCAGTTCCGGGATGGGGCGTGAAACTCCCACCACCAGTTGATCTCCGCGCCCATGAACAGGATACAGATACAGAAATACAGCCACAGCATCATCAGGATCACTGCCGCCAGGCTTCCGTAGGTCACAGTGAAATTTTTAAAATACCGGAAGTAAATGGAGAATGCGGTGGAAAACAGGGCCCAGCCCACGGCTGCGAAGGCAGCTCCCGGCGTCTGGCTTTTAACGGAAAGCCTGCGGAAAGGAAGGACCGCATAAATAGCCAGGAAAAATATAAATAAAATAGCCAGGGTGACCAGGCCTCTCACAGGAAAGGCCAGAAAATCAAAGGTGGACATCAAAGGGATCCAGGCCCAGACCTGTTTCTGGATCTGCTCCCCGAACACCAGGAGCACCATGCACAAAAGACACATGAGGGAAAAAAGGACTGTATATCCGGCGCAGATGATCCGGCGGACGATATAGTTTCTCTGGATCTCTGTGCCCCAGACCCGGTTTAAGCCCCGCTCGATGCTTAACATTCCCCGGGAGGAGGACCAGAGGGCTGCAATGGCCGTGGCTGACAAAAGGGCCATGGGAGAGTCGGAATGGAGACTGTCCAGCACATAGACCACCAGGCCGTCCAGAGTATCCGGCACCATCTGGACCACCAGGGACAGAAGATCGGACTCGTTCACCAGAGGCGTGGCCTGGATCAGGGACAAAAGGAGCATGAGGAAAGGGATGGAGGCCAGGATGATAAAAAAGGAGGCCTGGGCCGCATAGACGGACATTTCGTCTTTGGAATATTTTTCAAAGAGCCGTCTGCATTCCAGTAAAAAACGGATCATAAGGCAAGTCTCCTTTCCATAATATGGGTACGGGGGTACCGGTCCGGGAGCCAGGTCCTTTCTGCTGGCCGGCATCGGAGTCCTGGTATCATAAAAAGATATTAGCATGACGGGAGAAAAATGACAAGGAGAACCATGGCGGTTTATGTCGAGCGAAACATGGATCTTTTTGTTCTAAGAAAAGAAACGGCTGAATACATATTATAGTGTGCCGGAGAGAACGGCCGGTCAGAAGGACTGATCATATCGAATAAAGGAGAAATACTATGTCAGAAAAAGTTATGGAAAACAACAGGGTCACGGTCATCGGAACCATCGTATCAGACTTTACATTCAGCCATGCAGTGTTCGGGGAGGGATTTTATCTTGTGGATCTTTCTGTCAGCCGGCTCAGCGAGCAGGCGGATGTGATCCCTCTTATGGTTTCGGAGCGGCTTATGGATGTGACAAGGGATTACCGGGGCTGCACCATCGAGGCTGACGGCCAGTTCCGTTCCTATAACCGCCATGAAGGCGTGAAAAACCGCCTGGTGCTTTCTGTGTTCGTGCGGGAGGTACAGTTTTTAGAGGAATTTACCGATTATACCAAGACCAACCAGATCTTTCTGGACGGATACATATGTAAGGAGCCCATATACAGGAAAACGCCTCTGGGACGGGAGATCGCGGACCTTCTGGTGGCCGTGAACCGTCCTTATGGGAAGTCTGACTACATTCCCTGCATCGCCTGGGGAAGGAACGCCCGGTTTGCCTCGGGATTTTCCGTGGGGACCAGGATCCAGATCTGGGGCCGGGTCCAGAGCCGGGAATACACGAAAAAGCTCAGTGAGACCGAGTGTGAGAAGAGGACGGCGTATGAGGTATCGGTCAGCAAGCTGGAATGCTGCCAGTGATCCGGGAGACCGCAGGGTCCGGAAGAAGGGAGGTTTCCTGAAGAGGCGGCCCGCCGCAGACAGGGAAGCCCCAGGGCGGTCTTAGCTCCTGTTTAAGGAAAACTTGCAAAATACGAAAAAATGTGTTAAGATATGCGGGCTTAGATCCATCTTACTGAATATATCTGTGAAAACGGATCGTACATAAAGGATGAGGTGCTGGACATGAGAAAAAATACGATACGCATAATCTATGGTCCCGGAAATGGGAAATCTGCCTCCGCAGTGGGGTATGGACTGCTGGGAGCCCTGGCCGGGAAAAAGGTGATCATCGTGCAGTTTTTAAAGGGCGTTCTGGAGGAGAAGAGCCTGGAGATCCTGGAGCGCATGGATCTGGAGATGAAGGTGTTTCGTTTCGAGCGTTCCCGATGCTATTTTGAGGATCTTCCGGAGGACCAGAAAAAGGAAGAGACCATGAATCTGAGGAACGGCTTTAATTTTGCAAAAAAGGTCATGGCTACGGGAGAGTGTGACCTGCTGATCCTGGACGAGGTCCTGGGACTGGTGGACCAGGAGGTGATCTCCAGGGAGGAATTTATCCGTTTCCTCCAGTCTGCGGACGACGAAACGGATCTGATCATGACCGGACGGGTCTGCCCCGATGAGATCCGGCAGTATGCAGACCAGATCTCCTATGTGGAAAATCTGTAATGGCCGGGGATCCCGGGCCTGTCAGGCGGAAATTTAAAAGTTGACAATTCCCTGGATTGATGATAGGATTATGGAAAACGAGGGATGAAGTTCTGGAGCTGGCGTCTTGGCGGATGTCGGCTCTTTTTTGGAGGAGGAGCATATGGCTATTTTTGAAGGTGCAGGTGTTGCCATCGTAACACCATTTAAAGAAAACGGCGAGATCAGCTTTGATAAACTGGATGAGCTCATTGAGGAGCAGATCGCAGGCCATACGGACTGTATCGTCTCCATGGGAACCACCGGAGAATCTGCCACCACCACAGAGGAGGAGCATCTGGAGGTGATCCGCTTTACCTGTGAGAGAGTGAAGGGAAGGATCCCCGTGATCGCGGGAACCGGCTCCAACTGCACAAAGACGGCGGTCACCCTTTCTGAGGAAGCGGAAGGAGCGGGAGCTGACGGCGTGCTTCTGGTGTCCCCGTATTATAATAAGGCCACCCAGAATGGATTAAAGGCCCACTTTACAGCTGTGGCCAACGCCATCAAGATCCCCGCAGTCCTTTATAATATTCCCAGCCGTACCGGCGTAAACATCGCTCCGCAGACCATCGTGGATCTCTGCCGGGACGTGCCCAATATCGTAGGTGTGAAGGAGGCCAGCGGAAACTTTTCCGCCATTGCGGAGATCATGCAGCTATCAGATGGAGCCGTGGATCTGTATTCCGGCAACGACGACCAGATCGTGCCGCTCTTAGCTCTGGGAGGAAAAGGAGTGATCTCTGTCCTTTCCAATATTGCGCCCAGAACGGCCCATGATATCTGTGAAAAATTCTTCCAGGGAGACCTGGAGGGCAGCAGAAAGCTCCAGTTAAAGGCTCTGCCCCTCATTAAGGCCCTGTTCTGCGAGGTGAATCCGATCCCCGTGCGTGCGGCCTTAAATCTCATGGGGAAACAGGTGGGAGCGCCCAGGCTTCCGCTGACCGAGATGGAACCGGATCATCAGGAGCTTTTAAGGAAAGAAATGGAAAAATTCGGACTTTTATAAATTTCTGTTTTGGAGGCATAATTATGGTAAATGCGATCTTAAACGGCTGCAACGGAGCCATGGGCCGGGTGATCACGGACATCGTTTCAAAGGACGACGGGATCCGGATCGTGGCCGGTGTGGACGTGAATCCCTTAAAGCTGGCAGATTATGAGGTATACGAAACCCTGGACCAGTGTCCGGCAGCCGATGTGGTCATCGACTTTTCTTCTGCGAAGGCCACGGACGGCGTTGTGGCTTACTGTGAAAAAACGAAGACGCCGGTGGTCTTATGTACCACAGGGCTTTCGGAGGAGCAGCTGGAGCGGGTGAAGGCCCTTGGAGAGACCACGGCGGTGCTCCGGTCCGCCAATATGTCCCTGGGTGTGAACCTTTTATTTAAGATCTTAAAGCAGGCGGCTCCTGTGCTGGCAGAGGCGGGCTTTGATATCGAGATTCTGGAGAAGCACCACAACCAGAAGGTGGACGCTCCCAGCGGAACGGCCCTGGCCCTGGCCGATGCGGTCAATGAGAGCCTGGGGAACGAATACCACTATAAATACGACAGGACTGCCGAGCGTGTGAAGCGCGATAAAAAAGAGATCGGCATCCAGGCCATCCGCGGCGGCTCCATTGTGGGCGAGCACGACGTGATCTTTGCGGGACAGGACGAGGTGGTCACCTTCCAGCATACGGCGTATTCCAAGGCTATCTTTGCCAAGGGCGCAGTCCAGGGAGCCAAATTCCTGGCAGGAAAAGCTCCGGGCATGTACGACATGGCCGATGTGATCGGCTGATACATATTCTCCTTTCTTTCGTGCATACTAAGGCAGAAAGAAAGGAGATTTTTTATTATGGAAAAGATCAGACGGATCACTTTTGGCATTATGCTGGCTGCTGTTGTCTGTGCGGCCGCTGCCTGCGGAAGAAATGATACCAATGGAAGCACCGCAGGACAAAGCTCCGGACGGGAGGAGTCTTCCACGGCTCCCGGAAGCAGGGCCACAGAGGAGGTGCCAGGGACCTCGGCCACAGGCGTTGACCTTCCCTCCGGCGAAAGCGGGACAGACGGAGAGAGCGGCGGCGTCATGCGGGATATGGTGGATGATGTGAAGGATGGAATGGAGGAGATCACCACCGGGACCACCGGGGCAGGAGAAAACGGCACATCCCATGGGACCGGGGACGGAACGTCCGGCCAGATCACGGGAGGCGGGGCATCCGGCACCGCAGGCGGCCAGTAAACAGGGGACAGGGAGTAACACGAAAAATGTGGGACTCCCTCTTTTTATTCCCAGGGAAATATGGTATTCTGGTTACATAGGAAAAGGAGGTGGAGCCATCCGCTATGTATACAGGCCGTACCATCCGTGGCGGCATGGATACAGAAGAGAAAAAAGAAGGAAAGCGTTCTGGTTTTTCATAAGGCTCCTGCTGGTCCTGGAGCTTCTGGCAGCAGCTTCTTTCTATATAAAGGGGCATACAGTGGTGGAGGTTTCAAGGGAAGCGGCAGACGGTCCGCCGGAGCTGGAGGGGGACCGGTCAGGCGAGGTGTTCGGCATTGGGATCGAGTCCGGAGGCCCCCTGTTCTGGTTTCACAGAAAAACAGAGACGGAAACAGCCGGGCCGTAAAGTTATTCTTGATTTTCCCAGAATGATGTATTATAATTCCTTCTGAACTGTTGCTGTTTTATTTGAACAGCTTATAAATGAACCAGTTACCAACTATCAAAAGAAAAGGATGGGCAAAGGAATGAAAAAAGTTGATTTACTGTACGAAGGAAAAGCAAAAAAGGTTTATACAACAGAAGATCCTGACATCTTGATCGTAGATTATAAGGATGACGCCACTGCCATGGACGGTCTGAAAAAGGGCACCATCGTCGGCAAGGGAGCCATCAACAACCGCATGACCAACCACATCTTCAAGCTTCTGGAGAAGGAGGGGATCCCCACCCATTACGTGGAGGAGCTTTCCGACCGGGAAACAGCAGTAAAGAAGGTGGAGATCGTTCCTTTGGAGGTCATCATCCGGAATATCACTGCCGGCAGCTTTGCAAAAAAGATGGGTGTGGAAGAGGGCATCGTGTTCAAGCGCCCCACTCTGGAGTTCAGCTATAAGAACGACGACCTTCACGATCCGTTCATCAATAAATATTATGCCCTGTCCCTGGAGCTGGCCACTGAGGAAGAGATCGACACCATCACAGAATACGCCTTCAAGGTAAACGAAGTGATGAAGAAATATTTTGACAGCCTGGGCATCGACCTGGTGGACTTTAAGATCGAGTTCGGCCGCCACAAGGGCCAGATCATCCTGGCTGACGAGGTTTCCCCGGATACCTGCCGTCTCTGGGATAAGGAGACCCATGAGAAGCTAGACAAGGACCGTTTCAGAAGAGACATGGGCAACGTGGAGGACGCATACAACGAGGTATTCAGACGCCTTGGGATCGAGGACAGAAAATAGTATAGGAAAAGAGGAATATCATGTACGACAGATACCAAAGCCCTCTCTCTGAGAGATATGCAAGCAGGGAAATGCAGTACATCTTCTCCCCGGAAAAGAAATTCCGCACCTGGAGAAAGCTCTGGATCGCCCTGGCTGAGACGGAAAAGGAACTGGGCCTGCCGATCACCCAGGAGCAGATCGATGAGCTGAAGGCCCACAAGGACGATATTAACTTCGATGTGGCAAAGGAAAGGGAAAAGCTGGTACGCCACGACGTTATGTCCCACGTATACGCCTACGGCCTCCAGTGTCCCAACGCCAAGGGGATCATCCACCTGGGCGCCACCTCCTGCTATGTGGGGGACAATACGGACATTATCCTGATGACAGAGGCCCTTAAGCTGGTGAGGAAGAAGCTGGTGAACGTGATGGCGGAGCTGGCTTCCTTTGCGGAGAAGTATAAGGACCAGCCCACCCTGGCCTTCACCCATTTCCAGCCGGCCCAGCCCACCACTGTGGGAAAGCGGGCCACTTTATGGCTTATGGAGTTAAAGCTGGATCTGGACGACCTGGACTATGTGATCTCCTCCATGAAGATGTTAGGCTCTAAGGGGACCACCGGAACCCAGGCCAGCTTCCTGGAGCTGTTTGACGGGGACCATGAAAAATGCCGGAGGGCCGATCAGATGATCGCAGAGAAGATGGGCTTTACGGGCTGCTTCCCGGTTTCCGGCCAGACGTATTCCCGGAAAGTGGACAGCCGCGTGCTCTCCGTCCTGGCGGGCATCGCCCAGAGCGCCCATAAATTCTCCAACGACATCCGTCTCCTCCAGCACTTAAAGGAAGTGGAGGAGCCCTTTGAGAAGAACCAGATCGGTTCCTCTGCCATGGCGTATAAGAGAAATCCCATGAGGAGCGAGCGGATCGCTTCCCTGGCCAACTATGTGATGGCAGATATGATGAACCCCATGCTGGTGGCGTCCACCCAGTGGTTTGAACGGACCCTGGATGATTCTGCCAACAAGCGGCTTTCCATCCCCGAGGGCTTCCTGGCTGTGGACGGGATCCTGGACCTTTACCTCAATGTGGTGGACGGTCTTGTGGTATATCCCAAGGTCATTGAAAAGCGCCTGATGTCCGAGCTGCCGTTTATGGCGACCGAAAACATCATGATGGATGCAGTAAAGGCCGGCGGGGACCGCCAGGAGCTCCATGAGAGGATCCGGGAGCTTTCCATGGAGGCCGGAAGGAATGTAAAGGCGGAAGGCAAAGACAATAACCTTCTGGAGCTGATCGCCGCAGACCCGTCCTTCAATCTGACCCTGGAGGAGCTTAAAAAGACCATGGACCCGAAAAAGTACGTGGGCCGCGCTCCCCAGCAGGTGGAGGAGTTCCTGGATGAGGTGATCCGTCCCGTTCTGGAGGAAAATAAAGATCTTCTCGGCATCAAGGCTGAGATCAACGTATAGGCTGGCGTTTATTCATGGATACCAGCAGTATCAATACGGAATATTATAAAGTGTTTTATTATGTAGGGCGTCTCGGCAGCATCACCGCTGCGGCAGAGGCGCTCTGCATTTCCCAGCCGGCGGTGAGCCAGGCGGTGAAACAGCTGGAGAAGGCGTTAAACAGCCAGCTCTTTATCCGGACCCAGAAGGGCGTCCGGCTGACGGCCGAGGGGGAGCTTTTGTTTCCCTATGTGGAGCGGGGGATCGAAAATCTCCTGGACGGAGAGCGGATGTTAAGGCGTCTGGTGGATCTGGACATGGGTGAGGTACGCATCGGAGCCAGTGATATGACCCTGCAGTTTTACCTGCTCCCCCACCTGGAGCGGTTCCATGGCCGGTATCCCAATATCAAGGTCATGGTATCCAACGCCCCGACGCCGGAGACCATCCAGTCCCTGTATGAGGGAAGGATCGATTTCGGTGTGGTCAGCACGCCCTTTGACGCCAGACCGGAGGTGGCGGTCAGGCCGGTGAAAAAGATCCGGAACGTTTTTGTTGCCGGAAGCCAGTACCAGAGCCTCAAAGGAAAACGGCTGGAGTACGGGGCTTTAATGGATCTGCCCTGTATCTTTCTGGAGAAGAATACCAGTACCCGGCGGTTTATGGACCAGTTTCTGGAAGAGCGGGGTATTTTTTTGGAGCCGGAGTTTGAGCTGGCCACCAGCGATATGGTGGTCCAGTTTGCTATGCGGAATCTGGGCATTGGCTGTGTGATGGATGAATTTGCCAGGGAGAAGATCGAAGCCGGAGAGCTTTTTGAGCTGACCTTTGGTGAGAGGATGCCGGACCGGGAGATCTGTATTGTAACGGATCGGAAGAATCCCGTTTCTCCGGCAGGGGAACGGTTTCTGGAGGTGCTGGGAGCATCGGGAATATAATATAGGATTATGGGAAATATAAGCAATATTTTCTTTACTTATGGACCTTTCTGGTATACACTAAGGATGCGTCAGAGATCAGAAAGAGCTCTGGCAGACCGACACACATCCAAAGGAGGATCAACAATGGTTCGAGCAATCGTAGGAGCCAACTGGGGCGACGAGGGAAAAGGCAAGATCACCGATATGCTGGCAAAGGAGTCTGATATCATCATCCGCTTCCAGGGAGGGAGCAATGCGGGCCACACCATCATCAACGATTACGGGAAGTTTGCCCTGCACATCCTTCCGTCCGGCGTTTTTTATGATCATACCACCAGCATCATCGGAAACGGGGTTGCCCTCAATATCCCGTATCTGATCGGCGAGCTGAAGGACATCACCAGCAAGGGTGTTCCCATGCCCAGGATCCTGGTGTCAGACCGGGCCCAGATCATGATGCCGTATCACATCCTGTTTGATACTTACGAGGAAGCCAGACTGGCGGGAAGGTCCTTCGGTTCCACGAAATCGGGCATTGCACCGTTTTATTCAGATAAATATGCAAAGATCGGCTTCCAGGTCTGTGAGCTGTTCGGGGACGAGACTGCGCTGATGGAGAAGCTGGAGAACGTATGCGCCTTAAAGAACGTGCTGCTGGAGCATTTATACCATAAGCCGCTGCTGGATCCGAAAGAACTGTTCGATACCATGATGGAATATAAAGAGATGATCGCGCCCTATGTATGCGACGTTTCCAGATATCTGCATGATGCATTAAAGGAAGGGAAGAATATTCTGTTAGAGGGCCAGCTGGGCTCCTTAAAGGACCCGGACCACGGGATCTACCCCATGGTTACCTCTTCCTCCACACTGGCTGCCTACGGTGCCATCGGCGCCGGGATCCCGCCCTATGAGATCAAAAATATCACCACCGTTGTAAAGGCGTATTCCAGCGCTGTGGGCGCAGGGGCCTTTGTCAGCGAGATCTTTGGAGACGAGGCTGACGAGCTGCGGCGCAGGGGCGGAGACGGAGGTGAGTTCGGAGCCACCACAGGCCGGCCCAGACGGATGGGATGGTTTGACGCCGTGGCCACCCGGTACGGCTGCCGGGTCCAGGGAACCACAGAGGCTGTCCTGACGGTGTTAGACGTTCTGGGATATCTGGATGAGATCCCCATCTGCGTGGGATACGAGATCGACGGGAAGATCACAAAGGATTTCCCCACCACTCCGGATCTGGAGCGGGCAAAGCCGGTGTATAAAACACTTCCGGGATGGAAATGTGAGATCCGGGGCATTAAGAAATACGAGGAGCTGCCGGAAAACTGCCGGAAATATGTGGAGACCATCGAAGAGGAGCTGGGCGTTCCGGTGACCATGGTATCCAACGGACCGGGAAGGGACGACATCATCTTCAGAAGGTAAGCGGCGCTCCCCACATAGCGCGGGGACAGAAGAGAGTTTCAGAAAACAGTAAGAAAACGGAAAGAAAGCGCCGTTGCAGACGGCCGGGAAAAAGGGTATAATGGAGCTACTCCATATCCTTATCCCGGTCGTCTTTTTTCAGCTTTACGAATATGAGAAAGCCGTAAATAAGGACGGGAACGATCATCACCACAAAAACAAGGGCCATGAGGATGTTGGCGGGAGCTCCGGTGACAGCCAGGACGATGAGAGCCAGGAATGCGGCCACTGCGGCCAGGATCCCGGCCCAGGCAAGGATTCGTTTCATGAGGATCCTCCTTTCATAAGCAGATTGTATGGGCAGGCTGCCTGTACTGGAGCTATTATAGCGCAGACACAGAGGATTGAAAAGGACGAGAACAGATTTTTGGAGGGAAATATGAAAAACAGGAAACCATACGAAGGAAAATGGATGGCAGCAGCGGCCCTGGGAGCGCTTTTTTCACTCCAGGCCGTATGCACCGCCTTTGGAGCCGACGGGACCTGGATCCCCGACGGGAACCGGTGGAAATATGAGCGGTCCGATGGAAGCATGGCGGCGGGCACATGGGAGGACATCGACGGAGAGTGGTACCATTTCGGGTCCGATTCTTATATGCAGACCGGATGGCAGAAGGTGGGCAATCTCCGGTACTTTTTTGAGGACGGAGGCACCCTGGCGGAGGGCTGGAGCTGCTACACCGGCGACGGGGATGAAAAATGGTATTATTATGATGAAAACGGAAACGTGCGGATCCACTGGCAGGAGATCGGGGGAAAGTGGTACTGGTTCAATTCCTCCGGCGTTCTGAACCTGGAAGCCTCAAAGACCATCGGCGGCCGGAAATTCTATTTCCATGAGGACGGCAGCATGGTGGGAAACGAATATGTGGGCTTCCGCTATTTTAATATGGACGGCCAGCCCGACGAGCAGTACTTCATTACGGCAGAACGCCAGGATGGAGGAAAGATCTCTGTGGAGGAGACCGTAAAAGACGAGATCGCTGAAAAGATCAACGCCCTTCCGGCAGGCTGGAGAAAGAAGTTTTTAGACGACGGCTATAAGTTCATCTACTGTCCGGAGAAGGGATATTACGGGGCCGTTAAGGATGAGGAGACCGGGGACCGGTTCTATATCCGCCATAAGCTCAGCAAGGCGGACCATTACCTGCGTTTTTCCGAGCCGGACGCCATCTGGGCCGGATTTGGGGAATATATGTACCTGAATATGAAAAAGGAACTGCGGGATTACGATTTTTCCTGGTGGGTGCGCCGCCGCTCCTATGAGCTGTCGGAGATGACGGATATTCCCGAGGCCCTTTACGACGATTACCAGACCATGTTCGGCCTTTTGTACGCCGATTATATGGACGAGGAGAAACGGCCGCAGATGGAGGTGCTGCTGGACGATATCTGCTGGATCTTTGAAAAGATCCTGGATACCCGGAACGAGGACGGTACCAGGACGCGCTAGGGAAGAAAGTACCGCTTGACGGATGGGATGCAAGCTGTTACTATATGAATATAACAGTTGTTACAGGAAAGACGGTGAGTGGATGATACTAAAGATCGATTTTGAAAGCGAGGAGGCTTTATACGTACAGCTCTGCAACCAGATCATCCGGGGCATCGCCACGGAAACGCTGCATGAGGGAGACAGCCTGCCTTCGGTGAGACAGCTTGCGGACGAGATCGGAATTAACATGCATACGGTCAATAAAGCATATTCTGTGTTAAAACAGGAAGGTTTCCTGCGCCTGGACCGGAGGAGGGGGGCCGTCATTGCCCTGGATATGGATAAACTGAGGGCCATGGACGAAATGAAGGATGATCTGGCCCTGATCGTTGCCCGGGGGATCTGCCGGGATGTGGGCCGGGACCAGGTCCACGCCCTGGTGGATGAGCTCTATGATGAGTTCCTGGGGCAGGAATAAAGGAGGAAGCCTATGCTTTGCGAACAATGCAGAAAGCGGGAAGCGACCGTAAAATATGTGGAGGTGGCCGGAGGAGTGAAAACAGAGCACAACCTCTGCGCCCAGTGTGCCGGAAAGCTGGACCTGGGGCAGTATTCGGCGCTGTTTGAGGGAGAATTTCCTCTGGGAAAGCTGCTTTCGGGGCTTCTTGGGATCCCGGATGCAGCCCAGGATGAGAGCCGGTTTGCAGGCGTGGTCTGCCCTGTCTGCGGCACCACCTATGAGGACTTTGTAAAGAACAGCCGGTTTGGATGTGGGGACTGTTACAGCGTGTTCGATCCGTTGATCGGCGAAAATATCCGGCATCTCCAGGGCAGCGAGCGCCATGTGGGGAAACGGCCCGCTGCGTATGGGGACACGGCAGAAAAGACGGCCTCCGGGGAAGATCTGGGGGACCAGGAAGCAAAAGCCCCGGAAGCGGGAGAGGACCGGATCCAGAGGCTTTCCTTACAGCTTAAAAACGCGGTCCGGAGAGAGGATTACCAGGAGGCCGCAAGGCTCCGGGATGAGATCCGGGGACTGAAGGAGGAAGCAGACCAGAATGGAAAAATGGTTTGATGTGCCGGAAAAAGAGGGCTCCAGCGTGATCTGCAGCCGGGTACGGCTGGTGAGGAACTGGAGGGAATATCCTTTTCCGGGAAAGATGACAAAGGAACAGAGCGTGGAAATGACGGGAAGGCTCATGAACGGCGTGAAGGAGTCTGGGGCCTTTTCCGGCAGCCGCAGCCGCTATTTATATCTGGACCGGATCCCGGACCTGGAGCGGACGGCGCTTTTAGAGCGCAGGGCCATAAGCCGCGGGGTCTCAAAGAAAAAGGCGGCCGCAGGCCTGGTCTTATCTGAGGATGAGCGGCTGGGGATCACCATAAACGGCGACGACCACATCCGGATCCAGGCAGTGGAAAAGGGAGCCGCCCTGACAGAGTGCTACCGGCGGGCCGACCAGATGGAGGAGCTTCTGGGCAGCCGGTTTGAATATTCTTTTGATGAAAAATACGGATATCTGACGTCGTTTCCCACCAGCGTGGGAACGGGGCTCAGGGTGTCGGTGGTCCTGCACCTGCCGGCCCTTTCCAGGCGGAAGAATTTTAACAGCCTTACCTCAGACATGGGGCGTTTCGGGACCCTGGTCCGGGGCCTTTACGGAGAGGGGGAGGAAAATCCCGGCTCTCTTTACCAGATCTCCAACCAGAAGACCCTGGGCCAGACGGAAAAGGAGATCGTGGACCTGGTGGCCAAAGCGGCGGCAGAGCTGGACGCCCAGGAACGGCGGCTCCGGCGGACTGCCATGGGCCAGAGGCCGGTGGCCTGCGCAGACGAGGCGTATAAATCCTATGGAGTGTTAAAATATGCCAGAAGGCTGACCAGAAAGGACGCCATGGAATTTTTATCCCAGATCATGGCGGGAGCTGCCGACGGGATACTGAAAATGAAGGAGCCATGCTCCGTCTATGGGCTCATGCTGGGGATCCAGCCGGCGAATCTTTTAAGCCAGGCAGAGAGACCCTTGAGCCGTGAGGAGCTGGATGCGGCACGGGCAGACTTTTTAAGGGCCCGTCTGCCGGAAATCATCTGACAGGAGGAATGAAAGGAACTTTATGGAGCGATATACAGAGAAAGCAAAGGAGGCCCTGATCCTGGCTGCGGAGGCCGCAGAGGAAACGGGTTCCCGGACTGTGGGAACCGAGCATATCCTGGTGGGACTCATGAAGGAGGGCACGGGAACGGCAGCCAGGGTCCTGGAGGCCGGAGACGTGAAGCTGGAGCGGGTCCTGGAGCTGGAGAAGAAGCTGGTGTCCTCCAGCCAGCCCACCCAGATCCGTGACCGGGAGGGCTATACGCCCATTGCCAGGAAGGTGCTGGAAAACAGTTACAGGGAGGCGGTCCGCTTCCATGCCCCGCTCATCGGAACGGAGCATATCCTTATGGCAATGCTAAAGCAGACGGACTGTGTGGCTGTGCGGCTTTTAAATACATTAAACATCAATATCCAGAGGCTTTATATCGACCTTCTGTCCGCCATGGGAGAAGAAGGAGCCGCCGGCCGTGAGGAGCTGGTCCAGGGCCGGAGCGGAAGGGATGGAAAGGCAGATACGCCGGTGCTGGACGAATACAGCCGGGATCTTACAAAGCTGGCAGCAGAGGGAAAGCTGGATCCAGTCATCGGAAGAGAGCATGAGATCGGCCGGGTGATCCAGATCTTAAGCCGCAGGACGAAAAATAACCCCTGCCTCATCGGAGAGCCAGGCGTGGGAAAGACGGCGGTGACCGAGGGCCTGGCCCAGATGATCGCAGCCGGGGATGTGCCGGATACCATCCGGGGAAAGCGGGTGGTGATCCTGGACCTTTCCGGCATGGTGGCCGGTTCCAAATACCGGGGAGAATTTGAGGAACGGATCAAAAATGTGCTGAACGAGGTGCGGGAAGCGGGAAATGTGCTTCTGTTCATCGACGAGATCCATACCATCATCGGCGCAGGCGGCGCAGAGGGGGCCCTGGACGCCTCCAATATCTTAAAGCCGTCCCTGGCCCGGGGAGAGCTCCAGCTGATCGGAGCCACCACCATCGAGGAATACCGGAAGTATATCGAAAAGGACCCGGCCCTGGAGCGCCGGTTCCAGCCGGTGACCGTGGAGGAGCCCACAGAGGAGGAGGCTGTGGCCATCTTAAAAGGCCTGCGCCCCAGGTATGAGGAGCACCACCGCGTGACCATCACCGACGCCGCCCTGACAGCGGCCGTCCGCCTGTCCTCCCGGTATATCAACGACCGGTTCCTGCCGGATAAGGCCATCGATCTGATCGACGAGGCCTCCTCCAAGGTGCGGCTTTCGGTTTTTGTGGAGCCCAGAGGCGTAAAGGAGCTGGAGGCAGAGATCAGGGAGCTGGAAAAGGCCAAGGAGGAGGCCATCCGGTCCGAGGCCTATGAGGAAGCGGGAGAAATAAAGAAAAAGCAGGAAAAGAAGCGGGAGAAGATCGGGAAGCTCCGGGAAAAGTGGGAGGAGGAGAAAAACTCCAGGCCCCTTTTCGTGGACGAGGAGGAGATCGCGGACGTGGTCTCCGGCTGGACGAAGATCCCCGTGAGCAAGCTGAAGGAGGAAGAGACAGAGCGCCTCTTAAAGCTGGAGTCGATCCTCCATGAGCGGGTGGTGGGCCAGGAGGAGGCTGTGACCGCCGTTTCCAAAGCCATCCGGCGGGGGAGAGTGGGCCTTAAGGATCCCAGACGGCCCATCGGCTCCTTCCTATTCCTGGGACCCACCGGCGTCGGGAAAACAGAGCTCTGCAAGGCTCTGGCCGAGGCCATGTTCGGGACAGAAAATGCCCTGATCCGGGTGGACATGTCCGAATATATGGAAAAGCACAGCGTATCCAAGATGATCGGCTCCCCGCCAGGCTATGTGGGCTATGAGGGAGGCGGACAGCTGAGCGAAAAGGTGCGGAGGAATCCCTATTCAGTGATCCTTTTTGATGAGGTGGAAAAAGCCCATCCCGACGTGTTCAATATCCTTCTCCAGGTGCTGGACGACGGCCATATCACCGACTCCCAGGGCCATAAGATCGATTTTAAGAATACCATCGTGATCATGACCTCCAACGCCGGAGCGGAGAATATCATCGCTCCCAGACACCTGGGCTTCACCTCCCAGGATGATGAAAAGGCCAGGTATACCAGGATGAAAACGGGGGTCATGGATGAGGTAAAGCGGCTGTTCAAGCCGGAGTTTTTAAACAGGATCGACGAGATCATCGTGTTCCATCCCCTCAGTAAGACCCATATGAAGGAGATCGTTTCCATTATGTTGAATACCGTCGGAAAGCGGACGAAGCAGCAGATGTCCATCCGCTTAAACGCCGGGGAGGACGTGAAGGATTTCCTGGTGGAAAAGGGCTATGATGAAAAATACGGGGCAAGGCCCCTGCGGCGCACCATCCAGAACCTGGTGGAGGATAAGCTGGCGGAGGCCGTCCTGGAAGGAAGGGTAAGAGAGGGAGATTCGGTGAAGCTCCTCTTAAAGGACGGACAGCTTAAATTTTCTGCCAGGCACCCACAAACTGCTAGAAAACAGGATGGGGTTGTGGTATGATAAAAGTGATCAGAAAAGGATCATAAAAGACCGCAGAAGTTTTAGGAAATACACAAAAGGAGACTAAGTATTATGTCAGTGATCAATGAATTAATCCGTACAGAAGAGAATGGGAACATCAGCTTTGGCAATTATTCCCTGGACGTGAAATCCAAAGCCGAGGATTTCGAGCATGACGGAGATCTTTATAAAGTAAAGACCTTTAAGGAGATCACAAAACTGGAGCGCAACGGCATGTTCGTATACGAGTCTGTTCCGGGAACTGCAGTGACCGATTTTTCCGTAAAGGACACAGAGGTATCCTTTAAGGTGGAGGGAACAGAGGACGCCCAGATCACGATCCAGCTGGAAGACGACATGGAATATGAGGTGTTTGAGGACGGTGCGGCCATCGGCGGCATGAAGACCAACATGAGCGGAAAGCTGAGCCTTTCCGTGGAGCTTTCCGAGGGAAAGGCCGTGGAAGTGAAAGTGATCCGGAAGTAAGCAGGAAAGAAAGGATATTATAGTGGCAAAAGCAAAGACAGGAACAGTATTTTTCTGTAAGGAATGCGGCTATGAATCCGGTAAGTGGATGGGGCAGTGCCCGGCGTGTAAGGAGTGGAATACCTTTGTGGAGGAGCCTGTGGTCTCGGAACGGAGATCCCAGGGAGCCGAAAGGGTCCGCGTCCCAGGCCGGGGCACTGCCCCTGTCCATATCTCGGATATTTCCCTGGAGGAGCAGGACCGGACGGCCACCGGCTTTGGGGAGCTGGACCGGGTCTTAGGGAGCGGGATCGTCCGGGGAAGCCTGGTGTTAGTGGGCGGAGATCCCGGGATCGGAAAATCCACCCTTTTACTCCAGGTTTGCCGGAATCTGTCCATGGTCGGAAAAAAGGTCCTCTATATTTCCGGGGAGGAGTCCTTAAAGCAGATCAAGATGCGGGCCAACCGGATCGGTACGATCACCGGGGAGCTTCTGTTCCTCTGTGAGACCAATCTGGATCTGGTCCGGGGGGCCATTGAAAACGAAAAGCCGGACGTGGTGATCATTGACTCCATCCAGACCATGTACCGGGAGGATATTTCCTCCGCCCCCGGAAGCGTCAGCCAGGTACGGGAATCCACAAACCTGCTGATGCAGACCGCCAAAGGGCTGGGGATCACCATTTTCATCGTGGGCCATGTGACCAAGGAGGGCGTGGTAGCCGGTCCCAGGGTCCTGGAGCATATGGTGGATACGGTGCTGTATTTTGAGGGAGACAGGAACGATTCCTACCGGATCTTAAGGGCTGTGAAGAACCGGTTCGGCTCCACCAACGAGATCGGCGTGTTTGAGATGCAGGAAAAGGGACTGGAGGAAGTGAAAAATCCGTCGGAGATGCTGATCTCCGGCCGGCCCAGGGAGGCCTCCGGGGCTGTGGTGGCCTGCTCTCTGGAGGGGACCAGGCCCATTCTCCTGGAGGTCCAGGCGCTGGTGACGGCCAGCAGTTTCGGAATGGCCAGGAGAACGGCCAACGGCGTGGATTATAACCGGATCAATATTTTACTGGCGATCCTGGAAAAACGGTGCGGCTACGCTATGAGCCGGTACGACGCTTATGTAAACATCGCCGGCGGCATGAAGATGAATGAGCCGGCCCTGGATCTGGCTGTGGTCATGGCCCTGGTGTCCAGCTTCAAGAACCGGGAGGTGGATCCGGGCATGCTGATCTTTGGAGAGGTGGGCCTTTCCGGCGAGGTCCGGGCCGTTTCCCAGGCCGGGCAGCGGGTGGCGGAGGCTGTGAAAATGGGCTTTACGGCCTGTGTGCTTCCCAGGGCCAACCTGGAGAAGCTCCGGGGTGAAAAACGGATCCGGCTCATTGGAGTGGAGAATGTACGGGAGGCCATCGAGGGGGTATTTTCTTCTTCCCCGGCTTCCCATACGGATGAGCTCCCGTTCCAGTCGGTGCCCAGCCGCACATAAGGCAGCTGGAACACGGCTTCAGGATCGGCGGATCGCCAGGAGGAAAAGAGGAGGAATATGAAATGAAAGTGATCGATCTGACCCATACGATCCGGGAGGATATGCCGGTCTATCCGGGGACGGAAACGCCGGGGCTTTCACCGGCCAGCAGCTATGAAAAGGATGGATTTAAGGAAACGCTTCTCCATATGTATTCCCACACGGGAACCCATATGGATCCGCCGGCCCATCTATATGAGGGACGGACGACCCTGGACCAGTTCCCTGCGGACCAGTTTGTGGGACAGGCGCTGGTGATCGACTGCCGGGACCTTGCGGAGGGAGATGCAATTACCATGGACCGCGTCCGGAGATACGGGGCCCTGGCAGAGGAGGCGGATTTCCTGCTTTTTAATCTGGGATGGGATAAGCGCTGGGGAACAGAGGCGTATTTTGGAAATTATCCATGTGTGGATGATGAGGTCCTGGATCACATTATAAAGGGGCATTACAAGGGGATCGGATTCGATGTGATCGGACTGGATCCCATGGACGATGCAGACCTGCCCCGCCATAAAAAGCTGTTTAAGGACTGTGAGATCGTGAACATTGAGAATCTTAAGGATCTGGAGCTTTGCGGAGAGGGACTCTTCTGGTTTGCCTGTTTTCCGATGAAGATCGAAAACAGCGATGGAGCGCCGGCCAGGGCCGTGGCCTGGATCGAATAAAAAATGGGGCTGCCGCCAGGGGACGAAAATGTCCTTTGGCAGCAGCCCCGGTGTGTTTCCGGCCTGCGGGATCTTTATGCCACAGCGTGGACCTTTGCCGCGTCGTGGTCGTCCAGAAATTCCTCAAAGCCAGGATTTTCTCCGCTAAATTCCACAGTGAGGACCTTTGTAAAGTCCAGGCTGAGGACTCCAAGGATGGATTTTGCATCGATGATCACACGGTTGTAGAAAATATTAATATCGAAATCACACTCACTGGCTCTGGCTACAAAGTCCTTTGCTTCAGCGATGGTAGAGATCCGGATCTTTCTCTGCGTCATCATGGGTATCACTCCTTTAAAAATAAATGCTATTGATTTTCCGTGTTCATTTCCTTTATATCATTTGTTATTTCAATAGTCAACCGACAAAATCTACTAGTTTTTTTGCTTTTTCCGGGTTTTTCTGTGGCTTTTCTCCAAAAGAGGGGGTTTTCCAGGGGGCGGAGCTGGGAATTCTCTGTAAAAAGGCTGGAATCGCACATGAAAGCATTGTATAATGAATGATATCAGGCATCAAACAGCCAGTGCTGCTGTTTGATGCTGTAAAAAAGAAAGAGGGAAGCGATATGAGAAAGTACAAAAAAACGCTGGCACTGTGTCTGGCGGCCCTTCTGGCACTGGAATTTTCCGGGGGGGGGGGAGTAGGCAGGCACTAACTGCCCTGGCACAGCCTGCTGAGTCTGGTGCAGCGCCGGAAAGGAAAATGGTATCTGGCAGCCCAGATGCAGTGCGGACGGTTACCGGTTCCAACGCTGGAAAGCAGGCGGCAGCCGCAGAAGAACCGTATGTGGTTGGGGAGACGGCTTTTGCGACTTTAGCAGAGGCGCTGGAGGCAGTGACGGAGGAGAAAGCGGAGATCGTCCTGCAGGCCGATGCAGAGGAAACAGAAAAGGTCAATATTGAAAAGACTGTGACCATCTGTTTAAATGGTCATAACATAAGCCTGGCTTCTGGAAAAAACATTATAATCGGCTCGGGTGCTGCGGTTATAATACAGGGAGATGGGCAGCAAGGGACGGATGGCAAAGTTGCAGGCAATATTACCGCATATGCCGGAACGGCCCTGACAGTCGAAAATTGTACTGTCGAAGGTCAGCTGACTGCACATGGCAGTTCGACAGTCACAGATAGTCTGGTCACCAGTACCAAATCCCCTGCGTTCACGGTGAATAATCAGAATGCAGCGGTGAAGCTGTCTGGCAGTTTGTTCTTGTTTACCGGAACACCATCGGGCAGCGGCGTTGCAAGTGCCGTAAAATTTGGTGCGGCGGATACAGTTAAAATGGAAGGCTGTACGGTCCAGGGTCCGAGGGAAGGGATTTATTTCAGCGGGGCCGTTCGTGAGGCAGTCATAGATGGCTGCGCAATTCAGGGTGCCAACAAGGAGGGAATCTCTTTCTATGGCCTGGAAGCGGGGAATACGGTTACAGTGACAAATTCCCTGGTATCATCCGAGGAAGGAAATGCTGTTTCTGCCAGCTGGAATATGGATAAGACGGCAGTGATCGCTCTGGGCGAAGGGAATACGGTTTCCGGAAGGATCAGCCTGCCGGGAAATACAGACGAGGATTATCGTTATCAGTTCCAGGTGACCGGTGGGCAGTTTGATCACTCTGGGGAAGAGGATCTGTTTTATAATCCGAATCAGGCAGGGGGACACACGGAACTGATGAACCGGCTTTTCATTACCGGAGGACGCTTTAAGAAGGATGTGAGCCTGTTCCTAAAACCAGAATATGCGTGCATAAAGGGCCAGGATGACGAGGCGTATCCATATGAGGTAGTGGCAAGCTCCGGCAGCGGACCCGTATTTACATTGGACGGGGCGGGAAAAACCGCATACGGAAGCCTGGCTGAGGCGGTTGAGGCCAATCCAGGGGGAACGCTTTATCTGGGAGCAGACGTCACCCTTGGCACGGAAGAAATCCGGGGCGTCACCTTAAAATCCTCCGGCGGTTCTCTCCGTTTTGATGGGACACTGGAAGAATTTTTGGAAAAAGGAGCCATTGCCGATGGACTTTCGGTTATCTGCGGGGAAGAGACATTTGATGCCGTCCGGACAGAAGAAGGAAAACTGACGGCTGGCTCCGGGTTTAACAGGGAGAATGATTCCCGGTATGAAGAACTCCTGGCAGACGGATACATTTTCCTGGCAGACAGGGAATCATATGAAGTCCGTTCGGAGAGTGGCTGTGCGGCGAAGATTGGAAAACTGGGGTATTCCTATCTTGCCGGGGCAAAAAGCGCGGCTGTGGATAATGACAGCGAACAGGCCCAGGTGAATGACGTAATTGTCATGTTAAAGCCATATATGTCCCCGGTGATCATCGACCAGCCATACAGCTGCTTTACCATTGATCTGAATGGACAGTGCATTGGAGATGCGGAAGAGAAGAAGCCGGACAACGGAATCCTGATTGATGCGGACCATGTGGATGTGACCATTAAAAATGGTTCTGTCTATGGGAAAAAGTTTGGGATCGTCACCAATGGAGCCCGGACGGATGTGACGCTTACGGCCAGGAATGTAAATGCAGCTTCAGATCAGACCGCCTATTATCTCCCGGCGGCTGGAAAGACTGTTATCACCGGAGGGAGCGCCGAAGGCAGGACAGGCATTGAGGTGCGCGGCGGTACGCTCCAGGCAAAGGGTACGGCGATCACTGGAAATGGAGAGTTTGAGGAAACTCCTAATGAGAACGGAACAACGACGTATGGCGTTGGTGTGGCGATCGTCCAGCATGTGACCAGACATGATATGGAGATCACTTTGGAGGACTGCACGGTGAGCGGTACGAAAAATGCCGTCCGCCAGAAGGATCTTCAGAATAATGGTACGGATAATGTGAAAATTTCCATTACTGGCGGCAGCTATACCGCAGACGGAGGAGAGTCCACGGATGATAAAGGAGCGGTATACAGCGGGACCTGTACGGGATTTATCACTGGCGGAAGCTTCAGCACCGAACCGGCGGAGCCGTATCTGGCAGAAGGCTATGAAGCGGTGGAGCAGGAGGGAAGGTTTATTGTCCGTGAAAAAGCGGCGGACGGAGAAGCGCAGGATGGCACGGTGACCCCGACAATCCACGAGAATGTTCTGCCGCAGACAGCGCCGGAGGATGAGAACGTTCCTCCGGAGAAACAGGAGGAGTACGAGCAGAGCTTTGAAGCTGCAAAAAACTCAGTCCAGAAGCTGACACAGAATCCTGCTGTAGCCGGAAATCCGGAGGCAGTAGACAACCTGGCTGCAGCTGCGGCTGCAAACGGAGCCGTAGCAGAGGATAAAAAGCTCCTTGTATCCCTGTCCCAGGAGCTGACCGGGGCAGAATTTGAAACCCTGGCGGTCAAAGATGGGAATGGGACTGTAACGGGAATACAGGTAGTCCCAAAGAAACTGGTTTTCAGCGTGGCAGCGGGCAGCATTCTGCTGAATGAAGAGGATGAACCGATCGCCGGTTCCTGGGAGACTCTGGATCTTTCAAAAGAGAAGATGAGCGGTAAGCAGACAGAGTTTTCCTTCCGCTTTCCTGTGCCGGAAACAGTGACTGCCAAATATGCGAACGTGGAGCATAACGGCGATCCCGTGGTGCAGTACCAGATTGAGGGGAACGGCGGAGAAAAGTATATTACGGTCCGGACGTGGCATCTGAGTGAGTTTATCGTCACCTTTACAAATGAGCCGTTGGATGAGCCGGAGCCAGGACCGGGTCCAGAGCCAGAGCCAGAACCGGAGCCAGAACCGGAGCCAGAACCGGAACCGGAACCGGAGCCAGAACCGGAGCCCAGACCAGAACCGGAACGTGAAGAAAGAGCAGAAGAGGCCAGGGCGGCATACAGCAATATACAGAGCTTTGATGAATATGCCGGAACCTGGAAGCAGGATCAGACTGGCTGGTGGTTTGTCCGGAAAGATGGAACATGGCCGGCCGGCAGCTGGCAGCAGTGTCTCTGGAACAGAGAAGTCCACTGGTATCACTTCAATGCTCTGGGTTATCTGGACGCAGGCTGGTTTACGGATGGAGACGGACAGATCTATTTCCTGCATGACCAGCATGATAATCGTTTTGGCATTATGTATACGGGCTGGAACTGGATCGGCGGAAGATGTTATTACTTCATGGAGAAGGACGTAGAAAACGGCGCAAAGAAAGGGATGCTGCTGCGGAATACAGTGACACCGGATGGATATACGGTGGACCACACAGGGGCCTGGACCGTGGATGGCCAGGTACAGACCAGATAAGGAAGGACCATACACAGGGATGTCCAGGATACAGGTCCCGGGAATCCATCGTTCATTTTAGGGGACAGGCGATTGGGAGATACGGCTTTGCTGTATCTCCTGCAAAGGCCTGTCGGCATGTTCTCCCTTCTGGCTGCCAATGCTGGAAAAAAGGCCTTCGGGCTAGTTCTGGTTGTGATATATGGGGACATTATATCAATGGAATAAATTTTTTAAATTTTTCGGAAAATAGTAATTGACATTTGGGTGCTGCTGTGGTATCATCTTTAAACGTGAGAGGCAGTGAGGGCCTCAAGCAAAGTAATTAAATATTTAGGAAATAGGGGATTAGTTCAATGGTAGAGCAGCGGTCTCCAAAACCGTAGATGGGGGTTCGAGCCCCTCATCCCCTGCTGATTAGAAAAGCTGGAATCCGATTCGGATCCCAGCTTTTTCTTTACAGGAAATTAGACTTTTCCGGGCCGGTATTGTATAATGGAGTAAGGAACGGAGGAAGGAAGCATGGAACAGAAAAAACAGGTCAGGATCTCGGTGCGGGCGCTGGTGGAGTTCGTGCTCCGCTCCGGAGACATCGATAACCGCCGTTCCGGAGCGGCCCAGAAGGACGCCATGGCGGCGGGGACCAGGATCCATAAAAAGATCCAGAAGCGGATGGGCGGAAATTACAGAGCTGAGGTGCCGTTGAAATATGCGGCCCTGGACGAAGAGGAGGACATCGAACTTCTGGTGGAGGGCCGGGCCGACGGGATCTTTGAAGAAGACGGCATCGTGACCATTGATGAGATCAAGGGCGTGTATATGGATCTGGAGCGGCTTACAGAGCCGGTGGCGGTGCATATGGCCCAGGCCATGTGCTACGGATATTTTTACTGCTGCGACCGGAATCTGGACGGTGTGCGGATCCAGCTTACCTACTGTAATCTGGAGACCGAGGAGATCCGCCGGTTCCATGAGGACAGGTCGAAGGAGGAGCTGGAGGCATGGTTCCGTTCGGTGATCCACGAATACTTCAAGTGGGCCAGATATCTGTGCCACCATGAGCTCCAGAGGAACCAGTCCATAAGCGGCCTGGAGTTTCCCTTTCCCTACCGGGAGGGCCAGCGGGATCTGGCGGTGGCCGTGTATAAGACCATTTCCCGGAAAAAGCGGCTGTTCATCCAGGCTCCCACAGGCATCGGAAAGACTCTTTCCACCATTTTTCCCGCTGTCCAGGCCATGGGAGCGGGGAAGGCCTCCAAGGTTTTTTATCTGACGGCCAAGACCATCACCAGGACGGTGGCGGAGGAGGCGTTCAGGATCTTAAGGAGCCGGGGGCTGGTGTTCACGGCCGTGACCATCACGGCCAAAGAAAAGCTGTGCCCCATGGAGAAGGCCGAGTGCAATCCGGAGGCATGCCCCTATGCCAAGGGTCATTTTGACCGGGTCAACGAGGCGGTGTTCGACATCCTGCACCTGGAGCAGGAGATGGACCGGGAGACCGTGTTGAGATATGCGGAAAAATACCGGGTCTGCCCCTTTGAGTTCTGCCTGGATATTTCCAGCTGGACCGATGGGATCATCTGCGACTACAATTATGTGTTCGATCCAAACGTGCGGCTGAAACGTTACTTTGCCGACGGGGCCTCGGGAGATTATCTTTTCCTGGTGGATGAGGCCCACAACCTGGTGTCCAGGGCCAGGGAGATGTACAGCGCCTCTGTTTATAAGGAAGATTTCCTGGAGGTGAAGCGGATCATAAAGGGAAAGTCGCCCAGGCTGGAGCGGCAGCTGGACCGGTGCAATAAGCTGCTGCTTTCCATGAAGCGGGAGTGCGGGGACTGGCAGCTCCTGGAGGACGTGACGGGGCTGGCTGCCGGGATCATGACCGCCTTTTCTTATATGGAAACGTTTATGGAGGAATTCCCGGAGTTCCCGGAACGGGAGACGGTGCTGGACTTTTATTTCTGCCTCCGGGATTTTTTAAACGTCTATGAAGAGCTGGACGGCCATTACCGGATCTATGAGGAAAACCGGGAGGACGGCTCCTTCCTGGTGCGCCTCTTCTGCGTGGATCCCTCCCGGCTCCTTTCCAGATGCATGGACCAGGGAGCCAGCACCATCCTGTTTTCGGCCACGCTCCTGCCGGTCCGGTATTATAAGACCCTGCTGTCCGGGAACCAGGAGGATTACGCGGTGTATGTGAATTCGCCGTTTCCAGAGGAAAACCGTCTCCTTATGGTGGCGGAGGATGTGAGCAGCCGCTACACGAGACGCAGCCCGTCAGAATACCGGAAGGTGGCGGACTATATCCGGATCGTCACCCAAAGCCGGCCGGGAAATTATATGGTGTTTTTTCCTTCCTATCAGTATATGGGCGAGATCGAGGAGATCCTGGAGGAAGAGCCTTTGAAGGCGGATCTGCTGGTCCAGGGCCAGGGGATGGGAGAAGCAGAAAAGGCAGAATTCCTGGAGGAGTTTGAAAAGGAGAGGAGCCATTCCCTGGCCGCCTTCTGTGTCATGGGCGGCGTCTTTTCGGAGGGCATTGATCTGAAGGAGGAGCGGCTCATCGGGGTCATCGTGGTGGGCACGGGGCTCCCCATGGTCTGCGTAGAGCAGGAGGTGCTGAAGGGGTATTTTGATGAGACAGAGGAGAAGGGCTTTGATTTTTCCTACCAGTATCCCGGAATGAATAAGGTCCTCCAGGCGGCCGGACGGGTGATACGGACGCCTGGAGACCGGGGGGTGATCCTTTTGCTGGATGACCGGTTTTTAAGAAGGGATCATCTGGAGCTGTTTCCCAGGGAATGGGAGCATTTCCAGGTGGTGAACCGGGGAAATGCGGCCCGGTGCCTGGAGGATTTCTGGAATGGAAGAGGGCTTTAGGGCTGCCTTACAGCATGTCCATGAACTGTTTTGCCGCCTGGGATAAGGGGACCGAATCATTGGAGGCCACCACCAGCTTTCTGGCAGGAAGGCTCTGGGCCAGCTTAAGGATATAAAGCTGGGATTCGTCGGCGGGAATGCAGAAATCCGGCACAAAGGAGATCCCCAGGCCGATGCGGGCCAGATCGATGAGCAGGTCGTTGCTGCTCAGTTCGATCTCCGGCACCAGATCCAGGTGGGAGCGCTGGAACATGGAGTGGAGAAATTCGCTGGTGGTGCTCTTCCGGTCCAGCATCATGATAGGGTATTCCTTTAATTCCTCCAGAGTCAGGACCTGGTCTTTCAGAGGGAAGGCCTCGGCATTGGCCACGAACACATCGTGGAATTCATGGATGCTCCGGACGCTGTGGCTGGCTAAAAGCCCGGAGTTGGGGTAGTTGCTCAGGATAAAGTCCACCTGTCCGTTTTCCAGAACGTGGGCGCACTCGATGGAAGTAAAGTTGAACACCTTGATGTGGACGTTGGGGTAGGCCTTGTGGAACCGGTTTAAATAGGGGACCAGGTAGTAACGGCAGATGGTGTCGCTGGCGGCGATCCGCAGCTGGCCGCCGTTTAAGGAGTTGGCCTCCAAAAGCTGGTTCTCCCCCTTCTGGATCAGGTTCATGGCCGGTTCAATGTGCTTGAACAGGATCTCCCCCTCGGGAGTCAGCTGGACCTTTTTCGTACTGCGGATGAAAAGCGTCTGGCCCAGCTTCTTTTCCAGGACCTTCACAGACTGGCTCACAGCCGACTGGGAGATGAACAGGCATTTGGAGGCCTCGGAGAAGCTTAAGGTCCGGGCCACATAGTAAAACACTTTATATAATTCGTAATTGATATCCATTATTAGTCCTCCTTATAGGTAAACGACACTATTGTAGCACAACTTAAGAGTTTTGAAAAGAGGGAAACAGCATGTCAGAAGAGATGAGAGAAGAGATGGAACAGAACACGGAAACCGGCACAGAGGATATCTACCAGGTCTATATGGAGGAGCTGGCGGTGATCCCGCCCTGTACCGAGGAAGAGAACCGGGAGCTCCTTAAGAGGGTGAAGGCCGGAGACCGGGAGGCAAAAAAACGTCTGGTGGAAGGAAACCTGAAAAAGGCCCTGTTTTTTATCCAGGATTATCTGAACCGGGGAGTGCCCATGGCGGATCTGATCCAGGAGGCCAGCATGGAGCTGATGGAGCTGGCGGATGAGGGCTTCCAGGAGGGCTTTGAAAAACTGCTGGAAAGCCGGATCCATGTGCGGATGGAGGAGGTGATCCGGGAGCAGAAGGCAGAGATGGATCTGGAGGAGGAGATGCTGGCCCGGGTCAACGTGCTCCAGGAGGTGTCAAAGCGCATGGCCGAGGAGCTGGGAAGAGAGGCCAGCTTAAAGGAGCTGGCGGAGCGCATGAAGATGACAGAGGAGGATGTCCGTGAGATCATGAAGATGACCATGGACGCACTGAAGCTCAGCGAGCTGAACCGCAGCCTCCAGGATTGATGATTTATTAGTTTTAAATATAAATAAAATTAGATATATTAATTTTACTTATTTATTTCGTTTGTGGTAAGATGATAGAAGAACAAGAATGCAACCTGTTTATATAAAGACTTTCACAAGGAGGAAGAAACATGAGCGTAAAGCGCGTATTTGTTGAGAAGAAGCCGGAATTTGCTGTCCAGGCCAGAGAGCTTTGCGATGAGATCGAAAGCTATCTGGGGATCGCCGGTGTGACAGGGGTCCGTGTCCTGGTCCGCTACGACATCGAAAATCTGTCGGAGGATGTGTACCGGGAGGCTCTGGGTACGATCTTTTCCGAGCCGCCGGTGGACGAGGTGTTTGAAGGAGACTTTGTCCATGGTGCAGACGACGCCGTTTTTTCTGTGGAATACCTGCCCGGTCAGTTTGACCAGAGAGCAGACTCTGCCGAGCAGTGCGTGAAGCTGTTAAAAGAGACAGAGGAGCCGGTCATTAAGACTGCCACCACTTATGTGATCTCCGGAAGTCTTACAAAGGAAGAGCTGGACGCCGTTAAGGCCTTCTGCATCAACCCGGTGGACTCCAGGGAGGCATCTGAAACGATCCCGGAAACTCTGGTATCCGTATTTGAAAAGCCGGAGGATGTGGCTGTGTTTGAAGGCTTTGCTTCCATGGATGAGGCAGCCTTAAAGGAGCTGTACGGTTCCTTAAATCTGGCTATGACCTTCAAGGACTTCCTTCATATCCAGGCTTATTATAAAAACGAAGAGAAGAGGGATCCGTCTGTGACGGAGATCCGTGTGCTGGATACATACTGGTCCGACCACTGCCGCCACACCACCTTCTCCACAGAGCTTAAAAATGTGACCTTCACCGAGGGCGATTATAAGAAGCCCATCGAGGACACCTATAACCAGTATCTGGCCGACCATAAGGAGATCTATAAGGGAAGAGACGACAAGTTCGTATGCCTGATGGATCTTGCCATTATGGGAATGAAGAAATTAAGGGCAGAAGGAAAATTAGAGGATCTGGAGGTCTCCGAGGAGATCAACGCCTGCTCCATCGTGGTTCCCGTGGAGATCGACGGAGAAACTGAGGAATGGCTTGTGAACTTCAAGAACGAGACCCATAACCATCCCACAGAGATCGAGCCCTTCGGCGGCGCTGCCACCTGTCTTGGCGGAGCCATTCGTGATCCCTTATCCGGCCGTACCTATGTTTACCAGGCCATGCGCATCACTGGTGCAGCCGATCCCACAAGACCGTTAAACGAGACCTTAAAGGGCAAGCTCCCCCAGAGGAAGATCGTGACCGAGGCTGCCCATGGTTACAGCTCCTACGGAAACCAGATCGGCCTGGCCACCGGATTCGTAAAGGAATTATACCATCCGGGCTATGTGGCAAAGAGAATGGAGATCGGAGCGGTCATGGGCGCAGCTCCCAGAAAAAATGTGATCCGTGAGACTTCTGATCCCGGCGATATCATCATCCTCCTGGGCGGACGCACCGGCCGCGACGGCATCGGCGGAGCCACCGGCTCCTCCAAGGTCCACACAGAGGCTTCCATTGAGGTCTGCGGCGCAGAGGTCCAGAAGGGAAATCCGCCCACAGAGCGTAAGATCCAGAGGATGTTCCGCCGTCCGGAGGTTTCCAGACTGATCAAAAAATGCAATGACTTCGGCGCAGGCGGCGTATCCGTTGCCATCGGTGAGCTGGCAGCCGGTCTTTATATCGACCTGGACAAGGTTCCGAAAAAATACGCAGGCCTGGACGGCACGGAGATCGCCATTTCCGAGTCCCAGGAGAGAATGGCTGTGGTGGTGGATCCCAAGGATGTGGATGCATTCCTGGCTTATGCGGCAGAGGAGAACCTGGAGGCCGTTACAGTGGCAGAGGTAACAGAAAGCCCGCGTCTGACCATGACCTGGAGAGGAAAGACCATCGTGGACCTGAGCCGCGCGTTCTTAGATACCAACGGAGTGCACCAGGAGGCCGACGTGACCCTGACAGTTCCCAACCGGGAAGGAACGCCCTTTGAGAGAAAGGAAGTGGGCGACGTTAAGGAAAGCTGGATGAAGATGTTAGGTTCCTTAAATGTCTGCTCCCAGAAGGGACTGGTGGAGCGGTTTGACGCTTCCATTGGAGCCGGCACTGTGATGATGCCCTATGGCGGAAAATTCCAGCAGTCCGAGATCCAGACCATGGTGGCAAAGCTTCCGGTATTAAAGGGAAAATGTGATGCTGTGACCATGATGAGCTACGGCTTTGATCCGTATCTGTCCAGCTGGAGCCCGTACCATGGAGCCGTTTATGCTGTGCTTTCTTCCGTTGCCAAGATCGCAGCAGCCGGCGGCGACTACCGGAAGATCCGTTTCACCTTCCAGGAATATTTCCAGAGGATGACAGAGGATCCCATCCGCTGGGGACAGCCCTTTGCAGCCTTACTGGGCGCATACAATGCCCAGATGGGATTTGGCCTTCCGTCCATCGGCGGCAAGGACAGCATGTCCGGCACCTTCAATGAGGAGGATGGAAAGGAAGTCAACGTTCCGCCCACACTGGTTTCCTTTGCTGTGGATGTGGCCAGCGAAAAGACGGCCATTTCTCCGGAATTTAAGAAGGCTGGAAATAAGATCGTTGTATTTAAGATCGAAAAAGACGCTTATGACCTTCCTGTATACAGCCAGATCACCGAGGGCTATGGAAAGCTCTTTGAGGATATCAAGGCTGGAAGGATCGTTTCCGCATATGCGGTGGAGCGCCATGGCATGGCAGAGGCTGTCAGCAAGATGGCCTTCGGAAACCATATGGGCGTAAAGATCGGGCACAATGTGGATCCCAGAGACTTCTTCGCACCGGGCTGGGGCGACATCGTCTGCGAGGTTCCGGACGGAAAGGTGGGCGAGCTTTCCATCAGCTATACGCTGATCGGTGAGGTCACCGACCGGGCGGCCTTTGAATACGGCAGCGTATCCATTCCCCTTACAGAGGCACTGGATACATGGAACGCTCCGCTGGAGAACGTATTCCCCACAGAGTCCGGCGTAAAGCAGGAGGAAGTGAAGCAGGAAGTATTTAAGGCAGATCAGATCGTGATCTGTAACCATAAGATCGGTACTCCCAATGTGTTTATCCCGGTATTCCCCGGAACCAACTGCGAGTACGACAGTACAAAGGTATTCGAGCGCGCCGGAGCCAATGTGAGTGCAAAGGTATTCCGCAACTTAAGTGCTGAGGATATCAGAGATTCCGTTGAGCTTTACAGAAAAGAGATCGAAAAGGCCCAGATCGTCATGTTCCCGGGCGGCTTCTCCGCAGGCGACGAGCCGGAGGGCTCTGCCAAGTTCTTCGCCACAGCCTTCCGCAACGAGGTGGTGAAAGAGGCTCTTATGAAGCTGTTAAACGAGAGGGACGGCCTGATCTTAGGCGTCTGCAACGGATTCCAGGCTCTCATCAAGCTGGGGCTCGTGCCGGGCGGCACCATTACGGAGCAGAATGCCGGCGCGCCGACGCTGACCTACAACACCATCGGACGTCATATCTCCAAGATGGTGAACCTTAAGGTGGTCTCCAATAAGTCCCCGTGGCTTGCAGAAGCAGAGCTGGGCGGCGTTTATGTGAACCCGGTATCCCACGGCGAAGGCCGGTTCGTGGCCAGCGACGAGTGGCTTAAGAAGCTCTTTGCCAACGGCCAGGTGGCGACCCAGTATGTGGATGCAGACGGCAATCCCACTATGGATGAATACTGGAACCCCAACGGCTCCTACATGGCCATCGAGGGTATCACAAGCCCCGACGGACGGGTATACGGAAAGATGGCCCATTCAGAGAGACGCGGCGATGCTGTGGCAAAGAATATCTACGGCGAGCAGGATATGAAGATCTTTGAAAGCGGCGTGAAGTACTTTAAATAAATAAGGCACAGAAAACATACGGCAGGCCCCGGTGGGAGAAGCAGGCGGACAAAGGACGAAGGCTTCCCCCGCCGGGGCTTTTCCGGTGGCCGTACCCATAAGGCTGTTCCTGGCAAAGGGGATCGGAAAACGCAGTTCATTTTGACATCTGCTCCCGGGAATGGTACTATGGAGGAAAGAGGAGGCCTGGATCCCTCTGGGGATCGGCAGACTTAAAAATAAAGAAATGCGGAGGAAAAGGATATGGGAAAACGTGTGCTGGTGGTGGTCGATATGCAGAAGGATTTTGTGGACGGAAGCCTGGGGAGTAAGGAAGCCGTTTCCATTGTCCCGGCAGTGGTAAAAAAGGCCAGAGACTTTGACGGGACCGTGCTCTTTACCAGAGATACCCATGGAGAGGATTATATGGAGACCCAGGAGGGGAAATACCTTCCGGTGGCCCACTGTATCAGGGGAACGGACGGCTGGGAGCTGATCCCGGAGTTAGAGGAGCTGAAGGACAGCCGCAAAGTCCAGTGCTTTGACAAGCCGGCCTTTGGATCTGTGGCCCTGGCAGAGGCTTTAAGAGCCATGTATGAAGCGGGAGAGCTGGAGGCGGTGGAGCTTGTGGGACTCTGCACCGATATCTGCGTGGTATCCAACGCCCTTCTCATAAAGGCGTTCATGCCGGAGCTTCCGGTATCCGTGGACGCCTCCTGCTGCGCGGGAGTAACGCCGGAGAAGCACGCGGCGGCCCTGGAGACCATGAGAAGCTGCCAGATCCAGATCTTATAGGAAACGGCCCTCATGAAGATCGTAGTAAACGGCTATTCCGGCAGCGGAAAATCCACTCTGGCCAGAAGACTGGGGAAACTCTATCAGATACCGGTCCTCCACCTGGACACGGTCCACTGGCTGCCTGGCTGGGAGGAGAAGGCAGAGGAACAGGAGAGGTCTGAGGTCCGGGCCTTCATGGACAGGAATGCCTCCTGGGTCATTGACGGAAATTACAGGAAGCTGGAGTATGAACGGAGATTACAGGAAGCCGACCGGATCATTTTTATGGATTTCAACCGGTTTTCCTGCCTTTTCAGGGCATACCGGAGATATCTGAACCATAAGGGGAGGGCCAGAAGCTCCATGACGGAGGGCTGCGAGGAAAAGCTCGATCTGGAATTCATCCGCTGGATCCTCTGGGACAGCCGCACCAGAAAGCAGAAAAAGCTCTGGCGGGCCATGAAGGAGACCTGCGGGGAGAAAACCGTGGTTCTGAAAAACCAACGGCAGCTGGACGGGTTCCTGGAATCCCTAAGCGGACCGAAGGATCCCGCAGAGTTCCCATAACGGCCATGGGCCGGAGCGCACGTGCTCCGGCCTTCTTTGACAGACAAGGAGGATCGATATGGACACAGTCCCTGCAAAGACCATCCTTACCAGGAACAAGGATACCTCCTGGTTTGGCAGCGATTACAACATGAACCTGTACCGGGGCTGCTCCCATGGGTGCATTTACTGCGACAGCAGGAGCACATGCTACCATGTGGAGGGCTTTGACCGGGTGCGCGTAAAGGAAAATGCCCTGGTGCTCCTCCGGGATGAGCTGAGGAGAAAGATGCGGACCGGAGTGATCGGCAGCGGAGCCATGTGCGACTCCTACAATCCCTTCGAGAGGACGGAGCTGGTGACCCGCCATGCCTTGGAACTGATGGACGCCTTCGGCTTCGGGGCCTCCATGCTGACCAAAAGCCCCCTGATCCTCCGGGACACAGACCTTTACCAGGAGATCAGCACCCATTCCCCGGTCTTATGTATGATGACCATTACCACGGCTGACGACGGACTCAGCAAAAAGATCGAGCCGGGCGTCCCGGCCTCGTCGGAGCGGTTTGCGGCGGTCCGCGCCATGGCAGATCAGGGATTGTACACAGGCGTCGTCATGACGCCGCTCCTTCCTTTTCTGGAAGACACGGAACAGAATATCCGGGAAATGGCAAAGCGCACCGCAGACACCGGGGCCAGATTCCTCTATGGGATCATGGGCGTTACCATCCGGGACGGCCAGAGAGAATATTTTTATGACGCTCTCACAAAGCGGTTCCCGGGGGAACGGCTGGCAGAACGGTATGCAGCCGCCTATGGGAACCGCTATTTCTGCGCCAGCCCCCGGGCCCGGAAACTCTGGGAGATGTTCACAGAGGAATGCCAGAGAGAGGGACTCCTCTGGGACATGAAGGATATCATCCACGACTACAAAAAGAAATACGCCTGCACCCAGCTGGAATTCCAGTTCTAAAGAGGGATAGGGCGGCTCCCTCTTTTACACAGAGGAGCTGCAGAACACCACCATCTGCTCCGGCACAGTCTGGGCCGGAAAGCTCCTGGTGGTGGCCGAATAGGTGGCCAGGATCAGCCGGTTCCCGGGATTCCCCATAAAGATCTGTCCGTTGGGAAGCGTCACCGGAGTGGCCCAGGACGGCTTCAGCAAAAGCGTCCCCTCAGAATTCAGCAGCCTCCCATCAAAAACGTCCAGGACCGCCGTCACTCCCTGGGGAGTATAGGCAGCAGCCACCGCCCTGTACCTGGGCGGAAACACAAGCGGCATGGGGGCTCCCAGGGAATAAAAGAACGTGGCCCGGTCCCCCACCTGGAACGGATGCAGATTCAGCACATAAGCTCCCGGCGGCAGCAGAATATGGACCAGTCCCTGATCCTCACTCTGCACCGTCAGAAGCAGCGTGCAGTCAGACCCTCCAAAGGCCCCGTCCCCCTGATATTCAATGGCCGTAATGATCCCGGCCGTCGGCGTATACGACATACAAAAAACCTCCAGATAACCCATTACCATATCATATCCCTATCTCACCTGATCTGTTCCAATAGTATCATAAAATATCTCTCGTGTTGTTTTATTTTTGGAACTGATGTTATTAGCGTTTTTAGTCCAAAAGAAGACCTAGAAGGCACTGAGAATTTGCTGTAAATACAGGAATAAATTATAGTATAAAAAAGAAAAAACACCATAATAATCTTAAATTTATATTGTATAGTAGTAAAAAACGGTAATATAATTTTACTTTTTTGATTTGTAGAAAAAAATATGGTTATAATTTATCTTTTCACATATTTTCTACAAATAATACTATAAAATATTGACAATAAACACAAATATATGTTATATTAACTGTATATTAAAGGAGAGGATGGATTCCGATGTATATAATAAAATAAAAGAATGATTAAAAAGTTTTTTAGGGAAAGAAAGATAATACTTAACAATAAAAAACATTATTTTTATGAAAGGAGTAATCTATGAAAAAATTAATCGAACGTATTCTTGCGATTGTTCTATGTTTTTTAATGAGCTTTAATACATTAGCGGCAACTTCAGAAAATTTAAATTCTGATTCAGATGAAACGCTTTGTGAATTAAAGCAAACTATGCTGGAGATTAATCAATTTATACAAAATAATTCAAAACCATTGGATTTAAAAAACCAAGAAATTTGTTATGTTATTCCATTGTCTAATAATACAAATGCAAAATATACTTTAAAGATAACAAAAAATCCGATTTCTCCTTTTACCGTTTTTGATGCAAAGGTAGGTGAATGGTTTTTTGATAGTACACTAGATCTTCCTAATCACGGCTCTATTAAAGTAAGGACAACTGTAAATATTACAAAAGTTCCAGACACTGTTGGGTTAATGCCAGAGTTTACTGCTTATGATGGAAAAGTTACTGCTATACCAAGCCAGTACGTCAGTGTCGATGCAACATTAGCTGAAACAAAACGTATACTTCCTAATATAGAATATCAGACAACTGGATATGTTGGATTTAATATTGGTGGAATTCCTGCTAATTATTATTTTACCCAAATAATTGCAGTTGTTGACAATCAAGAGAACTATAATAAAATACAGTGTGTTTTAACGGGAGAATTCTAAAAGATGCTTACTTATTTTTTGGGAATTATATTTCAAAGTATTTTAAATATATTTTTATATTCTCCTTCCATAGTGGTTGCTATATATCTATATGATCGATTTATCTCAAAAAAACATAACCAATAAATCTATTAGTGAATCCAAAACTCCTCTGTATTTTAATATGGAGGAGTTTTCTAGTTAAATTACAATGTGTTGTATACCCTTTCTGTGGTCTGCTCTTATCTTTTCCCCCATCCCGCATCCAGACCCGTTCTGCCCACCGGTACGTAAGGCCGCGTCTTTTGCGGCCTTACGTACCGCTGTGCGCAGACCGGAGCGGGAGCGGGTCTGGCTGCGGGATGGGGGACTCACCTGGCTGCGGGATGGGGGACTTGGGTATTTCAATTTCCAGAAAATAATGTTATAATCCTCTGGGGTACAGGAAGAACGGAGAGAGGATGATACCATGAATTTCTATGTGCCGGAAGGCTATGTTCCAAAGATCGACCTCAGGGAGACCCAGATCGCCATTAAGATCATCAAGGATTTCTTCCAGAGAGAACTGACCAGACAGCTCCATCTCACCCGCGTATCGGCGCCCTTGTTTGTGACGCCGGAATCAGGACTCAACGACAATCTGAACGGCGTAGAGCGCCCAGTGGCTTTTGACTTGAAAGAAGGAAACCGCTCTGCGGAGATCGTCCATTCCCTGGCCAAATGGAAGCGGTACGCCTTAAAGCAGTACGGCTTTCTTCCAGGAGAAGGCCTGTATACCGACATGAACGCCATCCGCCGGGACGAGGATACGGACAACATCCATTCCATTTATGTGGACCAGTGGGATTGGGAGAAGGTGATCCGGAAGGAGGAACGGACCCGGAAGACCCTGGAGGATGCGGTGAGGGCTGTTTATAAGACCTTAAAGATCACCGAAGATTACATGGCCTATGAGTATGAATACATTGGCCATGTTCTGCCGGACCAGATCGTGTTTGTCACAGCCCAGGAGCTGGAGGACCGTTATCCGGCCCTGACGCCCAGGGAACGGGAATATAAAGCTGCCAGAGAATATGGAGCCATATTCATCGAGCAGATCGGGAAAAAGCTGGCATCCGGAAAACCCCATGACGGCCGGGCCCCGGACTATGATGACTGGGAGCTCAACGGCGATATCATCGTATATTATCCGATCCTCGATATTGCTCTGGAGCTGAGCTCCATGGGGATCCGCGTGGATGAGGACTCCCTCAGGCGTCAGCTGGCAGAGGCTGGCTGTGAGGAGAGGGCAGAGCTGGCATTTCAGAAGGCTCTGTTAAACGGAGAACTGCCGTACACCATCGGCGGCGGCATCGGTCAGTCCAGGATCTGTATGTTCTTCTTAAGAAAGGCCCACATCGGTGAGATCCAGGCATCCATCTGGCCTGCGGATGTAATGGAAGCGGCTGGAAAGGCCGGGATCCCGCTTTTATAAAGAAAGAAATCAATATGGAGGGGAAGCAGAAAAAATGGCAAATGAACGTCTGAAACAGCTTCGCGCGCTTATGGCGCAGCACGGGATGGATGCATATTATATCCCATCATCGGATTTCCACGACTCAGAATATGTGGATCCGTATTTTAAATGCAGGGAGTTTATCTCCGGCTTCACCGGTTCCGCCGGGACCATGGTGGTGACGAAGGACTTTTCCGGTCTCTGGACTGACGGCCGCTACTTTGTCCAGGCGAAAAAGCAGCTGGAGGGGCAGGACACAGAGCTGATGAAGATGGGGGAGGAGAACGTTCCCACCATCGATGAATTTTTAATGGAGCATCTGCCTGAGGGCGGTGTCCTGGGTATGGACGGCCGGGTGGTAAATACCGGCATCGGCCGCAGCTTTGAAAAGCTTTTAAAGGTTAAGAAGGGCACAGCCTCCATTGAACATGATCTGGCAGGAGAGCTCTGGACCGAAAGACCGGAGCTTCCGGCTCCCCAGGTCTGGGTGCTGGAGGAGAAATACGCCGGAGAATCCGCTGCCTCCAAGATCGCGCGGATTCGCCAGGTCATGAAGGAGCATCACGCCACCGTCCATATCCTTTCCGGTCTGGACGATATCGCATGGCTTCTGAACATCCGGAAAAATACCGGAGCATCCATCAACCTTCTGCCTCTGGCCCATGTGCTCATGACCATGGATACTCTGACTCTGTTCATTGACAGCAGCCGCTTTGACGACTGTGTAAACGCATATCTGAAGGAAAACGGCGTGACCCTGGCTCCCTATGGGGACATTTACAGGGCAGTGAAGGAGCTGCGGAACGAGACGATCTTACTGGAGCCGGACAAGGTGAACTACGCCATGTATAAGAGCATCCATGAGAGCTGTCTCCTGGAGGAGGCCATGAACCCGGCTTCCTGGATGAAGGCCATGAAGAATCCGGTGGAGATGGAGAACCTGAGAAAGGCTCATATCAAGGACGGTGTGGCTCTCACGAAATTTATTTACTGGATGAAGACAAAGGCTCCCAAGGGAAGCCTTATGGAAACGGAGGCTGCGGAGCATCTTGAGAGCTTAAGAAAGGAGCAGGAGGGATATATCTGCCCCAGCTTCGACACCATCTCCGCTTACGGAGCCAACGCGGCTATGTGCCACTACCACGCCACCAAGGAGGAGGAATCTGTCATCGGAAAGGACGGCTTTTACCTGGTGGATTCCGGCGGACAGTATTATGAAGGTACCACAGACGTGACCAGGACCATCGTCATGGGAGAACTGACCCATGAGGAAAAGCTCCACTTTACCCTGGTGCTCATGGGAATGCTCCGTCTCACAGACGCCAAGTTCCTCCATGGCTGCCGCGGGATCAATGTGGATTATCTGGCGAGAGGTCCCTTATGGAAGCTGGGCCTGGACTTCAACCACGGAACCGGTCATGGCGTCGGTTACCTTTCCAATGTCCATGAGCGGCCCAATGGCATCCGCTGGAAGATCGTTCCGGAACGCCAGGACAGCTGTATCCTGGAGGAGGGCATGCTGACCTCCAATGAGCCTGGAATTTATATCGAGGGGAGCCACGGCATCCGTACAGAGAACCTGCTGTTATGCCGGAAGGCAGAAAAGAACGGCTACGGCCAGTTCATGCGGTTCGAGACCATGACCTATGCTCCCATTGACACGGAGGCCATTGATATTTCTGTCATGGAGCCTTCGGATGTGCGCCTTTTAAACCAGTACCATAAGGACGTTTATGAAAAGCTGTCCCCCTATCTGACAAAGGAAGAAGCAGAATGGTTAAAGGACGCCACAAAACCCATAGGAGGAGATGCCCAGTGGCATATTTAGAAAAAAAGATCCTGGTAGCGATCCCTGTGACGGAGGCCCACAAAACGTATCTGGAAAAGCAGGCGTCCTCAGGGAAGTATAATTGTCAGTTCCGGTATATTCCGAAAGAACATGTGACGAAGGAGGACCTGGAGGATACCCAGGTTCTCATCGGCAACCTGCCTCCTGCCCTGGTGCGGGAGGCGAAGCGCCTGGAATGGCTCCAGTTAAACAGCGCCGGAGCCGATCCCTATACGCCGGAGGGAGTGCTTCCTGCCGGAGCAGTCCTCACGAACGCCACTGGGGCCTATGGCCTGGCGGTATCCGAGCATATGCTGGCCCTGACCTTTGATCTGATCCGCCGCCTGGGGCAGTATCATAAAAACCAGGCGGACCGTCAGTGGAGATCCATGGGGAACATCATTTCGGTGGAAGGATCGACGATCTTGATCCTGGGACTGGGAGATATAGGAGGAGACTATGCCCGGAAGGTGAAGGCTCTGGGCGCGTACACCATCGGCGTCAGACGGACCTGCAGGGAGAAGCCGGAATATCTGGATGAACAGTATACCATGGACGACCTGGACCGCCTTCTTCCCAGGGCCGACGTGGTGGCCATGGTGGTGCCTGGAGGTCCTGCCACCTGCCATCTGATGGATGAGAGACGGCTCCGCCTGATGAAAAAGGGCGCGTACCTCATCAATGTGGGACGGGGAAACGCCATCGATCCCGCAGCATTAAAGGCAGTTTTAAAGGACGGCCATCTGGGCGGCTGCGGACTGGATGTGACCGAGCCGGAGCCCCTGCCGCCGGAGGACGAGCTTTGGGCAATGGACCATGTGGTGATCACGCCCCATGTGGCGGGAAATTTCTTCCTGGCGGAGACCTTTGAACGGATCGTTAAGATCGCCGGAGAGAATTTAAAGGCATGGGCGTCGGGAGAAGAGTTAAAGAACGTGGTGGACTTTTCCACCGGATACAGAAAATAAGAAAACGCTGCCGGAAACGGATGGATCTGCCAGTTTCCGGCGGCGTTTTGTCATAGTTGTTTGAGTGCTTTGTATTTCTGCACAAATGACGGCATAATACATGCAGGAGGTATATAATAGAAGCTGAAAACAATGTTGGGAGGTGGTCCTGGTGGATGTAAATACAATAAAATCCATATTGGAAATAGGCGAAACCATCGCTGTCGAATTCAAGCGGTGTGGAAATAATATTGAAAATGATGTATATGAATCTGTCTGCTCATTTTTAAACCGTTTTGGCGGGGATCTTTTTATGGGAGTACTGGATGATGGTACGGTATGTGGTGTTCCGGAAAAAGCTGCACCTGATATGGTAAAAAATTTTATTAGCTGCATTAGCAATCCGGCTTTATTTTCTCCAACTGTGTACCTTACACCAGAAATACTTTCTTATAAAGGTAAAACGATAATTCATGTCCATGTTTTTTCCAGTGCAGAAGTGCATAGCTTCAAAAAAGTTATTTATGATCGTGTGAATGATGCAGATGTAAAAGTGACTGCGACTGCGCAGATCGCGCAAATGTATATTCGCAAGCAAGGTATTTTTACAGAGAAAAAAATTTTTCCATATGTAAAAATGGAAGATCTGAGATTGGATTTATTGCCGAAGCTTCGGACGATGGCAGCGAATAATAGTGCACAGGCCCATCCGTGGAGCGGTATGACAGATGAAGAACTGTTGAAGAGCACGCGGCTTTATAGTATGGACCGCATGACTGGTGAGTCGGGGTTTAATCTGGCTGCTGTCATGCTGCTTGGAAAAGATGATGTGATCGCAGATGTTGCACCGGCATATGTGACAGACGCTCTGCTCCGCAGGGTCGATGTGGACCGGTATGATGATCGTGAGATCATAAAAACAAATTTGATCGAAAGCTATGAACAGATGATGGAGTTCGGACGGAAGCATCTTCCGGACAGGTTTTATCTGGAAGATGATCAAAGAAAGAGTCTTCGGAATATCATTACTCGCGAGATGATCGCAAATACTTTGATCCATAGGGAATACACAAGTTCTTTTCAGGCAAAATTTGTTATTGGAAAAGATTGCGTATACGTTGAAAATGCAAATCGTGCATCGCAGGCTGCGATTCTGACACCAGATAACGCTGCTCCAAATCCAAAGAATCCGATCATTGCGGATTTTTTTAGAAATATTGGCTATGCAGATAAACTTGGATCGGGTGTGAGAAATCTATTTAAGTACAGTAAATTTTATTCGGGAAAAGAGCCGGAATTTATTGAAGGTGACGTATTTAAAATTATTGTTCCATTGGATGATAAATTAACCGGAGAAGGAACCACCCAATCCGCCACCCAATCCGCCACCCAATCCGCCACCCGGTCTGAGATCCCATCGGCAGTGGGCGATCCGGAAAAAGCAATTTTGAAATTGATAAGAGAAGAACCGGCTATCTCTCAAAAGGAAATCGCAGTTCGGCTTGCAATGAATCAAAACACTGTAAAATATCATACCCGGAAAATGCGAAAAAATGGAACGCTTGCGCGGGAAGGTACAAGCCGCAAAGGGAAATGGATTATAAAATAAGATCACATACGGCTGGCAGAACAGAAAAAATGCCATCTGCTCCGTGCAGATGGCATTGATTGGCAGGAATTTAGAAATCAAAGGTTCCGGTATACTTTTTCCGGCTGGCGGTTTCCGGCGCATAGGCGATGGGATAGATCACCATGGCCATCAGCATGGAACCGAACACATCCAGGATAGAGTGCTGCTTTAAGCATACGGTGGCAATACAGATGGACACCATTAGGATCCCGGAGGCCCATACCAGAGGCTTGTTCTTTGAAAGGGTCTGGCTGCGGCAGATGGAAATATGGACTCCGATGGAGTTGTATGCATGGATGCTGGGGAACACATTGATACATGGATCGATGCTCCACAGCTTCGCCACCAGGAAGCAGAAGATATTTTTATCCGGGTTGATGGCAGGGCGGAAATCCGTTCCATTGGGGTACAGGGTACACACCAGAAGGCTGATGGTCATGCCTGTAAATAAAAAGGTACACAGCCGGTAATAATCGTCCTTGTTGGTAAAGAAAAAATAGGCGATGGCAGCGGCCACATACAAAAACCACAGCAGGTAGGGTACAATAAAATACTCGTTGAACGGGATCAGATCGTCCAGGGCGGTATGCATCACGTGGTAAGGTTTTCCCACATTCTGCTGGAGCGCTGCGAACCACGGCAGATAGATCAGGCCGTAGGACAGGATCCAGACATGACCGTATTTTTTCATGAGTTTTTTCATATTTTCAATGACCTCCTTTCGTTCTGGTCATTTCCTGTTATAACTTTAGCAAAGTATATCACAGGGAAAAACGGGTTTCAAGGCAGTTCACAAAAATTTAAGAAAGAGTAACATTTTGGTAATATGTTGGTACAAAAATGAAAAAATTTCGCCAGTATTTTGACAGAATGATGGATTTGTGGTATGTTATAAGAAACCAGTCAGAAAGGAGAAATGGATTATGCCTTATGTGGAAGAAGCTGGATTGCAGTATCATTTAAATATAAGACCCGGCGATGTGGGACGCTATGTGATCCTTCCGGGAGACCCCAAGCGCTGTAAAAAGATCGCGGAACACTTTGAGCGTGCGGAGCTGGTGGCCGACAGCCGGGAATACGTGACGTATACGGGATACCTGGATGGTGAAAAGGTCAGCGTTACCTCCACCGGCATCGGCGGTCCCTCGGCGGCCATTGCCCTGGAGGAACTGGTGAAATGCGGAGCCGATACCTTTATCCGGGTGGGAACCTGCGGCGGTATGGATCTGGATGTTAGGGGCGGCGACGTGGTGGTTGCCACCGGATCCATCCGTGCGGAGGGGACTAGCAGAGAGTATGCGCCCATTGAGTTTCCTGCAGTGGCAGATCTCAGGGTGGTCAACGCCCTAATGAAGGCAGGAGAGAACCTGGGCTATGCCTGCCATGCCGGAGTGGTCCAGAGCAAGGATTCCTTTTATGGCCAGCACAATCCGGAGCTGATGCCTGTGGCGGGAGAGCTTTTAAGCAAGTGGGACGCCTGGCTGAAGCTGGGGTGCAAGGCGTCAGAGATGGAGTCGGCGGCCCTTTTTATCGTGGCCAGTTATCTGAGAGTCCGCTGTGGTGCCTGCTTTCTGGCAGTCGCCAACCAGGAACGGGAAAAGGCGGGACTTCCCAATCCCGTGGTCCACGATACGGAGGCGGCCATTAAAGTGGGCGTGGAGGCCATCCGCGTCCTTATAAAAGAGGAACGGGAAAAGAATCAGACCGTATAACAGGAGAGGATTCCGGGAAAGGCGGTGCGTTTTATGGAAAATAAGGAACTGGTGGAGAAGGCTCTGGAGGCCAGGAGCGCGGCCTATACCCCCTATTCGGGATTCCGGGTGGGAGCTGCCCTTTTATGTGCGGATGGGACAGTCTATGGGGGCTGCAACATTGAAAACGCGGCCTTTGGCCCCAGCTGCTGCGCGGAGCGGACCGCGTTTTTCAAGGCTGTCAGCGAAGGAAAACGGGAATTTTCTGCCATTGCCATCGTGGGAGGACCAGCCGGGAAGGAGCCGGAGGATTTCTGCCCGCCCTGCGGCGTCTGCCGTCAGGTGATGATGGAATTCTGTGATCCGGAGCGCTTCCGGATCGTTCTGGGGAAGGGGGACCTTTCCTTCCGGGAGTATACCCTGAAGGAGCTTTTGCCCCTGGGCTTTGCCGGAGACGGCGTAGAAAGAAAGGAATAGAAAAATATGACGTACAGGGAAATTTTATCCAGAGTGGACCATACGCTTTTAAAGCAGGGGGCCACCTGGGAGCAGATAAAGGCTGTCTGCGATGACGGCCTCCGGTTTGGGACTGCGTCGGTCTGTATCCCTCCGTCCTTTGTGAAGCAGGCCGCAGAGTATTTAAAGGGAAGGGTTCCCGTATGCACAGTCATCGGCTTCCCCAATGGCTATAACACCACGGCGGTCAAAGTATATGAGACCGCAGAGGCTGTGGAAAATGGGGCGGATGAGATCGACATGGTGGTGAACCTGGGCTGGGTGAAGGAGGGCCGGTATGACCGGGTCCTGGAGGAGATCAACGCGGTCAAAAAAGCCTGCGCTGGCCGCCTTTTAAAGGTGATCATCGAGACGTGTCTTTTAACAGAAGAAGAAAAGACGGAGCTTTGCAGGACTGTTACCAGGTCCGATGCAGAATTTATAAAGACCTCCACGGGCTTTTCTACCGGCGGCGCCACCTTTGCGGATGTGGAGCTGATGAAAGCACAGATGGGAGAGGGAAAGCAGATCAAGGCCGCAGGAGGCATCGGCGGCTTCCATGACGCTGAAACATTTATCCGTCTAGGAGCGGACCGCCTGGGGACCAGCAGACTGGCAGAGCAGGCAAAAAAGAAAGAGGTAGAACTGGATGAAGAAGTATAAAAGAATATTTACCATCGTCATCGATTCCCTGGGGATCGGTGCCATGGAGGACTCCGAACAGTTTGGAGATAAAGGGGTCAATACCCTGGGCCACATTGCAGAGCGGATGGAGGATTTCCAGATCCCCAATTTAAGGAAGCTGGGGATCGCAAACCTTTGCAGCCTTTCCGGGCTGGCCCCGGAGGAAAAGCCCCTGGGCTACCGTATGGTCATGCGGGAGATGAGCAACGGAAAGGACACCATGACCGGCCACTGGGAAATGATGGGCATTCATACCACCAAGCCCTTTCAGACCTTTACGGATACGGGATTCCCGCCGGAGCTCATAAAAGAGCTGGAGGAGCGGACCGGCAGGACGGTCATTGGAAATAAGAGCGCCAGCGGTACAGAGATCCTGGATGAGCTGGCTGAGGAGGAGATCGCCACCGGCCACATGATCGTATATACATCGGCGGACTCTGTGCTGCAGATCTGCGGCAACGAGGAGACCTTCGGCCTGGAGGAGCTTTACCGGTGCTGCGAGATCGCCAGGGAGATCACCATGAAGGAAGAATGGCGCGTGGGCCGGGTCATTGCGCGGCCCTATGTGGGAAAGAAAAAGGGAGAGTTCGTGCGGACCAGCAACCGCCACGATTATGCTTTAAAGCCCACAGGGACCACTGCCTTAAATATCCTGAAGGACCACGGCTATGATGTGATCTCCGTAGGAAAGATCCGGGATATCTTTGACGGAGAGGGGATCACAGAAAGCCATAAATCCCAGTCCTCGGTCCACGGCATGGAGCAGACCATTGAGATCTGTAAAAAAGATTTTTCCGGCCTGTGCTTTGTGAATCTGGTGGATTTTGACGCCCTCTGGGGCCATCGGAGGGATCCGGCCGGATACGGAAAGGAGCTGGGGCGGTTCGACGAGAAGCTGGGAGAGCTTCTGCCTCTCCTTGGGGAGGACGACCTTCTTATGATCACTGCTGACCATGGAAATGATCCTACCTATACAGGGACCGACCACACCAGGGAAAAGGTGCCGTTCCTTGCCTATTCGCCGTCCATGAAGGGTCAGGGGGAGCTGCCGGAGGCGGAGACCTTTGCTGTTATCGGGGGAACCATTCTGGATAATTTTGGACTGAAAAAGGAAGAAAATATGATCGGGGCTTCCGTTCTGGAAAAACTGGTCTAGTTTTTTTTCCGGGCTGCTTCCGGCGGGGGCGGCCCGGGCAGGAATGAAAAAACGATGGGGAGTGGATACAAAAGCATGAATAATGACCTGACGAAAGGCTCGATCACAGGGGGACTGATCCGGTTTGCGATCCCCCTGTTTCTTGGGCAGCTGCTCCAGCAGTTTTATAATATGGCGGATGCCTGGGTCGTTGGAAATTTTGCCAGCAACGACGCCTTTGCGGCCGTCAGCTCCGGAGGCCATCTGACGTTTCTGATCATCGGTCTCTTTAATGGCATCGCTGTGGGAGGCGGCGTAGTGATCTCCCGGTATTTTGGCGCGAAAAACAGAGAGGGGGTCCAGAAGGCCATCCATGCCAACTTCCTGTTCGGGATCTGGTCCTCGGTCATCGCCACGGCGGCGGGACTTATCTTTATTCCCTCTGTCCTGCGGATGATGAATACGCCGGACAGCGTGATGCCCCATTCCCTGGTATATTTCAGGATCTACTTTGCGGGCGTGTTCACGGTGATCCTGTATAACGTCTGTATGTCGGTGATGCGGGCCCTGGGAGACAGCCTCCATCCCCTTTATTATCTGATCGTGTCCTCCCTGGTGAACGTTGCCCTGGACCTGCTTTTTGTGGCCGGCTTCCAGTGGGGCGTGGGCGGCGCGGCCTTTGCCACGGTCGTTGCCCAGGGCTTAAGCGTGGTCCTGTGCCTGATCCGCATGAGCCGGGAAAAGGACGAATCCCTGCGGCTGGATATGAAAAAGCTGAAGCTCAATAAAGATATGATGGCCCAGGTGATCCGCCAGGGACTTCCCACGGGCATCCAGAACTCGGTGGTCAGCGTGGGAAATCTGGTGATCCAGACCAACATCAACGCCTTCGGGGCCTTTGCCATGTCGGGGGTGGGAGCCCATTCCAAGATCGAGGGGATCGTGTTTCTTCCTATTATGAGCATGTCCATGGCCCTGCCCACCTTCGTGAGCCAGAACATCGGCGCAGGGGAGTATGAGAGGGCGAAAAAGGGCGCTGCCGTAGGTACCATTTCCAGCATGATACTGGCCGAGCTGGTGGGGATCCTCTATTTTATGTGGGCTCCTTATGCGATGAGGATCTTTGTAAACGCTCCGGAGGCCATTGAATTTGGTGTCATCCACTGCCGTACTACGGCGCTGTTTTTCTTCCTCCTGGCCTTTTCCCACTGTGCGGCGGGAGTTATGAGGGGCTGTGGGAAATCCTTTATGCCCATGGCGGCTATGCTGGCCTTCTGGTGCGGCGTCCGGATCCTTTACGTTTCCATCGCCATCCAGATCGTTCCCGTGTTCCAGACCATTTCCTGGGCGTATCCGCTGACCTGGTTCTTAAGCTCCGTGGCCTTTTTCGTGTCCCTGGTGCGCATGGACTGGAAAAAGCTGTGATGGAAGAGCGGAAGAAAGAAACGATATCCTCCGTGTACGGGGGAGCATGACTTCTGTACACGGGGGCTTCCGCCTCCTGCGGGAGAGGGGATGCGCAGGCCTGGGAGACCGGCCTGCGGGCAGCTGAAAAGCAGAAAAATAAAAATGAAGAAAAAAATTAAAAAAAGTGTTGACATTTTTCCTTTTATCAGTTATACTGTCAAAGTCGCAAGTGAGTAACAGCTCACAAGACGAAATGGGGTCTTAGCTCAGCTGGGAGAGCATCTGCCTTACAAGCAGAGGGTCATAGGTTCGAGCCCTATAGGCCCCATTCCATAAGAGAAATCTTATGAACAATTTCATATGGCGGAATAGCTCAGTTGGCTAGAGCATACGGTTCATACCCGTAGTGTCGAGAGTTCGAATCTCCCTTCCGCTATGAAAAACGCTTACCAAATGGTAAGCGTTTTTTTGATACGGTTTTGCAGTTGTTTTGCGGGTGGTTCCCCTAACCTGTTTTGTGGAACAGCTTGCTGTACGCAGACAGCATTAAGAGCATTTTCCCCGCCGGCAATACCGCCAGAAAGGGATATAAAGAAAACAGGAACCAGAAAAAAAGGATCGTACTGACGGAGGCCTGCGGGATGCACAGGCAGAAGAAGGGTTTTTTTGCGGTTCTGGTAAGGAGCACATCGGCTTCCTGGAAAAACCAGATGCCATGTATAAATATTTTCTTATATCCAATGGTCCAGCTGCATCCGTTATAGGCGATCCATGCGTACAGCAGCAGGTCTGCAGCCATGGACAGCCCCGCAGATCCAGCCGGGATCTGCCGCTTCAGATAAAGAGCAGCCAGGATCTCGGCTGCACTGAACAGGCCGGGAAGAAGAATAGGGATAATTTTTTTCATGCAATTCCCCCTTTTTGCGTTCGGAGTGCAGACAGCTTGTGGGTTTCCATGCTTTTGTTAAAAAGATCATACCACAAAAAAGGGATAAAAAACAACATATCCATGGTTAAAATATTAAAAACACGGATCGTTATGCCTGCGCCATAAATATAAAGAGGATTGAGCCTGCAATAAGAAAATAAAGGCTGAGAAACCTGAACGGCCGGAGACAGACCAGAAGGTTTCTGGAAAGTATGAAAATATTATCCATATTTGTATTGACCGCGGACCAAAAATTCTCTATAATCGAATTAATAAAAATTCATCCAGGAGGAGACAGAATATGCCAAGAGGTGTAAAAAAATCCACAGCAGATAAGCTGCGCCAGGAATTAGAAAAGATCAGGAAAAGCATTTCGGACCACGAAGAAAAGATTGCGGCCTTAAAGGAAAAAGAGAAGGAAGTACTGGATCAGATCCATGATGCGGAGATGGAGTCCATCCGTCAGACCATGGAGGAAAAGGGTCTGGACGTGGACGCGCTGAAGAAGATCCTGGACTGCTACGAAGCAGACAGCTCGAAGGATGAGGCAAACTAAACAGACGGAAACGGAAGCCGGTACAGGCCGGCGCTCTGAACCGCAGATAAGGCTGGTGCTGGGGATGACCTCCGGCGCCAGCTTTTTTCGGCACAGACCCGCAAAGGAGGACCTGAATTGAAGTCAGATCATGAAAAGAGAAGGCGGCTGGCTTACGTTGCCCGCCGGTATTATTTAGACGATCAGAAGCAGAGCGATATTGCCGCGGAGCTGGGCATTTCCCGGCCCATGGTCAGCCGTCTTCTTACGGAGGCGAGACAGCTGGGGGTGGTGGAGATCACCGTCCATGATCCGGAGGTGAAGGCCGCCAGCCTTCTGGAGCGGCTGCGTACCGGAAGCTCCATAAAAGACGGGATCCTTGTGGAGGATGGAGCCGGCGACGCCTCCACCAACCAGCTTCTTTCCCAGGGGGCGGTGGAGCTTCTGGAGCAGCTGCAGAGCCGTCGTCTGGGTGTGGGCTGGGGCCATCTGATCGGCCAGCTGGTGACGTGGCTGGAAAAAAATCCCCGGCATGGCAGCTCTGTCACCGATATCTGTCCGCTGGTGGGAAATGCCAGCATTCCTGCCCGCAACTACCAGTCCAACGAAAATGTCCGCCTTATGGCCCAGCAGCTGGGAGCCTCCCCGCATTTTCTCTACCTGCCCGCCCTGCCGGAAAGCCTGGAGGAGAAACAGATCCTCTGCTCCACGGAAATCTACCGGCAGATCCATGAGGAATGGGAGCGGATCGACACCGCCCTGGTGAACATCGGCGACTATCCCTCCAGTCCGGACTTTGCCTCCCTGGTGCGCTACGGCGGCCTTCTCCAGGAGCACCATGCCTGCGGCCGGATGCTGGTCTACTATTTTAATGAAGACGGAACCGTGATCCAGTCAGACCAGGATTTTGCCATCCAGGTGCCCCTGGAAACCTTAAAACAGTGTCCCAATATCATCGGCGTCTGCTCTGCCAATACCAGCGCCAAGGCGGTGAAAGGAGCCTTAAAGTCCGGCATTCTGACCCACATCGTGGCCCGGTCCTCCCTTATCCACTCCATTTTGGAATAATAGTTACATATGTAACCTCTCGAGTATATTTTATATCCTTGAGAGGTTTTGTTTTTGTGCAATATGCATAATAATATTCCTAAATTTATATGGGATACATAGAATTTACCGTTGGTGCCTGCTTCGATATTGATTTACAAGGGCCTGCATGCTATGATTGTGAACATAAGTAACAAATATGCGCTGAAATACGGATAAGGAGGTAACATTTGTGAAAAAAGAGGAGTTTGCGGACCGGCTGTCCTGCGCCTGTGCTTCAGTGATTTCGGCGGAACAGGAGCTGACCGAGATCGATTCCCATTTCGGCGACGCCGATCATGGCCTCACCATGAAAAAAATCGCCGGAGCCATTGATTCCGCCGTGAAGGGGTCGGACGGAGGCATCAAAGAAATGCTGGACGATGCGGCCATGGCCGTGATGGTGTTAAACGGAGGCAGCGCCGTTCCCCTCTGGAACGCATGGCTGGACGGAATGCAGGAAGATGCTCCGGAGGGAGACGAGATCGATGTTTCTGGCATCAAGGCGGTCTTTAAGCGGGCTTTTGAGGAGCTGGATAGCGTATCCGGGGCAAAGGTCGGAGATAAGACCATGATGGATGCGCTGATCCCTGCCAGCGAGGCCATAGCCTCCTATAAGGGTAGCGATGAAAATGAGCTGTTTGCCATTGCCGCCAGAGCAGCCGCCGACGGTGCCGAGGCAAGCAGGCAGTTTGTTTCTAAGTTTGGAAGGGCCAAAAGCTACGGGACCCAGACCATCGGAACCCCCGACGCGGGCGCAGTATCCATGGCGTATTTCTTCCGCGGCCTGGCCCGGGCTTAAATGTAACGGAATCCATTAAAAACAGGAGGAACCTACTATGAAGATGAAAAAATTTATCAACGCCCCCGAGACCATCACCGACGAGGAGTTAGTGGGCCTGGGACTTGCTTACCCGGACATCGTTGATGTGGACGGCCATCTGGTGATCAGTAAGGACTTAAAGGATGCAGACCGCGTGACCATCGTTACATACGGCGGCTCCGGCCACGAGCCGGCACAGGCCGGCTTCGTCGGAAAAGGAATGCTGGATGTGCAGGCGGTGGGCGATATTTTTGCGGCCCCCAACCCGAAGCTGGTATTTGATGCCATGAAGCTGGCTGATAAAGGCCACGGCGTTCTGCTGCTGACGCTCAACTATGCAGGCGACCAGTTGGCCGGAAAGCAGGCCATGAAGCTGGCCCAGAAGGCCGGCTTAAACGTCCGCCAGGTGGTCACAGGCGAGGAGATCCAGTTTGATCCCAACGGCGAGGACAATAAACGGGGACTGGCAGGGGCTGTCGCTCTTTACCATATCGCCGCAGCCGCAGCCAGAGAGGGAAAGAGCCTTGACGAGGTGGCTGAGATCGCAGAGCGCTATGCAAAGAACATGGCCTCCATCACCGTGAAATCCACCGACGCCACCCATCCGCAGAACGGGATGTCCTTCGGCGACCTGGGAGAAACGGATCTGATGGAGATCGGCGCAGGCCAGCACGGCGAGGGCGGCGGAGTCCGCGTGCCCATGAAGTCCTCCAAAGAGACCGTTGCCACTGTGGCAGAGGCCCTCTGCAGGAATCTGGAGTTAAAGGCCGGCGACCGGGCCTTTGTGATGATCAATGGCTGCGGAGCCACCACCATGATGGAAATGCTGGTCCTCTTTAAGGATACGGTTGAGTTCTTAAAGGAAAGGGGCGTGGAAGTGGCCGCCAGCATGGTAGGCGAGATCTTAACGGTCCAGGAGGCAGGAGGCTTCCAGATGAACATTGCAAAGTGGGACGACGAATTTATCCGTCTCTGGAACACACCGTGCCACACACCGGCGTACAGCAAGGAGTAAGATTATGGCAGATAATATTGGAAATAAGGCTGCGCACGATTATCATCTTGATATTCCAGCTGCGCAGGAGGGATTTTATGTGAAGGGCAGCGCCCACTGCGACTGGGGCATGAAAAACCGTCTGGGGAAGATGTTTGATCCCAGGTCAGGAAATACGGTGATGCTGGCCTTTGACCACGGCTACATCATGGGTCCCACCGCCGGTTTAGAGCGGATCGACCTGGTGATCCCGCCGCTGATCCCCCATGTAAACGTCCTGATGGGCACCAGGGGAATGATCCGTTCCTGTATCTCCCCGGCGGCTCTTGTGGCAAAATGCGTCCGGGTGACCTACGATTCCACGGTTCTTTATGACGATATGTCCAATGGCGGAGGGATCGCCTGCGACATTGAAAATGCCATCCGCATGAACGCCGACTGCATGGCCGTGCAGACCTTTATCGGTGCGCCCGGCGAAAGCCGTTCCCTGGAGCTTTTATCCCGCACCGCTGACGCCGGAGCCCGTTACGGGATCCCGACCCTGGGGGTGGTTGCCGTTGGAAAACAGATGGAGAGGACTGAAAAGTTTTTCCTTTTAGCCACCCGCGTGCTGGCGGAAAACGGAGCCAATATCGTAAAGAGCTACTACTGCGACGGCTTTGAACGCGTGGCTGCTGCATGCCCGGTCCCCATCGTCATCGCCGGAGGAAAGAAGCTTCCGGAGCTGGAGGCCCTGGAGATGGCTTACAGGGCGATCCAGGAAGGCGCCCATGGCGTGGATATGGGAAGAAATATCTTCCAGTCCGACTGTCCGGCCGGTATGGCCCAGGCCATCGGCAAGGTGGTCCATGAGGGGTATACCCCTAAGCAGGCCTTTGAGGTTTACGAAACGGTGAAAAACCAGTAACATTTTTATCTGTGCGGTGCGCCTGGATAAGGAAACAGCCCCCCATCCGGGAAAGGATCTCCGGGTGAAGGCGGAAGCTTCACAGGAAGGCGCCTGAAGCGCAGAAATATTTATGGAAGAAACAGGAGGAACGAGCATGGCAGCTGCATATATGCACATCGGTATCCCGGTCACCAATAAAAAGCCCGGCATGGTCTATAATGAGGGGGCCAGGTTCTGGGTCAGCAGCGTGGACGACTACGATTACAAGATCGAGTATCTGAAATTTGAGGAGGGAACACCATTCCCGGAGGTCCTCCACCGCAATCCCCATGTGGCGTATAAGGTGGACGATCTTCAGAAATACATCGACGATGCGGATTCTGTTATCTGCGGTCCCATGGACGCCAATGACAAGGGCGATCAGCTGGCCTTTGTATGGAAGGACGGAGCGATCTTAGAACTGTATCAGGAGGCATAAGATCCATGGCCCGGGCTTTTGGCCCGGGCCGTCAGACGAAAGGCGGGGTCCCCGGCGTCTGTCGGATGGGGGCTGAACAGAAGTCAGCGATATCTGGTTTTTGATAACCGAGTATCGCTTCTTTTGTACCCGTAAAAGCATTTTTATCAGAGAAAAACAGACCTGTGTTATGTTTTTATGTTATAGCAGCAGTTGCCTCAAAACCGTAATGATCGATATATATTCGATTTCCTTTGCATAGGCAAACTGTCTGCGGTATTTGTTCCACATAATCTGAAGTTCCGGATTTTCTTCGATGTCGTGAAGAATAGCGGGAACATCTGCGATCCGCTGAGTGGTGCCGCGATGGTCTGCGGTTGCTCTCAGTGCCTCTGCAAACACAGCTTTATCAAATTTCTGTGTTGTCGTCAGTATGTAAGCATCGTAAAAATCTCTTGGACGGGTATTGAATACGCCGCGCCGCAAAATGGTTTCCACCTTTTCTGCCATAACAGTTTCGATGTTATATGCCCACAGTTCGTATGATTGCCCATCATCAAAAATTTCAAAAAAGTTGTACTGGACTGCATGGGGCGTGATCGCGTCGCCGGCGGATACATCAATGCTGAGCGGAGTCAGAAGAGTATCCAGCTTTGCATTCAGCATGACACGGTATCCGCCATAAATATCATCTTCACGGATGGGAGAAATAGTTCTGATTTCAAATACAACGCCATCATCAAATGCAATATCACAAATATCTTCCAATGCACTGCGGATTGCTTCTGGTGTAAGGGGCAGATTTTTGAGAGTGGTATCCATATCCATGGTTGCGCGGTTGTCCAATCCAACAATCGCAGCCACCAGCATACCGCCCTTTAATACAAACTTTTCTTTGTAGTCGGAAGCGGAAAGACGGACGAGCAGACGCTCAAACATATAGTTTTGCAAAATGACCTGTGCAGGGATATTCTTCTGTCTGGCGATATTGCGGATTCTCGCTTTCAGACTCATTGCTTTACTCATAGAAGCACTTCCAAATATTGACGCAGGACGTTGGATACCCGCATTTTTTTTGCGTAAGAGTTTAATTTGTTCAAATCTTTTTTTGGGGTTGCCGCATACAGCTTTAACGCCGCGAGGAAAGTTTCTGTTCCCAATTTGTTCCGGCTGCGGATCACATCACAAATTGTGCGTTCAAGATCGTATGCGGGAACATCATTTCCTGCGGGTGTTCTCAGAGTTGTTTTTCCAAGTTCAAACAAATCAGGCTTGATGTAATATACCTTGCATTCAGATTTAATTGCAGCGGATGGGATACAGCCGGAGGGTGCAGTGATCGTATGTTCAAACGGTGTGCGGTCAGAAATTCCATGAAGGTAGAGCGCAGTTTCGTGAGAAAAAATTACTTTTTTAGAGCGATTGCTGATCGCCAGCAGCTCATCCTGCATATCATCCGGAAGGATATACTGTCCTTTTACAATGCGATGGATCTTATCTTCTTTACACAATTTATAAAGCATTGCTTTGGAGATGCCATGCTGTGCTGCTATCCTGGTTTCGATAATTCCTCCATGCGATTTTGCAATAGCGGCGAGTTCAGTTATGTAATCCATACATTCACCTCAATTATAACAACCTAATAATATTATGCACATAATTATGATGTAAGTCAATACAATTAAATGCACATTCAAAAAATATTTACAATTAAATTATGACAAAAGTAAACATCGATTTTAAATGAAACATTTACCATACCCCAAAAATCAAACAAGGGAAAAGGCACGAACCGTAAAAAGCCAGTGCCATATCATAGGAACGCGTGCTCCGGGACTTTTAGAATCGGAGAATGGGGATGGATGCATACTTGTATTGTATGGCCGGGAGAATTATAATGGAAAAGCCAGAGACGGGGACTGGAGCAGAGGATGATGGCCGCAGGAAGCATCGTCTGGCAAGAAGCCGGCGGACGGCCGGACAAAACAGGGAAAGGGGTTTTGCCATGAACCGGATTTTGATCATAGATGATGACAGGGAGCTGTGCGTTCTGATCAAACGCAGCGTATTATCCGAAAATATAGAAGCCGATTTCTGCAGCACCGGAAAGGCCGGTCTTTTGAAATTGAGGGAAAGGGAGTACCAGCTGGTGATACTGGATGTAATGATGCCGGGCATGGACGGCTTTGAGACCCTGGAGGAGATCCGGAAGGAAAGCAGCCTTCCGATCCTGATGTTTACATCGAGGAATGACAGTATCTCAAAGGTGCGGGGGCTGCGGGCCGGAGCCGACGATTATCTGACAAAGCCCTTTGATATGGAGGAGCTGATCGCCCGTATCGTTTCGCTGATCCGCCGTTATACCCGTTTTAACCAGCCGGATGGGGCAGTGCAGAAACTTGTATTTGACGGACTGGAGATCGATCCGGAAGCCCGTCTGGTCACTGTGGAAAACAGTACCCTTGAGCTTCCTCCGAAGGAATTTGACCTGCTGTTATACTGTGCAAAAAATCAGGGAAAGATCCTGACCAAGAAGCAGATCTATGAAAATGTCTGGGGAGACGAATATCTCTATGACGACAGCAATATCATGGCGGTCATCAGCCGGCTCCGCAAAAAACTGGAGGCCGCTCCTTCAAGCCCAAAGTATATCCAGACCATCAAAGGGATCGGCTACCGCTTTAATAAGGAGGTATAGCTGGTATGGAGATCCTTGTTTTTCTGTCCATTCTGACCGCGGCTCTGGCGGTCCTGTCCTCCTGGTACCGCATCCGGCGGGTAAAAGAGCAGATCGCGGAGATCGCAGACGCTCTGGCTGACGTGAAAAACGGAAATGGCGGCCGCCGGATCCTGTCCGCCGCAAATGAGCTGGCAGCCCCCATTGCCTATGAGATCAATGAGATCGTTGTGTCCTATGAACGCAGGCTTTCTGCGGTGCGGCAGACAGAGGAGGCAAACCGCCAGCTTATGACCAGCCTTTCCCATGATGTCCGGACACCCCTTACAACACTCATCGGATATCTTGACGCCGCCCACAAAGGACTTGCTGCGGGCAGGGACCGGGATGAATATATCGAAACGGCCCGCCGGAAGGCCCACGATCTGAAAGAATATATTGACGTTCTCTTTGACTGGTTCAGGTTAAATTCCAATGAGTTTGCCATGGAGATCCGTCCTGCTGAAGCGGCAGAGCTCACAAGAAATATCCTGATCGACTGGGTCCCGGTCTTTGAGGATAAGGAGATCGGTTATGACATTGACATTCCCGAGCGTCCGGTCCGGGTAAGGCTCGACGCAGACGGATATATGAGGATCATAAACAATCTTATCCAGAATGCGGTCGCCCACAGCGGCGGGGATGAAATCAAGATCGCTCTGTCAGAACAGGGAGCTGCCATGAAGCTTCTTGTGGCGGACAATGGCGTGGGGATCGGGAAGGAAGATCTGAAGCATATTTTTGAACGGCTGTATAAGTGTGATAAGGGCCGGTCCCAGAAGGGCAGCGGGCTGGGCCTTTCCATTGTCCATCAGCTTGTGGAAAAGATGGGAGGCAGCATCACTGTGGAAAGCACACCGGGAAAAGGAACAGAATTTACCCTGGTTTTCCCCCTGGATGAGTGAGCGGCCCCCTGGCATTCTGGCCGGATCTTAAACTGCAAGGTTTTTGCAAGGCTGCGGCAAGGTTCATGCAAGGATGGCGTGATAGAATCCCTTACAGAACAGGAGGTTTGCCTATGGACACAAATACCATCATTGAAACAAGAAACCTGACCAAGCAGTATGGCCCGCAAAAGAGCGTGGCTGACTTAAGTATCCATGTGAAGCGCGGGAGGATCTATGGTCTGCTGGGGAGGAACGGGGCCGGAAAAACGACCACCATGAAAATGCTGCTGGGACTGACGAAGCCCACGTCCGGCGAGGTGCGGATCTGGGGAAATCCTTTGCAGGGGAATGAAAAGAAGATCCTGCCCCGCATCGGCAGCCTGATCGAGTCCCCCGGCTTTTATCCCAATCTGACCGCTGCGGAAAATCTGCGTATCTTTGCCATTCTGCGGGGCGTGCCAAACGGTCATGCCATCAGGGATGCCCTGGATCTGGTGGGGCTGCCTTATAAAGACAAAAAGCTCTTTTCCCAGTATTCCCTTGGCATGAAGCAGCGGCTTGCCATTGCCCTTGCCATTATGCACGATCCGGAGCTTCTGATCCTGGATGAGCCCATCAATGGGCTTGATCCCATCGGCATTGCAGAGGTGCGTTCATTTATCCGGGAGCTCTGTGATACAGGAGGGAAGACCATTCTGATCTCCAGCCATATCCTTTCGGAAATTTCCCTGTTGGCGGACGATATTGGGATCATTGACCACGGCACACTGCTGGAAGAGGAAAGCCTTGCCAGACTGGAGCAGAAAAGCGGCAGGCATGTCCGTTTTACGCTTTCCGACACCGCCCAGGCCGCAAGGATCCTGGAGCGCAGTTTCCATGAAACCCATTTCTCCATCCAGGATGACCACAGGCTGCAGCTCCACAATCTTGATCTGCCGGTCGGAAAAGTTGTAACTGCCTTTGTGGAAAACGGACTGGAGGTATCGGAGGCCCATACATGTGAAGAAAGCCTGGAGGATTATTTCAGGCGTGTGACGGGAGGCGAGGGGATTGCTTAGACTGATGGAGTGTGAATTTCTGAAGCTGAAACGCAGGCCCCTGGTATTTATTTCCCTGGTGCTTTCCGTTTTCATGCCGTTGGCGTACATTTTTTTCCTGTCAGATGTGAATACGGATGTGGATGCTGTAAACGGAGTGATGTCCAGCCTGTTCCAGCTCAGCGCATATCTGCTTCTGATGCCGCTTCTTGTGATCCTGGCTTCCAGCCTGCTGTTTCAGGAGCTGGACCATGATACTCTGAAAAACCTTGCGGCCGTACCCGTGGACCGGACGAAGCTGGTGCTTTCCAAAATGCTGGTCCTGCTGCTGTTTGCCGTTGGCTTCATGGCGGCGGGAGGCCTGGTGAATCTTGCGGTCCTGCTGGTCCGGGGATGGGAGCCGGTTGGGTTCTGGACGCTGTTCTGGGTTGGGCTGGAAGAGGGAGTGATCATGTGGGCCGGAGCGCTTCCCTGCATTCTTCTGGTGGTCCTTCTCAATAAAAATTATATCGTGTCCGTTGTGATCACCTTTTTTTACACCATTGTGAATTATATCTTTTCCATGAACGATCTCTTTCTGACGCAGCCCTTTGGGCTGAACATCGGTACCCTGCTTCCGGGACCGCTGGCTTTCCGCTGGACCTTCCAGTTTTATGACCAGAGCCGGACCAGCGCGGAGCTGGCAGAGCTGCTGGAGCGGATCAGCCCGTATTTTCTCGGCCGCGCCCAGGTGTTCAGTGTGATCGTTGTGGAAGCCATTGTTTTTCTGACGCTGATCGCGATGGCCTTCCGGCGTCAGGAGATTTAAGGAGGTGGGATCATGTGGAATCTGTTAAGAGCAGAATTACTGAAGCTGCGCCGGTGCCAGATCCTTCTGGTGGGGCTTGTGGCCCTTGGGCTCTGCCCTCTGGTACAATATGGAAGCCAGATGATCATTGAGGCGGAATACCGGGATCCGGACTATGATATCCAGACGCTTTTTGCCAATGTTATCTGGGGCAACACCCAGATATTTCTGCCCATTTCACTGGTGATGACAGGCGCCTGGCTCATGGACAGGGAGTCTTCCCATGATACACTGAAAAATATCATGGCGGTCCCTGTTTCCATGCCGGGGCTTCTGGGGACAAAGCTGCTTCTGACCGGCATGCTTGCAGTCCTTCTGGGAATATACAGTGCCGGCGTTACCCTGGTCACTGGACTGGCGGCCGGCCTGCCGGGACTGACTGCGGAGGTGCTTTTTCATGGCAGTACGCAGATCGTGGCGGCTGCCTTTACTACAAGTCTGGTCTGTATGCCCCTGATCCTGATCTTTGGACAGATCCGTGGGGCATATCTGGGAGGCTCCATCCTGGCGTTCTTCCTGGGATACAGCATGCTGTTCTTCAAAGGCGGCGTCCTTTCCAGCCTGTATCCGTTTTCGGCTGCGCTGGTCCTGGCGGGCTTCGATCTGAGCGGATATGCCGGGATGACCGCGGCTCCGGACATGGGGCTGGCCGCCGCCGGGGTCGGCGTTATGGTCCTCTGGACAGGGCTGCTGCTTTTGCGGTCCCATAAGAAAAAGAGATGCGTCCTCGCAGGCAGGCCAGTGCCAGGGGGAAGGCGAGAAGGGCTGCGCCGCTGTAAGGGGCTGCGGCCCGTGGTTTCCGGAGGCTTTTTTTCAGGACCTTTGGCTGTGCCGGTCCACATGTTCCAGTTTTTTCATCTTGACACACAGAACAAATGTTCGTATAATAAGAACAGAACATACGTTCTTTTTTGAAACGGGGGATGGTACGGCAGACCGTACCCTCTGTGTGTGAAGCTGTGTGGGAAAGAGAGGATGGCTGGAATGGAATATCGGGCATTGGGAAATTCAAATCTGGATGATGGGACCGTCAAAGGCGACCGGAGAGAGGCTGCCTGTATGGCGTGGTTTCCGGCCGGACGGGAGCTGTATCCGGTTTCTGTTAAATTTAAGGGCGACGACGGGGAGGTCATCTGCGTCAGGAACATCAATATCTCATCGTCAGAGGATATTCTGTGCAACGGGATCGCTTCAAAGCAGTTTTTGTGCAATGCGGTCATCGGCGGCCTGGTCCAGGATTTTGCCCTGATCTTTTATGCCAGGCCGTCCCGGTGGGAGATCGTATTCCGTCCAAGGCAGTAGGGGGGGCGGAAGCCCTGCTTTTACCAGGATTTTTCACAGAGCATTCACGAAATCCATGAAAAATAAAATTATTGTTGACATTTTATTCCAAACATGGTATCCTAATGTTCGTTGAGCAAAGCGTGGCGGAATAGCTCAGTTGGCTAGAGCATACGGTTCATACCCGTAGTGTCGAGAGTTCGAATCTCCCTTCCGCTACTAAAAGGGGATCCTGAATACAGGGTCCCCTTTTTTATAGAAATTTTCTTATCTTTTTTCCGTATTCTGTGGTATACTAAATATAATTTCGTTGTATATTATATGATTTATGTAATACCAGCAGGATAAAACGGAGGGTTCCATGTATCAGTTTATCGTAAATCCCAGTGCAGGAACTGGTAAGGGGTATCGCATATGGAAAAGGCTGGAGAAGCAGCTGGAAAATGAGGGACGGGAATACCGGGTGTTTTTTACGGAAAACCGGGGAGATGCGGCTGAGATCGCCAGGGCGCTGACCGCCGATAAAAATGAACCGAAAACGATCATTATCGTAGGCGGAGAGGGGACGTATAACGAAGTTTTAAACGGAGTGTCCTTTAAAGGGATGGTGACCCTGGGCTACGTCCCGGCGGGATTCCGGAACGCCCTTTCCCGGAGGAGCCGGCCGCACAGTAAGGTAAGGGTCCAGTGCAGGCGCGTCCTCCATCCGCAATATTATGAACTGCTGGATTACGGCGTTGTGACCTGTGGGGAGGATGAGATCTTTAACCGGAGGTTTGCCGGAAGGTGCGGCGTGGGACTGGATGCGGCCGTCTGCCATAACCTGCTGTGCTGTCCCGTCCGCAGCCAGATGAACCGGCTTCATATGGCCGGAATGCTGAAGGTGGTCCTGGCGTTAAAGCAGCTGGCGCTGGCGCGTCCGGTGCGGGGACATCTGCTCCTGGACGGCGTAAGGAAGGTGGAATTCAATTATATCTACTTTATCACGATCCGGATGGGGCAGGAGAAAAAGAAGAGGCCAAGACGCGGACAGGAGGTACCGGAGGACAGCGGGAAGATGACGGTCTATGTGGCCAACAGCTCCCTGAAGCGGAGGATGTTCGGGCCGGTCCTGGACGTGATCGCAGGGGTAAGAAAGAAAGAGCGCGGTGTCAGGAGCTTTGAATGCAGCGAGGTGGCGGTCCATCTGGAGCGGCCCCTGGCGGTCCATGTGGACGGGGAAAGCTGTATGTGCCAGCAGGATATGCAGATCCGGTGCATCCCCAGGAAGATCCGGATGATCAGCGCTTAGAATAAATATCAATGGCAAAGGAGAATGAGTATGAGGATCGGTCAGGGATACGATGTACACCGGCTGACGGAAGGCAGGAAGCTGATTCTGGGGGGTGTGGACATTCCCTATGAAAAAGGGCTTCTGGGTCATTCAGATGCAGACGTACTGCTGCACGCCATTATGGATGCGCTCCTGGGAGCGGCTGCCCTGGGAGATATCGGGCAGCATTTCCCGGATTCCGACGAGGCGTATAAGGGGATCTCCAGCCTTTCCCTTTTAAAACGGGTGGGAGAGATCCTGGCGGAAAACGGGTTCCTCATTGAGAATATCGATTCAACGGTGATCGCCCAGAGGCCGAAGCTTCTGCCGTACCGGCCGGGGATGATGGAGAATATCGCAGACGCCCTGGGGCTGGAGAGAGACCGGGTCAGCGTTAAGGCTACCACAGAGGAGGGGCTGGGCTTTACGGGAAACGGCGAGGGGATCGCGGCCCAGGCCGTGTGCCTGCTCTCCACGGTGGCAGATTACGATCCGGGGGACCGGATGGATGCGGGAGGCTGTACGGGCTGTCCCGGCTGTCAGAAAGAATAAAAAAGAGGAGAAGACCATGAAAATCTATAATACCCTTTCCAGAAGAAAAGAAGAGTTCGTTCCGGTGGAGCCGGGAAAAGTAAAAATGTATGTCTGCGGCCCCACGGTCTATAACCTGATCCATATCGGAAACGCCCGTCCCATGATCGTATTCGATACGGTCCGCAGATATTTTGAGTATAAGGGCTATGAGGTGAATTTTGTGTCCAACTTTACTGACGTGGACGACAAGATCATTAAAAAGTCCATCGAGGAGGGCGTGGACGCAGATACGGTCTCCAAGCGGTATATTGCCGAATGCAGAAAGGATATGGAGGCAATGAATATCATGCCCGCCACAAAGAATCCCCTGGCCACAGAGGAGATCGGCGGTATGCTGGATATGATCCGCACCCTGATCGAAAAGGGCTATGCTTACGCGGCGGCAGACGGCACCGTTTATTACCGGGTGAGAAAATTTAAGGATTACGGAAAGCTGTCCCATAAAAACCTGGACGATCTCCAGTCCGGCTTCCGTGAGATCAAGGTCACTGGTGAAGAGGGCAAAGAGGATCCCAACGATTTCGTGCTCTGGAAGCCCAAAAAGGAAGGAGAGCCCTTCTGGGAGTCTCCCTGGTGCCAGGGCCGTCCCGGCTGGCATATTGAGTGCTCGGTCATGGCCAAGAGATACCTGGGTGACGAGATCGACATCCATGCCGGCGGCGAGGATCTGATCTTCCCCCACCACGAAAATGAGATCGCCCAGAGTGAGGCGGCCAACGGTGTGACCTTTGCCAGATACTGGATGCACAACGGCTTTCTGAACATTGATAATAAGAAGATGTCCAAATCCCTGGGCAATTTCTTTACAGTACGGGAGATCGGAGAAAAATATGATCTCCAGGTGCTCCGTTTCTTTATGCTGAGCGCCCATTACAGAAGCCCGCTGAATTTCAGCGCGGAGCTGATGGAGGCGTCGAAAAACGGCCTGGACCGTATCCTTACAGGCGTTGAGAAGCTGAAGGAGCTGGAGGAAAAGGCGGCTGCCGGAACCATGAGCGCCGCAGAACTGGAAAACCAGAAAAAGGCCATGGAGCTGGTGGAAAAATACGAAGCGGCCATGGAGGACGATTTCAATACGGCCGACGCCGTATCCGCAGTCTTCGAGCTGGTAAAGCTCAGCAACTCCACTGCATCTGCGGAAAGCACCAGCGCATATGTGGGCTGGATGAAGGAGACCATTGAACGGCTCTGCGGCGTTCTTGGGATCATCACAGAGAAAAAGGAAGAGATCCTGGATTCTGAGATCGAGGATATGATCGCCCAGAGGCAGGCTGCCAGAAAGGCAAAGGATTTTGCCCTGGCCGACCAGATCCGCGGAAAGCTCCTGGATATGGGGATCATCCTGGAGGATACCAGAGAGGGAGTAAAATGGAAACGGGCGTAAACTCTTTTTCCCGGTTTAAGGAAGCGTTCCGGCTGAAGGAGGCGGACGCTTCCCAGTATTCGCCGCTGGTGCTGGCCTATATCGGAGATGCGGTCTATGAGATCATGATCCGCACCAAGGTGGTCAACGACGGCAACGTCCAGGTGAACAAGCTCCATAAGCATACGGCGGGGCTTGTGAAGGCGTCGGCCCAGATGGAGCTTCTGCTGGCTGTGTGGGAGGAGCTGACCGAAGAGGAAAAGACGGTCTGCCGCCGGGGGAGGAACGCCAAATCCGGCTCCATGGCTAAAAATGCCACCATGAAGGAATACCGCATGGCCACAGGCTTTGAGGCCCTGGTGGGATATCTTTATCTGGCGGAGCGGTTTGACCGGCTCACAGAGGTGGTGAGCCTGGGACTTGAAAAAATCGGAGAACTGAAAGAGGAAGACGGAAGATGAGATATGAAGAACTGACCATAGAAGGCCGCAACGCGGTCCTGGAGGCATTCCGGGCAGGAAAGCCCATTGACCGCCTGTTTATCCTGGACGGATGCCAGGACGGGCCTGTAAAGAGCATTTTGCGGGAAGCAAAAAAACACGATACCATCATCACCTTTGTGCCCAAAGAGCGGCTGGACCAGATGTCTGACACGGGCCACCACCAGGGGGTCATCGCTTATGGAGCAGCCTATGAATATGCAGAGGTGGAGGATATGTTAAAGGCTGCCGAGGAAAAGGGGGAGCCGCCGTTTCTGATCCTTCTGGACGGCATTGAGGATCCCCATAACCTGGGTGCCATCATCCGTACTGCCAATCTGGCAGGGGCCCACGGCGTCATCATTCCCAAACGCCGCGCCTCCGGTCTTACGGCAACAGTGGCCAGAACATCAGCCGGGGCGCTGAATTATACGCCGGTGGCAAAGGTGACCAATCTGGCGGCCACCATCGAGGATCTGAAAAAACGCGGCCTGTGGTTCGTCTGCGCCGATATGGGCGGGGATGTGATGTACCGGGTGAACCTTACGGGCCCCATCGGCCTGGTGGTGGGCAACGAGGGCGACGGAGTCAGCCGGCTGGTCCGGGAGAAATGCGATATGACGGCCTCCATCCCCATGCAGGGGCAGATCGATTCCTTAAACGCGTCTGTGGCCGCCGGTGTGCTGGCTTATGAGATCGTGAGACAGAGGATGGGAAAAAAATAAGAAACAGAGAAGGCGGGTACGGTCTGATGTACCCGCCTGTTTTGTGCCATAGGCCTGGAAGCTCAGCTTTCCAGGGTATATACCCGGTACAGATTGGACCAGGGATTTCCGATGATGTAGGACGTATAGACCCGGCCGGGCCGCACGCTGATGCCAAAGCTCATGATCGGGTCGTTTACCATACAGGCGGAGCAGCCGCCGGTGATGGCCGTCAGGAGGATCACTGGAAGCTCTGCAAAGCCCGTAAGGGACGCCTGGGAGGCGGTGACGAAAAATGTATAGTTTCCGGCTGCCGTCTGCTTAAAGGTGGTCACCTCTTTAAAGCCCACGCCGCCGAAGACGATCTGGTTATTAAAGGTGCGTACGTCGTAATTGGAGCCGCTGTAAGACATATTGGCCACCCGGAGGCAGCCGTAGCCTGCCGGGATATTGGTGCAGCCCATGTCGGAGACACGGGACAGGGTGATGCCTCCCGGCGTGTCAAGGAGCACCATGGTCACCTTTTCCCCGGAAATGAAGGATAGGGTCCTCCGGTACAGGGCCGGGCCGTTGGTACGGCGCACAGTGACGGTATGGAAGCCGTCGGACACCTGGATGTAGGAGGATACAGTGGCGAAGGTGGAACCGGAAAAAATATTCCTTCCGTCGATCCATACGTCCAGATCCTGGCCGTTGGTGGAGGCGTTTAAGAAACGGACCTGGCTGGAATAGGGAGAGGACGGAGGGAAGGGAAAGACCGGAGGCACCGGCCACGGAAACGTATTTCCCGGCCAGACAGGCTCGCCGCCTGGAGGCGCCACGGGCGTGGTGGGAACGCCGGCCAGGTCATTGTCCGGCCAGACAGGCTCACCGCCCGGAGGCGCCACGGGCGTGGTGGGGACGCCGGCCAGGTCATTGTCCGGCCAGACAGGCTCACCGCCTGGAGGCGCCACGGGCGTGGTGGGGACGCCGGCCAGGTCATTGTCCGGCCACACGGGCTCGCCGCCTGGAGGCGCCACAGGCGTGGTAGGAACACCGGAAATATCCGGCCATGCCGCTGCTGCGCCGGCATTCGTTTCTTCCGGGGCGGTTCCGGCCCCTTCTCTGGGAGTTCTGATCTCGTTGTTTTCTGGCATGAAAAAACCTCTGTGTTTTTTAATTTAAGATATGTAAAAAAAATTTTAAAGTTCCTGTTGACAAATCCGTAGACGTATGTTATTATAACTGAGGCTTAAGAAAACAACCCGCTGCTATAGCACAGTCGGTAGTGCGCATCCTTGGTAAGGATGAGGTCACCAGTTCGATTCTGGTTAGCAGCTCTCTTTAAAAGCCGTAAAAGCTTTCCGATCCGTCGGAAAGCTTTTTTTGTCGGGATCCGACACCGGCAGCACAAAAATAAAAGGAAAGAGGAAGGTACAATGAAGAAATCCTATGAAATGGACATGTGCAGCGGACCAGTCCTGGGAAAGATCCTGATCTATTCTTTTCCACTGATGCTGTCCGGCATCTTACAGCTTCTTTTTAACGCCGCAGACGTGATCGTCGTGGGCCGTTACGCGGGAAGCCAGTCTCTGGCGGCCGTGGGCTCCACCGGCGCTCTGATCAATCTGCTGATCAATGTGTTCATCGGTTTGTCCGTGGGAGTCAACGTGCTGGTGGCCCAGTATTACGGGGCAAAGAGAGATCAGGACGTCAATGAGACGGTCCACACAGCCGTAGCCATCAGTCTGCTGTCCGGCGTGTTCCTGGTGGCTCTGGGACTTCTTGTGACCCGGCCTCTCCTGGAGCTGATGGGCACTCCCGACGATGTGATCGATAAATCCGCCATTTATATGAAGATCTATTTCGCCGGGATGCCGGCCACCATGCTCTATAACTTCGGAAGCGCCGTTCTGAGGGCTGTGGGCGATACCAGGCGTCCCTTATATTTCCTTACGGCAGCCGGCGTGGTGAATGTGGTCCTGAATCTGTTTTTTGTTATTTCCCTGAATATGGATGTGGCCGGCGTTGCCCTGGCCACGGTGATCTCCCAGGTGATCTCTGCGGGCCTGGTATTCTGGTGCCTGGTAAAGAGCGAGGGCGCTTTAAAGCTCAGGATCCGGGATCTGCGGATCAGTAAGGTAAAGCTTAAGAGGATCGCCAAGATCGGTCTTCCTGCCGGGATGCAGGGCGCAGTATTCTCCATCTCCAATGTGCTGATCCAGTCGTCGGTCAACTCCTTCGGCTCCATCGCCATGGCAGGAAACACGGCCTCCCAGAATATCGAGGGCTTTATCTACAATGCCATGAATGCCATCTACCAGACGAACTTAAGCTTTACCAGCCAGAACTACGGCGGCCGGAAATATAAGAGGATCGGCCGGATCACCCTCACCTGCGTCGGCGTTGTGACTGCGGTGGGGCTGGGCATGGGCCTGGCGGCCTTTGCTGCCGGTGAGAGCCTGCTGCGGATCTATTCCTCGGATCCGGAGGTGATTCAGTTCGGCTTAAAGCGTATGGCGGTGTTTGGGACCACATACTTCCTCTGCGGCATCATGGATACCATGGTGGGCAGTATCCGGGGCCTGGGAAGCTCCGTGATCCCCATGTGCGTATCCATTATCGGTGTCTGCGGCCTGAGAGTCCTTTGGATCTTCACGGTTTTCCAGTGGAGCCGGAGCCTGACGACCCTGTACCTTTCCTATCCAGTGACCTGGGTGGTGACAGGGGCGGTCCACATCGCCTGCTTCCTGATGCTGAAAAGGAAGCTTCCCAAAGAGGATGGAGAGTAAAAAACACATTTTTTTCACAAATTTCCCCCTTGCCAGCAGCGGCAGGGGGGATTATAATTTCTATGATAGTTAACTAGTTAATTATTAATTGGTTAATCGACTGATGGAGGCTCTGCCGGAATAAAAGGAGGGAGACCATGGATCACAAGATCGTAGAAGCGTTCATGCGGGTGGGAAAATGCCACCGGACGCTTCTGGAGCACTACTTAAATAAGGACGGCCTGTACCGGGTCCAGCACCAGCTTCTGATGTGCGTCTATAAATATCCGGATGCATCCCAGAAGGAGCTGGCCAGGATCCAGAACGTGTCCACGGCAGCTGTTGCCGTGACCTTAAAGAAACTGGAAAAGGGCGGATATGTGGGACGGATCGTGGACCGGGATGATAACCGTTACAATAAGATACGGATCACGGAGAAGGGCCGGAAGGAAGTGGAGCGGAGCATCGACCTTTTTAAGCGGGTGGAAAAGGGAATGTTCGCAGGCTTTTCTTCTGAGGAAAAGGAGTGCTTTTACAGCTGTCTCCAGAAGCTTTCCGGAAATCTCGAGCAGATGCTCCAGCAGGCAAAAAAGGAGGATTGGAACTGATATGAAGCGTTATAAGAAATACATCACCCCGTACCTGGGCGCTTTTCTCATGGGCCCCCTCATGATGCTCACAGAGGTGGCGGGCGAGGTGGCGCTGCCCAAGCTCATGTCCCTGATCATCAACAACGGCGTGGCCGGAAGAGATACGGGATATATTTTAAAAACGGGACTTCTGATGGCGGCAGTGGTGGTATGTATGGCAGTGGGAGGCATCCTGGGCTCCTATTTTGCGGCAAAGGCGTCCATAAACTTCACCACGGATCTGCGCAGAGACGTATTTAAAAAGGTCCAGCAGTTTTCCTTTGCCAACATAGACAGCTTCAGCACGGGCTCCCTGGTGACCCGCCTGACCAATGATATCCAGCAGGTGCAGAATGTACTGACCATGGGCTTAAAAATGGCCCTGCGGGCTCCTGGGATGTTTGTGGGGGCATTATTTATGGCATTTATGATGAATGGAAGGCTGGCGGCTATCCTGCTGGTGGTGATCCCCCTTCTTTCCCTGGCCATCGGGCTGATCCTGAAAACGGCCTTCCCGCGGTTTGAGGCCATGCAGAAAAAGCTGGACCGGCTGAATTCCGGGATCCAGGAATCCCTTACCAACGTGCGGGTGGTCAAGTCCTTCGTGCGGGAGGATTTTGAGATCGGGAAGTTTTCCGGCCTTAACCAGGATCTGAGGGACAGCGGAATGAGGGCGTTAAAGATCGTTATCGCCACCATGCCGGTGATGATGTTTGCCATGAACGTGACCACCCTGGCGGTGGTCTGGTATGGCGGAAACCTGATCATCGGAGGCTCCATGCCCGTGGGAGACCTGACGGCCTTTACCACCTACATCGTCCAGATCCTCATGTCCCTGATGATGCTTTCCATGGTATTTTTACAGAGCTCCAGGGCCAGGGCGTCCTTAAAGAGGATCACAGAGGTATTGGATACGGTGGTGGATCTTAACGATGACCAGGCGGCCAGGAAGGAACTGAGGGTGGAAAAAGGAAGCGTGGAATTTAAAGACGTGTCCTTTGGTTATGGAAAGGGCGGCGACCGGGTCCTGGAGCACATAAGCTTTAAGGCGGAGCCGGGCCAGACCATCGGCATCATCGGAGCCACTGGAAGCGGGAAAACTTCCCTGGTGCAGCTGATCCCCAGGCTTTATGATGTGACAGAGGGAGCGGTCCTGGTGGATGGAGTGGATGTGAGGGATTATTCCCTTAAAAACCTGAGGAATGGTGTTGGCATGGTACTGCAGAAAAACGTGCTTTTTTCCGGGACCATTGAGGAAAACCTCCGGTGGGGAGACGAGGACGCCTCCCGGGAAGAGCTTGTGAAGGCGGCAGTGAACGCCCAGGCTGACGGCTTTGTGACGGCCTTTAAGAACGGCTATCACACAGAGATCGGCCAGGGCGGGGCCGGTGTGTCCGGCGGCCAGAAGCAGAGGCTCTGTATTGCCAGAGCCCTTCTTAAGAAGCCGAAGATCCTGATCCTGGACGATTCCACCAGCGCCGTGGATACGGCCACAGAGGCGGCGATCCGGGAAAGCTTTAAAAATGAATTAAAGGATACCACCAGGATCATCATCGCCCAGAGGATCTCTTCAGTCCAGGACGCAGACAGGATCCTGGTGCTGGACGACGGAAAGATCATCGGCTCAGGCACCCATGAGGAGCTTTTAAGGACATGCCGGGCCTATGAGGAGATCTATGTGACCCAGACTGGAGAAAATAGAGCAGAGGAGGCGGAAGCATGAGCAGCGTACTGAGAGCAGAACGGGAGAAGAGCTTAAGACGGCGTTACGGCAGCCGGACCGCCCAGAGGCCTGTCCATGGGCATGGCCCCGGTCCCGGAGGCCCCAGAGGGGGCGGCAATGCCCGGGGAGGCGGACAGCCCAGGGAGATGAAGGCAGTATTAAAGCGGCTTATGGCTTATCTGGAGCAGGACAGGCTGAAAATGGGGCTGGCATTTTTCTGCGTCCTCATCAGTACTGTAACATCCCTGGCCGGCGCTTACATGCTGCGGCCCATCATCAACCAGTTTATCGCTCCTGCGGACGGAAGCGCAGGGAGCGTTTCTGGTCTGGCAGGGGGACTGGCGGTCATGGCGGCCGTATACATGGCCAGTGTGGCCGCCAGCTATCTCCAGTCCAGGATCATGCTGGACGTGGCCCAGGATGCCCTCCTGCGGATCCGGGGCGACCTGTTTTCCAGGATGCAGAGGCTGCCGGTGCGGTTTTATGATACCAGCAGCAGCGGAGACCTGATGAGCCGGTTCACCAACGACGTGGACACCATAGGAAATATGCTGAGCAGCACCCTGGTGCAGCTTTTCTCCGGGGCACTGAGCATTGTGGGAACCCTGGGGCTCATGCTGTATACAAACGTGTATCTGACGGTGATCACCCTTGTGCTGATCCCTCTGATGCTGAAGGCCGGAGGGGCCGTGGCCTCCCGGAGCCAGAAATATTTCAATGCCCAGCAGTCAGCCCTGGGAGCCTTAAACGGTTATATTGAGGAGACCATTTCCGGCCAGAAGGCGGTGAAGGTGTTCTGCCATGAGGACGTGGCGGAGGAGGAGTTTGAGATCTTAAACAGTGATCTGAAGGATAAGCAGATCCGCGCCCAGTTCCTGGGCGGGATGATGGGGCCGGTGATGAACAATCTGAGCCAGATCAACTACGTCCTGACGGCCTGTGTGGGCGGCCTCCTGTGCGTTATAAAGAATTTTGACGTGGGCGGACTCACCGTGTTCTTAAACTTCTCCAGACAGTTTTCCAGACCGGTCAACGAGATCTCCATGCAGGTTTCCAACGTGTTCTCGGCCCTGGCCGGCGCGGAGCGTGTTTTTGCGGTGATGGATGAGGAGCCGGAGCCAGAGGACGATCCGGATGCCGTTTCCATGGAAGGGATGAAGGGCCATGTTTCCCTGGAGCATGTATATTTCGGATACGATCCCGGGAAGCTGATCTTAAAGGACATCAGCCTTTACGCCAGACCGGGACAGAAGATCGCCTTTGTGGGCTCCACCGGGGCTGGAAAGACCACCATCACCAACCTGCTGAACCGGTTTTACGATATCCAGTCCGGCTCCATCACCATCGACGGCGTGGATGTGCGCCATATAAAGCGGGAGGAGCTGCGGAGGAACATTGCTGTGGTGCTCCAGGATACCCATCTGTTTACGGGAACGGTCATGGAAAATATCCGGTACGGACGGCTGGACGCCTCGGATGAAGAGGTGATCCAGGCGGCGAAAACGGCGTCGGCCCATTCCTTTATCATGCGTCTTCCCAAGGGCTATGATACGGTACTGGAAAGCGACGGAGCCAATCTGAGCCAGGGCCAGCGCCAGCTTTTAAACATCGCCCGGGCGGCGGTCTCCAGGGCTCCCATCCTGATCCTGGACGAGGCCACAAGCTCCGTGGATACCAGGACAGAGAAGCACATCGAGCGGGGCATGGACCGGCTCATGGCGGACCGGACCACCTTTGTCATCGCCCACCGGCTCTCCACCGTGAGGAACGCCAACGCCATCATGGTGCTGGAGAACGGAGAGATCATCGAGCGGGGGGACCACGACGATCTTTTGGCCCAGAAGGGACGGTATTACAGCCTGTATACGGGCAGGGCAGAACTGGAATAAACCTGAACATGGACTTAACATTTTTAAGTGCAGACTTAAGATTGTTAAGTCCATGGCCTTTGATTTTGCATTTTTTTAAGTACAAGGGCCTAAAACTTACGATTTTGTTAATATGCAAAGGGTTTACTAATTGTACATCTTATTGAAATATGCTATACTGAAGTCTGATGGTATTACGAATATTTAGAGAAAGAAGGTTTGTTAAATGGGTCTGAGCACATTTATAGGCGGCGTTCATCCTTATGAGGGAAAAGAACTGTCTTCCGATAAGCCGATTCAGGTGATCCAGCCGAAAGGCGAGCTGGTATTCCCTCTTTCCCAGCATATCGGCGCTCCTGCAAAACCGCTGGTGGCCAAGGGCGACACTGTTCTGGCAGGCCAGAAGATCGCAGAGGCCGGCGGCTTCATTTCTGCCAATGTGATCTGTTCTGTATCCGGGACCGTAAAGGGGATCGAGCCCCGTCTTATGGCCAACGGCAGCATGGTGCAGTCCATTATCGTTGAAAATGACGGAGAATACAGGACCGTGGAGGGCTTTGGCCAGAAGCGGGATTACACAGCTCTCTCCAAACAGGAGATCCGCGACATCGTAAAGGAAGCCGGTATCGTGGGCCTGGGAGGCGCAGGCTTCCCCACCAACGTCAAGCTGGCTCCGAAAAACGAAGAGGAGATCGATTACGTGATCGTAAACGGCGCAGAGTGTGAGCCGTATCTGACCTCGGACTACCGGGTCATGTTAGAACAGCCGGAGAAGGTCGTTGGAGGCCTTAAGGTGATCCTCCAGCTGTTTGATAAGGCAAAGGGCGTCATCGGCATTGAGGAAAACAAGCCGGAGGCCATCCGGATCCTGTCTGAGCTTGTAAAGGATGAGCCCAGGATCCAGGTGTGCACCTTAAAGACCAAGTATCCCCAGGGCGGCGAGCGCTTCCTGATCTATGCCGTCACCGGAGGCCGTGAGATCAATTCCACCATGCTCCCGGCAGACGCAGGCTGCATCGTGGACAACATCGACACAGTGGTGTCTATTTATAATGCTGTGTGTGAGACCACGCCGCTGATCCGGAGGATCATCACGGTCACAGGCGACGCCATCCGGGAGCCCAGGAACTTCGAGGTACGGCTGGGCACCAACTACCAGGAGCTGATCGAGGCGGCCGGCGGCTTTAAGGAAGAGCCGGAGAAGGTCCTTTCCGGCGGTCCCATGATGGGCCAGGCGCTTTTCTCCTACGATATCCCGGTGATGAAGACCTCATCGGCCCTGACCTGCCTTACAAAGGACCAGGTGGCAGCCAATGCTGAAACAGCCTGTATCCGCTGCGGACGCTGCGTGGACGTATGTCCCGGACGGGTGGTGCCGCAGATGTTAATGACGGCCGCGGAGCATCACGATCTGGCAGCCTTTGAAAAATTAAACGGTATGGAGTGCTGTGAGTGCGGCTCCTGTACCTTTATCTGCCCGGCCCACAGACCCCTTACCCAGGCATTTAAGGAAATGCGCAAGGCTGTGATGGCTGAGAGAAAAAAGAAAGCGTAGGAGGTGGAAGAAATGAGTAAATTACTGAATGTATCATCATCGCCTCATGTACGCAGCAGCGTGTCCACACAGAATCTGATGTATGACGTGGCCATCGCCATGCTCCCGGCCACCATCTGGGGCGTGATGCAGTTTGGATTCTATTCCCTGGTGGTGGTTGCAGCGACGGTGCTGTCCTGTGTCCTGAGTGAGTATGTGTTTGAGACACTGATGAAAAAGCCCATCACCATCAGCGACGGCAGCGCCCTGGTAACAGGTATGATCCTGGGCCTTAATATGCCCCCGACGATCCCCTTATGGATCCCGGTGCTGGGCGGCATGTTTGCCATTATTGTCGTAAAGCAGCTTTACGGCGGCCTTGGCCAGAACTGGATGAACCCGGCCCTGGCAGCAAGATGCTTCCTTCTGATCTCATTTGCAGGCTCCATGACCCGGTTCACAGATCCTGTGACAGACGCTGTGGCGGGAGCCACTCCCCTGGCAGTGATCAAGGCCGGCGGCGAATATGACCTGATGAGCATGTTCATCGGCAAGATCCCGGGAACCATCGGTGAGGTATCCGTTATCGCCCTTCTGATCGGTGCGGCGTACCTTCTGGTGAGAAAGGTGATCTCCATCCGGATCCCCGCTACATATATCCTGACCTTCGCTGTGTTCGCATTTATCTTCGGACGCCAGGACATGGGCTATGTGCTGGCTGAGCTCTGCGGCGGCGGCCTGATCTTCGGCGCATTCTTCATGGCTACGGATTATGTCACAAGCCCCATCACTCCCAGAGGCCAGATCATTTTCGGCGTATGTCTTGGTATCCTCACAGGGCTTTTCCGTATCTTCGGCGGCAGCGCAGAGGGCGTTTCCTATGCGATCATCTTCTGCAATATGCTGGTTCCGCTGATCGAGAGGGTAACGATCCCGACAGCATTCGGCAAAGGGGGTAAGAAACATGGCGGCAAGTAAATCCGGTTTTATGAAAGATGCCCTGATCCTGTTCGCGATCACTCTGATCTCCGGCGTCTGCCTGGGCTTTGTCTACGACATCACCAAGGCGCCCATCGAACGGGCCACCATTGAGGCAAACAACAGAACGTATAAAGAGGTGCTTTCCACCGCAGCAGAATTCTCCGAGGTGGAGGGCTCTGCCGAAAAGATCGCTGTCCTGACAGAAAGCGGCGAGCTGGAGGGACTGGGCTACGGCAGCGTTGCCATTGAGTCCGTCCTTGAAGGAAAGGACGAGAGCGGAGCCGTCACAGGCCATGTCATCAACTCCCTTTCTAACAACAGCTACGGAGGAGCCGTGAAGATCTCCGTGGGCTTTGACGCAGACGGAGCCATCACCGGCGTGGGGATCCGTGAGATCAACGATACCCCGGGCCTTGGCTTAAAGGCAAAGGAGGCGGACTTCCGGGACCAGTATGTGGGAAAGAACGCAGATTCCTTAACGGTCACAAAGACTGGAGCCTCTGAAGACAATGAGATCGATGCCATCAGCGGCGCCACCGTTACTTCGAATGCAGTGACAAACGCAGTGAATGCAGCCTTATATTACCTGCATAACTGCATGAACTAGGAGGTGGGGATTCATGAATAAATGCACAGAACGTCTATATAACGGTATTATTAAGGAAAACCCGACCTTCATCCTGATGTTAGGTATGTGTCCGACCCTGGCCACCACCACATCGGCCATCAACGGACTGGGTATGGGCCTTTCCACCACAGCAGTACTGATGTTTTCCAACCTGATCATTTCTCTTCTGAGAAAGATCATTCCGGACCGGGTGCGTATTCCGGCCTTCATCGTGATCGTGGCCAGCCTGGTTACCATCGTACAGCTTTTGATGCAGGGCTATGTTCCGTCCCTGTACGCATCCCTGGGAATCTATATCCCGCTGATCGTGGTAAACTGCATCATCCTTGGCCGCGCCGAGTCCTACGCCTGCAAGAACGGTCCGGCCGAGTCCTTCTTTGACGGTCTTGGAATGGGCCTGGGCTTTTCCCTGTCCCTGACAGTCATTGGAATGTGCCGTGAGCTCATCGGTGCAGGAGCCGTATTTGGCCATGTGATCATTCCGGAGCAGTTCCATATCTCCATCATGATCCTGGCTCCAGGAGCTTTATTTACCCTGGCCATGCTTTCTGCACTCCAGAACAAGCTCCGTCTTCCCAGCGCCACCAACGGCGACGCTCCCAGGTCTGACCTGGCCTGCGGCGGTGACTGTCTCCATTGTTCCGGCTGCACGGGCATGACGAACCATGCAGTGCTGGCAGAGAAAAAGGCAGAAGCGGCGGCAGCAGCAGCGGCAGCCAAAAAGGCGGCGGCAGAGAAGGCACTGGCAGCGAAAAAGGCCGCTGAAGAAGCAAAAGCGGCAGACGCAGCAAAGAAAGAAAATTAAGGAGGAAGTGGAGTAATGAAAGAACTATTATTGATCGCCATCGGCTCCGCCCTGGTAAATAACGTTGTATTAAGCCAGTTCCTCGGTCTTTGCCCGTTCCTTGGCGTATCCAAGAAAACGGAGACTGCGGCCGGTATGGGCGCTGCGGTCGTATTCGTTATCACCATCGCATCGGCCTGTACCAGCCTGATCTATGACTTTGTGCTGGTAAAGCTGGGGATCGAGTATCTCCAGACCATCGTATTTATCCTTGTGATCGCCGCTCTGGTACAGTTCGTTGAGATGTTCTTAAAGAAGAACATGGTGAGCCTTTACGAGGCCCTGGGCGTATACCTGCCTCTGATCACCACCAACTGCGCCGTTTTAGGCGTGGCCCTGACCAATGTGCAGGAGAAATATAACTTTGTTGAGAGCGTTGTCAATGGTATCGGCGTTTCTGTTGGATTTACGATCGCCATCGTCCTGCTTTCCGGTATCCGTGAAAAGATCGAGTATAACGATGTGCCCCATTCTTTCCAGGGATCTCCCATCGTTCTGATCACAGCAGGCCTGATGTCCATCGCATTCTTCGGATTCTCCGGTCTGATTTAAGGAGGGGCGAGGGATGAATATTACAGGTATTATCATCGCGGCCGCCGTGGTCGGTATCGTCGGTATCGTCATCGGTATTCTTCTGGGGATCGCCAGTGAGAAATTCAAGGTCGAGGTGGATGAGAGAGAGATCCTTGTACGTGCAGAGCTTCCGGGCAATAATTGCGGCGGCTGCGGATATGCAGGCTGCGACGCCCTGGCCAAGGCCATTGTGGAAGGTAAGGCAAAAGTAAACCAGTGTCCGGTGGGCGGCGCTTCAGTGGGCGATAAGATCGCGGCCATCATGGGCGTGGAAGCCGGCGCTGCGGAAAAGATGGTGGCCTTTGTAAAATGTAAGGGCACCTGCGATAAGGCAAACGTCCAGTATAATTACTACGGTATGGATGACTGCGTAAAGATCGCCGCAGCCGTTCCGGGAGCCGGAGATAAGGCATGCTCTTATGGCTGTCTGGGCTCCGGAAGCTGTGTAAAGGCCTGTCAGTTTGACGCCATCCATATCGTGGACGGCGTGGCTGTGGTCGATAAGGAGAAATGCGTGGCCTGCGGCGCCTGTGCGGCCGTATGTCCCCGCCATCTGATCGATCTGGTGCCCTATAAGGCAGAGCATCTTGTTCAGTGTAATTCCCACGATAAGGGCGCTGATGTAAAGAAAAAATGCGACGCCGGATGCATCGGCTGTACCCTGTGTACGAAGCAGTGCGAAGCCGACGCCATCCATATGGACAACAATGTGGCTGTTATTGATTATGAAAAGTGCACCAACTGCGGAAAGTGCGCGGAGAAGTGTCCGGCGAAGGTGATCTTATAGCTGGACAGAGGCTGGCAGAATCAGATAGTATGACGAAAAGGGCGTTCCTGGCGGGCGTCCTTTTTTCATTCCCGAATGCATTTTATACCACACCACAAGAATACAGCGGACGGTGCCGAATGATGTAAAAATAGGAGCAGCTCCGAAGGGCTGCTCCTAAATGGTATTTGCAGTATCAGCCTGGTTTGCTGGTTAGAACAACTCTACACGACCAGGCAGCAGGTCAATCAGATTGCAATGGAAGATCCCGTTGTCATCATAGAAGTTATGAGGGATATCCATGCGAACAATGATTTTTTTGAAAAAGTCTTTTGTCAGGATTAGCGATGCAAGCTCAGAGGATTCCTTTTTATCCGCATCCATCTGGAAAGCTGACTGGATGTAGATTTTTTTATCTGCATCATTAACAACGAAGTCAATTTCTTTTTGCGTATTTGCACCGCCGGTACGATCCGTTACAACACCAACATCAACGGAATAGCCTCTGCTCAGAAGTTCGTTGTAGATGATGTTTTCCATAATGTGGCCGGGATCGTATTGACGATAGTTCAATCGGGCATTACGGAGGCCGATATCTGTATAATAGTATTTGTTTGGATATTTGAAATAGGTCTTTTCTTTCACATCATAGCGCTTTGCCATGGAAATGAGGAACGAATCGATAATGTGCTGCACATAGTTGGAAACCAGAGTGGAGTTGACCTTTTCGTTCTTCATACTGGTCAGCGCATTGGCTATATTCGTAGGATTGGTCAGAGAACTGATAGTATACCGCGATTTTCTCAAATTATCAACAGAACCGTAGAAAGTTCATAATAAAGTTACGACATTTGCGTCGCAAGTATAAGGCCGATCCTTAGATCCCGTTCAGGATAATGGCGTCGATCTACACTTCACGCTTCGGTTTTGCCATTCCTAAAGGTCCGGTAATAAGCCAGACGGTATCGACCACTGCGTTTTTTTGTGTTCCGAAGCTTCAAAGGGAAATCCACAGAAAACTGTAAATAAAATTTAAAGCATCCGGATAGCAGTTCCGGTATAATGAAGATAAAAGAAGGTCGCGCATATGCAAAAGAAAGGAGAGAAGACCATGAAACGGGAGGAATGGAAGAGAAGCTATAAAAGGATCTGCTGTCTGCTGGCTGCCATCGGAGCAGGGACTGCGCTTTGCGGATGCAGCCCGGGAAACGGCACACAGGCCGTAAGACGCCTGGAAGAGGTCCGGTTCCCGGCGGAGCCGGTGTATAAAAATAGTGAGGAACGGTGGGAGGCAGAGCGGAATCAAAGCCTCCCGGAAGCCTTCCTGGCTGCGTATTCAGATTTTTCCTATGGAACAGCCGCAGAGCTCCTTAAGGACAAAAAGGAGAATACAGCCTATTCACCCCTGGGCCTTTATTACGCCCTGGCGGCAGCGGCCCAGGGCGCTGAGGGAAAAACCGAAGAGGAGTTCCTGTCCCTTCTGGGATATGACAGCGTCCAGGAGCTGGCAAAGGACTGCAAAAGCTCCTTTGAGATCCTTTATCACGTGCCCAATAAGAAAAACAGGACAGGAGCCGGAGAGGAGCCCCATACCTCGTCTCTCTATTCTCTTCAGATCGCCAACTCCCTGTGGGCCGACGACAGCCTTCCTTTAAAGGAAGCATTTGCCGGACGGCTTTCGGAATATTTCTATACGGACGTGTTCCAGGGGGATCTCCAGAGCGGAGAGGCTGGAGAGGCCATGGCCGGCTGGGTGAAGGAGCGCACTAGAGGGCTGATCCAGCCGGAGCCGGCTCCACTTCCGGAAAATGTGCAGCTTTCTTTAAGGAATACCATTTATTTTTACGATCAGTGGCAGGACCGGTTTTCTCCGGAGACCACAGAGGAGGATGTGTTTTATACGGATGACGGACAGGAGATCGTTTGTGATTTTATGAACCGGGAGAACGGCTCCACCGGTTTCCGGAAAGGAGAAAACTTTACTGCCTCAGAGCTGGCATTGAAAAACGGAGCCGTGGTATTCGTTCTGCCGGATGAGGGCGTCGGTGTCCAGGAGCTGGTCCAGTCGGAAGAAACCCTGAGGGAGGCCCTTTCCGGGACCAATGGCCAGAGCGTGGGAGAGGTGGTCTGGAAGGTACCGAAATTCTCTTACGGGTATAAGGCGGAGGGGATGAAGGAAATGCTCCAGACCCTGGGATTAAATGAGGCCTTTGGGGAAAGCGCAGATTTTTCCGGGATCTCAGACCAGAAGCCCCTGGGCCTTTCAGACGTTGCCCAGGAGGTACATATCGGCATCGATGAAAACGGTGTGGAGGCGGCTGCGTTTACAGAGATCCTATGGGCAGGAGCCGCCCTTCCCCAGGGCCGGGCCGAAATGATCTTAAACCGGCCGTTCCTCTATGCAGTAAAAAATAAAGGCCAGATCCTGTTTGTGGGGATCTGCCAGGATCCGGTTCCGTAAAAAGAAACGTGCAGAAATCCGGATACAGATAAAAATGCGCCCCGGCTGCTTCAGATCACTGAAGGGCTGGGGCGCATTTTATATCTGCTTTTACATGTATCCGGGTCCCACAGGGATGTAGATATCATCCAGCGGTGAGCTGGGGATAAAGGGAGCGGTGGTCTCCGGAACAGTTTCGTTGTCGGGGGCTGCGGTCTCGTTTTCCGAGGGCAGCACCACAGCAGACTGGGTATGGACTGTACACGGTCCGGGCATTGCGTACCGGGAGTCGTCGGTGCCGCCGGATTCTCCCTCCGGCGTTACCAGTACAGTCCGGCTGTGCCTGGATTCCAGCGGACAGAATTCCGTGGGAAGCCCGCCGGATTCGCCGCAGACGGTGATGGCCACATGGTGGTCACAGACCTGGGTGGGAACGGTACCCTTGGCAAAATACTCGGTATAAACGGCGCTTCCTCTGGGATCTGCTTCACAGACACCGGGGTTTGGAAGCATTCCGGACTTCCGGCACACGCTGGCGGTCTCAATTGAGTCGGGAACCGGGAAGCCAGTGTCTGCCAGTCCCTCGTGGGCACGGGCCATGATCTGCTTCCAGATTCGTTTGTGGTAGGAAGTGCTGCTCCCGATGGCCGAGATCTTCTGGTTATCATCGCAGCCGGACCAGATGCCGGCGGTATAGTAGGGCGTATAGCCCACGAACCAGATATCTACATTGCTGGTGGTCGTACCGGATTTTCCTGCATTGGACATGCCTGGGATATTGGCCGGAACGCTGGTGGAATTTAAGCTGACGCCGGGAGAGGCGTACATGCGGCTGCTTTCCATGGACTCTGCCAGGGCGTCGGTCAGAAGGAAGGCCGTGGAATCCTTGAGGACCCGTTTGGTCTGGGGCTCGTTTTCCAGAAGGACCTTTCCATTATGATCCAGGATCTTTGTGAAGAAAACAGGCTTCGTATAGATCCCGCCATTGGCGATGGCCGCATAAGCGCCGGTGAGCTCCAGGTTGGAAACTCCCTTGGTGATGCCGCCCAGGGCTGTGGCTGCGTTATAATCTGTTTCTGTCAGGGAGGTGATCCCAAAATTCCGGGCATATTCCACTCCCAGCTGGGGCGTCACTGTCTCCATCATACAGCGGACGGCCACAATATTCATAGAATAAACGATACCGTCGCGGATGGTGCTGTAACCCATATAGCCCTTCTTTGCATACCAGTTCCGGAAGGTCTTCTGTCCCACCGTATAGGGGGCGTCATAGTAAACAGTGCTCAGGGTGGCTCCGCAGGTATCCAGAGCCGGGGCAAAGGCGGTCAATACCTTAAAGGTGGAGCCTGGCTGGCGCAGGGTGTTGGTGGCCCGGTTCAGGGAAAGACTGATCTCCTTGGTTCCGCGCCCTCCATTGACGGCCTTTACATAACCGGTGTGTTGGTCCATAAGGACAAAGGAAACCTGGGGCTGTAAAATGTAGTAGACCACCTCTCCAAGGACCGTATCGCCCTCTTTTGTCATAGCGGACTTATAGGCGGCGATGGCGGCATCTGCCTCCTCCTTTGTTTTGAACAGGCCGTCGTAGGAGGTCTGTCCCAGATCCGTCCGGTAATATGTCTTCATGGTCTCGTCAGAATAGTTGGTGACGGTCTCATCCTCATGCTGGATGGAAAGACGGTAATCGACGGAGTAGTATACCACGTCATAGTTATCCGGGTTGTTGACCTCCTCATCCACAATGGCCTGGAGATCCGGGTCCTGGGTGGTATAGATGGAAAGTCCTCCGGCATACAGAAGATTGGAGGCCTGGGATTCTGTGTAGCCCAGCTTCTCCTGGAGAGCCGTCATGACCTGCTCGGTCAGCTCGTCCGTAAAATAGGAATAGGGGTTCTGGCTTTCCTGGGTCACCAGATCCACATTCTGGATCCTGGAGTAGACGTCGTCGGCCAGGGCCTCCTCCTGGTCTTCCTTGGAGATCTTTCCCTGTTCATACATATACTGGAGGATCACCCGCCGCTTTTCCTCGTTGTTTTTTTGACCTTTTTCCGACAGAGGATTGTATTTGGTAGGGTTCTGGGTGATACCGGCAATGACTGTGGCCTCGGAAAGGGTCAGGTCAGAAACGTCCTTCCCAAAGTACCGCTTGGCGGCGGATTTCACACCCAGGGTGTTATTTCCCAGGTTGATGGTGTTTAAATAGTTTTTGAGGATGATCTCCTTGTCCATGATCTTTTCCAGCTGGAGGGCCAGATACTGCTCCTGGAGCTTTCTTTCCAGCTTTTCACCGAAGGAATCCTCGTTTCCGCCGGCGAAAATATTGTTTTTGATCAGCTGCTGGGTCAGGGTGCTGCCGCCGCCGGCGGGATTGTTGGTCAGGATCCCCACGGCCGCACGGATCATGGAACGCAGGTCCACGCCGTGATGGGACCAGAAACGGGAATCCTCAATGGCTACAAAGGCATCGATCAGGCATTGGGGCAGCTCTTCGTATGTGGCCTCCAGACGGTTGGATCCGGACTTCACCAGAGTCTCCGTCAGATTGCCCTTGCTGTCATAAACCATGGTCGCGTACCCGCTGGGTTCAATGCTTGCCACGTCGATCTCCGGCGCAGCGTCGATGATCCCTTTAAAGATACCGTAGCCCAGGCTCACAGAAAGTATGATTCCCACAGTAAAAAGGACCAGAACCAGCTTCACAAGCCATAGGACCAGCTTGGATGCGACTTTCTGGGCTTTTGAACTGGACCTCTGCAGCTTTCTGGCTACTTCGTTTTTTCCATAATTCATTCAGGAAGCCTCCTTTATATTTCCCCATTATAACAAACTTCTCCAGAATAATAAATACCTATTGTGGAAAAGTTTTGTTTGTATTATGATATTTTTGACGGTAAAGTGGGGAATCAGTAAGAAAAAATTACGGATTTAGAAATAAATGACACAAGGGAGGGCACTGTATGGCAGATCGTTACAAGATCCTTTATGAGGGCGGAGAGGGTGAAACAGAGGTAAAAAAATCCCGGTTCATCGCCACCACAAGACCCGTAAAGTCCGAGGAGGAGGCGGTAAGCTTTATCGCGGAAATGAAAAAGAAATACTGGGACGCGTCCCATAACTGTTCGGCCTTTACCATCGGAAGGAACCATGAGCTGACCCGCTGCAGCGACGACGGAGAGCCGGCCCAGACGGCAGGACGTCCCATGCTGGACGTGCTTCTGGGAGAGGATGTCCATGACCTCTGCGTGGTGGTCACCCGCTATTTCGGGGGAACCCTCCTGGGGACCGGGGGACTGGTGCGCGCTTATTCGGGAGCTGTGAAGGAAGGCCTTTTAAACAGCCAGATCGTAGAGAAGTTCCGCGCATACCAGATGGATGTAAGGACCGGATATACGGGCGTTGGGAAGATCCAGTATATCCTCGCCCAGGAAAATATAACAGTCATGGACAGTATCTATACGGACCAGGTGGAATTTAAGCTTCTGGTGCCAGTGGAGCGTTATGAAGCTTTGGAGAAGCAGCTCATTGAGGGGACCAACGGCGGTGCCAGGCTGGAAAAGGGAGACGAGATCTGGTACGGTATATTAAATAAGGAAGTAATTTTGTTTGAAGATTAAGATTTGATTGCATTTTACCGCTTATGATGCTATAATCGAGAGTCGGTAAATCAGTTTTGAGTCAGGAAAGAGGAGTTTTATGAAGATCAAACGCGAGGATATCAGAAACATAGCGATCATTGCCCATGTAGACCACGGCAAGACCACTCTGGTGGATCAGCTTCTGCGCCAGAGCGGCGTGTTCCGCGCCAACCAGGAAGTGGTGGAGCGCGTCATGGACTCCAATGACATTGAGAGAGAGCGCGGTATCACGATCCTTTCTAAGAATACCGCAGTATTTTATAAAGGTGTAAAGATCAATATCATCGACACGCCAGGCCATGCCGATTTCGGCGGCGAGGTAGAGCGTGTCCTTAAGATGGTGGACGGCGTGGTCCTGGTGGTGGACGCCTTTGAAGGGCCCATGCCCCAGACAAAATTCGTGCTCCAGAAGGCCCTGGAGCTGGATCTGCACGTCATCGTCTGCATCAATAAGATCGACCGTCCCGAGGCAAGACCGGCGGACGTGATCGACGAGACCCTGGAGCTTTTCATGGATCTGGACGCCTCCGACGAGCAGTTAGACTGCCCCTTTGTATATGCGTCTGCCAGGGCCGGCTTTGCAAAAAAAGAGCTGGATGATCTGGAAGTGGATATGAGCCCGTTATTTGAAACGATCATCAGCTATATCCCGGCTCCGGAGGGAGATCCGGAGGCTGATACCCAGCTTCTCATCAGTACCATCGACTATAACGAGTACGTGGGCCGGATCGGGATCGGAAAGATCGACAACGGTTCCCTGCGGGTCAATCAGGACTGCGTCATCGTAAACCATCATGACATGGACAAGAGACGGAGAGTGAAGATCGGAAAGCTGTATGAGTTTGACGGCCTGAACCGGGTGGAGGTCCAGAGTGCAGAGATCGGCTCCATCGTGGCTGTGTCCGGTATCCCGGATATCCACATCGGCGACACCATCTGTTCTCCGGAAAATCCGGTGGCGATCCCGTTCCAGAAGATCTCTGAGCCCACCATTTCCATGAACTTCATGGTAAACGACAGTCCCCTGGCCGGCCAGGAGGGGAAATTCATCACCTCCCGCCATATCCGGGAGCGTCTGTTCCGGGAGCTGAATACAGATGTGAGCCTGCGTGTGGAGGAGACGGATTCCGCCGACTGCTTTAAGGTTTCCGGCCGCGGCGAGCTGCATCTGTCCGTCCTCATTGAGAACATGCGCCGGGAGGGCTTCGAGTTTGCGGTCAGCAAGGCAGAGGTGATCTATAAATACGATGAGAGAAACAGAAAGCTGGAGCCCATGGAGCTGGCCTATGTGGACGTTCCGGAGGAGTATTCCGGTTCCGTGATCCAGAAGCTCACCAGCAGAAAGGGAGAGCTTCAGGGCATGAGCCCGGCCAACGGCGGATATACCAGACTGGAATTTTCTATCCCGTCCAGAGGTCTCATCGGCTACCGCGGCGAGTTTATGACCGATACCAAGGGAAACGGTATCTTAAATACCATCTTCGACGGCTATGCGCCGTTTAAGGGCGAGCTGAATTACAGAAAGAACGGTTCCCTGATCGCCTTCGAGGCCGGTGAATCCATCACCTACGGCCTGTTCAACGCCCAGGAGAGAGGAAACCTCTTCATCGGGCCAGGCGTTAAGGTCTACTCCGGCATGGTGGTGGGAGAGTGCCCCAAGGCCGAGGATATTGAGCTGAACGTATGCAAGACAAAGAAGCTGACCAACACGCGTTCCTCCAGCTCCGACGAGGCTCTTAAGCTGACTCCGCCCAAGGACATGAGCCTGGAGCAGTGCCTGGATTTTATCGACACCGACGAGCTCCTGGAGGTAACACCCAAAAACTTAAGGATCAGAAAGAAGATCCTGGATCCCACCCTGAGAAAGAGGGCCATGATCAGCAAGAAAAACCAGTAATCGGATACAAAAAGAAAATGGCGGAAAACGCCGGAAGGAACCGGGGGCATGTTTCTGTGGAACCACAGGGACATCCCCGGTTTTTATACTGAAAACAGGGGAGAGCATTATGATACAGATTCTTGTGAGCGCCTGTCTTACAGGCGAGAACTGCAAGTGGGATGGAGGAAATAACAGAAATGAAGCGCTTCTGGATTTTATGGAGCGAATGAAGGGAAAGGCAGAATTCCATCCGGTCTGCCCGGAGCAGCTGGGAGGGCTTTCCACCCCGAGACCGGCTTCTGAGGTGCGGGAGAACGACGGAGTCGTTGTCAATACAGAGGACAGGAATGTGACTGCTGAATTTCTCCTGGGAGCGGATCTGGCGTTAAGAGAAGCAAAAAAATATGGCTGCACCATCGCCATCTTAAAAGAAAAAAGTCCTTCCTGCGGATGCAGCGGCATTTATAACGGAAGCTTTTCCCATACCCTGGTCCCGGGTATGGGAAAAACCGCGGCCCTTTTATCCGGATATGGGATCCGGGTGGTGGGCGAATCCCAGATCGGAGAGCTGGAAAAGGAGCTGCGATAGTTACTGGGCTCCCGGGAGGTTCCAGTCATACTTTCTGGCCAGAAGACGGATCATCACCACGATGGAGGAGCTTAAAAACATGGACAGGTTGTGGTCTGCGGCCTGCATAAAGAGCAGATAGGAGACGGCTCCGGCAATGGAGGCGCAGGCGTAGATATGCTTCCTAAGGACCACAGGGGTCTGTCCGGAAAGGATGTCACGGAGGATCCCTCCTCCCACGCCGGTGATGACACCCAGAAAGGCGCAGAGGAAGCCGTTGTTTCCAAAACCGGCGCTGATGGCCATGTTGACTCCGGTGGCAGTGAAAAGCCCAAGTCCCACTGCGTCCAGGAAATTCATGATATTGTCATAGGTCTCCCCCTGGAGATGCAGGAGCTGGCTCCATTTCATCCGGATGGTCAGAAACATACAGTTGACGGTCCAGAAGGCGATGATGGTGTTGGTGGGATCCAGGAACATTCCCGGAGGCGTCTGGCCGATGAGGATATCCCGGCACATCCCTCCGCCCACGGCGGTGGTGACGCCCAGGACCACGATCCCCAGATAATCCAGGCGGCGCTTTACGGCCACCATGGCGCCGGAGCTGGCAAAGGCAATGGTCCCGATGATCTCCAGGATCTTATAAACATTGATATCGGGCAGCATGATCTCTCCTTTTCATATACTGCGGACGGATCGGCGGTCATGGGCGTTTTCCAGGGCTGGCCGGGATCGGGGTGATCCCGGCGGGCCGCTGGGGTGCTGCCAGTCCCGTCCAGCTGCTGGAACGCCACCGGTCCCGGCGGACATCCGGAGCATGGCTGGTCCCAGAAGACATCCGGAACGCGGCCAGTCCCGGCAGGCTACTGGAACACGGTCGCTCCGGCGTACTGGTTGAACAGCTGCTTCACATAGACCACCTTCTGAAAATACTCCGCCGCCATATTGCCGCAGTTTACTGCCTCCTGCAGCTCCGCTGTGGAGAAAGCCATGGCATCGGAGAATGTCTCAGCAAAGTCCTCTGAAAATGAGGTTGCTGCATAATCCCGCTTAAAGCAGGGCGGTACGCCTCCCTCCTGCATGGCAAGAGGAGCGCCGTTATAATAGTAGTTGAGATCATACACATGTCCGCCGTTCATTGCCGCAAAGTCCTGGCGGAGCTTTCCTCCGGAGGCTTTACTCAGGGTCGATTCCATTGCGTGGCCCAGTTCGTGGCATGCCGGGATCAGATAACCATTGGTCTCGACCGTGTTGGAATCGTAGGAATAGGTTCCATCGACCCACCCGTTGGCATTTTTATTCCCCTCAGAATCAATATAGATGGATTGGAATTTTAAAGGCTTTCCCGTAGCCGCCTGGGTGGCATCGGCAATGATCCGGATACTGCCTGCCGGACAAAGAGCCAGGATCTTCTTCACTGTGCGGGCAAATTTATGTCTCTCATCAACAGAAAACGCCTTTCTATGGGAAAGGGATACTCCATACTGTGTCTGGATCTCTGCCTCCAGCTGGGCCAGATGCTCTGCAATCTCCGCGTCGATGGCAGCCTTTGCTTCCTCTGTGTATTCTCTTATACGTCCCTGGGGATCGCAGTACAGGGTGTAGGTGGAGAAGGTTCCATCGGAATTTTTATGACTATGTGTTACCAGTGCCACCTTCTGCTGTTTTGAGTTTTCCAGATAGATGACCTGTCCGTTGTATTCAAACAGACCTGTATTGCCGACCGCGGAAACCAGACCAGGCATTTTAGCATAATATTCCTCCTCGTAGGGCTGAAGGAATCCGTCCTGGTATTGGGACTTAATGACGATCGGGTAGCCTGTGGCACCGTATTGGGGCGCTACCCGCATGGGCTCTATACCGAAATCTGCCCGGGCGGGCAGAGCAGAAGCGTTAAAAAGTGAAGCTGCAAGAAATAAAGCCATCAGGCTTTTTCTTAAAAAGGATCTCTTTCTCATTTCATTTCTCCTTATATAAAATGCGGCTGGCCTGCGCTCCGGCGCGGCGGCAGGGACGATGCGGGTCTGCGGAAACAGTGTCGGACCGCAGAGACAGGGCCGGACCCTGCGGCCCAGCCGGTTTATCTTATACCAGATTCCCAATGCTGATAAAGGGGCTGCATCACCGCTCCGGTACAGAGCGCTTCCATACAGCCCCTTCCATGGTTTTCCAGATATGTTCCGGCTCCGGGACTATGCGATGGTGGTGCCGCCCCGTCCGGCCAGGGCGTCTTTTGCCATATCCATGGAGGTGATGATGGCGTGGCGGCCCTTTCCTGCGTTTATGAAGTCGATGGAGGCCTCGATCTTAGGCAGCATGGAGCCTGCGGAGAACTGGCCTTCTTTTGCGTAGCGGTCTGCGTCGGCGGCAGTGACCTTGTCCAGATGGACCTCGTGATCCGTGCCGTAATTGAGGGAAACATTGTCAACGCCGGTTAGGAACATTAAAACGTCGGCGTCGGTTTCCTTTGCCAGGAGCCCTGCGGCCCGGTCTTTTTCGATGATGGCGCTGGCGCCCTTCAGGCTGGATCCCTGCTCCATAACAGGGATTCCGCCGCCGCCTGCGGCGATGACAAGCTGGTCTGCCTCCAGAAGGGCCTTGATGGCGTCGATCTCCACGATGGCCACAGGTCTGGGAGCGGCCACGATCCGGCGGTAGCCGTTTTCTGTCTTAACGGTGAAATTGCCCTTTTCCTCTTCAGCCTTTGCCTCCTCGGCGGTCATGGTACGGCCCACCACCTTAAGAGGAGTGTAGGAGGATTCGTCATAGGGATCCACGGTCACCTGGGTCAGGATCGTGGATACGGGCTTGTAGATCCCGCGCTTGATGAGCTCTGTACGCAGGGCGTTCTGGAGATCATATCCGATATATCCCTGGCTCATGGCAGAGCAGACAGACATGGGAGCCGGAGTGTACTCCTTATGCTCCCGGGCCAGTTCGTTCAGGGCTGTATGGATCATTCCCAGCTGGGGAGTATTTCCGTGGGTGATGGCCACCTGCCAGCCGTTCTGGATAAAATCTGCAATGGTCTTTGCGGCTTTGGCAACCGCTGCCTTCTGTTCCGGAAGATTGGTTCCCAGGGCGTCGTGGCCCAGGGCCAGTACAAGTCTCTTTTTTGCCATATGGATCAGTTCCTTTCACTGGATTGTTCTATTTCTCCTATCATATCACATTTTTTCGGCGGGTGGAAGGAAATTTTTGCAATTTTACCACAAGTATGCTATGATGATGGAAGATATGGCAAAATCTGACCTTAGGAGGAAGAAAAATTGAAGCTGTTATCAATCGCAATCCCATGCTATAACTCGGCAGCGTATATGGAAAACTGCATCCGGTCCCTTCTGCCTGGCGGTGACGAGGTGGAGATCCTCATTGTGGACGACGGATCCCAGAAGGATAATACGGGTGAGATCGCAGACCGGTATGAACGGGAATATCCGGGGATCTGCCGCGCCATCCATCAGGAAAACGGCGGTCATGGCGCAGCCGTAAACGCAGGCCTCCGGGAGGCCACAGGCATTTTCTTCAAGGTAGTGGACAGCGACGACTGGGTCAATAAGCAGGCGTATGTGCAGGTGTTAAATACGCTGCGCCGGTTCGTGTACGGAAAGGATACCCTGGATATGCTGATCACCAACTTTGTGTATGAGAAGCAGGGTGCGAAGCATAAAAAAGTAATGAACTACAACACAGCCCTTCCCAAAAACGAGGTGTTCACCTGGGATGATGTGAAGGTGTTCATCGCGGGCCAGTACATCCTGATGCATTCGGTCATTTACCGGACCGAGCTTTTAAGGGACTGCGGCCTGGAGCTTCCCATGCATACGTTCTATGTGGACAATATCTTCGTTTACGAGCCCCTTCCCCATGTACGGAAGATGTACTATCTGGATGTGAATTTTTACCGGTATTTCATCGGCCGCTCGGACCAGTCGGTCAACGAGCAGGTGATGATCGGCCGCATCGACCAGCAGATCCGGGTGACAAAGCTGATGATGGGCTATTATGATGTGACGAAGCTTCAGAATAAGAAGCTGAGGCGGTATATGACAAGGTATCTGGAGATCATGATGGTGGTCAGCTCCATCCTGGCGATCCGGTCCGGGACCGATGAAAATATGGCGAAAAAGAAGGAGCTCTGGGAGTATGTGAAGAAAACCAATCCCAGGCTGTACATACGGCTCCGGTTCGGCTTCCTGGGCCAGGGAATGAACCTTCCCGGCAAGGGAGGAAGACAGATCTCCATTGCCGGATATAAGATCGCACAGAAGTTTTTTGGATTTAACTGATCCCCGTCCCGCCGGACGGGAAGGAAAAAGAAAGGGCTGGGCGCAGTATTTAACTGCGGACCAGCCTTTTTAGATCTGTATAAAAATCAGGATAGGAAATGGAAACACAGTCGGCGTCCTGAAGCTCGGTGCTGCCCTCGGCGGCAAGGGCGGCAATGGCGAAGGTCATGGCGAGCCTGTGGTCCTTATGGGCGGAGATGGACGCGCCGTGGAGAGGACGGCCGCCGTCGATGATCATGCCGTCGTCGGTCTCAGTGACGTCGGCTCCCATGGCCCTTAGATTTTCTGCCACAAGGGCGATCCGGTTGGATTCCTTGACCTTTAATTCAGCGGCGTCTTTAATGACGGTGCGGCCCTGGGCAAAGCAGGCCATAAGGGCAACTGTGGGAAGCTCGTCAATCATGGCGGGAATGACGGAGCCCTGGATCACCGTACCATGGAGGCTGCTGGAGCGTACCAGCAGGTCGGCGGTGGGCTCAGAGCCGCTGTGGTCCTGGTTTATAAGGGTCAGGTCAGCTCCCATGGCCTTACAGACCGTAAGAAGGCCGGCGCGGGTGGGATTGATCCCTACGTTTTTAATGAGCACCTCAGAGTTGGGAAGGATCATTCCTGCGGCGGCAAAGTACACGGCGGAGGAGATATCCCCGGGGACGGTGATCCGGTTCCCGTAAAGCTCCGGCGTCTGGCGGACCGTGGCGGTGGAGCCCTCGGTGCGGATATCCGCGCCAAAGAATTTCAGCATCAGCTCCGTATGGTTCCTGGAGATCTGGGGCTCTGTGACACGGGTCTCCCCTTCGGCATAAAGGCCAGCCAGGAGAATGGCCGACTTTACCTGGGCAGAGGCCACAGGAGAGTCGTAGCAGATCCCGGAAAGAGGTTTTCCGGTGATCTGGAGCGGCGCACAGCCATTTTCATGGATGCTTTTTATATCTGCCCCCATCATGGAAAGAGGGGTGATGATCCGGCCCATGGGCCGCTTCTGGATGGAGGCGTCGCCGGTGAGAACGGCAGAAAAGCCCTGGGCTGCCAGGATCCCGGAAATGAGCCGGGTGGTGGTGCCGCTGTTTCCGCAGTCCAGGGGGACTGAGGGAGCCGAAAGACCATGGAGGCCTTTGCCGTGGACTGTGACCACGCCGTTTTTGTTTTCAATGTCCACGCCCATATGGCGGAAGCAGGAGATGGTGGAGAGGCAGTCGGCCCCCTCCAGAAAGCCATGGATCTCCGTGGTTCCTCTGGCGATGGAGCCCAGCATGACGCTGCGGTGGGAAATGGATTTATCACCGGGGACTGTAACGGAGCCCCGGATGCTTTTTGCGGGAGAGAGTTTCATGGAATGCCTCATTTCTATTTAATAAGCGTATAGTTGTATTTTTTCAGCAGCTCATAGGCCCTGGTTTCGGAGTCCTGGTTATAAAAGGAGATCCGGAGAGCGCCCTCGCCCTCTTCCCGGCTATGGTTGATGCCGATGTTTTTGATGTTGATGCCCTTGGAGGCCAGGAGCACGGCCAGAGTGGAAATGGAGCCAGGTTCGTCCACGATATCCACGGTAAAGGAATAATCCGGGGCCACGGGGCCGCGGCTGTGGCTGGAGAAGGTGTTGCGGTATGCGCCCGACTCTTCAAACAGCCGGTGGATGGAGCTTCCATCCCGGCGGTCCAGCTCCTCATATATGGTTTCAAGAGACTGGATGTACCGGCGCAGCAGTACCTTGATATTCTCCGTATTGGTCATGCAGATCTGCTCCCACATGATCGGGGAGGAGGAGGCGATCCTGGTAATGTCCTTAAAGCCTCCGGCGGCGATGGTCCGCATGAGCTCCTCCTCATTGTCATTATCCCTTACGAGATTCACCAGACTGGAGGCCACCAGATGGGGCAGATGGCTGACGGCGGCCACAGAAAAATCGTGCTGCCGGTAATCGGTGACCATGGGAATGGCTCCAATGGACAGGGCCACCCGCCGGATCCGTCCGATCTGCTCCGGGGTGCTCTTTTCTGTGGGCGTGATCATATAGTATGCGTTTTCCAGGAGATGGTCTGTGGAGTTCTCATAGCCGGTCTTTTCTGATCCGGCCATGGGATGGCCGCCCACAAAGACCTCCTCCATACCCAGCCGCTTTACGGTCTCATGGATATCCGTTTTGGTGCTCCCCACGTCTGTGACCAGGGCGCCGGGCTTTAAAAGCGGGCGGATCTGCTCCAGATAGGAAGCATTATATTCCACCGGGGTGCAGAGAAAGACCAGATCGCACCAGGAGATCTCCTCGCCGATGCCGTCCAGGATCACGTCCACGACGCCATCTCTTTTTGCCTGCTCCAGCTTATCCCGGCTCCTCATATATGCCATGATCCGCACGTCCCTGCGGCTTCTTTTTATTCCCCGGGCAATGGAACCGCCGATCAGTCCCAGCCCGATAAAACCGATGGTCAAATCTTTCATAATCAAGTCCTCCTGGAATTAAATTTTAAATCACCCCCTGGTAAATGTCAACAAAAAACTCAGCGCACTAAAGCGAAAAAGCCATTGAAGGGCTGGCTTTCTATTCCAGACCGGCCCGGAAAAGCTCCCAGGCGATCCGGGCGCTTTCCTCCAGCTCCTCCAGGCGGAAAAAGGCATCCATGACAGATTTTCCGGGAACGACCGGTCCATGATTTTTTAAGAGGAAGCCGTCGGAAGCCCCCACCCGCTCCCGGAATGCCTGGAACAGTGCCTCGGAGCCGGGCTTTTCGTAGGGGACGAGTCCCACGGTTCCCAGCTTCATTTTCAGGTAAGGTGTATGATCCGGGATGCAGTCCTGGTCATTTTTCGCGGGAACGAAGCTCCAGAGGACGGAAAAGGTGCTGTGGGTATGGATCACGGCCCCGGTTTCAGAAGATTTTTCGTACAGTGCCAGGTGCAGAGGCCATTCTTTGCTGGGCTTTTTTTCTGAAAGCACAGTGCCGTCCATGGAAAGCACAGCGAAATCCTCTTTTTTCATGGTCCCGAAGCAGGAGCCGGTGGCGCTGATATAGATCCTGTCCTTGTGGCGGAAGCTCATGTTGGCAGAGGAGCCACTGGTCTTTCCCCGGTCAAAAAGGCTGCGGGCTGTCCAGACGGCGTCGGACAGCTTCTGGTCCAGAACGGGATCCGTGCCGCCGGTCATGGAAAGGGCACGGCCAAAGAAATCCTCCTGGCCAAAGTTGCCGCTTTTTAAAATCAGGCGGACACCGGGCTCCCTCGCCGGAACCATGATGGGAACGCCGGGAGCCACGCTTTCTCCAATCAGATAGGAAGAAAAGCCGAGGGCTCTGGTGACGGCGCCGGAGGTCTCGCCTCCGGCCGAGATGATCCTGGTATAGCCGGCTTTTACTGCCTTTACAGCCAGCCGGGCGGCAGCGTCCTCCAGAAGGGAGGCGACTTTTTCAGCACCCAGGGACTGGAATTCCTTTACCTTTTCCGGTGTATCAGAGCTATAAACCAGAACGGCGTCAGAACTGTTTTCATGCTCCTGGATGAACTGCCAGGCATCATCCACGGTCTGTCTTCCCTCCAGCAGTGCTTTGGGATCCAGTTTATAGGAGGGCTTTTTCTGGGCTTCGTACCAGGCGATCTGTCCCAGGGTCGCCTGGGAGCAGCTTCCGGCCAGCAGGAGCGCTTTTCCGGAGACGAGGCTTTCCGGGATTTTTGCAGCGCCTCCCAGCTCCTGGGACCAGAGTCTTGCCAGAGGCTCCAGGAGTCCGCTTCCTCCTGTGAGAAGGGGGAGGGACTTAAAGGCTGCGGCGATGGCGCGGCCATCTTCGGTGGTTTTATAATCGGGAATGATATAGAACCTTCTGGCACCGGCCTTTTCTGCCGCTTTTTCCAGGGAAAATGAAGATGGATCCTCCATCGGGATACAGGGCCACTGGCTCTGGGGTTCCATGAGCCGGCTGATGCTGCTGTCCCACATGGGGGTCAGCGGATGGTTTTTCATATGGCTTTCATGAAGGGGAACGCCATTCACCATCAGATGTCCGTGCTCCACGGTGCGGCCATTGACGGGAAGAGCGGGGCAGAGAATGGTACAGGGCACGTCCATAAGATCCATAAGTGCGTCGGCCACGGGCCCAATGTTGCCTTTCGGGGTGGAATCGAAGGTGGAACAATACTTGAAATAGAGCTGCCGTGCACCCTGGTTAAGAAGAAACCTGGCTGCCCGCAGGCTGTCATCCACTGCCTGTGCTGTTTCCTGTGTCCTGGATTTTAAAGCAATGACAATGGCCTGGGCGCTGTCCCCGTCTTCCGGGCGTTCCGGGATCCCGTTATAGAGGCGGACGCTCATGCCGCCTTTTACAAGAAATGAAGCGGCGTCGCTGGCGCCGGTAAAATCATCTGCAATACATCCGAATACTGCCATATCTGTTTCCTCCTATATCTGCGCCTCCAGAGAGGGGAATTGCCTCCTCCGGCGGCGTTTTGGTACATTTACTGTTGCTGTACATATAATAGCAAATTTTGTGCCAGACGGAAACCGGGGAAATCCGCCGCGTCCCACCGCTCCCCTGGTTGACGGGACGCATCATGATGCAGTATACTTGAAACAATGCAACGAAAATGCAATCAAGTGTGCAACATAAAATTCAGGAGGAACCCATGATAAGATTATTAGTGATCGTTCCGTATCCGGAGCTGAAGGAGATCGTAGACTACGTGCTTGCGCATCACCCGGAAAGAGAGCGCCTGGACGCGGATGTCCAGGTGATGACAGTGGAGGATACGCCGGATGTGCCGGCAGACGAATACGATGCCATCATTGCCCGGGGCTATTCAGCCCAGAAGACCATTGCCCGATATAAGAACATACCCACCATCTGTCTGGATATTTCCGGTTATGATATGCTGCGGGCGGTGATCGAGTGCCAAAAGCTCTTTCATCCCGGAAAGATCGCCATCTGTGGCTTTGAGAGCCGGCTGTTTGAGGCTGAGGAGATCTGCCGTATGGTGGGGGTCAATGCGGCGGTGTTTGCTCCGGTGCTTCATGACGATCTGGAAAAGACCATGGAAAGGATCCTGGCTTCGGGCTGCGACGCTGTGGTCGGGGGATATTCGGCCTGTATCCTGGCAGAGCACAGAGGAATCCCGTCGGTGGTCATAAAAACTGGCCAGGATACGGTGGCCCGGGCTGTGGATGAGGCGGTGCGCACGGTGGACCGGATCCGCGGCGAACGGGTGATCTCCCAGATGTATAAGACGATCATTTATTCCTCTGAGGACGGTCTTTTGTACGTGGATAGGAACGGAGTGATCCGGGTCAGAAACCGGGTGGTGCGGCAGATGAATGGAGATGTGAGCCTCATGGACCGGAAGCTGAAGACCGTTCTTCCCTATCTTTATAAGGATTTTGAGACGGTCATGACGGGAGGCCTGGAACAGAGCGGGCGGATCCTCACCATACCGGGAACGAAGACTAGGGTGTCGGTGAGCTGCCGTCCGGTGATCGCCAACAAGGAAATATCTGGAGCAGTGATCTGCCTTTCGGATATCACCCTGATCCAGAATCTGGAGAGCCAGATCAGGAGAAAGCTCAGCGAGCGGGGGCTGAAGGCCAGATACACCTTTGACGACATCCTCCACGAGAGCGGGACCATGAAGGAGACCATAGAGACGGCCCGGCGGTACGCGGCAACGGATTCCAACGTGATCATCGTGGGTGAAACCGGAACGGGAAAGGAGCTGTTTGCTCAGAGCATCCATAACAGCAGCCGCAGGAAAAACGGTCCCTTTGTAGCCATCAACTGTGCGGCCCTGCCGGAAAATCTGCTGGAAAGCGAGCTGTTCGGCTATGTGGAGGGAGCCTTTACAGGCACCAGCAGGGGAGGAAAAATGGGGCTGTTTGAGCAGGCCCATGGAGGCACTCTGTTTCTGGATGAGGTGGAGGAGATCTCTCTTTCCACCCAGAGCAAGCTCCTGAGGACCCTTCAGGAAAAGCAGGTGCGCCGCATTGGGGATAATAAGGTCATCGATATCGATGTGCGGATCCTGTCAGCTACCAACAAGAGCATCACAAGGCTGTCTGAGGAGGGAGGATTCCGGAAGGATCTGATGTACCGGCTGGATGTGCTGCGGCTGTTTCTGCCGCCCTTAAGGCAGAGGGAGCGGGATGTGGAATTTCTGTTCTGCCATCTGCTGGGGAAGCTTTGCCAGGATATGGGTGTGAAGGCTCCGGTGACGGAGCCGGAGGCCCTGGAGCTGCTGTACCAGTATCCTTTTATGGGAAACATACGGGAGCTTGGGAATATTGCAGAGAGGGCCCTGGTGCTTGGGGACGGAAGTATACTGACAAAAGAGGACCTGAGCCGCGCCCTGTATCCCAGGGACCTGGAGGAGGCCGGCATGGAAGAAAGGAAAACGGAAACAAAGGAGAGCGGAACTGCATGCACGGCGTTTCCGGCAGATCCCTTAAGGCCCGAGCGGGAGCGGATCCTGGAGGCCCTGGAACGATGCGAAGGGAGCCGCGTCCGGGCTGCCGGGCTTCTGGGAATGGACCGCTCCACCCTGTGGAGAAAAATGAAAAAATATAATCTGTGATCCCGGTCTGAAACAATCTGGATGGTGCAGAGATGAAACACGATGCAAATGATGCATCGCAACATATTTGCAACTAAATTTTATTGAATATGCACATAAAAAGGAAAAACAGCATGAAAAGACCATGCAGGACACACAAGGAAAACACTGACACAAAAAGAAAATCTGCGCAGGACGATCCGTTTGGCATAAAGGTTGCTTTTTAACATGGATATCTGAAAAATACAAAAGGGGGTTTGACTTATGTCAACATCGTACGTACTGATCGTATTTGCTCTGGTGATCGTCCTGATGATCGTGCTGATCTCCAAGTGCAAAGTCAACGCCGCCATGGGAATCCTTCTGTCGGCATTTATTCTGGCCATTGCCCTGGGGACACCCTGGCAGGACATCGAGGGGACCATCAACAGCGGTTTCTCCAGTACCATTAAAAGTGTGGCCATCGTGATCTTTTTGGGCTGTACCATGGGAACCGTGCTGGAAAAGACAGGAGCGGCCATCCGGATCACCAAATGGGCCATTGGCCTTGTGGGTGAAAAGCACATGATCTGGGCCATTGCCCTGAGCTCTGCCATCCTGGGTATCCCCATCTGGGCCGATACAGTGGTGATCCTTCTGATCCCCATCGTGTCCATGCTGGCAGTCCAGACGAAGAAATCCATGATGAGCTACGGCACGGCTCTTTATCTTGGAGCCCTGGTCACAGCGTCTCTTGTACCGCCTACACCGGGGCCGGTGTCTGCTGCGGCCCTGCTGAACGTGCCGCTGGGCCAGGCCATCCTCTGGGGAGCCATCGTTGCGGTTCCCAGCGTGATCGCGGCGACCTTCTATTGTATGTCCTTAAAAACACCGGTGGCTCCCAAGGAGGAATTCCTGGCAGCTGCCAGGGAGACGGAGCACATGGAGCTTCCGTCCCTGTCCAGATCCCTGCTCCCGATCCTGTTCCCGCTGGCTCTGATCTTTGTGAATACAGCGGCCTCTGTTCTGGTTCCCGATACGCAGATCGCCAATTTCTGCGCATTCATCGGAAGTCCTCTGGCTGCTCTCTTCACTGGCTGTATCCTTTCCCTTCTGTTGACCGGTAAGGATTGGAAGAGCAAAAAGGTGCTGAACGACTGGGTCAACGACGGGATCAATGCCGCGGCCATGCCCATTGTGGTAACAGGCATGGGCGGAGCCCTGGCTACCTTTGTTAAGAACGCGGGCGTTGCTGAAAAGATTGCGGAAGTCATTGCCCAGTCCGCGTTTCCGGCGATCCTGATCCCTATTATCATCGCAGCCATCATCCATGTGGTGACTGGCTCCAACTCTCTGGGCGTTATGACGGCGGCAGCCTTGGTGGAGCCCATGCTGGCAACCCTGGGGATCTCTCCGGTGGCGGCCTTCCTGGCCTGCGGTACCGGTGCGCTGATGTTTAAGCATGCCAATTCCTCCGGCTTCTGGGTAACGGTTTCCATGTCCAATATGGATGTGAACCAGGGAATCCGCGCCGTGGGCGGCGCATCCACTGTGGCCGGCTTTGTGGGAGCCGCAGTGACCTGCCTGCTGGTGGCCCTTCATGTGATCTGATGTGCCGGGGGCAGGGCGCGGGAGGAAGCCGCAGCAGCGGCCGGCCCGCGTCTGCTCCCGAAGGGGCGCAGTCCTGGAGAGACTGCAGAAAGGAAGCAGAAATGGAAAAATTTATCACAAGAGCAGCCAGGCTCAATAAAGCCTATGATATCGAGCTGATCGAGCGGGAACTGGAATGCGGAGAGGACGATATTATCGTAAAGAACCATATGATGGGGATCTGCGGATCGGATAAGAGCTTTTACAGAGGCTTCCTTCCGCCCCAGACGGCGGAGTTCCGCCAGCCGCCGGAGTTTCCCTTTCTTCTGGGCCATGAGAGCGGCGGGACGGTGGCAGCCGTAGGAAGCCGCGTCAGTGACTACAAGGTGGGAGACAAGGTCATGGCCTTTGGATGGAATAATAACTTTGCGGATTATTTTAAGGCAAAAAGCTTCCAGCTCCAGCCGGTTCCCGAGGGATTGGATATGGATATCGCTGCCCTGGGTGAGCCCACGGCCTGCGCCATGTTCTCCGGACTTCATACCGGCGTCCAGCTGGGCGATACGGTGGTGGTCATGGGAGGCGGCTACGCGGGACAGATCATTGCCCAGTGTTCCCGGCTGAAGGGCGCTTACCAGGTGATCGTGGTGGATGTGCTGGATGGAAAGCTGGATCTGGCAAAATCCCTGGGAGCTGATGTGGTCATCAATTCCAGAGAAGAGGACCCGGTGGCAAAGGTGAAGGCACTGACCGGAGGACGAGGAGCCGACGTGGTGGTGGAGGCCGCCGGAACGGCAGAATCCTTCAATGCCGCCAGCGCCATGATCCGCCACAATGGAAAGTTTGTTTTTTACAGCTGGGTGACCACTCCGGTGAATTTAAATATCAGCCGGTGGCATGACGACGGCCTGGAATTTGTCAATACCTGTCTGGTGCATCATACCTGGCAGGAGCGGTATGTATGGGTGCCCGATACCCTGCGGCCTATTATCCAGGGCAGTGTAAAGATCCATCCGCTGATCACCAATGAATTCCGGCTGGAGAATATCCGGGCCGGCTTTGACCTGGCAGATAAGGACGATGCGGCCATTAAGATCGTATTCCGTCCATAAAAGAAAAGGAGCAGAATCTATGGATTATACAAATCTTCTCAATGACAGATCAGGAAGGGTGTCCCGGGTGGGAGTAGTGGGAGCCACCAAGGGCTATGGGTACACGCTGCTGGCCCAGATCCCCACAGTGGCCCACATGAAGCTTCGGGTCATTTGTTCCAGACATACGGATGAATGCCTGGAGGTACTGAAGGAGATCGGCTACGATGAGGCTGGGATCACGGTGTGCAATAGCCTGGAGGATATCAAGGCAGCATCTGAGGATGCCATTCTTATTGTGGATGATTACCGTCTGGTGACGGAATGCGGGATCACGGCATTGGTGGAGTGCACCGGCAATACGGCAGTCAGCTCCGACGCGGCCTTAAGGGCGCTGAGGAAAGGGATCAACGTGTATATGGTCTCCAAGGAGACAGACAGTGTCTGCGGTCCTGTACTGAACCAGACCGCAGAGGAGAACCATGCGGTGTATGCCCTGGTAAACGGGGATCAGCCGAGAAATCTCCTGGACCTTTATTCCTGGGCGAGGCTTCTGGGCCTGGAGGTGATCGCTGCCGGCAAATCCAGCGAATATGATATGGTATGGGACCGGGAGACAGGGACCTTCCAATATCTGGACGGAAACAGCGGACCGGAGGAGCTTCCGGAGCTTTTGGACTGCTGGAGCTATAAGGGGACCGAAACCCTGGAGGCCAGGAAAAAGCTGCTGGGCAAATATGCAGAGGTGATCTCTGCAGATCTTTGTGAGATGAACCTGGTGTCCAATATCACAGGACTGGTCCCGGCGTCTCCATTCTTAAGCTACCCCATGGCCAGGGTCAGTGAGCTGGCCGATATTTTTATTCCCAAAGAGGACGGCGGGATCCTGGATAAGACCGGAGTGGTGGATGTGTTCTATAATCTCCGGGAAAAGAATGAGGCAAGCTTCTGCGGCGGTGAATTCGTCATCGTCCGCTGTGAGAATAAAAAAATGTGGGAGATCTTAAAGGGAAAGGGCCATGTGATGAGCCGGAATGGGAAATACTGCTGTATCTACCACCCCTATCATTATATGGGGCTGGAGACCCCGGTTTCGATCCTGGAGGGAGATCTCATGGGGATCGGCACCCACAGTGAATGCCGTCAGGTATCGGTGCTTGCCGGCGTCGCCCAGAGGGATATCCCGGCAGGGACGGTACTCACAGTCCATGGCCATCACCATGAAATCGATGGCCTGACACCGGAGCTTCTGGAACGGGCAGCTGTGGGAAGCGCGGCACCGTTTTATCTTTTAAACGGAGCGGTACTCCTGCAGGATGTGAAGGCAGGGGAGCCGGTGACTCTGAATGACGTAGATCTCTCTGGCCTGGAAACGTACAGGCTGTACGCGGAGGGACTGAAATTATAAAACAATAGAAACCTCCTATTATACAACCTCTTATTTTTGTATCAGCCTCCGGCCGCCCCAGCCGGAGGCTTTTTTAGATAGAAAATCCAGAAACTGCCTGGCTCATGCCCTGGAGACTGTCGCTGTGAGCCGGTCTATTGACAGGTTTTCATACGGGATGTAAGATAAGATAAATTGCAGAGGTGTGAAGAAAAGAATCGGATATGGTATGAACCGGGCGGATGCAGCCATCCGGCAGATGGATGAGCTCCGCGCCAGGAAAGAGGAGGAATAAGTATGGATTATATCTGTTCTAAATGCGGAAAAAAAGTATCTGTTTCCACCCGCCAGGCCAGATGCAGCTGCGGGGGACTCTGGAAGCTGGATTTTACTCCACCTCCCTTTAGGCCGGACGGCATTGACAAAAGCCAGTGGAGCCAGTTCCGCTACCGGAAATACATGGCTCTGGAGGACGAAAGCTGGAGGGAGCTGACCCTGGGAGAGGGTATGACTCCGGTGGTCCGCATGGACGGGAACGTTCTTTTAAAAATGGACTACATGATGCCCACCCTTTCCTATAAGGACCGGGGGGCGGCCGTTCTGATGGCCCATTGTAAGGCGGCGGGAGTGGACTATGTGGTCCAGGACAGCAGCGGCAACGCAGGAAACAGCATTGCCGCCTATGCGTCCAGGGCCGGGATCCCCTGTGAGATCTTTGTGCCCCAGGGAACTTCTCCTAAAAAGATCGCCATGATCCGGGCCCACGGAGCCGTATGTACGGTGGTGCCCGGAAACCGAGACCACTGTGCCGCCGTGTGCAGGGAAAAGGCCGACCGGGAAGGGCTGTACTACGCCAATCATGTATACAATCCATTTTTCTATGAGGGGACAAAGACGTATATCTACGAGGTCATGGAGCAGCTGGGGAGGATCCCGGAACATCTGGTGATCCCCGTGGGAAACGGTACGCTTTTCCTGGGGGCTGTAAAGGCCCTGGAGCATCTGCTGGAAAGTGGAGCCATTGTCTCCATGCCCCGGATCCTGGCGGTCCAGAGCGAAAAATGCGATCCCTTATTAAAGGCGGCCCAGGAGGGCAGCCGGGAGCCCGCCAGGGTATCTCCGGAGCCCACACTGGCCGAGGGCATTGCCATTGGAGTTCCTATGCGGGGAGAAGAGATCCTGGAGTACGCTTATAAATATCATGTCCAGTTCATCCATGCTCCGGAGGAGAAGATCCTGGAGGCCAGGGAGATCCTGGCCGGAAAGGGGATCTATTGTGAACACACCACTGCAGCCAATTACGCGGCCTACCTGGAATTCTGCCGCCAAAACGGAGAGACCAGAGACTGCCTGATCACCATGTGCGGAGCGGGGCTGAAATCCGATCATTAAGGGAGCTGTCCCAGGGAAAGGACGTGCCCCGGCCGGTTGGAATGCAAAAATAGGAGATAGAAAAACAGAGAGCCAGCCACTTAAAAATGGCGGACTCTCTGTTTTTGTAACTATTTCAGATACTGCATCAGTTCTGAGAGGGTATCAATCGTCATCGCGGTCGTCATCGTCATCGACCTCATACTACCAGCCGCTGGAATCCTGTTTCCATTCATCCGCAGAGGCAGAAAAGGGTAACGCGGCGGCCGCGGTCATGGCAGCCAGTAAAGAGATCAAAAGTTTTTTTCTCATCATTTCAGTGCCCTCCTGTCGTTTTTCTGATCGGTGAGTGGAGTATAATGGATGGAGATATGAAATGAATCAAGGATATGTAAAAACAGAGTAAAATCTGGAGTCCATGACAGCATATCTTCCATCAGCACGATGTTTTAGAAAAATATTTTGTGCACTTTGCATATTTTACTTGTAATATTGCATGAATTTTGGTAGAATATCCTCATAGGTTTGGAGATAAAAATGAAATTGTCCGAAAACCAACGACTAAAACAGTACGGGAGGAATGAATATGGACGTTTATGGAACAAAACAGATCCGCAATGTTGTACTTTTAGGCCACGGTGGCGCCGGAAAGTCCACAGTCGCTGAAGCACTGGCTTATCTGACCGGCGTGACCAAGAGAATGGGAAAAGTCTCTGACGGAAATACCATCAGTGATTACGATAAAGAAGAAATTAAAAGACAGTTCTCGATCTCTACAACCATGGTCCCCATTGAATACCAGGGCGCAGAAGGCAAGGTTAAGATCAACCTCCTGGATACTCCCGGATATTTCGACTTTGTGGGTGAAGTGGAAGAGGCTGTCAGCGTTGCAGACGCAGCTATTATCGTTGTAAACTGCAAGGCAGGGATTGAAGTAGGTACAGAAAAGGCGTGGGAGTTATGTGAAGAGTACCGCCTCCCCAGGATCATTTTCGTGACCAATATGGATGATGATCATGCATCCTTCCGTGAACTGATCTTAAAGCTGGAAAAACAGTTTGGAAGAAAGATCGCCCCGTTCCAGGTGCCGATCCGTGAAAATGAAAAATTCGTCGGCTTCGTAAACGCTGTTAAGATGGAAGGCAGACGGTTTACGAACCTGTCCGACTATGAGGAATGTGAGATTCCCGAATATACGAAGAAAAACTTAGGGATCATCCGCGACGCCCTGATCGAGGCTGTTGCCGAGACCAGCGAGGAATATATGGAGCGCTACTTCTCCGGCGAGGAATTTACCCAGGATGAGATCTATACTGCCGTACAGACCAACGTCTGCCAGGGCAATATCGTTCCTGTTATGATGGGCTCCGGTATCAACTGCCAGGGCTTCCACGCTCTGTTGAATGCCATTGACCGCTACTTCCCGTCTCCGGATGAGGCTGGCGAGTGCATCGGCGTGGACGTTTCCAACGGAGAGCGTTTTACAGCTAAATATAACGACGAAGTCTCCCTTTCTGCAAAGGTATTTAAGACCGTGGTGGATCCCTTCATTGGCAAATATTCCCTGATGAAGATCTGTACTGGTGTCTTAAAGCCTGACAGTACGATCTATAACGTCAATAAGGACGCAGAAGAAAAGATCGCCAAGGTTTATGTTTTAAGGGGCAAGGAAGTGATCGAGGTCCCGGAATTAAAAGCCGGAGATATCGGAGCGGTTGCCAAGCTGGCCGTTACCCAGACCGGCGACACCATCGCCCTGCGGACGGCCCCCATCGTTTACCATAAGCCGAAGATCTCCACACCGTATACGTATATGCGCTATACAGCAAAAACAAAGGGAGACGAGGACAAGATCTCCAGCGCCCTGTCAAAGCTTATGGAAGAGGATCTGACCTTACGGGCTGTCAACGATGCGGAGAACCGCCAGAGCCTCCTTTACGGCATTGGGGACCAGCAACTGGAGGTAGTTGTAAGCAAGCTTCTGAGCCGTTATAAGGTAGAAGTGGAGCTTTCCAAACCGAAATTTGCGTTCCGCGAGACCATCCGTAAAAAGGTAGAGGCTCCCGGAAGATATAAAAAGCAGTCCGGCGGTCACGGTCAGTTTGGCGATGTTAAAATGTCCTTTGAGCCCTCCGGCGATCTGGAGACACCGTATGTATTCGAGGAAAAGGTATTCGGCGGCGCAGTTCCCAAGAACTACTTCCCGGCAGTGGAAAAAGGCGTTCAGGAATGCTGCGTGAAGGGCCCGCTGGCCGCATATCCGGTGGTCGGCATCAAGGCTACTCTTCTGGACGGCTCCTACCATCCGGTGGACTCCTCTGAAATGGCCTTTAAGATGGCTGCGACCCTGGCCTTCAAGAAGGGCTTTATGGAAGCTGGTCCGGTGCTTTTAGAGCCCATCGCCTCCTTAAAGGTCGTGGTTCCGGATAAGTATACCGGCGACGTTATGGGAGACTTGAACCGCAGAAGAGGCCGTGTTCTGGGAATGAACTCCTTACACGGAGGAAAGCAGGAGATCGTAGCGGACGTGCCTGTATCGGAGCTTTATGGCTATAATACAGATCTCCGTTCCATGACCGGCGGTATCGGCGTTTATTCTTACGAATTCAGCCGTTATGAGCAGGCTCCTGGCGATGTCCAGAAAAAGGAAGTGGAAGCAAGGGCTGCAAGCCTTGATTCTTCCGAATCCTAAGATACGGAAATAAGCGGTCCCCTTCCCGGGTTTCGGAAAATTTCAGAAATCCTGGGGAGGGGACTTTTGCAGTACGGTCCCGGCAGATGCCCGCCAAGGCTGGGAACGCATATACTGGAGCAGACGGACACGAAAAGGAGAAAAATATGTGGGAAATTTGTAAAGATTTACAGGATGAGATCGTAACCATGCGCAGGGACCTGCACCAGATCCCGGAGATCGGGGGAGACCTGCCGGAGACCAAGGCATACGTAATGAAGAAGCTGACAGAAATGGGGATCCCATTTACTGAAAATAAAAGCGACAGCGGCCTTATGGCTGAGATCCGGGGAGGAAAGCCGGGAAAGACCATTGCCCTCCGGGCCGATATGGACGCCCTGCCCATCCAGGAGGCCAATGAGGTGGAATATATCTCCCGGCATGAGGGGATCATGCACGCCTGCGGCCATGATGCCCATACGGCCATGCTCCTGGGGGCAGCCAGGGTATTGAGTGAAAATAAGGAACGGATCCCAGGCACAGTCCGCCTTTTATTCCAGACCGATGAGGAGGGCTCCAGAGGAGCGGAGCGCACCATAAAGGAAGGCGGGATCCAGGGGGCGGACGCAGTGTTCGGCACCCATATCGGGACCATACTTTCTAAAGACATTCCGTCGGGAACCATGGTATGCACGCCGGGCTGCTGTATGGCGTCCTTCGATAAATTCGTGATCCGGGTAAAGGGAAACGGCTGTCATGGCTCCACACCGGAAAAGGGCGTGGACCCCATCAATATCGCTTCCCATATTGTGATTAATCTCCAGGAGATCGTTGCCAGGGAGATCGCGGCCACGAAGCCGGCAGTGCTGACCATCGGCCATATGGAGGCCGGGTTCGCATACAATGTGATCCCATCGGAAGCTCTGATCGAGGGGACCATCCGCGCTCTGGAGGAGGACGTCCGCCAGGAACTGGCCAGACGGATCAAAGAGGTGGCGGAGGCCACGGCCAGGACCTTCCGCGGTGAAGTGGAGTATGAGATGATCTGGGGAGCTCCGCCGGTGATCAGTGATCCAGAGATGGCGGCTCTGGCAGCAGACTGTGCAAGAGAGGTGGTCGGGGAGAGCCGCGTCATCGACCGTGTGGACGCGCCCAACATGGGAGGCGAGGACTTTGCCTATTTCCTCAACCAGGTGCCGGGAGCCTTCATGTTCTTAAGCTCCTCCAACCCGGAAAAGCACACCGACGTCCCCCATCATAACCCCAGGTTCAATGTGGACGAGGATGTGCTCTGGATCGGATCGGCCATGTTTGTAAAGATCGCGGAAAGATTTCTGGAAATGGAATAAAGGAACAGAGGCTGCTGCCTTATTTGCCCAGCAGCAGCTTTACGATCAGCACCACCACCACGCAGATCATCACAGGCCGGATGATCTTTGCTCCGTTTTTCACGGCAAAGTCTGCGCCGATGTAATTTCCCAGGACGTTGCATACGGCGCAGGGAATGCCGATGGCAAAGGGAACGTTTCCAGAAAGGATGTAGCTGATGAGGGCGGTATAGTTGGAGACGATCAGGACCATCTTTGCATTCCCGGAGCTGGTGCGGATATCATAGTGGAACAGGAATGTAAAGAGCAGCATGGCGATGGTGCCGCCGCCGGGACCGTAAAGGCTGTCGTAAAGGCCGATGGTCATGCCAGTGATCAGGGCCATGAGAATGTTCCGGGCCGTCAGAGACTGCTCCTTTGCCGTATAGCTCCAGGCGTTTTTCACGAAGATCACCAGAACGGCGGTCAGGGGCAGCAGTACCATGAGCATGGACCGGATCTGGGCGTCGGTGAGGTAAAAAATGATCCGGGTGCCTAAAAAGGAGCAGAGGAACGAGGAAACGGCGCTGACGGCTGTGATCTTAAGATCCAGACAGCCGCTTTTAAAGTATTTATATGCGGCGGCGGTGCTTCCGAAGGCACATTGGAACTTATTGCATCCATATACGTAATACATGGGCATTCCGCACATCATATAAGCCGGCATGGCAATGAGTCCGCCGCCTCCGGCGATGGAGTCGATGAATCCGGCGACAAACAGCATGGGACAGAGCCAGATCAGATTGTGAACGTATTCCATAGCAGTAAAAATCCCCCTTGTGGTTTTGTTTTTTATCATTTGTGCCTTACCATCATAAACTGGTTCATGGAAATAGTCAAATGATTTTAGATCCATCACCGGACCGGGCTTTTGGGGGAGCAGCCTGGGACCGGAAGGAAAGGAGGCTGAAGGCGTGAGCAAAGGACAAAAGAGGATGGCCGCGATCTTTCTGTGTATCATGGGGATCGTGGGGACGCTGATGGCCTTGAAGCGGTAGGGGCTCCCGGAGGGACCGGAACAATAAAGCACCTTCCTCCGCCGCTATGACGAAGGGAGGTGCTTTTCTGCACGGACAGTCCGATAAAATGGAATTGTCAGTTTTTATTTATTAATCTTATTAATAGTATCCACTCTAATGGCGTTCCTTAGATCAGATAAATATTTTGAAAAGTCCACTTTGTCATCTGCATAAGTTAAATTCAATGTGAATTCGTTTTCAGACCATGTTGATATATCAGATAAATTATGTTGAATCAATGCTTCTAAGCTATCTATTGCCTTGTATATTTTTGATTCAATCGATTGCCTTTCTTCCATTTCTTTATACAGTGTTTTCATTTCCACTTGAGTAGCTTCTGGTAATGATTCAACCCATTCATTAAGCAAATTTTCTTCTGTACATTCATGCTCTTTTGTTTTCATGAAAGCGGGAATATCTCCTGTAAAGCATTCTCCCAAATCGTGAATGATGCACATTTGAATTACTTTATTCATGTCGGCATTTGGGAATTCGTTCTTCATAAAAAAGCAATTACAGTCATCATCCAACTATGTTCTGCCACACTTTCATGTCTTCCTTTTGATGTGTAACAATGTCTGGTTGTATCTTTCAATCTTTCTGCAATAATTAATGCATTTAATAATTCTCTTACTTCCATGTTTCCCTCCCATACAAACTCTGGTTTATTGTCCAACCTTACTTTACCATATTTGTATGCCTCCCTCAATATACAGTGAGATCGGCAAAGCTGGGAGCCATCCGTACAAAAGCAGGCAGGGGCAATGGATTCCGGCACTTGACAGAAAAACCGAAATATGATACATTAAATTCCAGTTCAAAAACTTAGAAGAGGAGCAGTAGGGACGGAATGGGATCCAGAGAGCCGCTGGGTGGTGCGAAGCGGTTTCCGTGAAATTCTGAACTCGCCTCGGAGTTGCATGCTGAAGGGGATTTTTAGTCTCTGGGTAGGCAGAGCCGGTCCGACCGTTACCAGGAAATGAGTGCGTGAAAGCCCAGGGCCTTCACGAAATAGAGTGGTACCGCGTGTGAATCAAGCCCCACGTCTCTATGAATGGATAGAGACCTGGGGCATTTTTGTTTCACTGGGAAGTTCCGTTCCCGGCGAGGCATATACACTGGTGATCCGTACCAAAGGAAATGGAGGAAATCGTCATGGCACAGTACAACCATGCCGCCATTGAGAAAAAATGGCGGGAAAACTGGGAAAAGAATCCCATCAACGTAAACGATGGAAAAAAAGAAAAATATTACTGCCTGGATATGTTCCCGTATCCGTCCGGCAGCGGCCTTCACGTTGGCCATTGGAGAGGCTATGTGATCTCTGATGTGTGGAGCCGTTACCAGCTTTTAAAAGGAAAATATGTGATCCATCCCATGGGCTGGGATGCCTTCGGCCTTCCGGCTGAAAACTACGCCATTAAAATGGGCGTGCATCCGGCCAAATCCACAGCCGCCAATGTGGCCAACATCAAGCGCCAGATCGGTGAGATCGCAGCCATCTATGACTGGGATATGGAGGTCAATACCACAGATCCGGCCTTCTATAAATGGACCCAGTGGATCTTTGTCCAGATGTTCAAAAAGGGTCTGGCTTATGAAAAGGAATTCCCCATCAACTGGTGTCCGTCCTGTAAGACCGGTCTGGCCAACGAGGAAGTGGTCAACGGCTGCTGCGAGCGCTGCGGAACTCCGGTGACGAAAAAGAACCTGCGTCAGTGGATGCTTAAGATCACGGCCTACGCAGACCGGCTGTTAAACGATCTGGACAAGCTGGACTGGCCGGAAAAGGTTAAAAAGATGCAGACCGAGTGGATCGGAAAATCCTACGGCGCAGAGGTGGAATTCCCTGTGGAAGGCCGGGATGAGAAGATCACAGTCTACACCACACGCCCGGATACCTTACACGGGGCTACCTTCATGGTTCTGGCTCCGGAGCATAAGCTGGCAAAGGACCTGGCTACTGACGAGACCCGGGAGGCCGTTGAAAAATATATTTTCGATGCTTCCATGAAATCCAACGTGGACCGTCTCCAGGATAAGGAAAAGACCGGCGTGTTCACAGGAACCTACGCCATCAACCCCTTAAACGGCGCAAAGGTCCCCATCTGGCTGTCTGATTATGTGCTGGCCGATTACGGTACCGGCGCCATCATGTGCGTACCGGCCCACGACGACCGTGACTTTGAATTTGCAAAGAAATTCAATATCCCGATCATCCAGGTCATCGCCAAGGACGGAAAAGAGATCGAAAATATGACCGAGGCCTATACGGAAGCCTCTGGTACCATGATCAATTCCGGCGACTGGAACGGCATGGAGTCCTCTGTCCTTAAAAAAGAGGCGCCGGTGATGATCGAGAAAATGGGCATCGGAAGAAAGACTGTCAACTATAAGCTCCGTGACTGGGTATTCTCCCGGCAGCGTTACTGGGGAGAGCCGATCCCCATCATCCACTGCCCCAAGTGCGGCAACGTTCCGGTTCCCGAGGACCAGCTTCCGCTGACACTGCCCGAGGTGGACAGCTACCAGCCCACAGGCACCGGGGAATCTCCTCTGGCAGCCATCGACTGGTGGGTCAACACCACATGTCCCTGCTGCGGCGGTCCGGCCAAGAGAGAGACCAACACCATGCCCCAGTGGGCCGGTTCCTCCTGGTATTTCTTACGGTATGTGGACAGCAAAAACGATAAGGAGCTGGTATCCAGGGAGAAGGCAGACAAGTATCTTCCGGTGGATATGTACATCGGCGGCGTAGAGCATGCGGTGCTCCATCTGCTTTACTCCAGGTTCTACACCAAGTTCCTGTATGACATCGGCGTGGTGGATTTTGACGAGCCCTTTAAAAAGCTGTTCAACCAGGGCATGATCACCGGAAAGAACGGCATCAAGATGAGTAAATCCAAGGGCAATGTGGTATCTCCGGACGATCTGGTCAGAGACTACGGCTGCGATGCGCTGAGAATGTACGAGCTGTTCGTGGGTCCGCCGGAATTAGACGCCGAGTGGGATGACCGCGGCATCGAGGGCGTTTCCAAGTTCTTAAAGCGTTTCTACAACCTGGTCCTTGACAATAAGGACAAGGATGTGAAGGAAACAAAGGAGATGCTGAAGCTGCGCCATAAGCTGGTCTACGATATTGAGACCCGGTTTAACCAGTTCAGCTTAAATACAGTGATCTCCGGCTTTATGGAGTACAACAACAAGCTTTCCGAGCTGGCAAAGAAAGAGGGCGGAATCGACAAGGAGACCTTAAAGACCTTCGTGATCCTGCTGGCTCCCTTTGCTCCCCACCTGGGCGAGGAGCTGTGGAGAGAGCTTGGCGGCACAGACAGCGTATTTCATGCCACATGGCCGGAATGCGACGAGGAGGCCATGAAGGACGATGAGATCGAGATCGCTGTCCAGATCAATGGAAAGACCAGAGGCGTGATCATGGTTCCCGCCGAGATCTCCAAAGAGGAGGCCATCGCGGCAGGAAAAGAGGCTGTGAAGGATAAGCTCACAGGCACCATTGTGAAAGAGATATACGTTCCCAGAAAGATCGTAAACATTGTGCAGAAATAATTAAAAAGCATAAAGAGGGGCTGCTGCAGAATCCTTTTGCAGCGGCCTCTTTGCGTCTGTCCATGGAGGTTTATATTTTCTTATGCATAACAGGGAAAATGTTACAAAAATGCTGGACTTTTTGTTAAGAAATTGTGTATAATGATTACAAAACAGAAAGATGCGAGGATGACCCATGAGTTTTTTGGAGGCGGTAAATGAGAAATACGGGGAACTGAGCCCGGTACAGAAGCGGATCGCAGATTATATGTATAAATATCCCGATGAGGCCTGCTTTTATTCGCTGCGGGAAATGGCAAACGCCCTGGGGGTCACAGAGGTGACGGTCCTCAGGTTTGCGAGAAAGCTTGGCTTTGACAGCTATGTGGATATGAAAAAGAATCTGCGGGACCATCTCCAGGCCAGGCTCCTGGGAAACGAGACTCTGAGATCTGCCAGTGCCCACAGCATGACGGGAACCAGGGAGCTGGATCATGAAGCCATGTTTAAGGAATTTGTGGCCAACGAGCTTCAGGTGCTTAAAAATACATATTCCCAGTGCGGGCTGGAGCAGGTGCTGACGGCAGTATCCCTGATCCGCCAGGCCGGCACGGTCTATGCCATTGGAAACGAGCTGGCAGCAGTGGGGACGGCGTATCTGACCCGGAGGCTCATGACCATTGGGATCCGGGTGGAGGATCTGGGGTCCCAGAGCCGCGCGCTCTACATCGATCACCTGATCCATGCAGGCCCGGAGGATGTGGCAGTGATCTTCAGTAACCCAGGGTACGCAAAGCATGTGGTGAATACAGTAAAATATCTCAATGAGAAGCGGGTGCCCCAGATCGTGATCACCGATAAGATCTCATCGCCGGTGGCTGCCTATGCAACGGTGGTGCTCACCTATGATAACCATGACCTCTATTATTACAACTCGGTCCTGGGTTTTTTCTCGCTGACCAATCTGATCGCATATTTTACAGCTGTCGGCAGCCCGGAGGATACCACCCGGCTGCGGAACCAGATCCTGGAGGCCCGGGAGAGCATCGGTACCATCTCCATGTATAAGGATTCCAGGGGAAGAGATGGAAAATAAGGCTGTTTAAAATGTGGCAATTTTGTGGTAGACAGGATTTGACAGTGACATTTCGTGGAAAGTATGGTAATATGGTCGGGATGGGAGGAGATTTTTATTTATGCATAAGCGTTTATATACATCACTTACAGCCGTGACAGCCCTGGTTTTATCTGTGGTCCTCATGGTCCCTGCTTTCGGTGCGGTGAAGGAGCAGGCAGTGGACACGATCCTTCTGGAGCCGGAGACTCTCTGGGAGGATGAGGTGCCGGTGGATCTTTCCTGGAAGACCCAGCAGGATAAGGGCCGCTGGATCGACGAGATGGGCATTGCAGGCGATTCCAAAAGCCTGATCCTGGTGATCAATAACCTGGAGATGGAGAGCAGTGAGGAGATCCCTGTACAGACCCGGAACGGGAAAAGGGCCCAGTCCTCCAGCCGTGAGCTGGCTGGGAATTCCCGCCTCTTCTATTATTCCAGATGTGCGGACGGAGGCTGGAGAGAGGTTTTTGCCGTCAACTGCTATATTTCCGGAGGCTCTGGAGAGGACGAGGATATTTACGGCGTATACCGGCTGGACAGTGCCTTTGGCCTGGAAAGCGATCCGGGAAGCCTGGTTTCCTACCGCCAGTTAAGCCAGAAGGATTACTGGATCACAGATCCGGAGGATGAAGATTTTGGAGCCATTTATACGGCCGGGGAGGAAGGTCCCGGAACGAAGGAGGCCGTCCGCCTGGGTGAAATGAAGGCCTTTTCCAATTATGGGATGATCCTGAAGCCGGAGACAGAGGGAGACGCTTATCCGGCTCTGGTGGTGAACTGCCAGCAGGCCAGCACCGAGGACGATACCTTTTCCGGTATCCAGCTTTCCCAGTCCCATGTGCGTATGCTGATCCAGTCCATCGACCAGGACACCCGGATCATGATCGCCGGAGAGGTGGAGGATCTGGAGGGAATGTGATCCGGCAGGGCGCGGCCCTGGACAACGGTTAAACAGGATATTTATAAAATGATACTGATAAGGGGATGCTGCGGAACAGGATTATACAGCCTGTTTCCGCGGCACCCCCTTTTTGTTATGCACCGGGTCTGTTTTTCTGTATCCGTCCTGCAAGCTTTCGGACGGCTTCTGCTTTTTTCCGTTCCTCGCCGGACATGCCTTCCATCAGGATCTGGATCAGCAGCTCCTGTTCTTCTGCGGAAAAGGATACGTGTTCCCTGGCGGCTTTCTGGCCTGCAGACAGGAAGGCCGCCATTTTCTGATCGCCGGGAGCTGCCTCCAGCTCCTTTGCCAGGGACTGGAGGGCCGAAAGCCTGCCCGGGTCCATATGCTTTAATCTTGGATCATTTTCAAATGCTCTGCTCATAAAACCTCCTTATATTAAACCTGTCCCAGAGTCTGCATCATGAGCTGGACCGTTTCCAGCCTGGACTGGGTATCCGGCGGAAGAAGGGAGATCAGCTGGTCCATGGAAAAAGGGCTGCGGCCTCCGGCCCCGTTCCTGCTGCCCTTAAAGGATGCCGCGTTCACCAGAAGATCGATGATCTCCTGCTCGCCGGGACCGGCGTAGGGCTTTACGGCTGCCAGCATATCAGCTGGAGATGTATGGCCCTTCTCCAGGGAACAGACACTCATCATTCCGTCTCCGTTCTCATTGAAAAATTCCATGGTCCGCACCAGCTCCCTCCATTTGATGAACATGGACAGGGCCCGCTGCTGTGAGATCTCCATGTAGGGGATGGCAGCCTTCAGCATCTGCATGCGGCGGTCCCCGATGGCATAGTCCAGATCGGTCAGCATTAAATCTTTTTCATTCATTGGCAAGCCTCCTTTTACTGGTGAAAATATATGCGGCCGGAAGGGAGAAAATGACAGGAAACCGGAAGTCTGGCACGGGATCGGGGATCGGGGAATAGTATGGATAGACAGGAGGGGATCATATGTCATACAGACTTGTTATAGATGGAAACAGCGTTTACGAGATCGATGAAGACTTTGAGCGGTACAGGGAAAACCGGATGGGAGGCGGAAATGGAAAACGATCCAGGAAGCCGGAGGAAAAGGCGCAGAAGAGGGTGGACCGGGAAGACGAAGGAAAAACCGGATCCCGGTGAACGGACAGAAAAAGGCGGGCAGGACCAGCGCCCGCCCGCCTTTTGGATCTTACGGATCAGCAGCAGAAGAAGCCGCCGCCGTTTCCCCAGCCGCCGCAGCAGCAGAGAAGCAGGATGATCCAGATGCAGCTGTTGTCAAAGCCGCATCCGCAGCTGCCGCCGCATCCACAGTTATTTCCACATCCGCTATGTCCGCCGCAGCAGCAGAGAAGGATCAGGATCCAGAGAATGTTGCTGTTGCTCCCGCATCCACATCCGCAGGCCGTATTGTTGGTGTCGCATCCGCATCCGCAATTTGTAGCTGCTAAATCACTCATGTTTTAAGTCCTCCAGAGGATTATTTGTTTACACTCCTATGATATGTGGGCCTGCTTGTCATAGTTCCCTGTAATTTTGAAAATCCAGGAAAATTTGCCCGGCGTTATAATTGAGAAAGAAGGGAGGACATGATATAATGGAAACTGGTTAAACTGAACGAGGAGGCAATTCCAATGAACAAGCTGTATTATGATTCTGCGTATATAAAGGAATTTGAAGCCCAGGTCCTTTCCTGCCAGGAGGGGAAAAAGGGATGGGAGATCACCCTCTCTGCCACGGCGTTTTACCCGGAGGGCGGCGGCCAGCCAGCGGATACAGGGCTCCTGGGAAATGTCCGGGTAACGGATGTCCATGAAAAGGACGGCCAGGTGGTCCACTATACGGACGGCCCGCTGCCTGTGGGCGAGATGGTCAGAGGCGTCATCGACTGGGACCGGAGATTCCAGCATATGCAGGAGCACTCTGGAGAGCACCTGGTATCCGGCCTGATCCACCAGCGGTTCGGCTATGACAACGTGGGCTTTCATATGGGGACCGATGAGGTGACCATCGATTTCAACGGAGTTCTGGAGTGGGGGGATCTGATGGCCATTGAAGAAAAGGCCAATGGAATGATCTGGGAGAATCTGGAGATATCCGCTGTATATCCGGAAAAGGATGAGCTGGACGCCATGGAATACAGGAGCAAAAAGGAGCTGACCGGGGCGGTGCGGATCGTGTCTATTCCGGGAGGCGACGTCTGTGCCTGCTGCGGCACCCATGTGGAGCGCACCGGTGAGATCGGACTGGTGAAGTTCCTTTCCATGATCCACTATAAGGGAGGTGTCCGTATTTCTCTTCTCTGCGGAAAACGGGCCGTGGAGGATTATGAGAGGAAACGGGACCAGGTCCAGAAGATCTCTGTACTGCTGTCAGCCCGGCCTGGTGAGATCTCCAGAGCTGTGGAGAAGCTTAAGGATGAAGAGGCAAAGCTCCAGGAAAAACTTGTGGCAGCCTATGACAAGCTTATTGCCAGTGAGGTAAGGGATATAAAAGAAGGGGATGGGGATATTTTTATTCTGGAACCGGATTTTGAGGCCATCCAGCTCAGACATCTGGTAAACCGGCTGCTGGAGGAAAAGAAAGGAAGGACCGTCCTGGCCCTGGGAGGAGCCGCAGAGGGCAGCTTCCTCTATGTACTGGGGAGCCGGGACGGCGATATGCGCCGGCTCTCCAGAGAGCTTAACGGGCTCTTAAACGGAAGAGGAGGGGGAAGCGCACAAATGGCCCAGGGCACGTTCTTCGCGACAAAGGACCAGCTCCAGGCCATCTTAAAAGAGAAAGGATTTATGAGCCCTGTACCATGTAATTGATCAGGCGCTCCGAATCGGAGAGTGTATGCGTGGTAATATCAAGCTCCCGGATGTTTCCATTGGAAAAAACAGTAGCCATGGAAAAATACTGGCTCAGCCGGGATTTCAGGTTTACGGAACCTCCTTCCGGAAGGCTTAATTCAACGGCACCGTCACACTGGTTGATCACGTGGAAAAATGCGTCCAGGTTGGAGATGTTCTTCAGCTTTAATTTCATAAGTCATTGCCTCCTGTTGGAAAGTCTGTGGTTTGTGTTAATCATTTAACATACTTTATTGTACCAGAGTGGGCGCCAGATGGCAATGGATGAAATAGATAAAAATTTAACAATATCAGAAGGAAAATTTATTAAAAATAGAATGAACCGGTCAACGGGAAAAGGAGAGTATAGGAAAAATGAAAAAAAGGATCCGGGACTATGGAATCAGAATTGGAGATCACCCTGCGGGAGCTTTAAATAAGCTGACAGACGTGCCAGGAGTACGGGTGGGTCACTATACGGTGGACACAGAGGAACATAAAACGGGGGTAACGGTGATCCTTCCCTGTGAGGAGAATATCTTTGCCTCCAGGCTGACGGCAGCGGCCTTTGTCCATAACGGCTTTGGAAAGACCGCCGGCATCCCCCAGATCGAGGAGCTGGGCACCCTGGAATCGCCCATTGCCCTGACCAATACCCTGAACGTGGGAAAGGTCCATGACGCGCTGGTGGATTATATGGTGGAGCAGTGTGAAAGGGACGGCGTGGAGCTCACCTCCATGAATCCAGTGGTGGGCGAGTGCAACGACGCCAGTCTCAATAAGATCACAGAGCGGGTCATCGGGATCCCGGAGGTGCGCGCCGCCATCGACGGCGCATGCAGGGATTTTGAAGAGGGCGACGTGGGAGCCGGAAAGGGAACCACCTGCTTTGGGATGAAGGGCGGCATCGGCAGCGCCTCCCGTCTGGTGGAGCTGGATGGAAAAACGTATGTGGTCGGCGTGCTGGTCCAGTCTAATTTTGGAAAGACGAAGCATTTTGTCCTGGATGGAAAGCCCATGGGAGAACTGCTCAGTGGGAAGATCGAGGAAGCCAGAAAGGATGAGGGGTCTATCATGATGGTGGTGGGAACGGATCTTCCTGTATCCGACCGTCAGTTAAAGCGGATCATCCGGCGTGCCGGTGTGGGCCTTTCCCGATGCGGTTCTTTCATGGGCCATGGAAGCGGGGATATCATGCTGGGCTTCTCCACGGGAAATGTATATAGGAAGGAAGAGGACCGGGCCGTGATCCCGGCGGCGGTGATGAACGAGGCCATGCTGGATGATGTGTTCGAGGCGGCGGCAGAGGCCACTGAGGAGGCAGTGCTGAATTCCCTGGCGGCAGCCCATACGGTCACAGGTTATAAAGGGAATACCCGGTACAGTCTGACGGACCTGTATCTGAAGGATCTGTAAGCAATGGCGTATTTTCCTTTATTCATCGACCTTTGGGGCCAGGAGATCCTGGTGGTGGGCGGCGGCCCCATTGCTGCCCGGCGGATCCGGGTCTTAAGGGAATTTGGCTGCCGGATCCTGGCAGTGGCTCCGGAGGCTGTAACAGACATAAAAGAAATGGAGAAGGAAATGCCGGAGACTGTGCGGTGGCTCCAGGGAACGTATGAGGAGACCGATCCTCTGGGAATGGATGGCCGTCCCCTGACCCGCCCCCTTTTCGTTCTGGCGGCCGCAGGAGCCGGAGTCAATAAAACGGTGGTGCGGGACTGCCGTCTCCTGGGGATCCCGGTCAACGATGCATCAGAAAAGGAAAACTGCAGCTTTTATTTTCCGGGGATCGCAAAGCATGGGGAGGCTGTGGCGGGAGTCATTTCCGGCGGCGAAGACCACCGGCTGGCAGCCGTTCTTTCAGAGGCCGTCCGAAAGGCCGTGGATGCGGTCATGGAGAATATGGACCAGGAGGGCCCGGCTTAGGCCGGGCTTTTACTGTCCAAGAAACATGGCAAGCTTCAGGGCGTCCAGATATTCCGCCGGGACCTGGAGATTCCCCCGTCCGCTTCCGATCCGGATATCGGGCTTGGCCGCCCCGTGGAAGTCGGAGCCGCCGGTGGGAAGAAGGCTGTACCGGTCTGCCATCCGGCAGAGCTTGCTGCTCTCCTCTGCGTAATTGGAGGAGTGCCAGCATTCCATGCCGCCCAGGCCCAGTTCCTTCAAATTCCGCACCAGCTCCTCGGTCTGCATCCAGCCCAGCCTGTAAAGGCAGGGATGGGCCAGGACCGGAAAACCTCCTGCGTTCCGGATGGCCTGGATGGCTTCTGCTGGCGTGATGATCTCTCGTTTTCTGTAATAAGGCCGGTCCGGATCCAGGTATTTTTTAAAGGCCTGGTCCACAGAGGAGACGCACCCTTTTTTAACCAGGGCCCTGGCAAAGTGCGCCCGGGTGACCACTGTGTCCGGATTTTCCATGACCAGGTCCTCCATAGTAATAGGAAAGCCGTCCTTCTGGAAGGCGGCCAGCATGAGCTGGTTGCGGCTGTTTCTTTTTATTTCCGCCTGATCCAGAAAATCCAGGAAGGCTTTATCTGTATGGTCAATATACAGCCCCAGGATATGGATCTCTTTTTCTTTATACAGACAGGAGAGCTCCACGCCGGGAACCACCTCCAACGGGAAATCGCCGGCGGCCGCCAGGGCCTCTCCGACACCGGAAACGGTATCATGGTCCGTTAAGGCGATGGCGGTCAGTCCTGCCTCACGGGCCAGGGCCGTCACCTCTGCCGGCGTAAAGGAGCCGTCGGAGGCAGTGGAGTGGACGTGCAGATCGATCAGTTTCAATGGGATCCCTTCTTTCAAAATTTATGTAACAATAGTGTAACATAAATTATTGAAACTGTGAAAGAAATTTAAGAATTCTGTTATTCCATTTTTCGCTATTTGTGTTATACTAGTACTCGCATGATTCTGACATGTAGAGAAAACAGCGCCCCAAAAGCGTCAGGGGCCTTTGAAGGTGTGAAGAAATGAGCGATTTGAACAGAAACAGAACGTCCCGGGGAACAGGAAAAAGCTCTCAGAGCCGGGCAGGGTCTTCGGGAAACCGGGGCCGCAGCTCCTCCAGACAGAGTAACGCTGACCGTATCCTGGCGGTCCAGAATGCCAGAAATCTGGGAAGCGGCCGGGGTACGTCCTCAAATAAGAGGCGGGGCAGACGTCGCCGCCAGGGACCAGATGCTGCAAAGATCCTTCTTATACTGATCGGGATCATTATCCTGATCCTCTGTGTGGCCGTGGGAGTCCGTAGCTGCTCCAAAACGGACGGTACGGAAACCTCCGCAGAAGAGACCTCCTCAGAGCCGGAGACTGAGCTGGAAGCAGAGATCACTGTCAACGGTGTTTCTGTCCATGGGATGACGAAAACGGCTGCAGTGGAAAAGGTCCTGGAATCCATGGACTGGCAGATGAAGGTGGTCTGTGGGGAAAAGGAGCAGGCCCTGGAGAACCTTTTAAAAGAAAACGTGGAGAAGGTGGTGGATGAGGCCTTTAAAAAGGGCGAGTCCGCAGATTATGAGATTCCCACCGACGGCCTGGAAGAAGCGGCAGCAGCCCAGGCGGCATCTCTGGCCGGAGCCTGGAATGTAAAGGCGAAGAACGGCTCAATTTCCGCATTCGATGCGGCCAGTGGGAAGTTTACCTTTGCTGAGGGAGAGAACGGGAAGGCTGTCAACGAAGAAAAACTGAAAAATGACATCGTGGCCCGCACCGCAGCGGGAGAGTATGACGCAGTGATCACTGCGGAGGTGGAGGAAACGGCTCCGGAGATCACCGCAGCTCAGGCCAGGGAAAATTTCCAGAAGCTGGGTACATATACTACCACCACCACTGCCAATAAGGACAGGAATGAAAACGTCCGTCTGGCAGCAGCTGCCTTAAATGGAAAGATCATCCAGCCGGGTGAGGAGTTTTCCTTTAACCTGACCACTGGAAACCGGACCACAGATAAGGGCTACCGGCCGGCAGGCGCATACGTCAACGGCGTCCTGGTGGAGGAGCCGGGCGGCGGTGTGTGCCAGGTTTCATCCACCCTGTATAATGCAGTGGTATTTTCCGGACTGAAGACCACCGAGCGCCATGCCCACAGCTATGAGCCTTCCTATGTGACTCCCGGCGAGGACGCCATGGTAAGCTATGACGGCCATTCCGGCCCGGATATGAAATTTGTGAATAATTCGAAAACGGCAGTGGGCATCAAGACCAGCTTCTCAGACCGGAAGCTGACCATCTCCATTTATGGGAATCCGATCCTGGAGGAGGGCGTGACCCTGTCCATGAAATCAGAAAAGGTGAAGGAGCTGGATCCTCCGGCACCCACCTATGAAGAGGACCCCACCCTTCAGCCAGGTGTGGAGGTGGAGGCCAAGGCGGCCACTCCCGGAAGCCGCTGGGTGACCAACCTGATCACTAAAAAGAACGGCGAAGTGATCAGCGACGAGTTTTTCCATAACAGCACGTATAATGGAAAGCCCGCCACCATCAAACGGAATACCTCTGGAAGCGTGGCAGCTCCGGAAGGCGAGAGTTCTTCAGAGAGCAGCACAGCAGGAGAGAGCCAGTCTTCTTCCGCAGGATCCCAGGAGACGGGAAGCCAGACCGGCCCCACCGCAGCCCAGGGCTCATCGGAGCCGGCTGCCCAGAATGCAGGTCCCGGCGATGTGATCGAACCCTCCACAGAGAATAACAGCCCCAGCGGGAACGCAGGCCCCGGCGGCAGCGATGGTCCCGGAGGAGACAGCCAGGTGGGCCCGGGCTTTGAGGACACATCGGCAGCCCCGGATACGGCGGAACCGGGTGGACCATCCGATATGGGCTTCATTGCCCCCAGAGAAGATTGATAAAAACGGCATGGCCGGCGGAAAACGAAAACGCCTGGCTGTGCCGTTTTCTGCTTTCCGTTTATAAGGGTACCGCTGGGCAGGGAGCAGGATGGGGACCTGGAAGAGTGAGTGGGCAAATTCCACGATACGGAATCGTTCCCGGAAGGCGGAAAACAGAGGCGCAAAAGCGATATTGTTCGTAATAAAATACCTAAAACAGGCATTTTTGCATTTGCATTTTATCGGGAAATTGCTATAATAGGATACAGGTAGTCTTATGTCCATAAGGCGATACTGATAAATAAATAATATTTTATTTATACATTTTATAGGAGGAAAATCAACTATGGCAAGAAAAATGAAAACCATGGATGGTAACCATGCAGCAGCTCATGCTTCCTATGCATTTACCGATGTTGCAGCCATCTACCCGATCACACCTTCTTCCCCAATGGCTGAGGCGACAGATGAGTGGTCTACCGATGGAAGAACAAATATGTTCGGACAGCCGGTGCAGATCACTGAGATGCAGTCCGAGGCCGGCGCAGCAGGTGCCGTACACGGCTCCCTGGCAGCAGGCGCTTTAACAACAACTTATACCGCTTCCCAGGGTCTTCTTCTGATGATCCCGGATCTGTATAAGATCGCCGGTGAGCAGCTTCCGGGCGTATTCAACGTATCTGCCCGTGCCGTTGCTACCCACGCATTAAACATCTTCGGCGACCATTCCGACGTTTACGCATGCCGTCAGACAGGCTGTGCAATGCTTTGTGAATCCAGCGTACAGGAGGTTATGGACTTAACGCCGGTTGCTCATCTTGCAGCCATCAAGGGCAAGGTTCCGTTCATCAACTTCTTTGACGGTTTCCGTACCTCCCACGAGATCCAGAAGATCGAGACATGGGATTATGAGGATCTGAAGGAAATGGCTGATCTGGATGCCATCGACGAGTTCCGCGCACACGCTCTGAACCCGAACCATCCGTGTCAGAGAGGTTCCGCCCAGAACCCGGATATTTTCTTCCAGGCAAGAGAGGCCTGCAACCCGTACTACGACGCTCTTCCGGCCATCGTTCAGGAATACATGGATAAGGTGAACGCTAAGATCGGTACCGATTACAAGCTGTTCAACTACTACGGCGCAGCTGACGCTGAGCATGTGATCGTTTCCATGGGTTCCGTAAACGATACCATCGAGGAGACCATCGATTACCTGATGGCCCAGGGCAAGAAGGTCGGCGTTGTAAAGGTACGTCTGTACAGACCGTTCTGCACAGAGGCTTTCATCGCAGCGATCCCGGAGACTGTAAAGCAGATCTCTGTTCTTGACAGAACAAAGGAGCCGGGTTCCATCGGCGAGCCGTTATACCTGGACGTTGTTGCTGCCTTAAAGCATACAAAATTTGACGCAGTTCCGATCTACACCGGCCGTTACGGTTTAGGCTCCAAGGATACCACACCGGCCCAGATCGTTGCTGTTTATGAGAATACAGCGAAGAAGAGATTCACCATCGGCATCAACGACGATGTGACAAACCTCTCCTTAGAGTTAGGCGCTCCGCTTGTTACCACACCGGCAGGAACCACCAACTGTAAGTTCTGGGGTCTTGGCGCCGACGGTACCGTAGGTGCAAACAAGAACTCCATCAAGATCATCGGCGACAACACCGATATGTACGCTCAGGCATACTTTGATTATGACTCCAAGAAGTCCGGCGGTGTTACCATGTCCCACTTACGTTTCGGACATACACCGATCAAATCCACTTACCTGATCCGTAAGGCTGACTTCGTTGCATGCCACAACCCGGCATACATCAGAAAGTACAACATGGTACAGGAGCTGGTTGACGGCGGTACATTCCTTCTTAACTGCCCGTGGGATATGGACGGTCTTGAGAAGCACTTACCGGGCCAGGTTAAAAAGTTCATCGCTGACCACAACATCAAATTCTACACCATCGACGGTGTGAAGCTTGGTATTGAGACAGGCATGGGCCCGACACGTATCAACACGATCCTTCAGTCCGCGTTCTTTGAGCTGACAAAGATCATCCCGGCTGACAAGGCCAACGAGTTAATGAAGGCTGCTGCAAAGGCAACCTACGGCCGTAAGGGCGAGGACATCGTTATGAAGAACTGGGCTGCCATCGACGCAGGCGCCAAGGGACTTCACGAGGTCCAGGTTCCGGAAAGCTGGAAGAACTGTGAGGACGAAGGTCTTGACATGGTTCACGCCACAGAGGGAAGAGAAGACGTTGTTGAGTTCGTAAATACCGTACAGGCTGCAGTAAACGCCCAGGAAGGAAACAACCTTCCGGTATCCGCGTTCAAGAATTACGTTGACGGTTCCACACCGTCCGGTTCTTCCGCATACGAGAAGCGCGGTATCGCAGTAAACGTTCCGGTATGGAATCCGGACAACTGTATCCAGTGTAACTTCTGTTCCTATGTCTGCCCGCACGCAGTTATCCGTCCGGTCGTAATGACTGAGGAAGAGGCTGCCAACGCTCCGGAAGGAACAAAGATGATCCCCATGACCGGTATGCCGCAGTACAAGTTTGCTATGACCATCTCCGCTCTCGACTGTACCGGATGCGGTTCCTGTGCAAACGTATGTCCGGGCAAGAAGGGTGAAAAGGCTCTTACAATGGCAAGCCTGGAAGAGAACCTGGGTCAGCAGGAAGTGTTCAATTACGGCCAGAAGCTTGACATCAAGCAGGACGTGATCGATAAATTCAAAGAGACGACCGTTAAGGGCAGCCAGTTCAAGCAGCCGCTCCTTGAGTTCTCCGGCGCATGCGCAGGCTGTGGTGAGCCTCCGTACGCAAAACTGATCACCCAGTTATTCGGTGACAGAATGTATATCGCCAACGCAACCGGATGTACCTCCATCTGGGGCAACTCCTCCCCGTCCACACCTTACACCGCCAACAAGGCAGGCAAGGGACCGGCATGGGATAACTCCTTATTCGAGGATAACGCTGAGTTCGGTTACGGTATGTTACTGGCCCAGAACGCGATCCGTGACGGCTTAAAGACAAAGGTTGAATCCATCGTTGCCAGCGCTGAGGCTTCCGAGGAAGCAAAGGCAGCCTGCCAGGAATGGTTAGATACCTTCTCCGTAGGCGCATTAAACGGCGCTGCAACAGATAAGATGGTTGCGGTTCTTTCCGGCTGTGACTGCCCGACCTGCAAGGAGATCGTTAAGAACAAAGACTTCTTAGCGAAGAAGTCCCAGTGGATCTTCGGCGGCGACGGATGGGCATATGATATCGGCTTCAACGGCGTGGACCACGTTCTTGCCAGCGGAAAAGATATCAACATCATGGTATTCAACACAGAGGTTTACTCCAACACAGGCGGACAGTCCTCCAAGGCTACTCCCACCGGCGCTGTTGCGCAGTTCGCAGCAGGCGGTAAAGAGGTTAAGCAGAAAGATCTGGCAGCCATTGCAATGAGCTACGGCTACGTATACGTTGCACAGATCTCCATGGGCGCAGATATGAACCAGACCATTAAGGCTATCGCTGAGGCTGAGGCATATCCGGGACCGTCCCTGATCATCGCTTACGCTCCGTGTATCAACCATGGTATCAAGAAGGGTATGGCAAAGGCCCAGACAGAGGAGAAGCTGGCTGTTCAGTCTGGTTACTGGAACATCTTCCGTTACAACCCGGCTGCAGAGAAGAAGTTCACTCTGGACTGCAAGCCCGCTACCGTATCCTATCAGGACTTCATCGGCGGCGAGGTTCGTTATACCTCTCTTGCACTGAAGAATCCGGAGAGAGCAAAGACTCTGTTCGCACAGGCTGAGCAGAATGCCAAGGATAAATACGCACATCTGGAGAAGCTGGTCGCTCTTTACGACGACAGCGAAAAATAAGAAGCGTTTCGTGAGAGACACTTCACTGCCCGGACGCAGCAAAGGGGAGTCTGGGTCTCCCGTTTAAATGGGAATCGTTAGAAATTCGTAAGAAATTTGACCCGGTATCGTCATTGACGGTACCGGGTCTTTTTATTATACTAAGTGTATTAAGAATGTCAATACACTTATAAAAGGCCGGAGAAAGAAAGCGGCCGGAAAGGAGAGAAGGGCGTATGATCATACTGGATTATAAGGACCGGAGGCCCATATACGAGCAGGTGGCTGAAAAGCTGGAAGAGCTGATGCTTCTGGGAGTCCTGGGGGAGAATGAGCCGCTGCCTTCCGTCCGCAGCCTGGCTATGGAGCTGTCGATCAATCCCAACACGATCCAGAGGGCCTATGCGGAGCTGGAACGCCAGGGATATATTTATACAGTAAAAGGGAAGGGAAGTTTTGTGGCAGAGAACAGTGTTATGAAAGAAAAACGGAAAAAAGACCTGCTGATCCAGGTCAGCGAGGTGATCGATGAGGCGATCCGTCTGGGGATCTCTGGAGAAGAGATAAAAAATATGGTGGAGATCCAGTACCAGGCGGCAGAAAAAGAGGGAGGTGACCGGACGTGATCGAGGCAAAAAATCTTACAAAAAAATTTGATTCCATCGTGGCTGTTGACCACATCGATGCCAGGATCAAGGACGGCTGCGTCTTTGGCCTCATCGGTACCAACGGGGCTGGGAAAAGTACGTTCCTGCGGATGGCCTGCGGCGTTTTGAAGCCGGACGAGGGGACCATCCAGATCGACGGCGAGGATGTTTATGAAAATACGAAGGTCAAGGGACGGTTTTTCTATATTTCCGACGATCAGTTTTTCTTTGGAAACGGGACGCCCCAGGAGATGATGACCTTTTATAAAAGTATTTATCCCTCCTTTGATGTCCAGAGAGCCTGCGGTCTTCTGGAATCCTTTTCCCTGGATAAAAGAAGAAAGGTATCCACCTTCTCCAAGGGAATGAAAAAACAGCTTTCCGTGATCCTGGGGCTCTGTGCCAATACGGAATATCTGTTCTGTGACGAGACCTTTGACGGGCTGGATCCGGTGATGCGCCAGGCTGTGAAGAGCCTGTTTGCCAATGATATGGCAGAGCGGAATTTAACGCCCATCATCGCCTCCCATAACTTAAGGGAGCTGGAGGATATCTGCGATCATGTGGGGATCCTTCACAAGGGCGGGATCCTGTTATCAAAGGATCTGGACGATATGAAATTAAATCTCCACAAGATCCAGTGCGTGCTTCGGCCAGGAATGGAGGCCGGGGAGATCCCTGGCTTAGAGATCCTTAAGACTGAGCGCAGGGGAAGTCTTTCTACGATCACGGTCCGCGGGACCAGGGAGGAAGTGGAGGCCGCCATGCGGTCCTGTGAGCCGGTATTTTTTGAGGCGATCCCCCTGTCCCTGGAGGAGATCTTTATCAGTGAAACGGAGGTGGCTGGTTATGACGTCAAAAAGCTTATTTTTTAGGCTGATGAAGGAGGACTTAAAGCGCAGGCTCTGGGCCTTTGGCCTTTCCTTCCTTACCTTCTTTTTTGCGATGCCTGTGCTGGCTGCCATGGGTATCACAAACCTGGAGCAGCAGTACGCGCTCTGGGCGGAAGATGCGGGAAATTATGATTTTGGCATCGGAAACACGGCAGATACAGAATTCTCCAGAAAGCTTGGAGAGCTGACGGCCGAGTGCGTCGGCCTTGAGAATGTGGTCATGGGCTTCCTGGTGATCACAGCGGCCCTGGTACTGGCCCTCACGGGCTTCCTGTATCTTCATTCCAGAAAGCAGGTGGATTTTTACCACAGCATTCCCGTGCGCCGGGAGCTCCTCTTTACGGTCCGCTTTGTGGACGGGATCCTGGTCACCGGTTCCATGTATCTGGTGAACCTGGTATTTACTCTGGGGATCCTGGGGGCTGCCGGGGCGGCAGTACCGGGGATGGTCTCCGGAGCGCTCTGGACCTTCCTGGTGCATATGACGGGCTTTCTGCTGAGCTACGGGCTCATGACGGCTGCGGTGATGCTCACCGGAAACTTCTTCATTTCCGTTCTGGGCGGCATCGTCCTGTTCGGCTATGTGCCTGCGGTGGCAGTCCTGTTCCAGGGACTGATGCAGATGTTTTTTGTCACGACCAATCAGCGGATCTCCGGCATTGATGAATGGATCATCCACGGATCCCCGGCTCCCTATTATGTGGCGCTGATCGGAGAGGGATCGGATCTGCCCATGGCGCGGTATGGAGAACTGATGGGAAGGATCCTGCCGGCCCTTCTGGCGGGCCTTGTTCTGGCAGTCATTGGCGGGCTCCTTTATAAATTCCGTCCCTCAGAGGCGGCCGGAAGAGCCATGGCCTTCCGGATGACAAAGGCGCCCATTAAGATCCTTCTGGTGGTCCCCATTACGATTCTGGTATGTCTTTTATTCTGGAACATGTATTACGAAAGCCTGGGCTGGGCTGCCTTCGGGTTCGTGTTCGCCCTTTTCATCAGCCATGGGCTCATTGAGATCCTTTACAATTTCGATTTCCGGAAGCTTTTTGCCAATCCGGTCCATCTGGGCATCAGCGCCGTCCTGGCCCTGGCGGTCATCGGCGTGTTCCGGTATGACCTTACAGGCTACGATTCCTACCTGCCCTCTGAGGAGAAATTCCAGTCTGCCTCCGTATTTACCTACTCCCTGGGAGATTTCCAGGATTACGGCCTCCCGGTGGCCGCGGAAAACGGAAGGCTGGGAAGGGAGCCGAGCGGATATCTGTGGAAGTATATGGACGGATCTGATTATGCGGCCGGAAACATGGAGATCACCGATTACGGCCTGGTGAAGGACCTGGCGGAGGCGGGGATCGCCGCCGCAGAGGAGTCCAAGGCCATCCGGTTCCAGAATCTGGAGGAGCCAGCTGGCGACGATACATACATGGCCCGGATCGAAGTGGGCTTTAAGGAGAAAAACGGAAGTCTCCGTTACCGGTATTACCGTATCGACATGAAGGAGTCCATGGACCTGATGGAGCGGTTATATGCCAGCGCAGAATATAAAAAGGGCGCGTATCCGGTCATGAGCTTCCATCCGGAAACCACCACAGGCATCTATATCTCTGACGGGAACCAGGCGTCCCTGGTGACAGAGGATCCGGAAATGACAGCAGAACTTCTGGCGGCCTACCAGGAAGAGCTGGAGGCGCTGTCCCTTACAGAACGGACGGAGGAGATCCCGGTGACGGCCCTGCGGTTCCTCACAGAGGCAGAGAAGGAGTATCTGAATGCCATTTCCGTCTCCAGGACCCAGAATTTTTCCGGTTCCTTCCGCCTCAGGGACATGGATCCCCAGGTCAACTTTTTTCCGGTGTACTCTTCCTTTACAAAGACCATGGGGCTTTTAAAGGAGGCGGGAGCTGCTCTTCCAGAGGAGTTGAAGCCGGAGGACGTGGAACGCATGGAGATCATCTGCCATTATGAGGATTCTGCATTTTACAAAGAGTACGAGGAAGCGGGCTGGGAGGTGACTGAAGCGGATAAGGAAACCAGCAGCCTGATGATCCGGAACGATGGCACGGCAGAAGCGAAAGAGCAGATCAGACAGGTGCTGGAGTCAGGAAAACGCAGCTGGTTCTTTGATCTCAACGATCTGGCCCCCCGTGAGAGAGGCTTTACGGTCCAGGTATATCTGACGCCAGAGGCAGACAGGACCCAGTCGGGAGAGCCGGTGACCATGGGCTTCAGCCCTTATGAGATACCGGAAATCATCCGCCAGGAGTTTTCCTACGACCCGGAGAGTGCCTACCAGGCATCCTGGGGCCTGGCTGGGAAAAAGGATTGACTTTATGGTCCTGATTGGATAAGATAGACATATATACAAAGGAAAGGGGAACCAGAGTTATGTCTATTTTTGATGAAGTGAAAAGAAGCATCAGCAGCACCGGAAAACAGGTGGCAAAGCGTACAAAGGAGATCTCCGATGCGGTTTCCATCCGCTCCCAGATCAACGAAGAGAAGGAAAATATAGCGAAGCTGTATGCGACTGTGGGCAAAAAGGTATTCCAGAACGCCACAGAGGCAGATGAGGAAAAATTCTTTATGGAATTCACCTCCATCCGCAGCAGCCTGGAGAGAAAGAGAGAACTGGAAGAACGTCTCACAGGAATGGACGGATGCATTTACTGCTCTGAATGCGGAGCACGCATCGACAAAAACTCCAAATTCTGCAATAAGTGCGGAACCCGCGTGGATAAGAACAAGGTAGCCGCCAATGAGGCCATGGCCGAGGCTGAGGCCCATCAGATGGACGGTACTAAGGAAGAGGAGCAGGAGGCCCAGTACGTGGTCAACGAGATCGAGAACGCCTCTGCCGATATTATAATGGATATTGTGAACCATTAAGGGGGCGGACCCACATTGCCGCAAACGGAAGCATCGTGTTTGCGGCAACGTGGGTCCTTTTTTTGCGGCGGGGGAGCGAAGAAATTTCTCCTGCCATTTTTTTATTTTTCCCTCACTCCCGCCACAACCAAAACAACCCCCGCCCGTTCGCGCAAACACGATGCTTCCGTTTGCGTGAATGGGCGGGGGCCGTTTCTGCATCACCCTCTCCCGTTCCAGCAGTATGTACAGAGCTTACACGGCTCGATGCCGATGGATTCCACCAGATCGTCCAGGCGGTGGAAGCGGAGGGTGGTGAAGTGGAGCCGTTTCCGGATCTCTTCTACCATTTCCTTGTAATTCTGGCTGTCGGGATCGGTGTAGGTGGCCAGTGTTTCTTCAGAAACGTTTTCTCCTTCCCGGTCCCGGATGACCCGTCGTGTGATCAGATCGTACTCGGATCTGGAGCGGGAGAAGTTTAAGTACGGGCAGCCGAAGGTGATGGGCGGACAGGCCGGTCTTACGTGGACCTCCTTTGCGCCGCTTTCATATAAAAATTCTGTTGTCTCTCCCAGCTGGGTCCCGCGGACGATGGAGTCGTCGATCAGCAGGAGTTTTTTATCCCGGATCAGCACGTCCACAGGGATCAGCTTCATTTTAGCAATGAGGTTCCTCTGCTTCTGGCTGGAGGGCATAAAGGACCGGGGCCAGGTGGGCGTATATTTGATGAAGGGGCGGGAGAAGGGAATGCCGGATTCGTTGGCATAGCCTACTGCATGTGCAATACCGGAATCGGGTACGCCGGCTACGCTGTCGGCGGTGACGCCCTTATCTCTTCTTGCCAGGAGCTTTCCGCAGTCATAACGCATTTTTTCCACGCTGATGCCTTCGTAGCTGGCGGTGGGATAGCCGTAATAGGCCCACAGGAAGGCGCACATCTTCATCTCCTTCCTCGGAGCGCTTAAGCATTCTACGCCCTCGGGCGTGATAAAGTCGATCTCGCCGGGGCCCAGCTCTGAATAGTGATGGTATCCCAGGTTCAGATATGCGAAATTCTCAAAGGAAGCGCAGAACGCCCCGTCCTTCTGGCCGATGGTGATGGGGGTACGGCCGTAGCGGTCCCGGGAGGCGTAGATGCCTTCCGGCGTCAGGAGAAGCATGGACATGGAGCCCTGGATCCGCTCCTGGGCGTAAAGGAGTCCGTCCACCAGACTGTCCTTCTGGTCGATCAGAGAGGCTACCAGCTCCGTATCGTTGATCTTTCCGCCGCTCATGCTCATAAAGTGGACGTGGCCGTTTTTATAGGCCTCCTTTATCAGCTCTTCGGGATTGCGGATCACCCCGACTGTGGTCAGGGCATAGGTTCCCAGATGAGAACGGATCAGCAGGGGCTGGGGATCCATGTCTGAGATACAGCCAATGCCCAGAGTTCCCTCCAGTTCATCCAGATCGTGGTCAAATTTGGTCCGGAAGGGTGTGTTTTCGATGTTGTGGATGGCGCGCTGGAAGCCGTTTTCGCCGTATACGGCCATGCCTCCGCGCCGGGTTCCCAGATGGGAGTGGTAGTCGATACCAAAGAAAAGATCCATGGTACAGCTGGTCTTCGATGCTACGCCAAATATACCGCCCATAAACATTCTCCTTTTATAAGTAAATATTTATAATAGTGATACAAAATTAAGAACATCTAATATGATATCACATCCTCCGGGAGAGGACAACAATTAATTTACTTTTCACCGACGAAATTGGTGACCACAGCTCCGCCGATCATCAGCATAATGCCCAGAAGAACGGCCCAGACGGACAGGGAGGAAAGCTCTCCAAATAATCCTGTGTTGTAAAAAATGGCAAAGGGAGAAGCCAGCACCAGGCCAAGGATGGCCCCATAGGTCTGGACACCGTACCGTTCAAACAGGAAGGAGATCAGCCGGGCAATGAGAACGATCCCCAGGAGAACGCCGATGCCAAAGGGAGCTAAAAGCAGGAAGCCGTCCTTTAAGGCCGCCAGGTCCATGGCCCGGAGCCCATCTAAAAAGCTGGTGATGGTGTTTATGATGCCGTAGTAGTAGCCCAGGATCATGAGCATCATGGAGCCGGATACGCCAGGGATCACCATGGTGGCAGAGGCAACGATCCCCAGCACAAAGAGGATGGCCATGGTGGACCCGTTGACCGGGAGGACCGCCAGGGTATCCCCGCCGGTTTTTAAAAGGGGCAGCCCTGCGGATACGGCAAAGGCCAGCAGGAAGGCTATAATGGCTCCGGCGCCCATTTTTCCGCTGCCGGCGGCTTTTTTTTCGTTCATGGCCCTGTAAAGAGCTGGAAGGCCGCCCAGGATCAGCCCCACAAAGGTCATACAGGTGACGAAGGTGTGGTTTTCCAGAAGGTATTCGATGGCATAGGTGAAGCCGGCGATGCCCAGGCCGCAGCCCAGGAGAATAGGAGCCAGCAGGGCCAGGCTTTCCTTTACATGCTTTGTGAAGCCGGAAATGCTGCTGATCAGCCGGTCATAGATGCCAAAAGAAACGGCCATGGTACCGCCGGATACGCCGGGGATCACGTTGGCGATGCCGATCATGACACCCTTGATGATATTGAAGACAAATTCCATAATCTTCTCCTTCTTATTTAATATAGGGTTTAATACAGGGGCATGGAACCCCTGTGCCGGGAAAACAGGCCGCACGGACGGACGGCACGATTTCCAAAGAATCATTATACATGAAAGGAGAGGGCCTTTCAAGTGCCGCCTTAAAATCGTTTGTGTCAAGTAATCGTTGGCAACTTACCCACTTCATTTTTTCCTTATGATATTTTTTCTGTTTTTGGGTATGCCAAATAGACCCTATGGGTTTTCCTTTGTTTAACAACAGAACGCTCTCTTAAACGCCTTTCTGGATGCTGTCTGTATCGCTTCAAGCAGCGGCATATGCACATTTACCACATCCACATACGGATTTCCTTTCCCGTCCTTCTTTGGAGCTTTTGCGGCACTTAATGTTTCCACGATCTCCTGCATCTGCATTGTGAACACTAATCCATCCGTATATCGCTCTATCGTCTCAATCAATTCCTTGTTTTCTTTTTGGTAAAGGATCTTGGCAAGGTTATTGGCTCCGTTTACCGACCAGCGCATCCTTCGGTTCTTCATCCTCAGCGTGATCACCGTACAATTCTGATTTTCCTGCACACCCATCCTTTTATAAAGAATCCCTTCCGGCGGGGCTGCTATCTTTATCCCCCTTTTATCGTAGGGCAGCAGACCTTCCCTGTTACGTTCCAGATATTGATATAATTCCCAGGCCTTTTGGCTGCTTTTATCCTTTTCATCCGGGCTTTCTACGCTGGTCGCATATATCTGTATATATTCCAACATTTCCTCCGGCTTGCCTGTATCAAACAGTTCCCGGATCTCTCTCTGCGCTTTCTTATCACGGATCTTCCCTGTGATCTCCTGATATACATGATATCTGTCTAACTGGAAGATTGCTTCCGGGTCATATGGCTCGTAGATCCAGCTGCCTCCATCTCCGTTTAAGATGCGCTGGCCGATCTCATCCGCATCATATTTCTTGCAAATACAGGCCTCCCGCTTTTCATGGAATTTCTTACTTTTCTCCATCCCCGCAAGCATGGTTTTTCCCACCAGGCTACTGCGGCCCTGCTTTTCTTTCTCCGCATCCCAGCCTTCATACATGGTAAAGACCTTCATTTCCTGTTTTTTCATCTTTTTATGCTGTTCATCCTGCATGGACAGCCATACGCCATCCATTTCTTCAAACAGTACCGGAATCTCCTTTTTTCCCTCTGACTGGTCCGCATGCATCTGTTTTACAGCATGTTCTTCCTCTTCGCTGATCCTTTCACCCAACCGCTGCATCACGTTCCACACACCGCCGGCACTGATGCTCTGGCCGCAGGTGCTGCTTATTGTCTCTGCTGTAACGCGGTACGGCGCTTCTGTTACCGTCATGGCCAGCTTCTCTGCCAGGTTTGTGGAGATCAGACCTATCTTTTCCATCTGCATGGCTTCATCCAGCAGATACACACAGGCTTTCTTTCCAGCCTCAAGTTTTGTCTGATAGACGTGCCTGCCATAGCTGACTTCACCGTAGACTGTTTTTATCGTGGTGGTGCGGATCCCTTTATCCCGGTAATTCTTTTTATCCCTTCCCTCTGCCAGTTCCTTATCATAAGCCTCCAGCATGGCAGTTGTGATCTCTCTGCCCAGCTCACATACATAAGAAAATATTTTTTGCTCCAACTCCTTGAAAGATATCGGTTTTTCCTCTACAATAGTTTTCATCATACAGTTTCCTTTACATGTTTTTCTTAGCAGTTAACATCATAAAGAAAAACTGTGTGATTGGGAAGCAGGGATTTTCTCTGTTTCCCTTTTTTGTCGTAGGAATAGTTCCTATATTTGCCAATGATAATTATACACTAACCTTAAAATCCTTGTATCCTTAACGGAATTGTGATACACTAACGTGTAAATAAACGCAGCCGCAAGGATAAAAATGCGGCTGCAGACAAAAGAATCAGGCACCAGGAGGACAAACATCATGGAAAAGAGAAATCATCATCCGGAAACGGTCTGCATCCAGGGAGGCTGGAATCCCGGCAACGGAGAGCCCAGAGTGCTGCCCATTTACCAGAGCACTACATTTAAATATTCCAGCAGCGAGCAGATGGGCCGTCTGTTCGATCTGGAGGAGGACGGATATTTTTATACGAGACTGGCCAACCCCACCAACGACGCAGTGGCAGAGAAAATCTGCGAGCTGGAGGGAGGCGTGGCTGCCATGCTGACCTCCTCCGGCCAGGCTGCCAATTACTTTGCCGTTTTTAATATCTGCAGCGCCGGGGATCATATTGTAAGCGCCGCTACCATTTACGGCGGCACCTCCAACCTGTTTACAGTGACCATGAAGAAACAGGGCATCGACGTGACTCTGGTGGATCCGGACGCGCCGGAGGAGGAGATCGAGAAGGCGTTCCGCCCAAACACAAAGGCAGTGTTCGGGGAAACCATCGCCAACCCGGCCCTGGTGGTCCTGGATATTGAAAAATTTGCCCGTCTGGCCCATAAGCACGGAGTTCCGCTGATCGTGGACAATACCTTCGCCACGCCCATCAACTGCCGTCCCTTTGAGTGGGGGGCCGATATCGTGACCCACTCCACCACCAAATATATGGACGGCCACGCCCTGACCGTGGGCGGCTGCATCGTGGACAGCGGAAATTTCGACTGGAACGCCCATGCGGAAAAATTCCCGGGACTTACGACTCCGGACGACTCCTACCACGGTGTGATCTATACGGAAAAATTTGGGAAAAAGGCATATATCACCAAGGCCACGGCCCAGATGATGCGGGACCTGGGCTCCATTCAGGCTCCCATGAACGCTTTTTTACTGAATATCGGTCTGGAGACCCTGCATTTAAGAATGCCGCGCCATTGTGAGAACGCCCAGAAGGTGGCAGAATGGCTTTCTGCCAGAGAGGATGTGGCCTGGGTCAATTATCCTGGCTTAAAGGATAATAAGTACCACGCTCTGGCGGAGAAATATATGCCTTCGGGAAGCTGCGGCGTGATCTCCTTTGGCTTAAAGGGAGGACGGGAGGCAGCGGGAGTGTTTATGGACCGGCTGAAGCTGGCCGCCATCGTCACCCATGTGGCAGACGCCAGGACCTGTGTCCTCCATCCGGCCAGCCATACCCACCGCCAGCTTTCGGATGAGCAGCTGGTGGAGGCGGGCGTGGATCCGTCCCTGATCCGTTTAAGCGTTGGGATCGAAAATGCAGACGATATCATTGAGGATCTGAGACAGGCCCTGGAACAGTAGGGAGGAGGAAATATGGTAGCAGAGGAAGTGAGAGGGAAGGGCAAGCGCGGGCTTTTAAGGATCATATTCGGCCGTACCACGTTCTTTATCCTGTTCATGGCACTGCAGATCGCCGTTCTGGCCTGGATCTATTTCTGGCTGGATGACCGGTATCAGGCCTATGGGTACGGTGCCTTCGGCCTGGTCAGCGCCATCCTGGCGATCCGGATCTTAAATGAAAAGCAGAATGCCAGCTTTAAGATGGCCTGGCTGGTCCCCGTCCTTCTGTTTCCGGTATTTGGATGCCTGTTTTATATTTTTGTGCAGCTCCAGATGGAGACCAAGATCCTGGCAAAGAGGATCGCGGACATCCGGATCCGCACCAGGTCTTATCTGAACCAGAACGAGGCCATCGCGGCAAAGCTCATGAAGGAAAACCGGAGGAACGCGAACTTAAGCCGCTACCTTTCGGAGCGGGCGGGCTATCCGGTCTATGACAAGACGAATTTCAAATACTATCCCCTGGGAGACGATTTCTTTCCGGATCTTCTGGAGGAGCTTAAGGCAGCAGAACGGTTCATATTCCTGGAATATTTTATCATCCAGCGGGGAGTGATGTGGGACAGTGTCCTTAAGATCCTGGAGGAAAAGGCGGCGGCCGGAGTAGACGTGCGCGTCCTCTATGACGGAATGAACTCCTTTTCAAACCTGCCGCACGATTACCCGAAGGAGCTGGAGGCCAAGGGAGTCCGCTGCCGGATCTTCAATCCCATCCGGCCGGCTATTTCCACCAGCCAGAACAACCGGGATCACAGAAAGATCCTGGTGATCGACGGCCACACGGCATTTACCGGAGGCGTCAATCTGGCGGATGAGTACATCAACCGGAAGGTCCGGTTCGGTCACTGGAAGGACAATGCCGTCCGCCTGAAGGGGGAGGCGGTGAAAAGCTTCACAGTCATGTTTTTACAGATGTGGAGCGTCTGTGCCTTCCGGCCGGAATATGACTTTGATTATGGGCCGTTCCTGGATACGGGAGACCATTTCCACAGTCCTGCCTTAAACATGGACGGCTATTCCATTCCCTTTTCCGACAGTCCCCTGGACGGGGAGCCGGTGGGCCACCAGGTCTATCTGGATATCCTCTACCAGGCAAGACGATATGTATACATTATGACACCGTACCTGATCCTGGACGACGATATGGTGACGGCCCTCACCTATGCGGCCAAGCGCGGAGTGGATACGGTCATCGTCATGCCCCATATCCCGGATAAGAAATACGCCTTTATGCTGGCCCATTCCTATTATCCGGAGTTAATGGAGGCCGGAGTGAAGATCTATGAGTACCTGCCTGGTTTTATCCATTCCAAGACCTTTGTCAGTGACGATGAAAAGGCAGTGGTAGGCTCCATCAACATGGACTTCCGGAGCCAGTATCTGAACTTCGAGTGCGCCGTATATATTTATAAGAATCCGGTGATCGGGGATATCCGGGCAGATTTTGACGAAACACTGAAAAAATGTGTCCGCATGTCCATGGAATCCTATGAATCCCTGCCGCTGATGCACCGGTTCTGGGGAAGGACCCTGCGGCTGATCGCGCCGCTGATGTAGGAGTTCTTCCAGAAGCTGGAGCCGTTGGAACCGGCCCCCGAAAGTCAGACTTAGATCTGGCCTTGGGGGCCATTTTTTTTCGCCCGGCATAGAAGAGTTTCTGGCCGCAGCTGCCGTAGGACACAAAAAAACACAGAAAGTTCATAAAATCCCGCCGTGCCCTTCACAGATTCAACACATTCATCTGGTAAAGTTTACATGATTTATAAAGTTTCCTTTATGATTATAAAATAAATATAAAAGGAGAGATCGTATGAACCGAGGAAAAGCCATGGCGGTGCTGGCAGCCGTATGTGCCGTGTCGGCGGGAATGACTGCAACGGCCTACGGGGCGGAAAGCACCTTTGAAATGAAGAAAAAAGTGGTGAGCCTGCTGGGGATCCTGACCACCAGCGACCGGAATGCAGAGGTAACAAGGGAGGAATTTGCCGGGATGCTGGTAAAAGCTTCATCCCAGAGACAGAGCTATGGAGCGGCAGTCACCGGCGCGGTGTTTGCCGACGTGGCTGCGGACAGCCAGTACGCCTCCGCCATCCGGACGGCCTCCTCCAACGAGTGGATGAGCGGCTTTCTGGGCGGCAATTTTAAGCCGGAGGAGGGCGTGACCTTAAGAGACGCGGCCAAAGGGGTCCTGGGCCTGTTAGGCTATACCAACGAGGACTTTTCCGGAAATCTCAACGGGAACCGGATGGCAGAATTTTCCGCCCTGTCTCTGGACTCCGGGATCTTCAGGAACCAGGATGAGGTCCTGACCAGGGAGGACTGCATCCATCTTTTTTACAACCTTATGAAGGCCCAGATGAAGGAGGGAGGGCAGTATGGAAGCAAGGTGTTCGATCTGACCTACAACTCTGATGGGGAGGTGAACACCTCTTCGATCCTGGACAACAGCCTGAAGGGGCCGAAGATCTTAAACCAGGGCAGCCGGAATCTGAAGCATCTGGTGCCCTTTTCCCTGGATAAGGCGGTAATGTTCCTGAACGGCGAATCCTCGGATGAGATCGAGATCAACGATTACGCCACTGTGGTCTATTACCATGAGGAGACAAAGACGATCTTTGCCTATTCCAGCGACGGAGAAAATAAAGGAGCCACCGACGGCCGCATTAAGGCCATCTATTATTCGGCCTCAGACCCCTTTACACCGGTGTCGGTGGTGTTAAACTCCCATGATCAGGATAATTCGGAGGATGGGGATGTGTTCACCATAAACGGCTCAGAGCTCCAGTATCTGTTTTCTGTCTATGGCGATTACGGTGTGGGCGACGATGTGGCCATTGTATGGGAAAAGAGCGGTACCGAAGAAAATCCTACCTATACGGTGGTAGACGTAGTGGGAGATGAATAAAAGGAGCAGTCATGAGTATGGAAGAAAAGAAAGTCATTAAAAAAAAGAAAAAGAAAAAGGGAGCCAGAACAGCAGTCATTCTGGCCCTGGTACTGGCGTCGGGTGTCGGCGGAGCCTTCCTGTGGAAGCAGAAAAAGGCAGCCGGAGCGGCAAAAACAAACGACCAGGTGCAGACAGCGAAGGCAGCGGTCATGGACATTACCTCAGAGCTGACGGCATCCAGCTCCCTGTCTCCCAAGGATACCTATGAAGTCACCTCCCTGGTGGAGGGCGAGGTATTGGAGGCCCTGTTTGAGGAAGGAGATGTGGTGGAAAAGGACCAGGTCTTATACCGGATCGATGCCTCCTCCATGGATTCAGATTTAAGCTCCGCGGAAACCAGCCTCTTAAGGGCCAGGGAAAGCCAGCAGTCGGCCCAGGAGGATTATAATGAGGCGGCGGGAACGCTTTCAGGAAATACATATAAGGCATCTGTCTCCGGATATGTAAAGACCTTATATATCAAGGAGGGCGATAAGGTTTCCAATGGGACAAAGCTTGCAGATATTTATGATGATTCTGTCATGAAGCTGACGGTTCCATTCCTTTCGGCGGAAGCGGAGCAGATCCAGGTGGGAAGTCCGGCAGTACTGACTCTGGAGGATACGGGAGAGGAGCTCCAGGGAATCGTGACGGTGGTCAGCAGTATGGAGGAGACGCTTTCCGGGGGCCGCCTGGTAAAAGCTGTGACCGTGGAGGTGGAAAACCCCGGAGGTCTTACAACTCTGGTACAGGCTGCGGCAGCTGTGGGAGAGGCTTCCAGCTGTGAGCCTGGGACCTTTGTACCAAAAACGGAGACGACCCTCAGCGCGGACCTGTCCGGCCAGGGAAGCCTGGAGGTGGAGAACCTTCTGGTTTCCGAAGGAGCCTCTGTGGACAACGGGACCGCCCTCTTTAAGGCCACGGACCAGTCGGCTGCAAAGTATCTGGAAACCTTTAAGGACGCCCTGGAGACTGCCGGGGATAATGTGAAAAATGCAGAGAATAAGCTGGAAAATACCCAGGATACCATCGGAGACTATACCATTACCGCCCCCATTTCCGGCACTGTCATTACGAAAAACGCCAAGGCCGGAGATAAGATCACCAAGGGGACCAGCGGGAATACGGTGATGGCTGTGATCTATGATCTGTCGGCCATGACCCTGTCCATGTCGGTGGATGAGCTGGATGTGGGGAGCGTGAAGGCCGGGCAGACCGTGGAGATCACCGCCGATGCTGTGGAGGGGGAGACCTTCACAGGCACGGTCACCAATGTAAGTCTGGAGGGAAGCTATTCCAACGGCGTTACCAACTATCCGGTGACAGTGACCCTGGAAGAGACGGGAGACCTGCTTCCGGGCATGAACGTGGATGCCACCATTATCCTGGACAGCGCCCAGGATGCCCTTTGTATCCCGGCGGGAGCCCTTATGCGGGGAAACCGGGTATATGTGAAAAAGGATCCGTCCTCCAGCCAGACGGACCAGACGGAAGGAACAGAAGACGGCTCCGAAGAAGCGGCTCGCGGCCAGTCCGGCGGCTCCAGTCAGGGCCAGTCCGGCGTACCCGACGGCTTTGAGGCCGTCCAGGTGGAGACCGGGATCATCAATGATGATTATGTACAGATCCTTTCCGGGCTTTCCGAGGGAGATGAGGTCTACGTGGATCCGGATTCTGGCTCTGGCACCAGTATGGATATGATGATGATGGGACCCGGCGGCATGGGCGGCGGAATGGGAGGCGGCCCTGGCGGCGGAGGCGGCATGGGCGGCGGCCCCAGACCATAAGAAGGGAGTGCGGTCCATGGAAAAAAACACAAGCGCAGGAAAGATCCCTCTGATCCAGCTGAAGGACATCTATAAGATCTACCAGATGGGGGACGAGGAGGTGCGGGCCAGCGACGGGATCTCCCTTACCATTGAAAAGGGAGAGTTTGTGGCCATTGTAGGAAAATCCGGCAGCGGAAAATCCACGCTGATGAACATCATCGGAGCCCTGGACGTTCCCACGGAGGGTGAATACCTTCTGGACGGCCAGGACGTAAGCGATATGACGGACAACCAGCTGGCCCAGATCCGGAACACCATGATCGGCTTCGTATTCCAGCAGTACAATCTGCTTCCAAAGCTGAACCTTCTGGAGAACGTGGAGCTTCCCCTCCTTTACGCGGGCATGGATCCCTGGGACCGGAGGGAACGGGCCATGGAATCCCTGGAACGGGTAGGACTGAAAGAAAAGTGGAGGAATTTTCCAAAGCAGCTTTCCGGCGGCCAGCAGCAGAGGGTCTCCATTGCCAGGGCCCTGGCGGGAAATCCGTCGCTGATCCTGGCCGACGAGCCCACCGGCGCCCTGGATTCCAAAACTGGCCGGGAGGTTCTGGATTTTTTAAAGAAGCTCAACCGGGAGGGAAATACCATCGTTATGATCACCCACGACAGCTCCATTGCCCTGGAGGCAGAACGGGTGGTGCGGATCATAGACGGCAGGATCAATTTTGATGGGGATGTGAAAGAATATGCTGCAATCATTTAAAATGGCTTTGAAGAGTATCTGGGGAAACAAGATGCGCTCCTTCCTCACCATGCTGGGGATCATCATTGGGGTGGCCTCTGTGATCATCCTGGTGAGCATCGTCAACGGATATATGTCTTATATGACGGAGAGCTTTGCCAGCATGGGCGTTAACCAGATCACCGTCAATTACAGGTCCCTGCCATCAAGGACCATTGATGTGGAGGAGTTTTACGAATTTTATGAGGAGAATCAGGATCTGTTCCAGGGAATGACGCCCAGCGTTTCCGTAAGCGCCACCGTGAAGCACGGCAGCGATACCATGGACGCCACCACCGTAGGCGGATACAGTGAGGATCAGCTCTCCATCAAGGGGTATGAGCTCTCCTGCGGAAGGAACCTGCTGTATTCGGATATGGCCTCCCGCCAGAAGGTGGCCGTGGTGGGAGCCTATGTGGCGTCGGAGCTTTTTGGAAGCCCGGAAAAAGCCCTGGGAGAAAAGATCAAGCTCAACGGGGATAATTATACAGTGGTGGGCGTTGTGGAGCAGCAGACGGAAAGCGCTGCGGACTTTGACGACGGCTGTACCGACGATTTCGTGTGGATCCCCTATTCCCGGGCGGCCAAGATCGCCAGGAACGCCGTCATAAGCAATTATACCTTTACCTCCTATGACATAAACGATACGGATGCCTGTACGGCAGCCCTGGAGGAATTCTTATACAGCAAAATGAAAAATGACGATCTGTATTCGGTGACGGCCATGAGCTCCCTGATGGATACCTTAAATGACCAGATCGCCATGATGTCCATGATGTTAGGCGGCATTGCCGGGATCTCTCTTTTAGTGGCCGGCGTGGGCGTTATGAATATCATGCTGGTATCGGTCACAGAGCGTACCAGGGAGATCGGTATCAGGAAGGCTCTGGGAGCCAAAAAACGGGTGATCCTCCAGCAGTTTGTCATCGAGGCGGCTGTGACCAGCACCATCGGCGGTCTGGCGGGAATCCTGCTTGGCTCCCTGGCCAGCGTGGGGATCGGTATGCTCATGGGAATTGACGCTCCCCCTACGGTTTCAGCAGTGCTGGTATCCTTTTCTGTTTCGGTGGGCATCGGCCTGGTATTTGGCTATATGCCGGCCAGCCGGGCGGCGGGACTGAATCCCATCGACGCCCTGCGGAGCGAATAAGGGACAGAGAAAGAAGGTGACAAATGCCCATTCCTGGATTATAATGGGGAAAGACAGAATGATTGGGAGGTACATAGGAAATGAAAGTTGCAGACATGCACTGCGATACCATTGCTGAGATCTATGCAAAGCGCCAGGCAGGAGAAGAATGCGGGATCTTAAAAAACAACCTGCACATCGACCTGGAGAAAATGGAGCGGGGGGATTATGCGGTACAGAACTTTGCCGTATTCGCCCATATGGAGAATCTTAAGGGGAAAATGCCCCTTCCGGAGTATGCGCTCCGTCTCATCGATACGTTTTTCACAGAGCTCCGCAGATATCCGGACCGGATCGGGATCGTAAGAAGCTTCCGGGACATTGAAAAAAATATGGCAGAGGGACGTATGTCCGCCCTCCTTACGATGGAGGAGGGCGCCATCTGCCAGGGAAAGCTGGAATATCTCCGGATCTTTTACGAGCTGGGCGTCCGTATGTTCACCTTCACCTGGAATTTCCCCAACGAGCTGGCGTACCCCAACCGGTATGAATATCTGGGACCGGGACAGGATTCCTTCGTACCGGAAACAGAAAAGGGACTTACGGAAAAGGGCTTTGAATTCCTGGAGGAGATGGAGCGCCTGGGGATCATTGCCGACGTGTCCCATCTGGGCGATAAGGGGATCCTGGATGTGATCAGCCATGCGAAGCGTCCCTTTGTGGCCAGCCATTCCGGAGCCAGAGCCGTCTGCCGTCACTGCCGGAACCTGACGGATGAGATGATCCGCGGGATCGGGGAAAAGGGCGGCGTCATGGGCGTCAACTATTTTACGGAATTCCTCCGGGATAAGGAAAAATTCGGGGATCCCATGAAAACATCCCTGGACGATATGGTGGCCCATATCCGCCGCATCATCCGTGTGGGCGGGATCGATTCCGTGGGCCTGGGATCGGATTTTGACGGAGCGGCCGTGTCCATGGAGATCACCAATGCCGGAGACATGCAGCTTCTGGCGGCCCGGTTGGAGAAGGAAGGCTTTTCCACAGAGGAGATCGAGAAGATCTTCTATAAAAATGTTTTCCGTGTCTACCGGGAGATCCTGAAATAAAGGCCGGATGGCTGGAAAAATGGAGGATGAAGGAATGCGTCCTGGGAAAATACTCCCGGACGCATTCTTTTCTTTTGCTTTTTTCGAGCTTTTATGGTAGACTTATAACCAAATGAATTTCTATGGAGTGTTTTAAGAATGAAAGATGAAGGAAATGTAGCGGATTATATGGCGTCCTTAAACCGGGCCAGGAGGCGGAGACGGAACCGTCCGCCCTATGGAAAATATGCGCTGGCTGCCGCGGTGGTCTGCGTGGCTGCGGCCGGGATCTTTTTCGGCGGGAGGGCCGTAAAGGGATATATGGATAAAAAGCCGGCGGCAGCAACGGAAACCTCCGGGGAAGGGGAAACGGGCCCTGAAGCCGGGACTCTGGATGAAAGCGCGCTGGCCGCTGAGGAGGCCTCCCGCCAGGCCAGGGATGCGGAGCGGCTTGCCAACGCCCAGGCTGTGGTGGATTCCTATGCCAATATCGGGGTCGTCCAGGTGTCCGGCTATCTGAATATGAGAAAAAAGCCGGAGTCCGGTTCCCAGGTGGTGGGAAAGCTCATGGACGGCAGCGCCTGTGAGGTCCAGGAGACCCTGGACGGCTGGTATCACGTCAATTCCGGCGGCATCGACGGCTATGTGAGCTCTGAGTATGTGATCACCGGCGATGCAGCAAAGGAAAAGGCCCTGTCCATGGTCACAGACCGGGCGGTGGTCACCACCGACAATCTGAATATCCGGGAGCAGCCCTCCACTGACTCCAACATCGTGGGCCAGTGCTTAGAGGGAGAGCGGTATGAGATCCTGGGGGAGGAGGACGGCTGGTACCAGATCGAGGGCGGCTATATCTCCTCTGAGTTTGCGGAAAAGCGGTTTTCCTTAAATGAGGCCAGGAAGCTGGATGTCCGGGCCATGGTCCTCAATTATTATGACAATCCCGGCGTGTCCAATGTGACCAATTACCTGAACATCCGCCAGGGAGCCGGAAAGGACGAGAAGGTGATCGGAAAGCTCCCCAGCTACGCCGGCTGTGAGATCCTGGAGGATACGGGGAACGGCTGGTATAAGATCCGTTCCGGCAACATCACCGGTTATGTGAGCAGTGAGTTCATTCTCACCGGAGATGCGGCCCGCCAGGCAGCCATGGAGCACGCGGAGCTCATGGCCATTGTCAGCACCGACCGGCTGAACGCCCGGACGGAGCCCAGCACCGATGCCAAGATCTGGACCCAGATCTCCAACAATGAGAGATACCATGTGGCCGAGCAGTTAGACGGCTGGGTAAAGATCGAGTTCGACGAGGGCGGAGAAGGTGACGGGGCCGATGAGGTATCTGCGGCCTACGTTTCCACCGATTACGTGGATGTGCGGTATGCCCTGGCAGAGGCCATTAAATTCTCTCCGGCAGAGGAGAGCGCCTCCCTCAGAAGCCAGATCGTAAACTACGCCATGCAGTTTTTGGGAAATCCCTACGTCTGGGGCGGGACAAGCCTCACCCGGGGAGCCGACTGCTCCGGCTTTACCATGTCAGTGATGAAGCATTTCGGCATTTCCCTGCCCCACTATTCCGGGGACCAGGCCAAGCGGGGCACCCGGATCAAATCCAGCCAGATGAGGCCCGGAGACCTGATCTTCTATGGCAACAGCCGTGGAAAGATCAACCACGTGGCCATGTATATCGGCAACGGCCAGATCATCCATGCGGCCAGCAGAAGGAGTGGGATCAAGATCTCTTCCTGGAACTACCGGTCGCCTTTAAAGATCGTGGACGTCATCGGCGACTGATCCTGAATGCATAGAAAGCTCCTTTTTCACACAGAATAAGAAAAAACTGTGTGGGAAAGGAGCTTTTTTATGGGAAATGATGCCAGCGAAAAAAAGGACCAGGAGGAACGGATCCGGGAAAACGGCCAGGTGACCCTGGGAGGCGGGAGGAAGGGACGGATCCATCTGCTGTCCATTATCGGGGAGATCGAAGGCCATGAAAACCTGTCGGGCAGCACTAAGACCACCAAGTATGAGCATATCCTGCCGGAGCTTGCGAAGGTGGAGGACGATCCGGACATCGACGGGATCCTGATGCTCATCAATACGGTGGGCGGAGACGTGAGCTGCGGACTGGCCCTGGCGGAGATGCTGGCGTCCTTAAGCAAGCCCACGGTCTCCCTGGTCATCGGGGACAGCCATTCCATCGGCGTGCCCCTGGCTGTGGCTTCGGATTATTCGTTTATCGTACCCACGGGCACCATGATGGTCCATCCGGTGCGGATGACCGGAATGGTCATAGGAGCTGCCCAGACGTATGATTATTTTGAAATGATCCAGGACAGGATCCTGAGCTTTGTGTCGGAACACAGCCGTATTTCCTACGACGGCTTAAAGGCGCTGATGCATAATACCAGGATGCTGACCCGGGATCTGGGGACGGTGCTGGTGGGAAAGGATGCGGTGGAAAAGGGACTCATCGACCAGGTGGGCGGGATCCGGGAGGCCCTGGCGAAGCTTTACGGGATGATCGGGGAAACAGGTTCTTCCGGAAGAAAGGGGACCGGGGAAAAGCAGGCATAAAACTGGCAGGAGCCTGCTGCAGGGGAGGGGGCCGGGCCTTCCGCCTGCGGCAAGGCTTTTCCGGCTCCCGGATCCCATCCCCCAGATAGAAGTTGCAATTTCCAGAAACTTTATGTATACTATTTAATGAGGGTTTTTGCCCTGATTTTTAGATAGGGGGCTTTCATTTTGGCTGGAAGTAATACAAAAAAGAAGACAACGGCATCAGGAAAGACAGCCGGGAAGAAAACCGCGGGAACGAAGACGACGGCGGCAAAACGGACAGGGACAAAGAAACAGGAGGCGGACAGCAGCTTTTTGCAGTCTGAGGCAGTGATCCTGGGGACCTTTGCCGTCTGTGTATTTTTATTTTTGAGCAATTTCCATATCTGCGGCATGCTGGGGGATATGTTCAGCAGCATGCTCCTGGGAGTGTTCGGGAGCATCGGATACGTGGCGCCTGTCCTTTTATTTTTAGGCACCATCTTTTATGCCTCCAATAAGGGAAATATCCGGGCCGTTTATAAGATGCTGGCAGTGGAGGTGCTGCTGATCGTGCTCTGCGGACTGGCGCAGCTCATCTTCGGCGGCGGATACCAGGAAGGCCAGACCTTTAAGGAGATCTATGAAACAGCCGGGGAAAGCGGCATGGGCGGCGGCGTCATCGGCGGCGCGCTGGTGCTGGCGCTCCATAAGACTGTGGGCGCCACCGGTTCTTACATACTGCTTCTGGTGTTCATGATCCTCTGCCTGGTCTGCATCACGGAGAGATCCTTTGTGATGGCAGTTAAAAAAGGAAGCGGAAAGGCTTACCAGTACGCCAGAGAGGATCACGAGCGGAGAAAGGAGATCCGCCAGGAGAAGAAAGAGGAAGAACGGCTTTTGCGGGAGGAGCAGCGGGTCCAGGGAGTCAATCTGCACTCTACGGATCTTTCAGCCGGGCGGCCGGAGCGGTTTACGCCGGATATGGCCATGCCGGTGACAGAGGAGGATCTGGCCCGTTTCAGTGCTGACAGAAAGCCGGAGGAAAAAATGGAAACGGCTGTGGAACGGGAGGAGAAGGCCCGCGCAGCGGCCAGAAGAGACCGTGAGGAGCGGAGAGCGGCCCTGGGCATCCCGCCCCAGCCGGAGCCGTCCCCTGTACAGGAGGAAAAGGAAGAGACGCGTCCGGATCCGGCAGATGTATTCCGCGGGAATATCACCATGGCCGGAAAGGAGCCGGAAAAGGAGACAGTTCCCTTTGACGAGGATCTGTCCCTTTCCAGGCCCCACAGGGACGAGGATGTATTTCTGAGCCGCAGCAGCCGGGACTTTGAAGATATGGACGTATTCCCGGAGGGAGGAAGGCCGTCCATGGAGCAGACGGCGGCACAGGCTGCCTCTGAAGCCATTCCGGAGGCTGAGACGTTCACGGAGCCCTGGGAGGAGCCGGGAGAGACCATGGCAAAGCCTGGAAAGACAAAGAATGCTCCGGCAGAGCCGGAGGACGACGGCTACTGGCTGGATGAGGATTATGACGGGAACGGGAACCTCCAGAATGCGGAAAAGGACCAGACCGGAGAGCTGGAGTCCCTGGCAGAGCTGGATACAGAGCCTTATGCGGTGACAGAGGATTACTGGGAGCCTGTATCGGTCCAGCCGCCCTATGACGCCAAAGAAGAGCCGGAGCCTGCGCCTGTTTTCCCGGAAGCAGAGGAGATCCAGGCCGGCCGGGTCCTGTCCGGAGCGGAAACAGAAAATACCGGGGAGATCCCGGTCCTCCAGAAGGCAGAGGAGAAAAAGCAGATCGTCACTGCCGCCGGGAAGGTCATCGAGACCGATGCGGAGGAGATCATCCGCCAGAAGGCGGAAAAGAGGAGGCGGGAGGCGGAGGCAGCAAAGGCGGCCGAAGAGAGGCAGGCTGCCGATGCCGCTGTGCGCCAGGAGATCCAGAGAAAAGAGGAAAAACCCAGAAAGCCCTATGTGGCCCCGCCGCTGGAGCTTTTGAAGAAGGGGCCTGGGGCGGCCTCCGGCCAGTCAGAAAAGGAATTTAAGGAGACGGCCATTAAGTTACAGCAGACGCTTCGGAATTTCGGCGTGGGCGTCACCGTCACCAATATCAGCTGCGGGCCCACTGTGACCCGGTATGAGCTCCATCCGGAGCAGGGAGTGAAGGTCAGCAAGATCCAGTCCCTGGCCGACGATATCAAGCTCAACCTGGCGGCCACCGACATCCGGATCGAGGCTCCCATCCCCGGAAAGGCGGCTGTGGGCATCGAGGTCCCCAATAAGGTCAACAGCATTGTGTATCTGCGGGAGCTTCTGGAGAGCCCGGAGATCAGGCAGCACCCCTCCAGCCTGGCCTTTGCCGTGGGAAAGGACATCGGCGGCCAGCCGGTGGTGGCGGATCTGGCAAAAATGCCCCATCTTCTGATCGCCGGCCAGACCGGCTCCGGTAAGTCCGTGGGCATCAACACCATGATCATGAGCCTGATCTACCGATCCTCGCCGGAGGATGTGAAGCTGATCATGATCGACCCCAAGGTGGTGGAGCTTTCTGTTTATAACGGGATCCCGCACCTTCTGATCCCTGTGGTCACGGACCCCAAAAAGGCTGCGGGAGCCTTAAACTGGGCGGTGGCAGAGATGATGGACCGGTACCAGAAGTTCGCCCAGAGCAATGTAAGAGACTTAAAGGGATACAATGCGAGGGTGAAGAGCCTTATGGAGGCCGGGGATGTGCCTGCGGACCAGATCCCTGCAAAGCTTCCCCAGCTTGTGATCATCATCGATGAGCTGGCAGATCTTATGATGGTGGCATCCAGCGAGGTGGAGGATTCCATCTGCCGTCTGGCCCAGCTGGCCAGGGCAGCCGGGATCCATCTGGTGATCGCCACCCAGAGGCCGTCGGTCAACGTCATCACCGGTGTCATCAAGGCCAACGTGCCCTCCAGGATCGCTTTTTCAGTGGCTTCCGGCGTGGATTCCAGAACGATCCTGGATATGAACGGAGCCGAAAAGCTTCTGGGCAACGGCGATATGCTGTTCTATCCGTCTGGCTATCCTAAGCCCTTAAGGGTCCAGGGAGCCTTTGTGTCCGACCAGGAGGTCTCCCAGGTGACGGATTATATCAAGGAGCAGAATGAGGATACAGGCTATGACAGATCGGTGGAGCAGAAGATGAACCAGGGCGGAGGAGCCGGAGGTGCTTCCGGCGGCAGTGACCGGGATACCCTGTTCTTTGATGCAGGAAGATTTATCATCGAAAAGGATAAGGCTTCCATCGGCATGCTCCAGCGGATGTTCAAGATCGGCTTCAACCGGGCTGCCAGGATCATGGACCAGCTGGCCGAGGCCGGGGTCGTGGGAGAGGAAGAGGGCACCAAGCCCAGAAAGATCCTCATGTCCATGGAAGAGTTTGACGCCTTCACAGAGGCAGGGTATTAGCCGGAAGGAAGGCGCGGAGATGGATCGGATGCCGGAAACGGCGTGAAGATACAATGAAACAAGAAGAGGAGAGGGACTATGAAAACAGATATCGAAATCGCTCAGGAAACGAAAATGCTGCCCATTAAGGACGTGGCTGCCCAGTACGGGATCTCTGAAGACGATCTGGAACTCTATGGAAAGTATAAAGCCAAGATCTCCAATGAACTCTGGAATGAGGTCAGGGAAAGACCCGATGGGAAACTGGTGTTAGTGACTGCCATCAACCCGACTCCGGCCGGAGAGGGAAAGACCACCACCAGCATCGGACTGGCCCAGGCCCTCACAAAAGCGGGAAAGAAGACCATGCTGGCCTTAAGAGAGCCGTCCCTGGGACCGTGCTTCGGGATCAAGGGAGGAGCTGCCGGCGGCGGATACGCCCAGGTGGTGCCCATGGAGGATCTGAACCTGCATTTTACCGGTGATTTCCACGCCATTACCACGGCCAACAACCTGTTAGCCGCTCTTCTGGATAACCATATCCAGCAGGGGAACGCCCTGGGCATCGACACCCGGCAGATCCTCTGGAAGCGGTGCCTGGACATGAACGACCGCGCTTTGAGAAATATCGTGATCGGACTGGGAGCCAAGGCCGACGGCGTTGTCCGGGAGGATCATTTCGTGATCACCGTTGCCTCTGAGATCATGGCCATCCTCTGCCTGGCCACAGATATGGACGATCTGAAGGAACGTCTGGGAAGGATCGTTGTGGCATATAATTTTGCAGGAGAGCCGGTGACTGCAAAGGATCTCCATGCGGTGGGCTCCATGGCCGCTCTTTTAAAGGACGCCTTAAAGCCCAACCTGATCCAGACCCTGGAGCACTCGGGTGCCCTGGTCCACGGCGGCCCCTTCGCCAACATCGCCCACGGCTGCAACAGCGTCATGGCCACCAGAACGGCCCTGAAGCTTTCTGACATCACCGTCACGGAGGCAGGCTTCGGCGCAGACCTGGGAGCAGAGAAATTCTTTGATATCAAGTGCCGGAAGGCCGGATTAAAGCCGGATGCGGTGGTCCTGGTAGCCACGGTCCGTGCCTTAAAGTACAACGGCGGCGTTCCCAAGGATCAGCTTTCCACAGAGAACCTGGAGGCCCTTAAAAAGGGTATCGTGAATCTGGAAAAGCACATTGAAAATATCCAGAAATACCAGGTTCCGGTGGTGGTGACCTTAAACTCCTTCTTAACAGATACTCCGGCAGAATACGAGTTCATTAAGAACTTCTGTGAGGAAAGAGGCTGTGAGTTCGCTCTGTCCGAGGTATGGGCCAAGGGCGGCGACGGCGGCATGGAGCTGGCGGAGAAGGTCCTCAAGACCCTGGAGACAAAGGAAAGCCACTTTAAGCCCTTATACGAAGACAGCCTGGGGATCGCTGAGAAGATCGAGACCATTGCAAAGGAGATCTACGGAGCCGGAAGCGTATCCTATTCCCCGGCTGCAAAGAAGGCCATTGCCAAGATCACAGACATGGGCTTTTCTGAGCTTCCGGTCTGCATGGCAAAGACCCAGTATTCCTTATCCGACGACCAGACGAAGCTGGGACGGCCCGAGGGCTTTGAGCTGACGGTCCGCGACGTATATGTGAGCGCCGGAGCCGGTTTCGTGGTGGCCCTGACAGGAGCCATTATGACCATGCCGGGCCTTCCGAAAAAACCGGCAGCCGACAGCATCGATGTGGATGAGAATGGAAAGATCACAGGATTATTCTAAGTAAAAGGAAGAACAGGCGGGGCCCTGGTCCGTATACGGCGGACCCCGCCTGTTTTTGGACTTGACAGAAGGAGAGTGGACAATGAAGATCAGAGACTGGCTTGGAAGACTGGCGTACACCCTGGTACAGGGAAGCCTGGACGAGGATGTGGAGGATGTGGTCTACGATTCCAGAAAGGCGCGGCCCCATACGGTATTTGTCTGCATCAGAGGGAGCGCCAGGGATTCCCATACCTTTATCCCGGATGTCCTGGAGAAGGGCTGCCGGGTCCTGGTGACAGAAAAGGATGTGACGGTACCCGGGGATGTGACGGTGCTCCGGGTGGAAAACGGACGTCTGGCCCTGGCGGAGCTTTCCGCAGCCAGATTCGGCTATCCGGCCGAAAAGCTGGTGACCATCGGGATCACAGGGACCAAGGGGAAGACCACCACCAGCTATATGGTGAAGGCCATCCTGGAGGCCGCCGGTAAAAAGGTGGGGCTCATCGGCACCAATGGGGCTGTCATCGGCACGGAAAAATATGCCACAGCCAACACCACCCCGGAATCCTATCTGGTACAGGAATATTTTGCAAAAATGGTGGAGGCAGGCTGCACCCATATGGTCATGGAAGTCTCCTCCCAGGCCATGATGCTCCACCGGGTGGGCGGCATCTGCTTTGATCTCGGCCTGTTTACCAATATTTCCCCGGACCATATCGGACCAAAGGAGCACGAAAGCTTTGAGGAGTATCTCTATTATAAATCCAGGCTTCTTACGGTCTGCCGGACCGGCGTTGTCAACCGGGCCATGGACCATTATGAAGAGGTGGTCCGGGATGCTTCCTGTACATTGTATACATATGGCCTGGAGCGCGGCGCAGACTTTACCGGAAGCGGCCTCCATTATGCCAGCGACCACCAGTTCGTGGGCGTGGAATTTGATATGGACGGCGCTTTAAGCGGAAGGGTCCGGGTAGGAATGCCGGGACGGTTCAATGCAGACAACGCCCTGGCGGCCCTTTCTGTGTGCAGTCTGGCCCTGGGAGAGGAGGGCCATGATAAAAAGCTCCTCCGCGCCCTGGAAAATGTCCGGGTGGACGGCCGCATGGAGATCGCCCATGTGTCGGAGCGGTGCAGCGTCATTGTGGATTACGCCCACAACGCCATGAGCATGGAAAGCCTTTTATCCACCCTCCGGGATTACAGCCCGAAGCGGCTGATATGCGTCTTTGGCTGCGGCGGGAACCGGGCAAAGGAGCGGCGGTACTCCATGGGAGAGATCGGAGGAAAAATGGCGGATCTCTGTATCCTCACCGCCGACAACCCGAGGTTTGAGAAGAATGAGGATATCATAAAAGACATCGAGACCGGAATGGCAAGGACCAGCGGAAGGTATCTGGTGATCCCGGACCGGAGAGAGGCCATTTTTTATGCGGTGCACCATGCGGAGCCGGGGGATATGATCGCCATTATTGGAAAGGGCCACGAGGACTACCAGGAGATCGAGGGCGTCCGCCATCATTTCCTGGACCGGGAAGTGGTGGAAGAAGCGGTAAAGGAGATAAGATAAATGGAACATGTAACAGTAAAAGATCTGGTCCTTGGAAGCGGCGGCGTTCTGGTCTCGGGGAGTGAGGAAGCGCCCGTCTCCCATATCCGCCTGGATTCCAGGCAGGTGGAGCCGGGAGACCTTTTTGTGCCCCTGCTGGGCGAGCGGGTGGACAGCCACCGCTTCCTTCCCCAGGTGATGGACCAGGGGGCGGCGGCAGTGCTGACCAGCCAGGAGCTTACGCTTCCGGAGGGCGGGGCCGGCTGCGCCGTGATCCGGGTGGAGGATACGAAAAAGGCGCTGCAGAAGATCGGATCCTATCTGCGGGACCGTCTGACCCTGCCGCTGGTGGGCGTTACCGGAAGCGTGGGAAAGACCACAACCAGGGAGATGATCGCCGCCGCCCTGTCGGCCAGATTCCGTGTCTATAAGACCCCGGGGAACAGCAACAGCCAGGTAGGAGTGCCTGTGACCCTGTCAGAGATCACAGAAAATGACCAGGTGGGCGTCATCGAGCTGGGCATGAGCGAGCCGGGAGAGATGACGGTCATTGCAAACATCGCCCGGGTGGACATGGCGGTGATCACCAACATCGGGATCACCCACATCGGCCAGCTGGGCTCCCAGGAAAATATCTTAAGGGAAAAGCTTCACATCACCGACGGCATGAAGGACGGAGGGCTCCTGATCTTAAACGGAGACGATCCTCTCCTTAAAGGTGTCCAGGGCCGGGAGGGCTTAAGGACCGTATACTACGGCACCGGGGAGAACTGTGATTTCCGGGCTGTGGACATCTGCTTTGAGGACGGCTTTCCCTCCTTTACGGCAGTCCATGGAGCAGACCGCCAGAGGGTGCGCTTAAACGTCATGGGGCAGCATAATGTCATGAACGCCATGGCGGCCATGGCCGTCTGCGCGGAATGCGGCATGACCATGGAGGAGGCGGCCAGGGGTCTCCTTACGGGCCAGGGCTTCAAAAACCGCCAGCAGGTCCATGAGACCGGACGGTTTACGATCCTGGACGATTCCTACAACGCCTGCCCGGAATCCATGAAGGCGGCCTTCCAGGTCTTTAAGGAGCTTCACCCGGAAAGGCGCCATGTGGCGGTCCTGGCAGAGATGCGGGAGCTGGGCCGCGAAACAGAAAGCGCCCACAGACAGGTGGGGGTCTTTGCGGCAGAGGCCGGGATCCATCTGCTGGTGACCCTGGGCGCAGAATGCAGGGCGCTGACAGAGGAATTTAAAAAGCGCTCCGGCGCACCTGTGGCAGAGTTTACGGATAAAGACCAGATGACCGCCTACCTGGATCAGGCCTTACAGGACGGGGACTGCGTCCTCTTTAAGGGAGCCAATTCCATGGCGCTTTTTAAGGTGGCGGCCAGATATATGGAAAACAGGCCGGAGTAAAGACCGGAAGACAGAAAGAAAGGGAGGCGGAGGATCTGGAAACAAAGGACAGGACGGCAGGACCGGGAGAGAAGGAGACGGCTCCGGTCTATGCGGATGTGATCATCGACCTTTCGGTCACCAACGTGGACCGGGTCTTCCAGTACAGGATCCCGCCGGAGCTTCTTGGCAGAGTCCGGGTGGGCGTCCGGGTGCTGGCTCCCTTTGGGCGGGGAGATACCCTGCGGAAGGGCTATGTGGTCTCCTTAAGCCATACGCCCTCCTTTGCCCCGGAAAAGCTCAAAGCCCTGAGGGAGGTGGATCCCGGGGCCGTTTCCGTCCAGGAGCAGATGATATGTCTGGCCTGGTGGATGAAGGAACGGTACGGAGCCACCATGAACCAGGCCTTAAAGACGGTGATGCCGGTGAAATCCGCTGTGGCCCCAAAAGAGGAAAAGACCATTGTGGCCCTGCGGTCCCGGGAGGAGCTTTCCGGGCTTTTAAGGGAAGCGGAAAAAAAGAAATATAAGGCCAGGATCCGGCTTTATAAGGCGCTGCTGGAAAACGGGGAGCTGCCGTACCGGCTGACGGCCCAGAAGCTGGGGGTCACAGCGGCCTCCTTAAGGCCCCTGGAGGAAAAGGGGATCTTAAAGATCCGGACCGAGGAAAAAAGCCGGGACCCGGTGAAGGGATATGCTCCGGCTCCAGCCCCTGTGGTCCTCAATGAGGATCAGAAAAGGGCTGCGGCTGCGGTGAAGGCCTCCATGGATGCGGGGGAGGCCAGGACGTGGCTCCTTTACGGGATCACAGGCAGCGGAAAGACAGAGGTGTACATGGAGCTGATCTCCCATGTGCTGGATCAGGGCCGCCAGGTCATCGTTCTGATCCCGGAGATCTCCTTGACGTATCAGACGGTCATGCGGTTCTACCGCCGGTTCGGGAACCGGGTCTCCATCATCAATTCCAGGCTTTCGGCGGGAGAGCGGTACGACCAGCTGGCCCGGGCCGCCAGGGGAGATATCGACATTATGATCGGCCCCCGGTCGGCTCTTTTTACGCCCTTTGAGAGGCTTGGGCTCATCATCATCGACGAGGAGCACGAGGGGGCTTACCAGAGCGAGCTGTCTCCCCGGTATCATGCCAGGGAGGTGGCGGCCATGCGGGCCTCCATGAACCAGGCCACCCTGGTCTTAGGCTCCGCAACTCCGTCTGTGGAGAGCTTTTATAAGGCAGAGCGGGGAGAATACGGCCTGCTGACCCTGGGCCGCCGGGCAAAAAAGGACAGCCGCCTGGCCCGGGTCCATGTGGTGGACTTAAGAGAGGAGCTGGCAGAGGGAAACCGGTCCATGTTCAGCCGGAAGCTTAAGGAACTGATGGAGGAGCGGCTTCTGCGGAAGGAACAGATCATGCTGTTCATGAACCGCCGGGGCTATGCAGGCTTCGTTTCCTGCCGTTCCTGTGGAGAGGCCATGAAGTGCCCCCACTGTGATGTGAGCCTGACGTACCACCGGGACGGGATCCTGCGGTGCCATTACTGCGGCCATGAGATGCGTATGCCAAGGGTCTGCCCGGTCTGCGGCTCTCCTTATATCGCCCCCTTCGGCTCCGGGACCCAGAAGCTGGAGGAGATCACAAAGCGGACCTTTCCCCAGGCCAGGGTCCTTCGGATGGACGCAGACACCACAGCGAAAAAGGGAGCCCACGAGGAGATCCTGGAGGCGTTTATGGAGGGGGAGGCCGATATCCTCATCGGGACCCAGATGATCGTCAAGGGCCACGATTTCCCCAGGGTGACGCTGGTGGGAGTCATGGCGGCCGATCTTTCTCTTTATGCACCGGATTTCCGGAGCTCTGAGCGGACCTTTGAGCTTTTGACCCAGGCATCCGGCCGGGCCGGACGGGGGGAGCTCCCGGGAGACGTGGTGATCCAGACGTATGCGCCGGACCATTTTGCCATTACGGCGGCGGCAGAGCAGGACTACGGCCAGTTTTACCGTCAGGAATTCCTGTACCGGAAAATGATGGGGTATCCGCCGGCAGCGGGCCTCCTCTCCATCCAGCTGAGCTCCAGGAAGGAAGAGGCAGCGGCCGCCGCCATGGAGGATCTCCAGAAATGGATCCGGCGGGAATTTTGCTTTGAGGAGATCTCCGTCATCGGCCCGGTCAACGGTTCTCCGTATAAAGTTAATGATATATACAGAAAAATTTTATATATAAAGAGCGAAAGTTATGATATACTATTAAAAGTCAGAAAGTCTGCCCAGAAGCGGGAAGAGGAAAACGAACGGTATAAAAACGTGAACTTCCAGGCGGCGGTGCAGTAGGAGGAAAGGAAAAAGGACATGGCAATCAGACAGATCAGAGTCATTGGAGACGAAATCTTAACAAAGGCGTGCAAGCCTGTAAAGGAAATGAACGAAAGAACAGAAGAGCTTATCGAGGATATGTTCGAGACCATGTATGAGAACAACGGCTGCGGTCTTGCAGCCCCCCAGGTGGGCATCCGCAAGCGTATCGTGGTCATTGATGTGGACGATGGAAACCAGTACGTGATGATCAATCCGGAGATCCTGGAGACCAGCGGAAGCCAGACCGGGGCCGAGGGGTGCTTAAGCGTACCCGGAAAGAACGGCCAGGTGACCCGGGCGGAGCATGTGAAGGCAAAGGCCCTCAATGAGAATATGGAGGAATATACCATCGAGGCTGACGGCCTTCTGGCCCGCTGCATCCTCCACGAGTGCGACCACCTGGACGGGATCCTTTACGTGGAACGGGTGGAAGGCGAGCTCCACGACAACGATGAAGAGGGTGAAGAATAATGCGTATCGTATTTATGGGAACTCCGGATTTTTCCGTGCCGACCCTGGAGGCCCTGGTAAAGGGAGGCCATGAGGTCCTGGCAGTGGTGACTCAGCCGGATAAGCCCAAAGGAAGAGGAAAGTCGGTGCTCATGACGCCGGTGAAGGAAAAGGCCCTGGAGCTTGGGATCCCGGTATACCAGCCGGTAAAGGTACGGGAGCCGGAATTTATGGAGGTTTTAAAGGGACTGGATGCAGAGGCCTTTGTGGTGGTGGCCTTCGGCCAGATCCTTCCTAAGGAGATCCTGGAAATGCCCCGGTACGGCTGTGTCAACGTCCATGCCTCCCTGCTTCCCAGATACCGGGGAGCCGCGCCCATCCAGTGGGCGGTCATTGACGGAGAGGCGGTCAGCGGAGTCACCACCATGCTCATGGACGAGGGGCTGGATACGGGAGATATGCTGGAAAAGGCGGAGATCCCCCTGGATAAAGAGGAGACCGGCGGCAGTCTGTTTGAAAAGTTAAGCCTTCTGGGCGGAGAGCTGATCCTTTCCACTCTGGAAAAGCTCCAGAACGGGACAGCGGTGCGGACGCCCCAGGGAGAGCCGGACACGCCTTACGCGAAAATGTTAAAGAAATCTATGGGACAGATCGACTGGTCCATGGAGGCAGAAAAGATCGAGCGTCTGATCCGGGGGTTAAACCCGTGGCCCAGCGCTTATACATCCTTAAATGGAAAAACCGTAAAGATCTGGGCGGCGGAGGTGGTCCCGGGAAACGGGACCGGAGTTCCCGGACGGGCTGCGGTTTCCAGGGACAGCCTTCTGGTGGAGACGGGAAAGGATCTTCTTTCCATCAAGGAGCTCCAGCTGGAGGGGAAAAAGCGGATGGATACAGCCGCTTTCTTAAGAGGCTTCCAGGTGGAGGACGGTACGGTCCTGGGAGCATAAGACGAGAGGAGATATGCATATGTTAGGCGGTTATGGAATGTATGGATACGGGTACGGCTACCGGCTGGATCCCACGATCTTCCTGGTGCTCATCGGGGTCCTGTTATCCCTCTGGGCCCAGAACCGGGTCAACTCCACCTTTGCGAGATATTCCAGGGTCAGGAGCTTTTCCGGCATGACCGGAGCGGAAGCAGCCAGGCGGCTTTTAAATGCCCAGGGGATCTATGATGTGACGGTGCAGCCGGTGTCCGGAAAACTGACGGACCATTATGATCCCAGGACGAAGGTGGTAAAGCTTTCGGATTCTGTATACAATGCCACGTCTGTGGCGGCCATCGGCGTAGCCGCCCATGAGTGCGGCCATGCCATGCAGCACAACGAGGGCTACGGGCCGCTGCGGTTCCGCAGCGCCCTGGTTCCCGTGGCAAACTTCGGCTCCCAGCTTTCCTGGCCCATGATCCTTCTGGGGATCTTATTCGGAGGCCTGGGTTCCCCGCTGGTCCAGGTGGGGATCCTGATGTTCAGCCTGGCAGTGCTGTTCCAGCTGGTGACCCTTCCGGTGGAGTTCAACGCCTCCAGCCGGGCCGTGCGTCTTTTGGACTCCCAGGGGATCTTGTCCGGGGAGGAAGTGGACGGCACCAGAAAGGTTTTAAAAGCGGCGGCCCTTACGTACGTGGCGGCGGCGGCCGGTTCTATTTTACAGCTTCTGCGTCTTGTGATCCTGTTTGGAGGAAGAGACCGTGACAATGACTAAGACAGATCCCAGGGAGATCACCCTGGATATCCTTCTGGAGGTCCTGGAGGAGGGAAGACTGGGCCACCTGGTATTGAACCAGGCGCTCCTCAAGTATCAGTACCTGGAAAAGCAGGATCGCTCCTTTATCACAAAGCTGACGGAGGGGACGCTGGAGCGTCTGATCCTCCTGGACGCGGCCCTGGACCGCTTTTCTAAGACAAAAACAGAAAAAATGAAGCCGATGATCCGGACCATTCTCCGGATGTCGGCCTACCAGATCCTTTTTATGGACCGGGTGCCCGATGCCGCCGTCTGCAATGAGGCGGTGAAACTGGCCAAAAAGAGAAAATTCCAGGGGCTTTCCGGCTTTGTAAACGGAGTTTTGCGGACTCTTTCCAGGGAAAAGGGAAAGCTGGAATTTACGGATCCGTCGGTGCGCTTTTCCATTCCCGGATGGATGCTTTCCATGTGGGAGTCTGATTATGGAAAAGAAAAGGCGGAGCAGATCGCAGCCTCCTTCCTTAAGGAGCGGCCGCTGACCGTCCGCTTCAACACCAGCCGGGCTTCGGTGGAGGAGATCCTTAAAAGTCTGGAGAGCCAGGGGATCGCCGCAGAGCCCACGGGCTTTCTGGATACAGTGTACTCCATTTCCGGCTACGACCACCTGGAGGCAGTGGAGGCCTTTTATGAGGGCCTTATGACGGTCCAGGATCCCAGCTCCGCCCTGGCGGCCCACCTGGCCGGAATAAAGGCCGGGGACACGGTCCTGGACATCTGCAGTGCCCCAGGAGGGAAGACCCTTCATGCGGCGGATCTTTTAAAGGGGACCGGACGGGTGGAAGCCCGGGATCTGACGGAATATAAGATCTCCCTGGTGGAGCAGAACCTGTTCCGGTGCGGCTTTGCCAATGTGGAGACGAAGGTTTGGGATGCCCGTATCTTCGATCCGGAAATGGAAGAGAAGGCCGATGTGGTCCTGGCAGACCTGCCTTGTTCCGGCCTTGGGATCATAGGAAAAAAGCCGGATATCAAGCTGCGTCTGAAAAAGGAGGATCTGGGGGAGCTGGCATCTCTCCAGCGGGAGATCCTTTCGGCGGCCAGTCGGTATGTGAAGCCCGGCGGTACTCTTTTATACAGCACCTGCACGGTGGACCGGGCGGAAAATGAGGAAAATGCCGCCTGGATCCTGGAAAATCTTCCGTTCCATAAAAAGGACATCACTGGAAGGCTGCCGGGATCCCTGCAGGCAGACTGCCGGGAAAACCAGATCCAGCTCCTTCCGGGGATCCATGGCTGCGATGGTTTTTTCCTGGCGGCATTTGAAAAAAATAGGGAGTAGGTATGGAAAAAAAAGATCTGAAATCCATGGATTTAAACGAGGTCACAGCCTTTGTGACAGAACTGGGGGAGAAGCCCTTCCGGGCAAAGCAGCTTTACCAGTGGATGCACCAGAAGCTGGCCCCGTCCCTGGAGGATATGACAAATTTGCCCAAGGCCTTTCGGGAGCGTCTTCTGGAGCATGGAACGTATACGTCCCTGGAGACGGTCCAGATGCTGGAATCCGGGATCGACGGGACCAGGAAATACCTGTTCGGCCTGGGAGACGGCAATATTATCGAAAGCGTTCTGATGAAATATAAACACGGAAATTCTGTATGTATCTCTTCTCAGGTGGGCTGCCGCATGGGCTGCCGGTTCTGCGCGTCCACCCTGGACGGGCTCACCAGGAACCTGACGGCGGGAGAGATGCTGGACCAGATCTACCGGATCCAGGCCTCCACAGGGGAACGGGTGTCCAATGTGGTGGTCATGGGCAGCGGAGAGCCCTTTGACAATTATGACAGTCTGGTGAAGTTCATCCGGCTTCTAAGCGATGAGAACGGACTGAACATCAGCCAGAGGAATATCACCGTATCAACCTGCGGCATCGTGCCGGGGATCCGGAAATTTGCGGAGGAGGGCTTTTCTGTGACTCTGGCTCTTTCCCTCCACGCCCCCAACGATCAGGTGAGGAAGACCCTGATGCCCATTGCCAATAAATATTCTCTTTCTGAGATCCTTCCGGCATGTAAGGAGTATTATGAAAAGACCGGAAGGCGGCTGACTTTTGAGTACAGCCTGGTCCAGGGAGTCAACGACAATTTAGACGAGGCCCGGAAGCTTTCGTCCCTCATTAAGGACATGCACGGCCATGTGAACCTGATCCCTGTGAATCCCATCAAGGAGCGGGATTACCGCCAGTCGGGCCGGGAGGCCATCGACGCCTTCCGTACATATCTGGAAAAGCAGGGGATCAATGTGACGGTCCGCCGGGAGATGGGCCGCGACATTGGCGGCGCCTGCGGGCAGCTGAGAAAAAGTTATCTGAAAAAGGAAGAGGAGGGAGAGCGATGAATTCCTATGGCCAGACAGACACCGGCCGGGTGCGGAAGTCGAATCAGGATTCGATCTTTCTGTCCGAAACGCCGGTGGGACCGCTTTCCAACCTTTTTATGGTCGCCGACGGCATGGGCGGGCATAAGGCCGGGGATTTTGCGTCCCGGTTCGTGGTGGATACCATGGTCCGCTGTATGGGACTGTACAAAAGCGACAGCCCGGTGACGGCCCTCAGAAAGGCCATCGAAAAGACCAATGAGCTTTTATTCCTGGAGGCCCAGAGGGATCCGGACCGGGAGGGCATGGGCTCTACCCTGGTGGCCGCTACCGTGGACCAGGATACCATGTACGTGGCCAATGTGGGAGACAGCCGCCTGTATCTTTTCAGGGACGGCTTAAGCCAGATCACCAGGGATCATTCCCTGGTGGAGGAAATGGTATCCCTGGGGAAGCTGGAGCGGAACAGCGAGTCTTACAGGTCCCAGAAAAACATCATCACCAGGGCTGTGGGGATCCGGCCTGCGGTGACCGCAGATTTTTTTGAGGTATCCTTAAAAAAGGACGACTGCGTGCTCCTCTGCTCCGACGGGCTTTCCAATATGGCGGAGGAATCCCTGATCGGCAGCATCCTGGCTGCTCCGGCCGCTTTAAAAGAAAAGACAAGCCGGCTGATCCAGGCGGCCAATGAAAATGGAGGGAAGGACAACATCGCGGTCATCCTCATAGAACCTCAGGTAAGCGAGGTGGGCGTATGATATTGAAGGCAGGAACCATGCTCCAGGACCGCTATGAGATCCTGGAAAAGATCGGCTCCGGCGGAATGTCGGACGTCTATAAGGCGAAATGCCATAAACTGAACCGTCTGGTGGCCATTAAGGTCTTAAAGGCGGAATTTACAGATGATGCCAATTTTGTCAGCAAATTTAAGATGGAGGCCCAGGCGGCAGCCGGCCTGTCCCATCCCAACATCGTGAGCATCTACGACGTTGTGGACGAGGGAGATATCCATTTTATCGTCATGGAGCTGGTGGAAGGCATTACCTTAAAAAGCTATATCACAAAAAAGGGACGTCTGGATGTGAAGGAGGCCATCGGCATTGCCATCCAGGTGGCCCAGGGCATTGAGGCTGCCCACGAGCAGCACATCATCCACCGGGATATCAAGCCCCAGAACATGCTGATCTCCATGGACGGCAAGGTGAAGGTGGCGGATTTTGGCATAGCCAGGGCCGTTTCCTCCCAGACCATGAACTCCACAGTGGTGGGCTCCGTCCACTATATCTCGCCGGAGCAGGCCAGAGGCGGATACAGCGATGAACGGAGCGATCTGTATTCCCTGGGGATCACCATGTTTGAAATGGTCACAGGCCGGGTCCCCTTCGGCGGAGACAATACGGTGACCGTGGCCCTGGCCCATCTGGAGGAGCCGATCCCTCTTCCAAGCCTTATGAACCCAGGCGTGACTCCCAGCTTTGAGAGGATCATCTTAAAATGTACAGAGAAAAAGCCCGAGGACCGGTATAAGAATGCGGCTGAAGTGATCAGCGATCTGCGGCGGGCCCTTCTGAACGCAGATGATCCCCAGGTGGGCGCCGAGATCCTCAAAGAGGATCCGCTGTCGGAGACCAGGCCCATCAGCCGGAAGGAGCTGGATCTCATAAAGACCAGGAGCGACGGGCAACGGGAACAGAAAAAGCCCAGGAATCCCGGAGAGTGGAGAGAGACCGGACCGGGCCATGAAGAAAATCAGGCCAGGAAGGTTCCGGAGGGCCGTGGCGGCAGGCAGAAAGCCCCATCCCGCCAGCAGGACGAGGACAGCGAGACCACCCAGCTGGAAAAGGTCCTGACCGGCCTGGGAGTGGTGGCCGCACTTTTAGTGGTGGTGGTGGTCATCGTATTCTTTTCCCGGCTGGGCGGCCTGTTTACCAGCCCATCAGACAAGGGGACCACAGAGACCCAGGCCTCCCGTGAGACGGAGACGGACGGAGAGCGGGAAACCGAATCTGAAAAGGAAAAGGAGACCACCCTGTCCCAGAAGGAGGTAAAGATGCCGAAGCTGGTGGGAGATACCCAGGAGGAGGCAGAGGCCAAGCTGGACGCCCTGGATCTTACTATGCAGGTGGTCATGAAGAACTCCGATACGGTGGAGAAAGGCGTGGTCATGGAACAGGCTGACGCGCCGGATTCGGTGGTATCCCGGTACTCCAAGGTGGTGGTCACCATCAGCAGCGGATCCGATAAGATCCTGCTGTCGGAGTTAGGGATCGCGGATATGACCCTGGAAACGGCGGTGCGCCTTCTGGAAGCCAAGGGCTTAAAGGCCGTGGTGGTGGAAGAGACCAGCGAGGATGTGGAGGCGGGAAAGATCGTCCGCATGGAGCCGGAGGATAAGGCGGCTCTGGGCGATTCGGTGACGCTTTACGTGAGCACGGGGCCGGAGGTGGAGGTAACGCCGGTGCCGGATCTTTATGGAAAGACCGAGAACGAGGCAGCAGCCTTACTGACCGAGGCCGGGCTCCTCACGGGTGAGATCTCCAGGGCCCATGACGCGTCTGTGCCTGCGGGCCAGGTGATCAGCCAGGGCATCGAAAAGGACACGGATGCGGAGCTGGGAACTGCCGTGGATCTGGTGGTGAGCCTGGGGCCGGAGCCGCCAAAGACCCAGTTCCTGGCCTCTCTCCAGGTAACGTATCCCCTTATGATCTCCTTTGGACCTGGAGCGGAATCATCGGAGGTACAGATCCTGATCCGGTTAAAGCAGACTGTCAACGGAAAGGTGACGTACACAAAGCTGGCAGAGCCCAAGGCATATTCCGCCAGCACCATGCTGGATATCCGCCTGGACCATATCCGGGGAGCAGACGGCGTATCCACTGGGGAAGTGGAGATCGTGGACCTGACCAACAACGTTGTCCTCACTTCCTACAACGTAAACTTTGTGGAGACAGAGGTGTAAGAGAGGTTCATGAGAGGAAAGATCATAAAAGGGATCGCCGGGTTTTACTACGTCCATGATGGGATCTCCAAGGTGTACGAATGTAAGGCCAAGGGCGTATTCCGCAGCAGAAAGATAAAGCCCCTGGTGGGGGATGATGTGGAATTTACAGTTCTGGATGAAAAGGAACAGACTGGAAACATCACAGACATCCTGGAACGGAAAAACGAGCTGATCCGCCCGGCGGTGGCAAACATCGACCAGGCCATGATCGTTTTTGCGGTGACAGATCCGGAGCCAAATTTAAATCTCCTGGACCGGTTCCTGGTGACCATGGAAATGCAGGGAGTGCCTGCGGTCATCTGCTTTAATAAAATGGACCTGGGAACCGGTGAAAGGGAGCGGGAGCTCAGGCAGATCTATGAGGCCGCCGGTTACTCAGTCTATTTTACCAGCGCCAACGACAAAGAGAGCGTGGACATGGTCCGGGAGCTCCTTAAGGGAAAGACCACAGCCCTGGCGGGACCGTCGGGAGTGGGGAAATCCTCCCTGACCAACCAGATCCAGCCGGAGGCTGCCATGGAGACCGGGGCCATCAGCGAAAAGATCCGCCGGGGCCGTCATACCACCAGGCATTCAGAGCTGTTTTTTGTGGAGCCGGAAACCTTCGTCATGGATACTCCCGGTTTCAGCTCCATTTATGTGGAGTCCCTGAAGCCAGAGGAGCTTTCGGGATATTTTCCTGAATTTGAGGATTTTGTGCCGGACTGCCGGTTCCTGGGCTGCGTCCATGTGGGCGAACGGGAATGCGGCGTCAAGGAGGCCGTAAAGGAAGGAAAGCTGGCCGTTTCCCGGTATGAAAATTACCGGCTGATCTATGAAGAACTAAAGAATAAAAGGAGATATTAATATGTATATCTTAGCGCCATCCATACTGGCAGCCGATTTTTCCAGGCTGGGAGAGGAAGTAAGGACCGTAGCTGATGCGGGAGCGGAGTATATCCATCTGGATGTCATGGACGGGGCTTTTGTGCCCAGCATTTCCTTTGGAATGCCGGTGATCCAGAAGCTGCGGCCAGTGACAGACAAGGTGTTCGATGTTCATATGATGGTGGAGGAGCCGGGCCGGTACGTGGCTGATATAAAAAAGGCCGGAGCCGATCTGATCTGCGTCCACCAGGAGGCCTGCCGCCATCTGGACCGGACTCTGAACCAGATCCGGGAGTGCGGCTGCAAGGCGGCTGTGGCTCTGAACCCGGCGACACCGGTGGAGACCCTCTCCTGCGTTTTAAAGGAAGCCGATATGTTCCTTATCATGTCGGTGAACCCGGGCTTCGGGGGCCAGAAGTTCATCCCCTATACCCTGGAAAAAATAAGGAAGCTCCGGGCTATGCTCAATGAAGCCGGGCTTTCCACGGATATCCAGGTGGATGGAGGGATCTCCGCCGCCAACGTGCGGGACGTTCTGGATGCGGGAGCCAACGTGATCGTGGCCGGTTCCGCTGTGTTTAAAAACGATGCGGCGGCCAATACCCGGGAATTTCTGGAGATCTTTTCCCAGTACCAGGAACGGTGAAGCAGATGAAGCGCTGTCTTATGGTCACCGGCGGCCCCCTGGACCTGTCCTTTGGAATACGGTTCCTTTTGGGGCGCACCTATGATCTTGTGATCGCCGTGGACGCGGGCCTGGCTGCCTGCGAGGCCCTGGGCCTTTGTCCGGATCTTCTGGTGGGGGATTTCGATACCCTGGGAAGGGAGCGCCTTCTGGAATACCAGGAACGCTCTGGTGTAAGGGCAGACGTCCATCAGCCGGAAAAGGATGAGACGGATACGGAGCTGGCCTTCCGGGACGCCCTGGAGGCCGGCTGTGTCCTTGTGGATATGCTGGGAGCCACGGGAGGCCGCCTGGATCATGAGCTGTCCAACATCCAGCTCCTGGCCCAGGGGAGGAAAAAGGGCCTCCGGGTGACCATTTACGATGCCTTTAATAAGATCTTCCTTGCGGATGCAGAGCTGGATCCCCAGGTGGTATTTGAAAGGGAGGATCTTTATGGAAGGTATGTCTCTTTCCTTCCGGTGACGGAGACCGTAAAGGGGATCACACTTACGGGGTTTAAATATCCCTTAAAGGAAAAGGATATCTCCATCCTGGAAAATCCAAGTCTCTGTATCAGCAACGAGGTATTGGAGGAAAAGGCGGTGCTGACCTTCCGGTCCGGACTCCTTTTATGCGTGGAGTCCAGGGACAGGGAGACTGGACTGGTTTAAAAACCCTAAACTGGATATTCAGAACGATCCACTTCGGGAGTATCATGGGGAAAAAAGAAGGAAAACGCAATCATGGAAACATTTACACACAAACAGAAAAAGATCGCAGTGATCAATGATCTGTCCGGATATGGCCGCTGTTCTCTTACAGTGGCTCTTCCCATTTTATCGGCCATGGGCCATCAGGCCTGTCCTGTGCCCACGGCCATCCTGTCCAGCCACACAGAATTTCCCGTTTATTTTTTTGACGATTATACGGAAAAAATGCAGGACTATGCAGATAAATGGGTGCAGCTGGGCCTGTCCTTTGACGGCATCGCCACGGGTTTTTTAGGCTCTGAAAAGCAGATCGCCATGGTCATCGACATGGTGGAGCGCTTAAGCGGAGATGATACGCTGGTGCTGGTGGATCCGGTCATGGGGGACCATGGCCGTCTTTATGCCACCTATACGGAGGAAATGTGCGAGGAAATGAAGCTCCTGGTGAGCCGGGCGGACGTGGCGACCCCCAATGTGACGGAGGCCTGTATCCTTACGGGAACGCCCTATAAGGACAAGGGCTGGACCAGAAAGGAGCTCCTTAACATGGCCATGATGCTGCGGCTCATGGGAGCCAGATCCGTGGTCATCACCGGAGTCCGGGAGGGAAATTTTTATACCAACGTGGTCCTGGACCGGGGCATGGATGCGCCCTCCTTTGTGAAGGTGAAATGCGCCGGCGGCCAGAGACCGGGAACCGGAGACGTGTTCGCGTCGGTAGCAGCCGGGGCGCTGTTAAGGGGGGCCTCCTTAAAGGAAGCGGTGGAGCAGGCGGCCAGGTTTGTAAAGGACTGCATCCATATTTCGGACGAGCTGGATATCCCCCATGCCAACGGAGTCTGCTTTGAGGAAATTCTGGGGAAACTGGTGAAAAAATAGAATGCCCCTTCCTTTTCGCAATAATTTGTGGTATATTTGGACATAAGCGTAAAATTGCGTCCATGTTCGGATGCGGGAGATAAATCAGCAGAAGGAGACAGTCAGTATGTTAGATTTGAGATTCGTCAGAGAAAACCCGGAGATCGTTAAACAGAATATCCGGAATAAATTCCAGGATTCCAAGCTGCCACTGGTGGACGAAGTGATCGCCCTGGACGAAGAAAACAGAAAAGTAAAGAAAGAGGCCGATGACCTGAGAGCCAGCAGAAACAAGATCTCCAAGCAGATCGGAGCTCTGATGGGCCAGGGAAAGAAGGAAGAGGCCGAGGAAGTGAAGAAGCAGGTGACAGAAGCCTCTGATCATCTGGCAGAGCTGGAGGAGAAGGAGAAGGATCTGGAAGCCAGGATCAAAAAGATCATGATGACCATTCCCAATATCATCGATCCCAGCGTTCCCATTGGAAAAGACGATTCCGAGAATGTGGAGGTCCAGAAATACGGAGAGCCGGTGGTCCCGGATTTTGAGATCCCGTACCATACGGAGATCATGGAGAAATTTAACGGCATTGATCTGGATTCCGCAAGAAGAGTGGCTGGAAACGGCTTCTACTATTTAATGGGAGACATCGCAAGGCTTCACTCCGCAGTGATCTCCTATGCTAGGGACTTTATGATCGGCCGGGGCTTCACCTACTGCGTACCGCCGTTCATGATCCGCAGCGACGTGGTCACCGGCGTTATGAGCTTTGCTGAAATGGACGCCATGATGTATAAGATCGAGGGCGAGGACCTGTATCTGATCGGTACCAGCGAGCACTCCATGATCGGAAAATTCATCGACACCATCATTCCCGAGGAGGAGCTCCCCAAGACCCTCACCAGCTATTCTCCCTGCTTCCGTAAAGAAAAGGGAGCCCATGGCATCGAGGAGAGAGGCGTTTACCGGATCCATCAGTTTGAAAAGCAGGAAATGATCGTGGTATGCCATCCCGATGAGTCCAGGAAATGGTTCGATGTTCTGTGGCAGAATACCGTGGACCTGTTCCGTTCCCTGGGTATTCCGGTGCGTACCTTAGAGTGCTGCTCCGGCGACCTGGCAGACTTAAAGGTGAAATCTGTGGACGTGGAGGCATGGTCTCCGAGACAGAAGAAGTATTTTGAGGTGGGAAGCTGCTCCAACTTAGGAGACGCCCAGGCCAGAAGACTGCGGATCCGTGTCAACGGCGCAGACGGAAAGAAATACTTTGCCCATACCCTTAACAACACTGTGGTGGCTCCGCCGAGAATGCTCATCGCATTTCTGGAGAATAACCTGCAGGCCGACGGCTCTGTAAGGATCCCGGAAGCCCTTCAGCCGTATATGGGCGGAATGAAAGTAATTAAATAAGGAAGTAAACGGGGCTGTTGCAAAAGAGTGGTTTCTGGGCCTTCCTTTTGCAGCGGCCCCTTTGAGAATGGATCTGAGAAAGGGGTGTTCCATATGCCGGCAGCATTTGCCCATGATCTGTTTGGACGTCTGGTTTACAGGAAGCTGGATCCGGGGATCCGGAGGGCGGTCCGGAGGGAAAAGGACTGCTTTTACCTGGGGCTTTTTGGGCCGGACATCCTGTTCTTTTACCGTTCATTAAATGATAACCGGATCGTCCATAAGGGCTTCTGGCTCCATGAGGAGCCGGCCCGGGTGCTTTTTTTCCATGGCATAAAGGCCTGGGAAAAGGAGAAGGATCCGGAAAAAAAGGCAGCCATCGAGGCGTACCTGCTGGGCTTTGCCTGTCATTTCGCCCTGGACCACAGCCTTCATGAATACGTAAACCATACGGATGACAGCACCATTTTCACTCACGGAGAGATCGAGACAGAGCTGGACCGGAGGCTCCTGGTCCGGGAAGGGATGACGCCTTTGCGGGCAGACGTGACCTCCCATGTGAAAAACACCTCCATGACCAGGCTGGCCGCCTCCCGGGTCCTTTCGGAAAGCCGGGAGACCGTGGGGGAGTGCATCATGAGCTTCAAGGCGGCCATGCGGATCTTTGTTAATTCCGGAGAGCTTGTCAAGACGTTCATATGCCTGGGACTGCGGGCTGCAGGCCATTACGACCAGGTCCACGGCATGCTGATGCGGAGAAGGCCGGTCCGGGGGTTAAAGACCGTGGCCGATTATCTGGAGCTGGAATTTTATAAAACAGTCCCCTTTGGAGTACGGATGGTGACAGAGCTTTACCGGGCCCTGGAGGAGGGAACGGAGCTTCCCAGGGAATATAAGGGAAACTTTGAGGGAACTGTCTTCGGCAAAGGACCGGTGCGCTGGTGAAATACGCAGTGATCCTGGGAGACGGGATGGCAGACCTGCCGGAAGCCTGTCCCGGAGGCCGGACGCCTCTGGAGCTGGCCCGCACCCCGGTCCTTGACCGGCTCTGCGGCGGCGGAGAGACGGGCCTTGTGAGGACCGTGCCGGAGGGGATGGCTCCCGGAAGCGATACGGCCAACCTCTCGATCCTGGGATACGGAGGAAAACGGTATTACCGTGGCCGGGCGTCCCTGGAGGCCCTGGCCCTGGGGATCTGCCTGAGAGTTCATGACCTGGCATTCCGCTGCGATCTGACGGGCCTTTCGGGAGACGGCCCGGCATTTGAAGAAATGCAGATGGGAGGTCCGGGGGCCCTGGCGGGAAAAGAAGAAGAGGCTTACATATCCGTAAAGGAGGCCATGGGAAAAGAGTCTGCCCTGTCCCTGGTCCCGGGAAGAAACGGGAAGTGCCTCCTTTTGTGGAAGGACGGGCTCTTAAAGTCCCCTGGCCTCATGAATGATGCCGCAGGCGGCTGTGGGCTTGTTCCGCCCCACGAGATGATGGGAAAACGGATCGGGGATTTTCTGCCGGAGCAGAGAGCGCTAAGGAAGTTTTCCGAGGACAGTTATCTGGCGTTAAAGGCGAGGTTTCCCCGGGAGCGCGCCTGCTTCTGGCTCTGGGGAGCCGGGACCGCCTGTGAGCTGCCGGATTTTTCTGAAAAGACCGGACTTTCCGGAGCAGCGGTCACTGCCACGGGCGTCATCAAAGGACTGGCCCTGGCCGCAGGACTTAAGCTCCTTTCCGTGCCCGGGGCCGATGGAAGCCTGGATACGGATTATGGAGGAAAGGCCCGGGCGGCCTTAAAGGCGCTTCTGGAGGCGGGAATGGATTTCTGCTATGTGCATCTGGAGGCCCCGGACGCGGCCGGGCATAAGGGGAGCTTTGAGGAAAAGATCCGGGCCATTGAAAATCTGGACCGGCTGGTGGCCGGGCCCATTTACCAGGGGTTAAAAGAAAGCGGAGAGGAGTTCCGGATCCTGGTACTGCCGGACCACGCGACCCCGGCAGTTCTTAAGATCCACACGGCGGGGCCGGTGCCGTATCTTCTTTACGACAGCCGGAGGAAGGCGGTAAGGTCCCGTCCATATTGTGAAAAGGAAGCTGAAAAAACAGGGATCCTGGTTCCGGAGGGGCAACGGCTCCTGGACCGGTTCCTTTTTAAAGGAGTATAAAGACGTTATGGCTGGAAAGATATACGGTGTCGGAGTGGGCCCGGGGGATCCGGAGCTTCTGACCATAAAAGCTGCAAGGCTCATAAAAAACGCCGGAGTCATCGGGATCCCGGCGGAGCATAAGGAGACATGTAAGGCCTACCAGATCGCCGCCGGGGCGGTGGAGGAGATCCGGGAAAAAGAAGTGGTCCCGTTTCCATTTCTCATGACCAGGGATCCGGAACGATTAAAGGAGAGCCATGACCGCCTGGCAGAAAAGGCCGCAGGATACCTGGACCAGGGCCGGGATCTGGTATTCCTTACCCTGGGAGATCCGGCCGTCTACTCTACATACATGTATCTGCACAGGCGGCTCACTGCCATGGGCTATGAGGCGGAGATCGTAAGCGGGGTCACCTCCTTCTGTGCGGCGGCAGCCAGGCTGTCTGTGAGCCTGGGGGATGGCAGTACGCCCATCCATATCCTCCCCGGCTCCTTTCCCCTGGAGGAGGGGCTTTCCCTCCCCGGCACCCGGGTGCTAATGAAATCCGGAAAACAGATGGGAGCCGTGAAAAAGGCCCTGGTCTCCGGGGAGTATGAGGTTTTGATGGCAGAAAACTGCGGGATGGAAGGGGAACGGCTCATTGGCCGGGCCCAGGATATCCCGGAGGACGCCGGGTATTATTCCCTGGTGATCGTGAAGGAGAAAGGAGAGACCGGCCGTTGAATAAGGAAAAAAAGGTGATCCGCCTGGGAACCAGGAAAAGCCCTCTGGCCATGGCCCAGGCCAGATTAGCGGCGGAGGCCATTGAACGGGCTTTTCCGGAGCTTACGGCGGAGCTGGTCCCCATTGTGACCAGAGGCGACCGGATCCTGGACCGGCCTCTGGTGGAATTTGGCGGAAAGGGAGCGTTTATCTCAGAATTTGAAAGGGCCCTTCTGGAGGGACGCATCGACGGAGCGGTCCACAGCGCCAAGGACATGCCGGAGGAGCTGGCTAAGGGATTGGTCATCGCGGCAGCGCTTCCCAGGGAGGACGCCGGAGACGTGCTGGTGACTGTAAAGGGAAGGCCGCTTCCGGACGGGCCGTTTCTGGTGGGGACTGGAAGCCCCCGCCGCCAGGTGCAGATCGGGGAGATGAGGAACGCCCGCTGCGCCCTTTTACGGGGAAATATCCAGACAAGGCTCAATAAGCTCCGGGAGGGAGAGTATGACGCTATCCTTCTGGCAGCGGCGGGATTGAAGCGTATGGGCCTGCTTTCAGACCCGGAGTTTTCGTTTGAACGGCTGCCGGAGAAAGAATTCATCCCAGCCGGAGGCCAGGGGATCATCGCAGTGGAAAGCCGGGAGCATACGGAATTTTCCCATGTGCTTGCGGCCATCAACGATCCTGCTGCCTTCCGGTCCCTGGCGGCAGAGCGGCTGGTATTAAAGCGCCTGGGAGCCGGATGCACCGGGGCCGTGGGCGTATACAGCTATTCAGAAAATGGCAGCTTCCACATAAAGCTCATGAAGGGGACGGAGAGCGGGATCCTGCGCCGGGAGATCTCCGGAGCGCTTGAGGAATATGAGGCCCTGGCTGCGGCGGTTACGGAGGGACTGGATCATGAATAAGGGAATGGTATTTCTGGTGGGAGCCGGACCAGGCGATCCGGGACTTCTGACCCTCCGGGGAAAAGAGCTTCTGGAAACAGCGGAGGTCCTGGTCTACGACCGGCTAGCCTCCCGGGAGTTTTTGGAGCTGGTACCGGCGGGCTGCGAAAAGATTTATGTGGGCAAAGAATCCGGCCGTCACAGCAGGACCCAGGAGGAGATCAACGGGATCCTGGTGGAGTGGGCGTTAAAGGGAAAGCGGGTGATCCGTTTGAAGGGCGGAGATCCCTTTGTCTTTGGCCGGGGCGGAGAGGAGATTCAGAGCCTCTCTGCCCATGGGATCCCCTATGAGGTGGTCCCCGGCGTGACGTCGGCCATTGCGGCCCTTTCCCACGCCGGGATCCCGGTGACCCACCGTGGGGTAGGCCAGAGCTTCCATGTGATCACAGGCCATACGGCGGTGGGAGCCGGAGACGGGGACAGTCTTACCGGAGATTTTGACCAGTACGCCTGCCTTCCGGGGACCCTCATTTTTCTCATGGGTCTCTCTAACCTGGAAAAGATCGTGGAAAATCTTATAAAATACGGAAAGGATCCCCGGACTCCGGCGGCGGTGGTCACCAACGGGACCCTGCCGGACAGCCGGTGCGTCCGGGCGGCGCTTTCGTCTCTTCCAGAGGCTGTACGAAGGGCTGGTCTGAAACCGCCGGGGATCATCGTGGTGGGCCCGGTGGCCGCTTTTTCCATGACCTGTAAAAAAGAGCTTCCCCTGAGCGGAGCCCTGGTGGGGATCACCGGGACGGACGGCATGTGGAACAAGCTTTCAGAAAAGCTCGTATCCCAGGGAGCGTCGGTGGTCCGGGCAGGAATCTCCAGGATCGTACCGTTAAATAAAGAGGGATTGTCCGGGCACCTGGACCGGCTGGATCAGGTCTCCTGGATCATCTTTACCAGCACCAACGGCGTCCGGATCTTTTTTGAGGCCATGAGGGAGGGCCGGATGGATCTCAGGGCCCTGGGCCATGTGAAATTTGCCGTGGTGGGCAGCGGCACCGGAAAGGCCCTGGAGGAGCAGGGCCTTTTCCCGGACTATATGCCGGAGGAATATACCACAGAGGCCCTGGCCCGGGGGCTCTTAAGCCGGATCCGTCCCGGAGAGTCTGTGCTGATCCCCAGAGCCAGAATGGGCTCCCCTATCCTGAGGGATGCATTGTGCCAGGGGGGGATCTCTGTCCTGGATGTTCCCGTCTACGACGTGGAGGCGGAGCCAGTGGGCAGGGAAGCGCTTTTGGAGCTTTCCAGGCTCCATTACCTTACCTTTGAAAGCGGCTCCGGCGTCCGCGGCTTTTTTGGGGAGCTTGGAGATGAAAAGAAAAGGCTCCTGGAAACAGGTCCCTGCCCGGTGTGCATCGGGAAGGCTACGGCGGAGGCCTTAAGCGCCTTTGGGATCCGGCGCATGAAGATCGCCAGGGACTATACGGCCGACGGCCTTTTATCAGCAATTCTTGAGGACTGGGATCATGGAAGCTCTCGTTTATAAGGATAAAAAAATGCTGAGGCGGGGGTATACCACCGGCACCTGCGCGGCCCTGGCAGCCCAGGGAGCCGTCTCCTTCCTGGTCTCTGGCATATGGCCGGAAACGGCGGAGCTCATGACCCCGGCGGGCCAGATGGTGCGGGTTCCGCTGATGGAGAAAAAAGCAGGGAACGGCGCCGCCTCCTGTGCAGTAAAAAAGGACGCCGGGGATGATCCGGATGTGACCGATGGCCTTCTGATCTTCGCCCAGGCCAGGTTCCTGCCGGAAAACGCAGGGAATGCCCGGGAGGCGGACCATGGAACCGGAACTGCTTCTGCCCGGGAACGCCGGGTGATCATTGACGGAGGAGAAGGTGTAGGCCGGGTGACAAAGGCGGGCCTGGACCAGCCGGTGGGAGCGGCGGCCATCAATTCCGTTCCCCGGAGGATGATCGAGGCCGCCGTTACAGAGGTCTTAGAGGAGGCCGGGCTGGACCGGCCGGTGGAGATCCTGATCTTTGTTCCCGGAGGAGAGAAGACGGCGGAAAAGACCTTTAATCCAGTCCTGGGGATCACCGGGGGGATCTCGATCCTGGGCACCAGCGGCATTGTGGAGCCCATGAGCGAGGAAGCCCTCATAGAGACCATCCGGGCCCATATGCAGGTGCTGCGGTCTGAGGGAAGACGGTTTGCAGCCGCTGTGCCCGGAAACATGGGGGAGAGGTTCCTCTGGTCCTATCTGGAGCGGGAGGGGATCGGAAAAATACCGGCGGTGGTGTGCAGCAATTTTGTGGGCAGGACCCTGGATATGGCTGGAGAGCTGGGCTTTTCCGGTTTTCTCCTGGCGGGTCACCTGGGAAAGCTGGTGAAGCTGGGCTGCGGCATCATGAACACCCATTCAAAGGAAGGGGACGGCCGGATGGAGACGCTTGTGGCCTGCGCCCTGCGGGCCGGAGCCGGGACTGGAACCTTAAAAAGGATCCAGGAGGCCAATACCACGGAGCAGGCCCTGGAGGAGCTTAAGGCGGCCGGTATCCTTAAGGAGACCATGGGAGCGCTTCTGGAGCGCATGGACTGGTATATGAGGCGGCGGGTCCCGGAGATCCTGGAAACGGGCATCCTGGTATTCGACGCCGCAGGAACGCTCCTGGGAGCCACTGAAAACGCCCGGGATCTCCTTGCGCTGGCTGCCGGAGAGGAGCCGGTGGGAGAAGACGGGCCGGATAATGGAATATAAAAAGGAGAGGACTATGACGGATTATACGCTTTTAAGGGACCAGCTCCTGGCCCTGGCAGAGGATGTGGAGTATGAGATCACAAATCTCTCCAACGCCTCTGCGCTTTTATACCACAGCCTGGAGGGGCTCAACTGGGCCGGATTTTATCTGTGGAGGGACGGGAGCCTGATCCTGGGGCCGTTCCAGGGAAAACCGGCCTGTACCAGGATCCTGCCGGGCCGCGGCGTCTGCGGAACGGCGGCAGAAAAGGACCAGACGGTGCGGGTGGAGGACGTCCACCAGTTTCCCGGACATATTGCATGTGACTGCGCCTCCAATTCCGAGATCGTGATCCCGCTCCATAGAAACGGTGAGCTTTACGGCGTCCTGGATATGGACAGCCCAAGGCTGGGAAGGTTTACAAAAGAGGACCAGAGGGGGCTGGAGCTGTTCTGCCGGGCCATGGAGGAGATCCTAAAGCGGAACCGGGCCTAGAGCGCAGAAAGGGGACGTATCTATGAAAGCAAAAGTTCTGGTGGATAATATCACAAAAAACCAGTGGAAGGCCGAGTGGGGGCTTTCCATCTATATCGAATACAACGGCCACAGGATCCTCCTGGACACAGGGACCACAGAGGCCTTTGCAGAAAATGCAGACCAGATGGGGGTCCGCCTGGAGGATGTGGAGTTCGGAGTCCTGTCCCATGCCCACTATGACCATTCAGACGGCCTTGGAGAGTTCTTTAAAAGGAATTCCACGGCAAAATTTTACTTACAGAAGAGCGCAGAGGAAAACTGTTACAGCAGGAAAAATTTCCTGTTTAAGAAATACATCGGGATCCGCCGGGGATATCTGGAAACGTATAAGGACCGGATCGTCTATGCCGACGGAGACATGGAGGTGATCCCAGGAGTGACGCTCCTTGCCCACCGGACGCCGGGACTTTCCGGTGTGGGAAAAAAGGCCGGGATGTATGTGAGGAAGAATGGCCGGTGGAGGCCCGACGACTTTTCCCACGAGCAGAGCCTGGTGCTTGACACGAAGGAGGGACTGGTGATCTTCAACAGCTGCTCCCACGGCGGCGCAGATGTGATCATCCGGGAAGCGGAGGCTGCGTTCCCTGGAAAGCAGATCTACGGCCTCATCGGCGGCTTCCATTTGTTCCGGTCTGAGGACCAGGAGGTGCGGGAGCTGGCAGACCGGATCAGAAAGACCGGGATCCGGCGGATCTGTACGGGCCACTGCACCGGGGAAAGGGCCATGGAGATCCTGAAGGAAGAGCTGGGAGACATGGCAGAGCAGATCTATACAGGGTTTGAGATCGAAGTGTAAAAATAAATCAGAGGAGAGAAAGAAATGGATACTCGGGTGGAAAAGACCATTGAAAGACATAAAAAAGGATACAACTGCGCCCAGGCGGTGGCCTGCACCTACTGCGACCTGGTGGGCGTGGACGAGGAGACCATGTTTAAGATGACCGAGGCCCTGGGCCTGGGAATGGGCTGTATGGACGGCACCTGCGGGGCGGTGGCGGGAGCCTGCATCCTGGCCGGGATGAAGCGGAGCACGGGAAATCTGGAAAAGCCCGACAGCAAGGCAGAGTCCTATAAGCTTTCCAGGGCCATCCTGGGCGGCTTTGAAAAGGCCAACGGAACGGCAATCTGCAAGGAATTAAAGGGGATCGAGACCGGCAAGGTGATCAAAAGCTGCGACGACTGCATCAAAGAGGCGGCGGCCCTGGCAGAGCAGGTGCTGTTTTCATAAAGGAGAAGGAGACTATGGTACATTTTGTGGGCGCCGGCTGCGGCGCGGCGGATCTGATCACAGTCCGGGGGGCCAGGCTGCTCTCGGAGGCGGACGTGGTGATCTACGCAGGCTCCCTGGTGAACCCGGAGCTCCTTAAGGGGACAAAGGAGGGCTGTGAGATCCATGACAGCGCCCGGATGACCCTTCCGGAGGTCCTTGGTGTCATGGAGCGGGCAGAGGCAGAGAAAAAGACCATTGTGCGGCTCCACACAGGGGATCCGTCGCTTTACGGGGCCATACGGGAACAGATGGACCGGCTGGAGGAAATGGGGATCGCCTATGACGTCTGCCCCGGAGTCAGCTCCTTTAACGGAGCTGCCGCCAGCCTGGGAGCGGAGCTGACCCTTCCGGAGGTGTCCCAGACGGTGATCATCACCCGGATGGCCGGGCGGACGGCTGTGCCGGAAAGAGAGAGCTTCCGGTCTCTGGCGGCCCATCACTCCACCATGGCGGTGTTTTTAAGCGCCGGGCTCCTGGAGGAGATGGAGGAGGAGCTTAAGGAGGCCGGGTACAGGCCGGACACTCCGGCGGCCATTGTCTATAAGGCCACATGGCCGGAGGAAAAAGCCGTCCGCTGTACGGTATCGACCCTTAAGGAAACGGCGGAACGGGAAGGGATCCGAAAGACCGCCATGATCCTCATCGGCAACGTGCTGGGGACCAGGGAGGAAAACGGCTATGCGGACTCCAGGCTCTATGCGCCGGACTTTACCACAGGATTCAGAAAGGGGACAGACGCATGAAAAAGCTGTACGTTGTGGGCATGGGGCCGGGAGACCACGACTCCATGACCATCCGGGCGGACCGGGTCCTAAGGGAATGCGACGTGATCGTGGGCTACACGGTCTATGTGGAGTTAGCAGAGCAGTATTATCCAGAAAAGGAGTTCCTGACCACGCCCATGCGCCGGGAGACCGAGCGGTGCCGCCTGGCGTTTTCTGAGGCGTCAAAGGGCAGGACCACGGCCATGATCTGCAGCGGCGACGCCGGAGTATACGGCATGGCGGGGCTGATCCTGGAGATCGGGCGGGAATACCCGGGGGTTTCCGTGGAGATCGTTCCCGGGGTCACGGCAGCCTCCTCCGGAGCGGCGGTCCTGGGGGCTCCGCTGATGCATGATTTTGCGGTCATCAGCCTCAGCGACCTTCTGACTCCCTGGGAGACCATTGAAAAGCGGCTGCGGGCCGCGGCCATGGGAGACCTCTGTGTCTGCATTTATAATCCCTCCAGCAAAAAACGGGCCGGCTACCTGCGGCGGGCCTGTGAGATCTTAATGGAAGAAAAAAGCCCGGACACAGTCTGCGGGGCGGTGAAAAATATCGGAAGAGAGGGCGAAGAAAGCCAGGTGATGACCCTGGGGGAGCTCTCTGGCTATGAGGCGGATATGTTTACCACCGTCTTTGTGGGAAACAGCCAGACCATGGAGCTTTCCGGGGCCATGGTGACTCCCAGAGGATACCGCCTATGAGCTGTCTGTCTGTAAAAGATATCGGGACCGCCGCCCTGTTTGCCGGGACCACGGAGGGGAGGCTCCTGGCAGAGCGTCTGGCCGGAGGCCCGGTAAAGGTCCATGTATTTGTGGCTACGGAATACGGGGGAGAGGGTCTGCCGCAGGCAGAGAACATCCTTGTCCATGAAGGACGGATGGACCAGGAGGAGATCCGGGAGGAGCTGTCCAGGCTTTCCTGTGATCTTGTGCTGGACGCCACCCATCCCTTTGCCCGGATCGTGTCGGAAAACATAAAGGATGCCTGCGCCGCCTGCAGGATCCCCTGTTTCCGGATCCTGCGTGACTATACAAAGTCCCGGAGGGCCGGAGGTGCCGGAACGGGATCCAGCCCTGTTTTCGTGGATTCTGTGGAGGAGGCCGTGGAGTTTTTAAAGGGTACCCAGGGCCATGTGCTGGTGACCACTGGCAGCAAGGAGCTTTCTAAATATAAAGCGCTTCCGGACTGGGAGGAACGGATCTACGCCCGGGTGCTGTCCCTGCCCCAGGTGGTGTCTGACTGCGGAGATCTGGGCTTTTACGGGAATCATCTGATGGCCATGCAGGGCCCCTTTTCGGTGGAGATGAACGTGGCCATGCTCCATGCCGTGGGAGCGGCCTGGATGGTCACCAAGGAGTCTGGGACCGCCGGAGGCTTTGAGGAAAAGGCATTGGCTGCCGGACAGGCCGGAGCCGGACTCATTGTAATTGGAAGGCCAAAGGAGGATGGGATCTCCCTCCGGGAGGCGCTGGAGCTTTTTGGCCTGTCCATGGACAGGAGAAAGGTATTTCTGGTGGGCATGGGACCGGGAGATCCAGGGCTTTTCACAGAGGCGGCCAGACGGGCCTTTGAGGAAAGCCAGGTGCTGGCGGGAGCCGGACGGATGGCCGACGGTCTCAGGGGCTTCCAGAAGCCAGTCTTAAGGGAATACCAGCCGGAGAGGATCCTGGGCTTTTTAAAGGACCATCCGGAGTATGAGACGGCGGCCGTGGCCCTGTCGGGAGACACGGGCTTTTTCAGCGGGGCCAGAGGGCTTCTGGAGGTATTAAATAGGGACGGCGGCTTTGAGGTGGAGGTGATCCCGGGGATCTCCTCCGCCGGATACTTCTTTTCCAGGATCGGAGCGGGCTGGGAGGATGTCTGCTTTTTAAGCCTTCATGGCCGGGACGCTGACCTGGAGGGAGCCGTGGGGGGTCATAAACGGGTGTTCATCCTCTGCGGAGGAAGCAATGCTTTAAAGGAGATCTGCGAAAGACTTCTCCACGCGGGCCTTTCCCAGGTACGGCTTACGGTGGGAGAAAACCTCTCCCTGGCGAATGAGAGGATCTCTGAAGGGACGCCGGAGACCATGAGGGAACGGGAGGTTTCCGGGCTTACGGTGGTGCTGGCAGAAAATCCGGCGGCAGGGAGGACTCTCCCCCGGCCTCTGACCCATGGCCTTCCCGACGAGGCCTTCCTCCGTGGAAAAACACCCATGACAAAGCTGGAAGTGCGGTCCGTGTCCCTTTCAAAACTGGCTCTTACAGAAAATGCCGTGGTTTACGACGTGGGAGCCGGAACGGGCTCAGTTTCGGTGGAATGCGCCAGACTGTCCTCCGGGATCCGGGTCTTTTCCATTGAGCGGGATCCAGAGGCCCTGGAGCTGCTGGAAAAAAACCGGCAGCAGTTTTCCCTGTCCAACATGGAGATCGTGGCCGGGACTGCCCCGGAGGCTCTTGAGGGGCTTCCTGCCCCCACCCATGTGTTCATCGGCGGCAGCGGAGGCAGCATGGGCCGGATCGTGGATACGGTCTTGAGGAAAAATGGTACCGCCCGGTTTGTGGCGAACCTTATTACCCCGGAATCCCTGGCTGCGGTCATGGACCTTCCCGGGGTCCTTCCGGTGACAGATCCGGAGATCGTCATGGTAACAGCCGCCCGGTCGAAAAAAGCAGGAAACAGTCATCTGATGCTGGGGGCCAACCCGGTCTGGATCGTGGCGTTTTCCGGAAGGGAGGACCAGTGATGGAAAAGGTGCAGTTTCCAAGATTTATGGTAGCGGCGGAGAAAAGCGGCCAGGGAAAGACTCTCATCACCTGTGCCCTCCTGGAGCTTTTAAAGGAACAGCACCGGGTATCTGCCTTTAAGTGCGGCCCGGATTATATCGATCCCATGTTCCACCGGAGGGTGGCCGGCGTGCCCTCCTATAACCTGGACAGCTTTTTTTCCAGCCGGGAGGAGCTGATCCAGCTTCTTGGCCTCCATGGCGGGCCGGACCGCCTGGGGGTGATCGAAGGCGTCATGGGCTATTACGACGGCCTGGGCGGCAGTACGGACCGGGCCAGCTCCTATGAGGTAGCGGAGCGCACCCATACGCCAGTGATCCTGGTGGCCGACGCCCAGGGCAGAAGCTTTTCTACCCTGGCCGCTGTCCGGGGCTTTTTAAGTTTCCGGCCGGACAGCCATATAAAGGGCGTCCTGTTCAACCGGCTGTCCCCCATGCTGTATCCGGCCCTTAAACGGGCGGCAGAGGAAGAGCTGGGGATCCGGGCCGTGGGCTTTGTGCCGCCGTTGGGAGAGGAGTTCCAGCTGAAAAGCCGTCACCTGGGCCTTCTGCGGCCGGAGGAGATCCCAGGGTTCCGGGAGGAGATCCACAGGCTGGCTGAAACGCTCCGGCCAGGGATCGACCTGGAAGCCATCCTGTCCATTGCAAAGGAGGCGGAACCGCTTCCGGCCCGGAGGCGCAGCCTTCCCCAGATACAGAAGAAAAATGGGGAAAAGCCGGTGATCGCCGTGGCCATGGACGAGGCTTTCTGCTTCTATTACCAGGATAATCTGGAGACCCTGGAGGCCATGAACGCAGAGCTCAGGTTCTTTTCCCCCATCCATGACGAAAAGGTGCCCGGGGAGGCCGACGGCCTTTACCTGGGAGGCGGCTATCCGGAGCTTTACGGAAAGGAGCTTTCAGAAAACGCTTCCATGCGGGCCAGCGTCCGGGAACTCCTGGCCCAGGGGATACCCTGCATCGCCGAATGCGGCGGATACCTGTATCTGAAGCAGGAGCTTGCGGATGCGGACGGCATCTCCTGGCCCATGTGCGGTGTGCTTCCAGAGGGAAGCCGGGACAGCGGAAGGCTTTCCAGATTCGGCTACGGGATCATGACGGCCATGGGAGACAGTGTCCTGGGGCCTGTCGGGACCAGCGTTCCGGCCCACGAATTCCATCACTGGGACAGTCCGGAAAACGGAGACTGCTTTTCCTTTAAAAAGCCAGTGGGGACCCGGGAATGGTCCTGCGGCTATGGAACGGAAAGCCTTTACGCCGGATTTCCCCATCTTTATTTTTACGGCCATGAGCCGGTGCGGTTTCTGGAGCTGGCGGCCCGGCGGCGGGACGGGGAGTGCGGACGATCACATAGAACATAAGGCGGTGGCAGATATGAAAAAAATTTTTGAACTCCTTTCAGAGATCCGCCCGGCGGACCAGAAAGCCATGGAGGCGGCCAGGCTCCGGTGGAATTCAGTGGCAAAGCCCATCGGAAGCCTGGGGATCCTGGAGGAGGACATTATAAAGATCGCCGGGATCCTGGGAAGCGCAGAACGGATCCCTCTGGAAAAAAGCGCCCTGGCAGTCATGTGCGCCGACCATGGAGTGGTGGAAGAGGGCGTGACCCAGACGGGCCAGGAGGTCACCCGGATCGTGGCAGAAAATTTCACAAAAGGCCAGACCACGGTGACCTGTATGTGCCGGGTGTCGGGAACGGACGTGTTTCCGGTGGACGTGGGCATGACAGGAGAAGGATGGCTCTGGGACGGCTCCGGCAAAGAGGCCCCGGCCCCCTTTGTGCTCTTAAACCGGAGGGCCGGAGCCGGAAGCCGGAACCTGGTGAGAGAGGCGGCCATGACCGGGGACCAGTGCGAAAAGGCGCTCCTGGCGGGGGCGTTCCTGGCCCGGGATCTGAAGCAGATGGGCTATGGGATCCTGGCCTCCGGAGAAATGGGCATCGGGAACACCACCCCGGCCAGCGCCCTGGCCTCGGTCCTTACGGGAGCCCCTCCCCGGCTGGTCACCGGACGGGGGGCCGGTCTCTCGGATCAGGGGCTTTTAAGAAAACAGAAGGCCGTGGAGGCGGCCTGCGAGCGGTTTTTCCGGCAGTATCCCAGGTATAAGGATTTTTCCTGGGATGTTTCCGCAGAGCCCCGGGATGCGTTCCTTCTTCTTGTGGAGCTGGGAGGCTTTGATATCGCCGCCATGGCCGGACTGTTCCTGGGAGCCGCCGCGTACAGGCTTCCTGCGGTGATCGACGGCTTCATCTCATCGGCGGCGGCGCTTTTGGCGGTGCTCATGTGCCGGGACGTGAAGGACTTCCTCCTGGCCTCTCATGTATCTTCAGAGCCTGGGGGACGTCTGGTGATGGACCAGCTGGGATTAAAGGCCCCTCTGGACTGCGGGATGCACCTGGGAGAGGGGAGCGGGGCTGTGGCCCTTCTGCCTCTTTTAAAAATGGGCGCCATGGTCTATGAAAACATGAGCACGTTTTCGGAGATCCATGTGGAATCCTATGTGGACTATGGGGCCAAAAAGGGAGGCCGGCCATGAAGGCCCTTCTGATGGCCTTTTCCATGTACTCCAGGCTCCCGGTGCCGGATTTTGTCTGGGAGGAGGAGGACCGGAAAAAGGCCATGTGCTTTTTTCCCCTGATTGGGGTCCTGGCAGGGGCTGCATTTTTCCTGGTATATCTTTTTATGGAACGGTCAGGGGCAGGGCCTGTTTTTAAAGGGGCGTTTCTGACGGCCGTGCCGCTCCTGGCAACGGGAGGCATCCATATGGACGGCTTTTTAGATACCTGTGACGCCAGGGCCTCCTGGGGAGACCGGGAGAAAAAGCTTCAGATCTTAAAGGATACCCATGCGGGGGCCTTTGCAGTCACCGGAGGCGGGCTGTACCTGCTTTTATACTGCGGCGGCTGTTCGGAGCTTCCGGTCCGGGGGGCGGCAGCCGTGTCTGTTGGATTCGTCCTGTCCCGGGCTTTAAGCGGGCTGGCGGCAGCGGTATTTCCCGGAGCCAGGGAGCACGGGATGCTGGCGGATTTCATGAAGGATTCCAGAAGACGGCTGGTGGCGGCCTCCATGGTATTTTATATGGCGGTTTCCGCCGGGGCCATGATCCTTCTGGGCGGCCTTTGCGGGGCGGCGGCGGCCCTTGGGGCCGTCCTGGCATTTTTATATTACAGGCGGATGGTGTTCCGGGAGTTCGGCGGCGTCACCGGGGACCTGGCCGGGTATTTTTTACAGCTTTGTGAGCTTTTTATGGTACTGGCGGCGGCGGTCTGCCATCTGGCGATTTCATAGACAGGAGGCGTTTTATGAGGATCCTTCTTCTCCGCCACGGGGAGACGGCGGGCAATCTGGAAAAGCGGTATGTGGGAAGGACCGACGAGGGGCTTACGGAGGCGGCCATACAGGCGCTCCGGCAGACCTCGGAGAAGCGGAAGCAGCTTCTTTACGGGCTTCTGGGTCCGGTGGCGGCGGTGTACGCAAGCCCCATGAGGCGGTGCCTGGAGACGGCAGCCCTGGTTTTTCCGGAAAAGGACTTTTCGGGCGTTCACGTCCGTCTGGTGCCCGGCCTTTCGGAATGTGACTTTGGCCGGTTCGAGTACAAAAATTACAGAGAGCTTTCCGGGGATGCGGATTACCAGCGGTTCATCGACTCCGGCGGAACAGACGGGTTCCCGGGAGGCGAGGCCGTGGCGCAGTTCAAACGCCGGTGTGCAGATGCCTTCCGGCAGGAGGTGCGTACCCTTACGGAGAAAACAGACGGTACGGCGGTGTTCGTGATCCACGGCGGCTCCATCATGGCCGTGCTGGAGGCCTTTGGCCGGCCGGAGCGGGAGTATTATTCCTGGCAGACCGGCTGCCTTTCTGGGTATCTCTGCCGGACCGGGGAGGAGAACGGCCATTTCTGTCTGACAGATGTTGCGGAAATTTCAATTATATAGTATACTTTAAGGATACGAAATAAGAGAAAGGCAGGTAGCAAACATGATAGCTCCATTTTTACTGATCATCAGTCTGGGTCTTCTGATCTACGGCGCTCTGGTAACAGGAGGGATCTACGTTCCCATCCGGTCCAAGATCCTTATTGAGGATGAGGGAAGGGCCGCCTGGTGCAAGGTGGAGGGCTTTACGAAGATCCTCTGGGGACTGGATCTGGCCGTGTTCGCCATGTATTACGAAAAGATCTTCCTTCCCACCTTATGCCTGGTGATCTTTTTAGGGCTGACTCTGTATACCATTTATATCACATATAAAAATAACGAAAAATATCTGAAATAAAGGAAAAACGTGAATTTATGGACAGAATGATCTGGGCCTGGGCGGCAGCCCTGGGGTTTCTGCTGGACTGGGTCCTGGGAGATCCACAGTTCCTTTACCATCCGGTGCGTCTCATCGGCTGGCTCATTGGACGGCTGGAAGCGGTTTTAAGGAAAATATGTAAAAAAACGGAAAAAGGGCTTCTTCTGGGAGGCCTTTTTCTGGTTGCGGCGGTATGCGGGATCACCGGAGGAGCCGTGTGGGCTCTCCTGGCCCTGTGCCGGGAGGTTTCGGCCTGGCTGTACCTGGCTGTATCGGCGGCCCTCTGCTACCAGCTCCTGGCAGCCAGATCCCTTCAGACAGAAAGCATGAAGGTCTATCAGGAGCTGAAGAAAGGGGATCTTCCCGGAGCCAGAAGGGCAGTGTCCATGATCGTGGGCCGGGATACGGAGCGTCTTTCAGAGGCAGGCGTCACGAAGGCTGCGGTGGAGACCGTGGCGGAAAATACCTCGGACGGGGTCATCGCCCCGCTTTTTTATCTGGCCCTGGGCGGCCCCGTCCTTGGGTGGGTCTACAAGGCTGTGAACACCATGGATTCCATGGTGGGGTACAAAAACGAAGCGTACCTGTATTTTGGCCGGGCGGCGGCAAAGCTTGACGATCTGGCCAACTTCCTTCCCGCCAGGCTTTCTGCCGGGCTGATGGTCCTGGCGGCGGCGGTCCTGGGCATGGACTGGTGGGAAGGAATGCGGATCTTTTTCCGGGACCGCTTTAACCACGCCAGCCCCAACTCCGCCCAGACAGAGGCCGTGTGCGCCGGCGTCCTCCATGTACAGCTGGCAGGAGACGCCTGGTATTTTGGGACCATTTATAAGAAAAAGACCATCGGGGATGATAAAAGGCCGGTGGAGGCGGAGGATATCCCCAGGGCCTGCCGTCTCATGTACGGAGCTGCCTGGGCGGCAGCCCTGGCGGCGGTCCTGGTCCTGGCGGGGATCCGATCATAAAAACAGACGAGGAGGAACGTATGAGCCGGGTGATCATGATACAGGGAACCATGTCCAGCGCGGGAAAAAGCTTCCTGGCGGCGGGACTTTGCAGGATATTTAAGGAGGACGGATTATCGGTGGCCCCCTTTAAGTCCCAGAACATGGCCCTCAATTCGTATATTACAGAAGAAGGCCTGGAAATGGGGAGGGCCCAGGTGATGCAGGCAGAGGCGGCCGGGATCCGTCCCGAGGCGGCCATGAACCCGGTGCTTTTAAAGCCCACCTCCCATATGGGCTCCCAGGTGATCGTCAACGGGGAGGTACTGGGAAATTATTCGGCGGCAGAATATTTTAAGATGAAAAAAAGCCTGATCCCGGAGATCAAAAGGGCATACGACAGCCTGGCAGAGCGGTTTGACGTGATCGTGGTGGAGGGAGCCGGAAGCCCGGCGGAGATCAACCTCCGGGAAAACGACATTGTCAACATGGGCCTGGCGGAGCTCATCGACGCTCCGGTGCTGCTGGCGGGAGACATTGACCGGGGCGGTGTATTCGCCCAGCTTTACGGCACGGCGGCCCTGCTGTCCGACCGGGAGCGGGCCAGGATCCGTGCCTTTATCATTAATAAATTCCGGGGAGATAAGGAGATCTTAAAGCCCGGCCTTTCCATGCTGTATGAGCGGTGTCCCATCCCGGTGGCGGGCGTGGTCCCATATATGGACGTGGATCTGGATGACGAGGACAGCCTGGCAGACCGGCTCTGGGCAAAGGATACGGCCATGGACCGGAATGGAAGAAAGGCTTTTGCCAGGATCGCCGTGGTGCGGCTTCCCAGGATCTCCAATTTTACGGACTTCAATGCCCTGGAGCATCTTCCCGGCGTGGCCCTTTATTATGCAGACCGGCCGGAGGAGCTTTCAGCCGCAGACCTGGTGATCCTTCCAGGCACGAAAAATACCATGGGCGATCTGAAGTGGCTTAGGGAAACGGGGATGGAGGCGGCCATTTTAAGAAAATACGGAGAAGGCTGCTTCGTGTTCGGCGTCTGCGGCGGCTTCCAGATGCTGGGGATGCGGCTTTCGGATCCCTTCGGCATCGAGGAGGGCGGAACGCTCCGGGGGCTCGGGCTCCTTCCGGTGGAAACGGTGTTTTCCAGGGAGAAGACCAGGACCCGGGTGACGGGGAACGCCTGGGTGTTTGAGGAGTGGGGAGGAACCAAAGCCTCTGGCTTCACGGGATATGAGATCCATATGGGAGAGACAAAAAGGGCCGGAGGAAGGCCGTGTACCGGCATCCGGAAAGAATCGGACCCGGCCGGAGCTGCCATAAAGGAGGACGGCTGCATTCAGAGCCGTGCGGCAGGAACCTACGTCCATGGCTTTTTTGATTCCCAGGAGATCCAGAGGGCCGTGTGGGAGCTGCTGGCTGGAAAATATGGCATTTCTATGGACAAGCTCCCGGAAGCCGGAGGGTTTTCCATGGCTGCCCATAAGGAAGAGCAGTATAAAAAGCTGGCGGGGATCCTGAGGGAAAATCTGGATATGGACCGGATTTACGGGATCCTGGACCGCAGGCTGTGAGTGAGAAAAAAGGAGAAAGCTTATGGAATGGACAGAAACGCTCTGCAGGGAGACCGGGATCCGGTTCCTTACGACCCGGCCGTCGGAGATCGAGGCGGCCAGCTTTGCCATCATAAAAGAAGAGCTGGGACAGGAGTTTTTAAAAGCCTGCCCCCAAGACCAGCTTCCGGTGCTCTGCCGGGTGATCCACACCACGGCGGATTTTTCCTATAAGGAAAGCCTGTATTTTTCAGAGGACGCCGTATCAAAGGGCCGGGAGGCCCTGGCCTCCGGCATCCCCATCATCACCGACACCACCATGGCCGCCTCCGGGATCAACAAAACGGCTGCCGCTGCCCACGGCATCCAGGTCCGCTGTTTCATCGGGGACGAGGACGTGAAGGAGGCCGCCAGGGAGTCCGGGATCACCCGGTCGGCGGTCAGTGTGGACAAGGCCGCCAGGCTGTATCCGGACTGCATCTACGCCGTAGGCAACGCCCCCACGGCCCTGATGCGGCTGTATGAAAAGATCCGCACCGGAGAGATCCGTCCCCGTCTGGTGGTGGGGGTGCCGGTGGGCTTTGTAAACGTGGTGGAGGCCAAGGAGCTGATCCTTTCCGCAGGAGTGCCCTGTATCGTGGCAAGAGGAAGAAAGGGCGGCAGCAACGTGGCCGCCGCCATCTGCAACGCCCTTCTATACGACCGGAAGGTCTGAGACAAAAGAGCCGGGACAGAAAAAGTTCATAAAGTTTTCACAAAAATTATTAGCACTCAATATTGACGAGTGCTAATAAAAGTGGTATAACAGAACCAGTTCCAAAGGGAACCAGGGATCCAGATATAAATACCATTTAAGATAAGGAGCGATGATCTATGTTAATGCCCAGCATTTTTGGAGAAAACTTATTTGATGACTTTTTCACCCTTGAACGGCCCCAGAAGCAGTACGAAAAGGAAGCGTCCTGCGATCTGATGAAAACGGATATCCGGGAGTACGAGGGCGGCTTTGAGCTGGATATCAACCTGCCGGGATGCAAAAAGGAGGATATCCAGGCAGAATTAAAGGACGGCACCCTGACCATCACCGCCGTATCCAATAAAAATACAGAAGAGACGGCAGGGAGATATATCCGCAGGGAACGGTTTGCCGGCTCATGCAGCAGAAAGTTTTATGTGGGCGAGGAGATCACAAGAGAGGATATCCGGGCCAGGTTTGAGAACGGCGTCTTAAAGCTTCTGGTTCCCAAAAAGGAAGCAAAGAAGCCGGAGGAAGAGGAACGGAAATTCATCAGCATCGAGGGCTGATGAAAACAAACGGGAAAGAGGCAAAGAAGCCGTTAAGACTGGCGGCGTTCCATTGACTTCTTTCCCGGGTTATGATATTTTTGAAAGAGATCTGTGTCTTTTTTACACAGATTTTACAGACATTTTAGATTTTATAAAAAAGGAGTGATCGGCTGCATGGACGGCGGTTCAAACGGAGACGGACACAGGAAAAACAGAATAGGCTCCATGCGTTTTATGGAATAAAGAGGTATAGTCTGGGAGATGAACATGCTTGCAGGCTGTACCTTTTTGCGTTTAAGCAGGCCATGTTCCCATTCCGCGGCGGCGGATGTGACAGCGGGAAAAATTTACGTCCCCATGAAAGGAGAAAAATTACATAAAACCATGATCGGAGCAATCCTATTACAGATTCTTTTAATTTTTGGAAACGCAGTGTTTGCCAGTGCGGAGATCGCTGTGATCTCCATGAACGACGCGAAATTAAAGCGCATGACCCACGACGGAGATAAGCGGGCAAAGAAGCTCACGGCCCTGACGGAGCAGCCGGCCCGGTTCCTGGCCACGATCCAGGTGGCCATCACCCTGGCGGGTCTCATGGGCGGCGCCTTTGCGGCAGAAAACTTTGCCGGGCCCCTGGTGGGCCTTCTCATGAGCCTTGGCGTTCCGGTGCCGGAAAACGTCCTTCATTCGGTATCCGTGGTACTCATCACCCTGGCGCTGACCTATTTCAGCCTTGTGTTCGGTGAACTGGTGCCCAAGCGGATCGCCATGAAAAAGCCGGATTCCATGGCCCTGGGCATGTCCGGCATGCTGTTCGGCGTCTGGAAACTCTGCAAGCCGGTGGTGTGGCTCTTAACCTTTTCCACCAACCAGATCTTAAGGCTCCTGGGCGTCGATCCGGAGGAAGAGGATGAGGTGGTGACCGAGGAGGAGATCCGCATGATGTTAGCCGAGGGCCGGGAGCAGGGGACCATCCGCCCGGAGGAAAGCCAGATGATCCAGAACGTGTTCGAGTTTGACGATACGCCGGCCGAACAGGCCGGGACCCACAGAAAGGACGTGGTGTTCCTCCATATGGAGGACGAGGATGCGGTCTGGGACCAGACCATCCTGGAATCCCGGTTTACATACTTCCCTGTATGCCGGGAGAACCGGGACAACGTCATCGGGATCCTGGACACCAGGGATTATTTCCGCCTGAAGGACCGCTCCAGAGAGTCCTTAATGGAGCACGCCGTGGACCGGCCGTTCCTGGTGCCGGAGACCATGCGGGCCCATTCCCTGCTCTCTGCCATGAAAAAGGAGCGGAAGTATTTCGCCGTGCTTCTGGACGAATACGGCAGCGTCACCGGCATCGTGACCCTTCACGACCTGGTGGAGGAGCTGGTGGGCGACCTGGAAACAGAGGACGAAGAGGAACGGCCGGAGGAGATCCGGCAGATCTCAGAAAACTGCTGGCGGATCCAGGGCTCGGCTCCCCTGGACGAGGTGGAGGACGCCCTTAAGCTCGTCCTTCCCCGGGAGGATTACGATACCTTCAACGGGTATGTCTGGGGGCTGATCGATCGGATCCCGGCCGACGGTGAGCATTTTGAGGTCCAGGTCCCCGGATTGAAAATACAGATAAAAAATGTAAAAAACCATATGGTGGACTGGGCCGTGGCGGAAAAGCTCCCTGCGGAGCCCGGGACGCCGGGGGACGGCCCTGCCGTTTCCCAGGATAAAACAGGAAAGGAATAAACGGTATGGATCTGTCATTTACTGGTTTTCTGGGAGAACTTCTGGAAAACCCGGCGCTTCTTGTAACGACCCTGTTCACCCTGGGGGTGATCTTCGTAAACGGGTGGACCGATGCGCCCAACGCCATCGCAACCTGCGTGACCACCCGGTGCCTAAGCGCCAGAAACGCCATCATCATGAGCGCCTTCTTTAATTTCCTGGGCGTGTTCATCATGACCCAGATCAACAGCTCCGTGGCCTCCACCATCAGCAATATGGTGGACTTCGGAGACAGCACCCAGAATGCGCTGGTCGCCCTCTGCGCGGCCCTGCTCTCCATCGTTATATACAGCGTGGGGGCGTCCATTTTCGGGATCCCCACCAGCGAGAGCCACAGCCTCATCGCCGGTCTTTCGGGAGCGGCCATCGCCATCCAGCACGGCACCGGCGGCATCAACGGGGCCGAGTGGGTCAAGGTTCTTTACGGCCTTGTGCTGAGCCTGGTGCTGGGCTTCGGCACCGGCTGGGTGGTATGTAAGATCATCTCCTTCATCTGCCGGGACATGGACCGGCGCAGGACCAACCGGTTCTTCGGCTTTGCCCAGATCGCCGGAGCCGCGGCCATGAGCTTCATGCACGGGGCCCAGGACGGCCAGAAATTCATCGGCGTCCTGTTTTTAGGGGCCGCCTTTGCCCATGGCCAGAATTCCGTAAGCGGCATGGAGATCCCGGTGTGGCTCATGCTCCTATGCAGCGTGGTCATGGCCCTGGGAACCAGCGTGGGCGGAGAAAAGATCATTAAATCCGTGGGCATGGACATGGTAAAGCTGGAGCGGTACCAGGGCTTTGCCGCCGACGTATCCGGCGCCCTCTGCCTTCTTTATTCCAGCCTGTTCGGGATCCCGGTGTCCACCACCCACACAAAGACCAGTGCCATCATGGGCGTGGGAGCGGTGAAGCGGATCTCGGCCATCAACTTTGGCGTCGTAAAGGATATGGTGCTCACCTGGATCTTCACCTTCCCAGGCTGCGGCCTCATCAGCTTTATTATGGCAAAAATATTCATGTACATCTTTTAAAGGAGAAAGCATATGTCGAAAAAACAGGACGATTTTTATTTTCAGAACTTTATTGAATGCGCCGGATATTCCTGTCAGGCCGCCCATCTTTTAAAGGAGATCCTGTCCGATTTTAGGCCGGAGGACACCAGGCTGCGGCTGGACGAGCTTCATAAGATCGAGCATGAGGCCGATATGAAAAAGCATGAGCTCAGCGACCGGCTCACCAAAGCCTTTATCACTCCCATCGAGCGGGAGGACATCGCGGCCTTAAGCGAGCAGATCGACGATCTCACCGATAAGATCGAGGAGGTGTTCATCCGCATTTATATCAACAATGTAAAGGCCATCCGGCCGGAGGCCTTAAAGATGCTGGAGCTGGTGATCCAGTGCTGCGAGGAGGTCTGCGGCCTCATGCGGGAGTTCGCCAACTTCCGCCGTTCTAAAGAGTTAAAGGACCGGATCATCCAGATCAATTCCCTGGAGGAGGAGGCAGACCGGCTGTATATCGCCAGCATGCACAGCCTTCATTCAGAGGAAAAGGATGTGCTGGCCGTCATCGCATGGAGGGAGATTTACAGCTATCTGGAAAAATGCGCCGATGCCTGCGAGCATGCCGCCGACGTGGTGGAGAGCGTGGTCATGAAAAATTCATAAAGGTTCCAGAAAGAACAGACAGGATCCTGTATCCGGGAGGAATGAAAAACCTCTTGACATGCAGGATCTTTTCTTGTATAACTGTATTAAGTGAATAATACAACAATACAATAATACAAAAAGACAGCAGCCAGAAAAGAAGATAAGGAGTGAGGAAATGGAATGGAAGCTGACAGACGACAGGCCCATATGGTCCCAGCTGTCGGACCTGGTGGCGTCGCAGATCGCTGCCGGGGTGTACGGGCCGGGAGAGCGGCTCCCCTCGGTGCGGGAGCTGGCGGCAGAGGCGGGGGTGAACCCCAATACCATGCAGAGGGCCATGGCAGACCTGGAGAGCCGGGGGCTGGCTGTGGCCAACAGAACAGCGGGAAGGTGTGTGACAAACGATATGGAGACGATCAAAGCCCTGCGGACAGGACTTGTAAAGGAGCAGGTGGCATGGTTCCTGGAAAAAATGCGGGATCTGGGATACACCGGAGATGAGATCCGGGCCGTGCTGGAGGATGCGTTAAAGGAGGGAGAGGCGTAATGGGCGTTTTGCTGGAATGCAGCGGCCTCACAAAGCGTTTTGGAAAACGCGAGGCCTTAAAACAGGTGGATCTTTCGGTGGAAAGCGGGAAGATCGTCGGTCTTCTGGGCCCCAACGGCTCCGGAAAGACCACTCTTATTAAGCTGGCCAACGGGCTTTTGAGGCCCGACGGGGGCTCTATACGGATCGACGGGCAGGAGCCGGGAGTGTATACAAAATCCATCGTATCTTATCTGCCGGACCGGATGTACTTTGCTGACTGGATGCGGGTCTCCGATATGGTCCGCATGTTCCGGGATTTTTACACGGATTTCCGCCTGGAGACGGCGGAGGATATGCTGGAGCGTCTGGAGATCTCCGGCTCAGAGCGGATGAAGAGCCTGTCCAAGGGAACAAAGGAAAAGGTCCAGCTGGCCCTGGTCATGAGCCGGAAGGCGAAGCTGTATCTTTTAGACGAGCCTATCGGCGGCGTGGATCCGGCGGCCAGGGATTTTATCCTGAGGACCATTCTTACCAATTATTCTGAGGATGCGTCGGTGATCCTGTCCACCCATCTGATCGCCGATATCGAGAAGGTCCTGGACGAGGTGATCTTTTTAAAAGAGGGACAGGTGGTGCGCCAGGATCCGGTGGACCGTATCCGGGAGCAGGAGAAAAAATCCGTGGACGCCCTGTTCAGAGAGATCTTTGCAGTGCCCATGGGAGCAATGGACTGGGATACCCATGGAAGGGAAGGAGAGAGATAAGATGTTCCGGAAGCTTTTTAAATATGAATGGACGGCCATGATGCGCAGCCTGTTCCCTGTGTACGGGGCGGTGCTGGCGGTCACGGTCCTCAATGCGCTGATGTTTCATGTGATCGTTCCGGAAGCCGGACGGACAGAGCTCCTGGATTCTCCGTTCCTGGAGCTGATCCCCTGGTTTACCGGCGCCTTGTACGCCGCCGTGCTGGCGGCCCTGGGAGTGATGACCGTGCTTCCGGTGATCCAGCGGTTTTATAAGGGGCTTTTAAAGGAGGAGGGATATCTGATGTTCACCCTGCCGGTGGAGTCCTGGAAGATCGTCCTGGCCAAGGCTCTGGCCGCAGTGCTGATGATCCATATCTCCCTGATAGTAGGGATTTTTTCCATCGGGATCCTGGCGGGTGAGCTGACCTTCCTTAAGGCAGTGCCTGGATTCCTGGCGGAATGCTTTAAGCTCATCGGGGCCGGCTTTAAAGAGGATGCCGGGATGACGGTCCATGTGATCCTGTTCTTTCTGGAGGGTCTCCTGGCCATGATCGCAGCCTGGTTTGCCACGGTGTACCATTTTTACCTGGCCATGGCCCTGGGCCAGCTGGCGGGAAACCACAGAGTGGCCTTCTCTGTGCTGGCCTATGTGGGCATCAGCTCTGTCTTTTCTATTATAATGACGGCGCTGCTCCAGACGTATCCGCTGTGGGAGCCGGTGCTGGAGAGGATGGATATGACGGCGGCGATCCATGTGACCGGCTGTGCATTCCTGCTCTGGCAGGTATTCCAGATCCTGACTGAGGCCCTGGGAACGGAGTATCTTCTGAAGCATCATCTGAACCTGGAGTAGGCGGACGGGTCCTGGCTTAAGCCGGGGCTGCCGTGAATACCAGAACGGACCGGGACTCCAGGGTGATCTGTGGAGAAGAGATGAGACAGGGCGGCTCATGGGAGGACGGCATATGGCCTTTGAGATACGTTCCTGCTGTATCGGCCTCCACCTTCCATTTCAGAGATTTAGATACCATGGGAAGGAGAAAAGCCTGGGGCTCCCAGTATACGTTCACTGCCAGACAGACCAGATCGTCTGCCGTATCCGTCCGGTTCCTGCCGGAATACAGCACCGCCAGCACATGGGTGGAGCCGTCGGGAGGGATCACCTTTATATTCGGAAGGCCCAGGGAGCAGACGCCGGAGGGCTTCCGGATCACGTCGTGGGCCTTTCGGAACGCGATCATATGCTTTGTATAGGAAAAGTGGTCCCGGTTCTTTTCCAGAAAGCTCCAGTCCAGCCAGGAGATCTCGTTGTCCTGGCAATAGGCGTTATTATTTCCATACTGGGTATTTAAAAATTCATCACCGGCCAGGAACATGGGAGTGCCGCGGCTCATAAGGAGCACGGTCACCGCGTTCCTGGCCAGTTTTTTTCTCAGCCCCAGAACAGCCTCGTCGCTGGTATCGCCCTCGGCTCCGCAGTTCCAGCTCCGGTTGTCGTCGCTGCCGTCCAGATTGCACCAGCCGTTGGCCTCGTTGTGCTTCTGGCTGTAAGAATACATGTCCCAGAGGGTGAAGCCGTCATGGCAGTTTAAAAAATTCACTGAAGCGTGGCTGCCTCTGGAGGCCGGATCGTAAAGGTCGGCAGAGCCTGTGATGCGGCTGGCAGCCGCCGGGGAAAGCTCCAGACCGCCTTTTAAATAATCCCGCATATCGTCCCGGTACCGGCCGTTCCATTCGGCCCACCGGTTCCAGGAGGGGAAGCTTCCCACCTGGTAAAGTCCCCCGGCGTCCCAGGCTTCGGCAATGAGCTTGACATTTTTTAGCACCGGATCAAAGGCGAGCTGCTGTAAAAGCGGCGGGCTGCTCATGGGAGAGCCGTCCTGGTTCCTTCCCAGGATACTGGCCAGATCAAAGCGGAAGCCGTCCACATGGTAGGCGGAGGCCCAGTACCGGAGGGCGCTTACGATCAGCTGCTGTACCACCGGATGGTTGCAGTTCATGGTATTCCCGCAGCCGCTGAAATTATAATAATATCCGTCCGGCGTCAGCATATAGTATACGTTGTTGTCAAAGCCCTTGAAGGAAAAGCAGGGACCGTATTCATTTCCCTCGGCCGTATGGTTAAAGACCACGTCCAGGAAGCATTCGATGCCGTTGTCGTGGAGGGCCCGGATCAGCGTTTTCAGCTCATTGCCCTCCCGGTTGTATTCCGGTTTCCCAGCGTAGCTGGTGTTGGGAGCAAAGAAGCTGACCGGGTTATAGCCCCAGTAATCCACCACCTGTTTTCCGTCCACCATGCGGCTGTCCTTCATCTCGTCAAACTCAAAGATCGGCATCAGCTCCACAGCGGTGATCCCCAGCTCCTTCAGATATGGGATCTTTTCCATGATCCCGGAAAAGGTGCCGGGGCAGGAAACGCCGGAGCTAACATGCTTTGTGAACCCGCGCACATGCATCTCATAGATCACCAGATCCTCCATGGGGATCTGAGGAAAGGGCTCCGCGCCCCAGTCGAAGTTGTCCTGGACCACCCGGGCCTTATAAAACACGTCTTTTTTCTTCGGCACCCCCCAGACGCTCTGGCCGGTGACTGCCTTTGCGTAAATGTCCAGAAGGATGTTCTTTTTATCGAAAAGAAGGCCCTTTTCCTTGTCATAGGGGCCGTCCAGCCGGTATGCATATTCAAAATCCTTGATATCCAGGCCGAATACAATCATGGAATATACGTCGCCGATGCGGTAGTGCTCCGGAAAGGGGATGGCCGCATAGGGCGTGTTTTCTGCCCGGTGGAACAGGAGAAGCTCACAGGAAACGGCTCCGGTGGAGTGGACGGTGAAATTGACCCCGCCGGGGATCGCCATGGCCCCGTTGAGCTCATAGAATCCGGGCCGGACCTGGAAGCCGGAGATCTCGTCCATGGGCTTCATATGGATCTGGCCGGAGGGACTGTTTAAAAAGATTGGATTCATAACAACCTCGCTTTTCCGATGGGAATGTTGACATGTTTCTATGGAGCAGGAATCTTGTGATCATTATACATGGAAGGAGAAAGGGGCGCAAGGAGCAGAAAACGGCCCTGGCGTCGGATAGCCGTCAGAAACGTGAGGAATGAAAAGAGTTCATGAAAGTTTTATAAATAGGAAAGGAAAAATCTGGTACAATCTCTGTCAGGGAGGTGTGCGTATGACGTATACATTTTATGAGCTGCTGTGGCTGTTCTTCGCGTATTCCTTCGCAGGATGGATCCTGGAAACTGTGGCAGCGGCAGTGAAAAAAAGAACCTTTGTGAACCGGGGACTGGTAAACGGCCCTTTATGTGTGACCTATGGCGCGGCGGCAGCAGCCATGACCCTTTCCTGCCGTGAGCTTTCGGGCTTCTGGCTTTTTGCGGGGATCGTGATCCTGGCAACCCTAACCCAGTGGATCGCCGGTCATGTGCTGGAGTGGCTGTACCATGAAAAATGGTGGGACTATTCCGGGCTGCCATGGAACCTGGACGGCTATATCTGTGTGCCTGCCTCCGCAGTCTGGGGCGTTCTGGGCGTTCTGGCGTTCAGATGGGGGAATCCCCTGCTGACGCGGCTGTTTGCCCTGCTGCCCGGAAGTCTTGGAAAGATCCTTCTGTGGATCCTTTTACTGGCCCTGGCGGCGGATATGCTGGCTACGGTGCTGATCCTTACGGGAAAGACCAGAAGGATCGAACAGTGGCAGTCGGTGGATTCCCTGTTTGCGTCCTTAAGCGTAAGGCTGGAGCTTCGGCTGTCCTCTCTGGTGAACCGGCGTCTGGAGCGGGCGTATCCCAGGGAGCGGACAGCTGGAGAGGAGAAGGAGCTTAAAACAGCCAGTGCAGAAGGCTTTGCCGCCGGGTGCAGCTTTTATAAGATCTTTCTTCTGTTCGTCATCGGCTGTGTCCTGGGAGATCTGACGGAGACCGTATTCTGCCGGATCACGGCCGGTGTCTGGATGAGCCGCAGCAGTCTGGTCTGGGGACCCTTCAGCATCGTCTGGGGCCTGGCCATCGCCCTGGTGACGGTGCTCCTCTACCGGTACAAGGACAGCTCCGACCGGTTCCTGTTCCTCATGGGTACGGTCCTGGGAGGCGCTTACGAGTATCTGTGCAGTGTGTTTACAGAAATGATGTTCGGAACGGTATTCTGGGATTACAGTAAGATCCCCTTTAACCTGGGAGGCCGGATCAACCTCCTGTACTGCTTTTTCTGGGGCATCGCAGCTGTGGTGTGGTTTAAGGGGCTGTATCCCGTATTTTCCAGATGGATCGAGAGGATCCCGGCAAAGACCGGGAAGCCTCTGGTCTGGCTCCTGATCGTTTTTATGACCGTCAACATGGCCGTCTCCTTTATGGCCTTGTGGAGGAGCGACGAGAGGAGCCGGGGCGTGGCGGCAGAGGCCTCCTGGCAGCAGGTGATGGACGAGCGCTTCGGCGATGAGCGTCTGGCCCGGATCTACCCCAACGCCATCAAAGTAGAATAGAGGAGACGGTTTATTTCACCTCGCTCACTGGGATCCCCGGCGTGGCCAGAAGGGAATAGTTGGTATGGTATACCACGAAGCCCGGAGCCGCGCCGGGGACTTTTTTCAGATTTTTTCTCTGGATGTAGTCGATCTCCACCTTATCGTTTTCCCGGCCTCTGGAATAGTAGGCCGCCAGGGCTCCGGCCTCCTCGAACACCCGGTCCGGCAGCTCCTTTCCCTCTGTTTTTACGATCACATGGGAGCCTGGCATTCCCTTGGCGTGGAACCACCAGTCGCCGCCGTTTGCCGTCTTAAAGGTCAGCTCCTCGTTCTGGTAGTTGTTCTTTCCCACATAGATGTGGAAGCCGTCCGAGGACAGGTAGTGGTAGGGGCGGCTGGTGATCTTCACCTTTTTGCCGCCGGAATAGTGCCGCCGGATGTAGCCGTATTCCGTCAGCTCCTCCTTGATCTGCACCAGGTCCTCCTCCAGCCGGGCAATGTCCATGGAGGTGCTGATGGACTCCAGGTGGTCGATCTCCGCCCGGGTCTGGGAAAGCTGCTCCGTCACGGCCTCGAAGGTCCGTTTCTGCTTGTTGTACTTATCAAAAAATTTCTGTGCGTTTTCCCGGGCCGTCAGGGTGGGATCCAGGGGAATGGTGATCTCTGTATTATCGTAATAATTTAAACATTTAAAACTTTTTTCTCCCCCGGCCAGGCCGTAGCCGTAGGTATTCAAAAGCTCGCCGTAGATCCGGAATTTTTCCCGCTTTTCCGTATCCTTTAACTGCTTCGTCTGAAGGTCCAGCTTCCGGTAGCTGCGCTCTAAGGCGTTGGAGATGATCTTTCTCAGATCCGTGGATTTCTGGTGGATCCTGGATACGGCGTTTTTCTCGGCGTAATACCGTTCCAGCACCTGGCTTACGGAATCAAAGGCCGTTTTCTGGTATTCGCCGCCGTCCATCATGGTCAGAGGGATGGAAGAAAATTCCACGGGCTTTTCACCCTTATAAATGATGCTGGGCGAAAAATTCCCTTTTCTCACATCGTCCATGATCCAGTTGAGGGCATGGTACAGGTGGGTCAGCTCACCTTCGGAAAATTCCTTGGCGGAAACGTCCCCGTCCAGGGAGGCCAGATGGCAGATCTCTGACGTCGCCACGGGGCTTAAGCCGGTAAGATCCATATAGAGGGCCTTGGACAGAGGCTGAGGCGTTCCCTGGATCAGAGGGATAAATTCCTCCTCTGTGATCTCCAGGGGATTTTTCTTTTCCCCGGAGTGGGGGATGAAATAGGTGCGTCCCGGCAGCACCTCCCGGACCGAGCTTACCTGGGCGGAGATATGCTTGATGCTGTCCAGGATCATGTCGTTTTCATCACAGAAGATGATATTGCTGTGCTTTCCCATGAGTTCCACAATCAGATACTTCCGCCGCAGATCCCCCATTTCATCCAGATGCTCGATCTCAAAGCGGACGATGCGCTCAAAGCCTGGCTGGGTCACGGAAAGGATCCGCCCATTGGCGATGTGCTTGCGTAAGAGCATACAGAAATTGGGGGCCGTCATGGGGCTGGGCTTATTGGTTTCAGTGAAGTAGAGGAGAGGGAGGCTGGCGTTGGCTGAGATGAGCAGCCGGAAATTCTCCCGGTTCCCCTTTATGGTCAGCAGAAGCTCGTCCTTTTCCGGCTGGGCGATCTTTGCGATCCGGCCGGAGACGATCTTCTGGTTCAGATCATATACCAGATTTGCAATGGTGATTCCGTCAAATGCCATGGTGTGAAAATTCCTTTCTTAATATAGATTCGATCTGTTCCGTCAGTTCCATGACCGTATGGGTACGGCTCCTGGCACAGGCGTGGGCCGGCTGTTCACAGAGGAGGCATTTCCTTGGAGGCAGTCCCAGATCCTCCCGGGACAGCTTTTTTCCTCCGGCGTCCAGAACGTCGATGTCAAACAGCCGTCCCAGGCCGCCGCCGTCCTCAATGGCCGCCATGAGCGTTTTCAGCCGTACCGCACCGGCCGTCTCCACGGCCCACATGGCCTCCAGTCCCGTGGCCTGGATCACCTGCTCCCTGCGGACCACAGGAAGTCCCTGATCCGCCAGGGCGTCTTCGATCTTGGCGATCCCGGCGTCAAAGGCCTCGGGGACCAGGGGCAGGACCTTCACAGGTCCGGGAATATTTAAGGTAAAGGAGACCAGGGGACAGCGGCAGGAGACAAGGAGACTGTTCTGGAGGGCCGCCCGCTGCTCCCTGGCGTTTAGCATCTGGGGCAGCTCTGTGGGGATCCCTATGAGGGACTGGGCCTCTGCTCCCGGCGTCTGGCCGTGACGGCCGGCGGGGAGGTTCCGGACCTCGTGGAGCAGCTCCAGAAGATACCGCATATATTTTGTGAGATACAGGTCCTTCCGGTAGCAGGCAAAAAAATGCCGGGGATTCTCCACTCCCAGGATGGGGTAGGTATAATAGGGGGACTGGTGGGAATTTTCCGTATCCGCGTAAGCGTCAGGACAGGCCATGACCACGGGACTGGTGGCCACCACGTATTTTCCCACCTCAATGCTGATGGTCTCCAGGCCGATCTCCGGCTTCATATTCCTGGCGGCACAGAGGGCATCCAGAATGGTCCGGGCCGAATGGCCCTGACGGCTGCATATGAATACCTCATCCGCCGCCTCCCGGATGTCGATGGGAGTTCCCGGCCGGATCCGTTCCGCCAGGGCGCAGGCTTTATTGACCAGCAGCACCATATTTTCCTTCTGGATCAGATCGTAGACCAGCTCGTCGTATTTTGGAAAGGTGGTCAGAAGAGCGATGCCCACAGAGCCCTCCAGGACGCTTTCCTCCATGGTGGCCGAGCCCTGTTCGTGAAGCTCCAGCTCCACATGGGGGAAGCGGCTCTTGAACCGGGGATAGAGGTAGGGGAGCAGCTCCATGCCCCTCTGGACCGAGATCCCCAGGCGGATCTTTCCAAATTCCTCATTGCTCAGCTCCTCGACCTGCTTGGCCAGGTTGGTGGAGATGGTGCTGATCTGCTTGGCCGCCTTCACGTAAAGGGCTCCGGCAGGGGTCAGGGTGATGGGGTCCGTGTTCCGATTGAAGATCGGCGCTCCCAGGTTGGCCTCGGCGGCCTTTATGATCTGGCTTAAGGAGGGCTGGGACACATACAGCTTTTTCGCCGCTCCCGTAAAGCTCCCTTCCTTCAGAACTGTCAATACGTACTGCATATGTTTCTCATTCATGGCGGACCTCCATCCTTTTATGATTCCCTTTATCATACCATAACAAAAGGAGAAATTCCACAGTGGATTCCTTTCTCAGTCTGCGGAAGGCCTGAATAGCCAGTCCTGGCCGTATACTGTCTTTTGTATACACAAAACTTAGCAGAAATTAAACACACTGGCCGGAGTACCGCTAAGAACTTAGCATAATGCACAAATTATCCCATAGGACAAACCTTATAATTGGTATAATTGTATATATATTAGACGGAATGGCCAGGGGATGATATGATGTTTTCATAAAAATACAAAGAAGCTAAAGGGGGAAATCCTATGAATCTCGCATTTTTAGGTTTTGCAATGATCATTGTGTTCATGGCGCTGATCATGGCAAAGAAACTGAGTCCGTTCACATCCCTGATCCTGGTGCCGGTGGCCTTCGGACTGCTGGCCGGATATGGCTGGGATACCCTGGGCTACGCCATGGACGGCATCAAGAGCGTGGCCTCTACCTTCGCGATGATGACCTTCGCGATCCTATACTTCGGCGTCATGCTGACAGCTGGCATGTTCGATCCCATGGTGGACCATGTGGTCGCATGGTGTAAGGGGGATCCCTTAAAGGTACTGGTGGGAACGGCCATCCTGGCGGCCTTCGTTTCCTTAGACGGCGACGGCACCACCACGGTCATGATCTGCTGTACGGCCATGATCCCCATTTATAACCGGTTAAAGATCAAAAAGATCTACCTGGCTACCCTCATCATCTTACAGAACTGTATCATGAACCTGATCCCCTGGGGCGGTCCCACAGCCCGGGTCATGTCGGTCATGAAGCTGGATGCGGGAGAGATCCTGGCTCCGCTGGTGCCGGGAATGGTGCTTTCGGCCATTTATGTGGTGGGCGTATCCTATTACCTGGGCCTTAAGGAGAGAAAGCGGCTGGGCGTTGCAAAGGCCGCATCTTCAGAGGTACATAAGGTGGAGGTGTCCCCGGAGGAGCAGGAGTGGAAGCGGCCAAAGCTGATCTTCTTTAACCTGGCCCTGACCGCCGCTGTCATCGTATCCCTGATCATGGGCCTGGCTTCCTCTGCCATTCTCTTCGGCGTGGGAACGGCCATCGCCCTGGTGGTGAACTATCCCGACCAGAAGATCCAGAGAAAGGTCATCAGCTCCCTGGCTCCTGATATGATCAACGTGGTCATGATGGTCCTGGGCGCAGGCGTGCTCATGGGCATCTTAAACGGTCCCGAGGACGCGGGCATGTCAAACGCCATCGCCCAGTTCTTAGTGTCCGTGATCCCCGAATCCCTGGGACGGTACTTCGCGGTGATCATCGCCGTCATCAGCGCGCCGGGTACCTACCTTTTAAACAACGACGCCTTTTACTACGGTGTTCTCCCGCCCCTGGCGGCAACGGCAGAGGCCTACGGGTTCACCAGCCTCCAGATCGGCTTCGCGGCCCTCATGGGACAGGCCTTCCATTTCTTAAGCCCGCTGGTACCCTTTATCTACCTGCTCATGGACCAGACCGAGATCACCCTGGCCCAGTACCAGGGCTATATCTTCAGATGGTGCGTGGGGATCTTCGTGATCTTCATGGTCATGGGGCTGGCTCTGGGATATCTTCCGGTTTTATAATACCTTTCCTTAACGGGACGCTGCGGTCTGCGGCGTCCTGTTCTGGCAGAAGGGCATAAGAAACGCCCTATATATCACATAAAGATATATATATTGGATAAAAAATACCGGAAATGGTATAGTGAGTATAGAAAAAATGACCGAATGAGAAGGAGGGGATCAGATGGAGATCTTAAAAACAGCCATGGCCGGGACCCTGGAGTCCAGCGATGCCCAGGTGACCGTGGAGCCGGGAGACAACGGCATCGAGCTGATGATCGAGAGCAGCGTGATCCATCAGTATGGGAGACAGATCCGCGCGGTGGCCCTGGAGACCTTAGAACGGCTGGATGTGAAAAACGCCAGGGTGACAATCTTTGACAAGGGCGCCCTGGACTGTACCTTAAAGGCCAGAGTGGAATGCGCCGTTTACCGCAGCAACGGCGTCAGTGAAAATCTTCCGTGGGGAGGTGTGATCCGGTAATGCATCCAAATAAAAAACGATTAAGACGTTCCATGATGTTTTTGAACTGCCAGAAGCCGGGCCTTATCAAGGACCCCTATATTTATAAGCCGGATTCCATCATGCTGGATCTGGAGGACGCGGTGGCGGAGAACCAGAAGGACGCGGCCAGGTATTCCCTGTTCCACGCCTTGCAGGAGATCGACTACCACGGCGTAGAACGGGTGGTGCGGATCAACGGCCTGGACACGCCTCACTGGAAGGAGGATATCCGGGTCTGCGTGGCCGGAGGGGCTGACACCATCCGGATCGCAAAGACCGAGACGGCCCAGGATGTGAGGACTGTGGAGGAGCATGTGCTGGCGGCTGAGCGGGAGTTTGGACGGCCCGAGGGCAGCACTCTTTTAATGGCGGCCCTGGAATCCTGCAAGGGCGTTTTAAATGCCCTGGAGGTGTGCCAGTCCTCAGACCGGCTCATCGGCATCGCCCTTTCCGGCGGCGACTACACAAAGGACCTTCAGACCACCATCACCGGCACCGGCGTGGAGCTCATGGGAGCCAGACAGCATATGATCATGGCGGCCCGGGCGGCAGGCGTCCAGTGCTGGGATACGGTGTTCACCAACCTGGACGACATGGAGGGCTTTGAAAAGGAGACCCGTATGATCAAGCTCATGGGCTTCGATGGAAAATCCCTGGTGAACCCCCGTCAGATCGCCGTGGTACATAAGGTGTTCACCCCTGCTGAAAAGGAGATCGTGTTTGCCGAAAAGGTGGTGCGGGAGATCGACGACAAGAAGGCAAAGGGCATCGGTGTATTTACCGTGGACGGAAAGATGATCGACATCGCCTTCTACGACGGAGCAAAGAGAACGCTGGCCATGGCCAAGGCGGCCGGCGTGTATAAGGGGGAGCTGTAATATGATCAATGCTGTTGGAAGAGAGATCCCCGGGGAGATCTTAAAAAAGACCGGCAAGGAACCCTTTAAGGGAGCCTATGCCAATGACAATCATGAATATAAAAAAGCGGCTCCCACCGTCCGCGCGCTCTGCGATCCGGGCCGGAGCAAAATGGTGGAAAATATCCATGAGGCTCTGGTAAAATGCGGCATCCGGGACGGGATGACCCTTTCCTTCCATCACCATTTCCGCGAGGGAGATTATGTGGTCAACATGGTCATGGAAGAGATCCACAAAATGGGGATCAAGGACCTGACCATCTGCGCCAGCTCTCTGGGCAAGGCCAACGACCCCATCGTGCCCTACATCGAGGACGGCACCATCACCGGGATCCAGTCCTCCGGCGTCCGCGGAAAGATCGGAGAGGCCATCTCCACCGGGCGTTTAAGGGACCTGGCCATCATGCGCTCCCACGGCGGAAGGGTCCGCGCGGTGGAATCCGGCGAGGTCCATATCGACATCGCCTTCATCGGGGCCCCCACCTGCGATGAATACGGAAACATGCGGGCCAACGGCGGAAAGAGCGACTGCGGCGTATTATCCTACGCCATGGTGGATGCGGAATACGCCGACAAGGTGGTCGCCCTCACCGACTGCCTGGTCCCCTTCCCCAACGTTCCCGCCAGCATCTCCATGGTCCATGTGGACTATGTGTGCGTGGTGGACGAGATCGGAAATCCGGCAAAGATCGCCACTGGAGCGGCAAAGCCCACCACCGATGTGAGAAAGATCATGATGGCGGACTACTGTACTCAGTTTGTGATCCACACACCGTATTTTAAAGAAGGCTTTTCCTACCAGACCGGCGTGGGCGGAGCCTCCATCGCCTCCACCATTTCCCTGGGAAAGATCATGGAGGAGCGGGGGATCCACATGGGCCTGGGCCTGGGAGGCATCACCACCCCCATGTGTGAGCTTCTGGAAAAGGGCCTGATCAAAAAGATCGTGGATACCCAGGATTTCGATCTGGGAGCCATCGAGTCCATTAAGAGGAACCCGGACCACATTGAGATCTCCGCCTCGGAGTATGCCAACCCGTTCAATAAGGGAGCCTTCGTCAACAAGCTGGATTTCGTGATCCTGGCTTCCCTGGAGGTGGACGTGGACTTTAACTGCAACGTGGTGGTGGGCTCCGACGGCATGATCACAGGGGCCCAGGGCGGTCATCCGGATACGGCGGCCGGCGCAAAATGCACCATCGTCATCGCGCCGCTCCTGCAGGGACGGATCCCGGCCATCTGCACCCGTGTGACTACGGTGACGACTCCCGGCGAGACCGTGGACGTGGTCATCACCGATTACGGCATTGCCATCAACCCCAGACGGCAGGACCTGATCGAATGTATGAAGGACGTGGACCTTCCATTCTGCACCATTGAAGAGCTGCGGGATAAGGCCTACGCCATGGTGGGAGAACCGGATCCGGTGCAGTTTGATGACCGGATCGTGGGCGTCATCGAGGCCCGGGACGGCACCATCATCGACGTGGTCCGCCAGATCAAGGAATACGAGTTCTCATAACCCCTTTTCATAAATACAGATCCCGGCCAGGCCGGGAAAGGCAGACGGTCCGGAGGCACTGTCAGTTTCCGGGCCGTTTTGCCGCCTGAAATGCTAAGAAAGTGTGAAACTTTCATGGAAATATACAAAGAAAACGCAAAATAAGCTTCAAAGGAGAGAAAAAGTATGTCGGGTACCCTTGTAGGAATCCTTGGATTCGCCTGTATCGTCGCCATCGTGGTGACACTGTTCAAAAGTAAGACCCTGCCCAGCATTGCCTTCATCGTTTTTCCGATGATCCTGGCTCTTGTGCTGGTCCTGGGAAAATATTATACCTGGGAGGACATTGCATCCCTCATTAAGAGCGGCTTTTCCAGCACCGGTCCCACAGCGGCCCTGTTCGTGTTTAGTGTCCTGTATTTCGGTATCATGACCGACGCCGGGATGTTCGACGTGATCATCGGGAAGCTGATGCTTCTGGTGAAGGACAGCGTGGTGGGCGTCTGTATCATGACCTGCATCATCGCACTCATCGGCCATCTGGACGGCGGCGGCGCTTCCACCTTCTGTATCGTGGTCCCGGCCATGCTGCCAGTCTATAAAAGGATGCATATGCGTCCCACTACCATGCTGCGGATCGCGGTGCTTTCCATGGGCGTACTGAACCTGATGCCCTGGGCTGGTCCCACCATGCGGGCGGCCACAGTCCTGGGCATCGAGGCCGGAGCCTTATGGCGCACCATCATGCCGATCCAGGCCTGCGGGATCATCCTGGCTCTGGCCGTGGCCGTTGTCAACGGCATCATTGAAAAGAAGCGGGGAGCCGGATTAAACGGGCTCCTGGCACAGACTGAGGGCCAGGCAGCAGTGAGCCCGGCAGAAGCAGCGGCAGCGGAAGCCGCCAGCGAGCTGGCCCGTCCCAGATTGTTCTTTTTTAACGTGTTCCTTACCATTGCGGTCATTGCCCTTCTGATCCTGGACATCTTCCCCAGCTACGTTCCCTTTATGATGGGCGTGGCCCTGGCGATCCTGGTAAATTATCCGGGGGCGAAAATGCAGAAGAAGATCATCAATCTCCACGCCGGTCCGGCCCTTATGATGTGCTCCACCCTCATGGGAGCAGCCGTTCTCATGGGCGTTCTTGTAAAGAACGTGGAGGGCACAGAAAGCGTCATCACCTGTATGTCCGGCCTGATCAGCGGCTTTTTACCGGCTGTGCTGGGACGCCACCTGCCGCTGGTGATCGGTATTTTAAGCGTGCCTCTGGCCCTGGCCTTCGATACGGACAGCTATTTCTACGGAATGCTTCCGGTAATGATCGGGATCGGAGAGGGCTTCGGCATCGCCGCCACTCCCATTGCCGTTGCCATGGTGGTATGCAGAAACTGCGCCACCTTCATCAGCCCCATGGTTCCGGCCACCCTTCTGGGCGTTGGCCTGGCAGACGTGGACATCAAGGACCATATCAAGAACAGCTTTTTATGGGTATGGGGCTTCAGCTTTATCTGCATGATCGTTGCCGTCCTGTTCGGGATCATGCCCTTATAATTGAAAATCTTAGAAAGAAAAACGCCGTTTCCCTGCGGGCTGATCACAGCCCCGTGGGGGACGGCATTTTTTTATGGTGGAATTTTTGAAAAAAATGATTTTTTAAGAAAAATGTCAGATTAATTATGCGGTTCTTTCTTGAGGACCGGCCGTTTATCTGATAAAATAGGATTGACAAAGAAATTTGGATGAAAAAGGGCTGGCTTCGTGGACTGATGGAAGGAGGCAGACATGGGAAAAGCAATCCTTACTTTTATTTGTATGTTCCTGTCATTGGCATTCGGCTTCGATTCTTATGCATCCGAGCATCTGCTTCCACTGGAGGAAAGTGAGTACCAGGAGATCGTTTCCATGAGAGACGAGATATTATTTCAGATGAATCATGGAGGAGCCCGTGCAGAACTTGGGCGGGATGTGCGGATGGATGAACTGGGGATGGAGAGGGCATATAAAATTTATTCGGAGCCAGGGCTTTTAAAGACAGAGGATCCAAAGAAATCATTGGAGAACAGTGATTATATGTGGCAGATTCCGGTTTATACAGGTCATGTTACGGTCCTCGCCGATATAACGAAAGTAACACCGCTTCCAAAGGATATCCCGGAAGATGCAGAACAGATGCTTAAAGATGACTTAAACCACTGGACAGTGGGAGCTGTCTATGTGTACAAAAATGAAACGGTTGATTATAACGAAGCAGTGGCTGCTTCCCTGGAGGTGGCGGGATATGACAGCGATAAATACAGATATGAGATCGTTTCCGGACTTCCCGGGATCCGATATCCCGCAGCAGTTGTATTCAGTGCAGATGGAATCCCCGAGTTTATCATTCCAGTCCAGAAAGCCACGGCACATGCATTTACCGGAGAGTGGCCGACGGCGGCAGAAAACAGGAGTACCGTACCATCTTTGGAGGTACAGGATGGCCGCAATGACAGCGGAACCAGCTTCCCGGTTTATTATTACAGCGATGTTGCCAGAGCATCAAACTCCTGGCTTCGGTACGGGATGGGCCTTTCCTATAAAGAGAGAGGCTTTGGAGCCGGGAACATATCGGCTGTTATATTGGGAGCTGCCGGAGTTTTCACCATAGCAGGTGTCATAAGAAATAAAAATCGTACTTGATAGAACGGGACCATGTATGCCGAAAGCGAGGAAGCAAAAATGAAAAAAATAACCGCATGCTTATGTATTATGGCTGTTACGATGTTTTTTGCCTTCTTTCTGTTTTATCCGTGGAGTAAGAAGGCTTACGAGGATGGAGGAACGACCATATATTCCAGCCTTACATATGAACTGATCATATGGAGAACCATCGGCGGGAAAGATGATATTGAGTTTTATCTATTCCCTAAAAATCTGAAAAACCATGTGGTGTAGGGACAGAAAGAAAAGAAACTGTACCTGTAAGGGAGGGGGACATAGACTTGCGCATTTATCTTTATACATTCATTTTGACGTTTGTTTTTTCTTTTTTTCTGTTTTTTCCGTGGAATAAGAAAATTTACGAAGAGGAGAGGATGGTCACCTATTCCAGTCTTTCTTACAAGATCATGATATGGAAGGGGCGGGATGAGCGTAACTGGTTTGAATTTTATCCATTCCCGGAAAATCTGAAAAACAGCCTGGAGCTGCTGGCAGATCCATAGACAGCAGAAGGAACGCATTCTTATCTGATAAAATAGGGTTAATAAAGGAACAGCGATGGAAATGGATGGCTTTTAGTGGAGACTGGAGGCGGAAGATCAGACACACGGAAAGGAGAACGGTATGAGAGACAGGACAGAGAAGATGATCGGCGGAGTAAGCGCACTGCTGCTGTTGTTTGTGGTTACACGATGGAAACTTTTTGAATACGCCGCACTGGTCCTCTGGATCGTACATCTGGGATCCTATTTGCGCAGGGAACGGAAGGTCAATCTTGTGACCATCTGGTACGCAGTCCTCGGAGCGGCGCTTATTGGTCTGTTTATATGGGATATCCTATATTATAATAAAAGTTCTTCAATGATCCATGAAGGGTGAAAGACCTGAAGCACAGTATCTTGAAGGTAAGTATGGCGCAGATCCATATCTTAGAAGAAATTATAGATTTGGGAAAGGTTGACGCCTAAGAAAGCCGGAACTCGTGAACTTGCTGGCAGAAACCGTATGCAGCGTCTGGAAGACCATCCGCATTGCCGGGGACGATTACCCCGCGGAGCTGGTGAAATCTAGGCTGATGAAACTGGACAGCACTCACATTGAGTTTGTCTTTGACCAATAAAGAACGGATGAAAGACATTACCGGCAGCATAGAACGAGGGATTGAAAAGTACAGCGTAAACAATACCATGCTAATCTATATGCATAAGCCAAATGCTGCTTTGGTGGCTGGCTTTAACAAGTAGAGAGATCGGTTTGGACGCAACGTAATGAAAGGCGAAAAACGCATCAAAATTATTGCTCCCACGCCCTTCAAAAAGAAAATTTGAACAGCTTGCCACCACTTATGAGTATAGCAGCACCAGCGGCGCAGAGCGAACTTATAAAAAGATCGTGGACAGGCTGACCGGACTATTGGTGGATGCCGGTGTTCTCGGTGTGGTGGAATTGAAGCTGACCGACAAAAACAAAAAATCGCCGCCGCTGCATACGAGTACAAAGCAGTACATCGGTATGCCAACGACGACGATGAATGGGGAGAAATCCGTTTTGACTTTTCTGCGGGAACTGCTCAGATCGCAAAGCTGGCAGACGGCGATCTGAGCAGAACGAACGTGTTTGCTAAAATCGCTATCCGTCAAATTCTGAAACTCTCCATGAGCGAGCTGCCAAAGAAATTGACGATTCCCTTTGAGTAGGAAATGGAGCGAATACGATACGGAGACTGATCGCTGCGGCGCGTTTTTATATACCTCTTGCGCCCCCGTTGGCACTGCCAACATACATACGAACAGGCGGATTTTGCTTATTGCAAATTCCTTGTCTTTTGTAGCTTTCAGTCCACAAAATCTGCCTGTTCTGCTGCTGCCGAAAAGTGTCTGTCCGGTATGGTGACAGCCCCTTTCCAGCGTCAGCGGTTGCAAAAGGTATAACACCCTAGACTTTGCAAGCAAAATCGCGTGTCAACAGGGATGCTTCTCACCTCTATTGGAAACCCAGAGCCAAGGGATTTTGTCTCGTCTGTCGGCTCGATCAGCGCTTCAAAATGCATTGCATTTTGAAGTCTCCGCCGGAGCCCTGCTCTCCTCTGGACACCCCAAACAAAGGAGAACGCCGTTCCCCTTTGGAACTCCTTTGTCAATAGTGAGATGGCTCACCTTTATTGTGGAACAACATCTTGCTGATCACGCGGGGCTGGCAGTAGGCTGAAGCAAGACTTCTTATTGGACTTTCTTTTCTTCTATGAAGTTGGAATAGTCCTTCAACCCGTGCAATCCATAGCGAGAAGATGCTCCGCCTGCGCAAAAATATTTTCAGGTTTTTATTTCTATTTAAGTTACAGCGTTTATGATATAATTGCCCTGTAAAGAAACGGGCTTTTTCCTTCAAAGATAAATCTGAGAGGAGTGGCGATATGAGACTTTTACTGGCTGAAGATGAACAGGCGTTGTCAAAGGCACTGACAACTATATTGGAGAGAAATAATTATTCTGTCGATGCGGCATACGATGGAAAAGAGACACTGGAGTATTTAGAAGCAGATAATTATGATGGTGTGATTCTTGACATTATGATGCCAAAGATAGACGGCATTACCGTGCTGCAGGAGATACGAAAAAAAGGAAATCTGATCCCGGTACTGCTTTTGACCGCAAAATCCGAGGTGGATGATAAAGTGGTTGGCCTGGACGCCGGTGCGAATGATTACCTTACTAAGCCCTTCAATTCACGAGAATTGCTGGCTCGTATTCGGGCAATGACACGAACACAGACAGTGCAGGGAAACTCTCAGCTGAAAGTTGGGAATATCACGCTGGACCGCGCAACGTATGAGCTTTCTTCACCATCCGGCAGCTACCGATTGGCAAACAAGGAATTTCAAATGATGGAAATGCTGATGAGCAACCCCAAAAACATCATTTCTGCTGAACGGTTTATGGAAAAAATATGGGGATATGACAGCGAAGCCGAAATCAACGTTGTGTGGGTGTATATCTCCTATCTCCGTAAAAAACTTGCTGCTCTGCACGCAGATATTCAGATTAAGGCTCTGCGAAATGCCGGCTATACACTGGAGGAAAAAGAATGATACGGACACTGCGCATAAGGCTGATCCTTGCCTCCATGGTTTCGCTGCTATTGGTTCTAACGGTTATTTTGGGAGCTGCGGGGATTCTAAATTACAGAAAAATAGTAACGGATGCTGACAGCATCCTGGATGTTTTAGCAGAAAATGATGGAGTTTTTCCTGCTGATAAACATCTGGAAAACGATTTCTTTTCGACAGGCAGACATCCAAGGTACGATCGCCTTAATTCCCCCGAACTGCCCTATGAATCCAGATACTTTTCAGTGTTCCTTACACAGGACGGAACAACAGCCGCTGTGAGCACAGGAAAGATTGCGGCAGTCGATACACAGGCCGCCATTGAATACGCACAGATGGTCTTAAATAGCGGGGATTCCAGAGGCTTTGTAGAAAATTACCGATACATCCTATATCTGTCCGGAGATGAGATCCATATTATTTTTCTTGATTGCAGACGGGAAATTGGCGCTTTTCAAAACTTTTTACTTACAAGCACAGGCGTTGGCCTCCTTGGTTTATTTTCTGTACTGCTGCTGCTAATCATTCTTTCCGGACGTATTGTGAAACCCTTTTCTGAAAATTACGAAAAACAAAAGCAGTTTATTACCGATGCCGGACACGAACTGAAAACTCCTCTGACGATCATTGATGCCGATGCGGAAGTATTGGAAATGGATGTCGGGGAAAACGAATGGCTTTCGGATATAAAAAATCAAACCAAGCGGTTGGCTCAACTGACAAATAATCTGATTTTTTTGTCGCGCATGGAAGAGCAGCCGCAGGTAGAAAAAATAGAATTCCCTATTTCTGATCTGGCGGAGGAAACATTGGAGGCGTTTCAAGCTCTTGCCAAAACCCGCAACAAAACCATCTCCAGTCAAATCGAGCCAATGCTGTCGATGGTGGGTGATGAGAACGCCATCCGGCAATTGATTGTCATTCTTCTGGACAATGCCGTAAAATATTCTGATGATGGAGGAAAGATTGAGCTTTCGTTGCAAAAGAAAAAAAACACCATTCAGCTGGGCGTGTTCAATACAGCAGAATCCATCTCAAGAGCGGATATCCCCCATTTGTTTGACCGTTTTTATCGTGCTGACAGGTCCAGAAATTCCCAGACCGGTGGTTACGGCCTGGGGCTTTCCATTGCATCGGCCATCGTAAACGCACATAAGGGAAAGATTACGTCAAATACGCAAGACGAAAAATCGCTGTTAATTACAGTCACTTTTCCTTTATAATGCTATCTTAAAAATCAGAACATTTTTCCAAGGGGCTGTCGGTTAATACCGATTTTTTCCCCGGATAACAAAAGAATGAGACAGTCCGCAGAACTCCTGGCTTTTTCAGGGCTATGGTTTTCTGCCGGACTGTCTCATTCCCTTTTTGTCTCCAATTTCAGGGCATAGTATCCCCTTGTTTGGCATTTTGGGAACGCTCATTGCCTTTAAGCAGTTTTTGGTTCCTTTTTCCCTTCGTATTTTTCAATCTCATGATGCAGAAACCGGTGGTATTTCATGATATTCCGCCCGATCGCATACAGCATGAACTCTTTATACACCTTTTCTTTTGAACGGTAATGGAATCTCCGGAAGTTCTCATTCTCTTTGATGTCACCAAAGTGGCCTTCCGTCTGGATCGACCGTGTCTGACGCTTCAGGATCCCTTCTTCACTCTGGATGTTTTCATTGGTTTCCTCTTTCAGCTCTTCCCACCGTTCATTACTCTTCATGACCTTGTTTCGGTCTGAATGCTTTTCAGCATCATATTTGTACAGACATTTCGCCTTATGTTCACAGCCGCTGCAGTCTGCACAGCCATATACTTCAAAGGTCTGGGTATACCCATCCTGTATCCTGCTTTCCGTCCGCATATGCCGCAGTTCCCGCCCATCATGGCAGATGTAGTAATACTCATCCTCAAAAACGGCACAGCTCATGTTATAATACTTTCCGATATCCGCTTTGTATGCACGGGTCCTCCGTTTTTCGTGATCCTGAAGCTTGATATAGCTTTTGATCCCGTTCTCCTTCAGATAGGAAAGATTCTTTTCGCTGCAGTAACCGCTGTCCGCAGTGACTGCTTCCAGCTCTTCCCCAAATGCTTTCCGGTGCTTTTCCAAAACCGGGATCAGCGTGTTGTAATCAGTCCGGTCGCTGCTGACATAACTGTGGACAATGAAATAGTTCTCTACTGCGATCTGGACATTGTATGCCGGTTTCAGCTGGCCGTTGAGCATGTGGTCTTCTTTCATTCTCATGAAGGTTGCTTCCAGATCTGTCTTGGAATAGCTGTTCCGTCCTTTGCCCATGATCTCAAAGTGTTCCTTGTATTCCATCAGGCGGCTGCCGCAGGTCTCCAGTTCTTCATACAGCTTCAGGATCTCAGGCGGGGAACAGCCGTCGATTTCGATCACGGTATTATTGGAAATCTTCTTGTGCTTTGTCAGCTTCCGTTTCCGGTTCTCCTCGATCACACGCCGGACTTTGTCCATGCCTTCCACCACAAACATCCTGGCATCCCCAAGATCGTATTTCGGTCCATACCCGTTTTCATGCAGAAGTGCATTGTAAGCTGCATAAAGGGCATCAATGGTGTCCAGAAGCCCCGCAAGATGGTAGTTTAAGCTTCCCCGCCAGACAAAGGTATAACGGTTGGCGTTTGCTTCTATTTTAGTGCCATCGATAAAAAGCTCTCTGAGTGTGAGCAGGCCTTCCTTTTTCAAACGGCGCAGGAACTGGTAATTCAGTTCATCCAGGATCTCACCGGTCAGTTTTTTCCCCTTAAAATCATAAAAAGCATCCCGCCTGGGTCTCTGGCCTTTGGTCAGCCAGATGAATGCCAGGTCCCGTTCACACAGTTCCACGATCCGGTCAACGGCCCGGATGCCACGCATGTTTGCGTAGGTAACAACAGCATACAGCATGATTGGATTGTACCCGGTTCTTCCCTGGTCTGAACAGCAGGCCTGAAAAATCCAATTCCTCCATTACTTTTTTCAGGGTATAGACAGGATCGTCGTCGGGTAAATGCAATTCGAAGAAGCTGAAGTTAATTTTCTGTTGCCCAAAATCAAAAAAGTCGTTATAATAATCTTGTTTAAGCATAGTTCCATTATAACATGGAACGGGGAAAAGATGGTTGTCGTTAGCCATCTTTTTCTCTTTTTTATGAAAAAATTTCAGGGTCGGTTGTGACTCACATAAGTCACAGCCGGCCCTGTTTTAGACTATCTATTTCCCGACAGCCCCTTTTTTATACTTGCAGCCTGATCCGATGTGAATTGGCGCAAATCCGGGTAATTCCTCACCGAAATGTACCATTGGATTTTTTCAGCAAACGGATACCAAAGCAAAATTTTAAGTTGGATTAAGTTTCGAGTTTAAGTTTGTCTAAGGTTGCCCCCGTATACTGTGGTCAAACAAAAGAGCCGCAGCGTCTTGCTGCATGAGGGGCTGAAAGGAGTCGATGATATGTATAATCAACAAGAATATACTATATTAGCAAATTACCCCCTACCTTCTTCCGGGTGCGAATCCCGAACAGTAAGAAACAACAGAAAGAAAAAAACTCGCTTTCGGAAAAAAGTGATTGTCATTGCATTCAGCGCAATCATCTTCGGAGGCATGGCTGGAGGAACCTTTTACGGAGTGAATGCACTGCTGAATCATCTGTCAAATCAGACTCTTTATGATACACAGAAAGGCAACGCCACGATCTCCCCTGTTTCCTATTCTTCCGATTCTGTTACGATGAGTCGATCTCTGGATGTATCAGAAATTGCCGCACAAGGTTTACCATCGGTAGTATCCGTAACAAACATCTCTGTCCAGGAAGTGCAAAACTATTTTGGACGGTTTGGGCGCAGCGGGAGAGGGCAAATGCAGCTGCAGGAAACCACCAGCTGCGGCTCGGGTGTAATCGTTTACGCCGACGATACGGATTTGTATATGATAACCAACTGTCACGTGGTGGAAGGCGCCACAACGCTTTCGGTTACCTTTGTGGATGACCAAACCTATGAAGCGGAGCTGTGCGGTTATGATGAACCTATGGACATTGCGATCTTAAAAGTATCCATAGACGCCTTATCCTCTGATACGCTTTCTCAGATTTCGATTGTTGCCATCGGAGATTCGGATACGCTGGTCGTGGGTGAACAGGTTGTTGCAATTGGAAATGCCCTTGGATACGGACAGTCGGTCACCACAGGCATTGTCAGTGCACTGGATCGAACCATCAGTACAGATTCAGAATCTTCTACATACATTCAGACAGATGCCGCCATCAATCCAGGAAACAGCGGCGGTGCTTTGCTGAATATGAACGGAGAGCTGATCGGAATCAACACAGCAAAGGTATCTTCCACAGAGGTTGAGGGCATGGGGTATGCGATCCCCATTTCCCAAGTGCTGGAGCGGATTGACTTTATGATGATCTGAACAAGGAAATAACGAAAAATGGAGGAAAAGAAATGGCATATCAAGCAACCTTTAAACGGTATGAGATCAAATATCTTCTGACGCAGCAGCAGAAAGAGGCGGTTTTACAGGCAATGAAGCCTTACATGAAGCTCGACGGCTATGGACGTACCGTGATTCGGAATATTTATTTCGATACAGGGAATTTTCGATTGATCCGCCGGTCGCTGGAAAAGCCGTCATATAAAGAAAAGCTGCGTATTCGAAGTTATCAAACGGCTGCGGATGACGATTCTGTTTTTGTAGAACTGAAAAAGAAATATAAGTCTGTTGTCTATAAACGCAGGCTTACCCTCCCGGAGGCGCAGGCCATGAACATCTTCCGGTATGACCTGCCACTTCCAGTTCAATCTCAAATTGCAGAGGAAATTGAATATTTCCGTTCTTACTACGCGGATCTGCATCCTGCTGTTTTTCTCTCTTACGAAAGAGAAGCTTTTTATTCTTTGGATGGCGGAGACTTCCGTGTTACCTTTGACGAAAACATCCTTTATCGAGAGTCTGATCTTAGTCTTAGCAGCGAAGTATATGGAATACCGCTGCTCGGAGAAGGACAAACATTAATGGAGATCAAAACCTCGGGCGGGCTTCCGCTTTGGATGAGCCATACCTTAAATCGACTTAAGGTTTTCAAAACATCGTTTTCAAAATACGGGATGGCATACCAGCATATGATGACAAAATCCGAAACGGATGAAGAAAGGAATACTTGCTATGTTTGCTAATTTATTTCAGGGATTGTTTGACACGGATATGACCAGCGTCATTGCTATCAGTGATTTTCTCCTTTGCGTTGGAAGCGCCTTGGTTGTGGGGCTGATCCTGGCAGCATTTTATATGTACCAGACCAGATATACCAAAAGCTTTGTGGCAACGCTCGCTCTGCTTCCTGCAGTGGTCTGTGTGGTTATCATGATGGTGAATGGAAATATAGGAACCGGCGTTGCAGTCGCAGGTGCGTTCAGCCTTGTTCGGTTTCGCTCTGCACCCGGTTCAGCAAAGGAAATTGGCGCAATCTTCCTCGCCATGGGCACCGGATTGATTATCGGGATGGGATATATCGGCTATGCGTTTGTGTGTGCGCTCCTTCTTGGGTTTGTCAGTGCTCTCTATAATCACTTTGATTTCGGTGCGAAAACAAAATCCGCACGATACAAAACCCTTCATATAACCATCCCGGAGGATCTGGATTACACGGACGTTTTTGAAACGGTTCTTAATGAGTATACCGATTCTCATGAACTGACAATGGTAAAAACCACGAATATGGGAAGTTTGTTCCGTCTCACTTACAATCTTACACTGAAAACCGCGTCAAAAGAAAAAGAGTTGATTGACAAACTTCGCTGCCGGAACGGAAATCTTGAAATCTCGATTTCCGCACAAGAAACCATGATTGGAGAATTGTAACAGGAGGTATACAGATGAAAAGAAAAACATTATTTCCGCTGGTGTTAGCGGTTCTGTTGACACTTTCAGCGTGTAGTTCCGCCAACACTGCCCAAACGGAAGGTTCCTCTTCACAGACGGTTCAAACGGGAACGGAAGAATCGGTTTCGTCTGTCAATCCGTCAGATATGTTTACGGATAACGATTTGGAAATTGAGTATGACGAGGAAGCCAGCGCAAAGATCACCCTCTCAGGGGACAGCGCTTCCAGTGATTCGGATGCTGTTCAGATTTCCGACAGCACGGTTACCATCACGGATGAGGGCACCTACATCCTTTCCGGCACATTGCATAATGGCATGATTGTTGTGAACGCAGAGGATACAGACAAGGTGCGGTTGGTTTTGAATGGTGCAGATATTACCAACAGCACTTCAGCGGCTATTTATATTTTGGAAGCGGACAAGGTATTTATCACCACCGCTTCTGGTACGGAAAACACATTGGGTAACGGTGGGGAGTATGTTGCGATTGATGACAATAACATCGACGCAGTTGTTTTCTCCAAATCCGACCTAACGCTGAACGGCGCAGGAACCCTTGCCATTAACGCCTCAGCAGGCCATGGCGTCGTTTCCAAAGATGATTTGGTTCTTACCAGCGGCACCTATGATATTACTGCGGCAAATCACGGCCTCTCCGGTAAAGACAGCGTGAGGATCGCCAGCGGGACATATACGATCACAAGCGGAAAGGACGGTATCCATGCAGAGAACGCAGATGATACCAGCATGGGATTCCTGTATATTGCAGGCGGAACTTTTACAATTATGGCAGATGGTGATGGAATAAGCAGTAGCGCATATCTGCAAATTGAGGATGGCTCCTTTACCATTACGACAGGAGAGGGAAGCGCCAGCGCTGTGATGACCACCGACGCTGTAGATTTTGGACAGCGAGGCGGACTCCAGAATCAAACAACGGATACCTCGACGGAGGATGATTCAATCAGTCAGAAAGGCGTCAAGGCTACAGGTGCAATCACGATTGCAGGCGGAACATTTGTCACCGATACAGTGGATGATTCGCTCCACTCAAACAGTGATATCCTTATCTCACATGGTGTATTTGAACTGAAAAGTGGAGATGACACAATTCATGCAGACGCCACAGTTCATCTTCAAAACGGTGATTTTACCGTAGCTTACTGCTACGAAGGAATTGAGGGTCTATCGGTCACTATTGACGACGGCACCTTTGATATTACCTCCGTAGATGATGGTATCAACGCCGGTGGCGGCATTGACAGCTCCGGATTTGGCGGAGGCCGCCCCCATCACGAGACGTTCTCTGCTTCATCGGACAACTTTATTACGATAAACGGTGGAAATCTTGTCATCGTATCAACAGGTGACTGCATCGATTCTAACGGCGCTTTAACGGTCAACAGCGGAACATTGAACCTCACCTGTAACGGAAGTGGGAACACTGCTCTGGATTGTGATGGAAACTATGCCAATAACGGCGGCGATATAACCACCAACGATGGCTCAGAAAACAATCCTGGCCAAATGGGCGGCAGCAGAGGCGGCCCAAACGGCAAGAGGAATACCGGCAATATGGATGAACAGAATCAGAGAGAAAATCCCGGAGAAAAGGAGCAGAACTCAAGCACATAACGGTTCCGAAGATCCTATCCAGTATTATCTGCCGGACAGGATCTTCATCCATCAGAACGTATACAGGAGGACAGGGTAAATGAAATCAGAACTGATTGCAGAGGAAAGTGCCGGTCTGTCTCTGTCCCAGTTGGCGGAATTTATGAAATGTCTCGGTGTTGTAACCGCCTACAATCTGGATGGTGGAGGATCTTCTACCATGTATTTCAATGGTGAAATTATCAATAATCCGACAACCAACGGACGAAGCATTAAAGAAAGGAGCGTGAGTGATATTGTCTACATTGGATATTAACCGGATGAACAAAACTGCGCTTTATTATCTGTTCATTTCCCTATTCTGTATCCTGTTTGGCGCAGTCTATGAGCTTTTCAGCCATGAAGTGTATTCTTATTTTATGCTGTATGCATTTGTGATTCCCTTAGGTGGCGGTGCGCTCCCTTTTTTTACAATGGCCTTTTCCGGAGCGCCTATACCGAACAGAGTTTCTCTGAATTTGTATCATTCCGGCATCGCTGCTTTGACGATCGGATGTCTGTTTCAAGGCGCGCTGGAGATTTATGGAACGACAAATCGCCTTGTATCGGTTTATTGGGTACTTGGGATATTGTTTCCGGCGATGGCCGCTTTGACAGGTCACTTGTTCCAGCGGAGATGTAGATGCAGGAAAAAGGAGCGTGACGATCTTGACTTGTGAAGAATACTATGGATACCAATTTGATTCTCTCAAGCGGATAGAACAGCTTTTACTGGATACGATTCGTGAATATCCTACGCAGGATTATCCAAATGGGACAGAGCCAATTTTATATTGCAAAACCCGGATAAAGAAGCCGGAAAGCATGATGCGGAAACTGGAGCAGCATGGGTTCCCAACGAATGGGGAATCTGCACTTTCCAATATGCGTGATGCTGTAGGAATGCGCATTGTATGTTCCTTTTTAGATGATGTCTATAGAATAGCCGGTTGGTTGGAGGCGCGTTCTGAATTTGAGATCCTTGAAACAAAAGACTACATCACATTTCCAAAGCCCAATGGCTACCGGAGTCTTCATTTAATTTTGGCCATTTCAACATCAGACGGTCAAAAACTTACAGCAGAGGTGCAGCTGCGGACGATTGCCATTGATTTCTGGGCGGCTTTAGAGCACCAGCTAAAGTATAAAAAAGATATTGAACATGAAAAAACCATACGCAGAGAATTAAAGCGCTGTGCAGATGAAATTGCTTCCGTTGACGTTTCAATGCAAACTTTACGAGATTTGATTCTGCAAAATCAATGGAGTTAGAAAGTGGCCGATTTGGAAGGTACCAAAGAGTTGATTTCCCCATTCGCATAGGGTACAAGGATGGAGATAGAAAAGGTGCTCCGGAGAAGGGGGAAGTATTGACAAAATATGATTCTCAGTTCCTTCGACTTTATTCATAAGTAGCGTTCTTACAGAATCAGGATGTATCTAAATTTTCAAGGGAAAACTCTACAAGAATCTTCTTTGAGTCGATTTTCTTATTGGAAAGCAAAACAACCGTTTCGAGGTATATTCCCCACAATTCAAGATATAAAGAGAAAACCCCGTCTGACTTTCTGTTTGAAATCAGACGGGATTTGTTCGTATGCACCCCGGAAATCGTCAGCTAATAGTTGATAAGTAAATTAGTTCCTTATCACTGTTAAGCCAAGGTGCGTATTCTCTTGATTATACGGATATATTATGACAAAATATGATTTATCATAGATTATCGTAAAATAGGAGGTGCATGATGGAATATATTACACGAGAACTGGAACGGAAGTTTCTAAAACTCAATGATTTTTTCAAGGTGATCCTTGTGACCGGTGCAAGACAGGTGGGAAAAACCACCATGCTGAAGCACTTAGCCGACAGCGACAGAACCTATGTTACGATGGACAATGCGATGGCAAGAGAATTGGCGGAGAGCGACCCGGTGCTGTTCTTCCAGACCTATAAGCCGCCGATTCTCATTGATGAAGTACAGAAAGCCCCGGAGCTTTTTGAGCAGATCAAGGTGATTTGCGATGAAAGCGATGAAAAAGGCCTTATTTGGCTGACCGGTTCCCAACAGTACAAAATGATGGAGCGAGTGCATGAAACACTTGCCGGAAGAATCGGGATATTGGAGCTGTATAGCCTTTCCGCAAGAGAAAAAGCCGGAATGGTCTTTGATACCGATTTGGATTTTTCACTTGCTGCCCTGCAGGCAAGACAGCGTAAACTTCCCAAAAATGACGTGCTTCAAGTGTTCAATCACATTTGGGAGGGCGGTATGCCGCAGGTGCAGGGCGTGGATAACGAGCTGCGGCAGGAATATTTCAACTCGTATATTGACACTTATCTGATGCGGGACGTGGCTGAGGCAGGATGTATTACAGATACTGTGCGGTTTTGCAAGTTCCTTGTGGGGTGTGCTTCCCTTGTATCGGAACAGGTCAATTACGCAACGCTGGCTGAATCTGCCGGTATTGCACCGAGTACCGCAAAGGAATGGCTGAAAGTGCTGGTAGGGCTTCACATTGTCTATCTGCTTGCACCGTATTCCAACAATGAATTGAAGCGGCTCAGCAAAACCCCGAAGCTGTATTTCTGCGATACCGGATTGTGTGCGTATCTCTCTATGTGGCTGACGCCGGATACGCTGCGTAATGGTGCTGCAAGCGGTCATTACTACGAGAACTATGTTGTGATGGAGCTTGTTAAGAATTATGCTTATGCAAAATCTAAAGTGAACCTCACCTATTTTCGGGACTCCAATGCCAAAGAGATTGATGTGTTTGTGGAAGAAAATAATGTTATTCATCCGTTGGAGATTAAAAAGAGTGCCTCACCTGACCGCCGTGAGGTCAAAAAATACAGCGTAATCGACAAGGCATCTTTGAACCGTGGAAATGGCGGAATTATTTGTATGTGCGAGGAGCCGATCCCGATTGATACAGATAACTGCTTTATCCCCAGCAATCTCATCTAAGGAACGGTATGAACGCAGAAATCGGTGAAAGTCGGCGATTCTGATAAATGGCAATATGAACAGTATTACATGATTTTAATCGAAAATTTATACGAAATGGATCGTACTTTTCGCCATACAACACAAAAGACCGCGAAGCACTCGGACAAGCGGATGCGTTACGGTCTTTATTTTATGATATTCTCCTGTTCAGGTCTGATGTTCTTCAGAAAATCTGAGTGTAGGACCTGCGGCCTGGCCAATTCTGCATTAATAAAAGAAGGAAACGTTCCACCCCAGGAGCAGTGCGCCCCACTCGACGCGGATAGTGTTTTTCAGTCTTATACCTGATCGATTTATGAAATTCACGAATTTCCAAAAATGAAATAAAAAGCACAAAATACCGCAGAGATCCCCAGGAGAATGCCGTGCCACAGGCCGGACCGTTTCCATGCTTTCTCCTCCTCTGGGCTTAAGACCCCGGTTCCCCATTCGCCTTTAAATATACGCTGCCGCTTATGCTTTGAAACATACCAGCATAACCAGACCGCATATCCGGCCGCTGCCAGCAAAAGGGTGATCAGGACAGCTCGGAGAAACGCTGTTATGGGGCAGATCACAGCCAGGAGGCCGGTGAAAAGGAGAAGAAGGATCGGGATATCTGCCGCAACGTATGCAAATTTCCCAAACAGGTCGCGGTACAGGACCTTTGCCTGCTGTGCCTGTTTTATATCTTTGTCATAGGCTTCCTGGGACAATCCCGCGGCCAGACACTTGACGGACAGGTATCCAATGAACAGGATCCAGAACAGATCCGCGATCCCATCAAAGGTCACTATTTTCAGAACGACAAACGCACAGCCAAGCAGAGATACAAGCAGGTTTTTCGGACTGACTAATTTCATGGAAGCACCTCCTCATAACTTCATATTCCGGTTTTGCTTAGGCGATGGTCTTATAAAGGTGAAGCGATCATTGGGGTTTTATCTGAAGAATACCATCCGAGAGCACCAGCTCGCCGGACTCAATGAGCGCATCCTCCTGATAAGCCCTTTTTTCAGCAATAAGAGAATCCTCCTGTACAGTAAGGACATAATCAAAATTCCCCCGGTCCGAAAGATCATAACCGGTGCCTTCCGCATAGTCATAGACCAGGATCTGGTCGTTGACGATTCCTGAGCCAATACTCAGGGTGGAGCAAAGCTCTGGTTTGCCGTCTCCGGTGAGATCACAGAAATAAACGCTCCAGATGGGCATTCCATTATAGAGAGGGGTAATTTCGCTTCCCTTCACAGCTTCCAGCTGCTCTGCGCTCCAGCGAAAGGTGGTTTCTGGAAATTCCTCCAGATCATACTCTCTGACATCATCCCAGACCATTTCGTCTCCATGGAGACAGTCAAACCATTTGACTGGCCGGCCCGGCTCTGGAGCTTTGCTGCTTTCAGATGCGGATATTTCTTCATGGCTTATCACCACCTCCCCGTCCTCATCCAGACGGTAGATCTGGAACACGATCCCGATTTCCGGAACTTCTCCTTTTTTAAAGGAATCCGGATTAAAGAGGACACGGATCCCATCGCCGGGAGCCAGACCTTCGGGGATGGATACGCTGTCATAGCCGGTCAGGTCAAGGATCAGGGTCTCTGCCTCCAGCACGCCCCTGGGGGCATGGGAGTCCCCGGCCTTTATGGACCGGACCGTGATGGACGTTTCATCTGCGGAAATCACCTCAGCGTTCATATAAGAGTCCCTGACCTCGCAGGCGGTGAGAAAAACAGCCAGGAAAAGCGGCAGCAGGTATATTGAGATCGTAAATCGGTCATTTCTTCCTTTCATAGAGTTCCACCTCCTGTTTATCTTAGAGGCGTCTGGCTAAAAGAAACGGTAATACAAAAGACCCGGTCATATCCATAGCCTTCTGCCCTGGACGGGTCGTGGAAAAAGTCCAGGTCCAGGGTCTCTATGGTGCCTCCGGAATCCAGGATCTGGAGGATCACAGGAATCTCTTCTTCCGGGATAATATCCGCAGGCTGCTCCAGCTGTCTGGTAACACAGGCGGACGGGGCGGAGGACTCTTCGGCGCTTTCAAACGGCTCCCATTGGCTCACGCTGTTTTTTTCATCGATCTGTATGCCGGTCCGGATCCCATCGGGGATATTTTCAAATCCGAGAAACAAAAGCCCCTGGCTGCCGGACAGGGGAGTGCTGTTGGATGTGAACCGGTCCCATTGTCCGTTTTTCAGCTCATACGTGGTGACCGTAACCTGCCGGATGGTCTCATCCACGGTGAAGTCAAATAAACGGGACGAACCTACGGGAGCCAGCAGGTCTGCCAGCGCTTTTTCCTTGTGGGAAAGCTCGGCTTTTGTGAGTTTCATGGATCCTGCCGTCTCCTGTTTCCCGCAGGCGGAAAGAAGGACCGCCGACAGTATGAGGAGAGAAATGGTCATGATATGGAATATACGGTTTTTAAGCTTCATAGGCCCCTCCTTTTCTGTTTTCGTTTCGTGTCTGGTATCTTCTTATTTCCAGTGAGATCAAGCGGACCTCAGAGCGGTTTTTAAGGATTTCTTTGATTTCATTATACCAGAAGGGCAAAAGAAAAGTCTGACATTTTTCTTACACCTGTTTTAATTTTCTTCTGTTTCTGCTATAATCCGTAGAAAACAGCCGCAGGAGGTGGAAGAGAATATGAAATTCATAAAAAAATCTCCAGTGACCCTGGAGCTGGAGAAGATCGAAAAGGAAGAGAAACGGCTGGAGCAAAGGGCTTTGTCCCGTACAGAGCCCGGCTGGAAGGAGGCGCTGACGGCCAGGATCCCTACAAAGATGTCGGAAAACCTTCAGAAGGCGTTCTGCATGGCCTTCCGGACGATTTTTGAAAAGGGGAATCCTCTGATCGAAAAGACCTACCGGAGGGACGAACTGGAAAAGGATTTTAAGGTCCGGGATTTTTCCCTGGATTTAAAGGAAAGCCGGAAGGAGTACAAAAAGCTCCGGACCGAGGCTGCCAGAAGAAATTTGAAAAACCAGGCTGTCAGCGCGGCGGAGGGCCTGGGGCTGGGGCTTTTAGGCGTGGGCCTGCCGGACATCGCCATATTTACGGCCATGCTTTTAAGGGGCGTTTATGAGACGGCGCTGTATTTTGGATTTTCCTATGATACGCCGGAGGAACGGTTTTTTATCTTATGTCTCCTGGAGGCTTCTGTCAGCCGGGGGGAGCAGTGGGCCGAGAACAACGCACGGGTGGACAGGCTGATCTATACGCTGGTCCAGAAGAAAGAACTGAACGTATCCGAAGAGGATCTGGAGGCACAGATCCAGGCGGTGGGAAACGCCTTTGCCATAGACATGCTGGCCGCCAAATTTATCCAGGGCCTTCCGGTGGTGGGAGCCTTCGGCGGCCTTTCCAATCCGGTCTGCTGGAAGCAGGTCATGACCTATGTGCAGTTAAAATATAGGAAGCGGTATATCATGGGCAAAACTGGTTGACTACCTTTTCCATTTGCCTTATAATGATTTTATCTATGTGAAAGCGAGGCATGGTTGAAAATGATAAAAAGCATGACCGGTTTCGGCCGGTGCGAGGCTGTGACGGATGAATGTAAGATATCTGTTGAGATCAAGGCAGTGAACCACCGCTATCTGGACCTGAGCATCAAAATGCCCAAGAAATTCAACTATTTCGAGGCGGCGATGCGGACCCTCTTAAAGGATTATATCCAGAGGGGCAAGGTCGATGTGTTTATTACCTACGAGGATTATACGGAGGACCAGGTTTCCTTAAAATATAACAGCACACTGGCCGCCGAATATATGAAAAACTTTGAAAAGATGGCAGAGCAGTTCGGTCTGGAGGACGATGTGACCGTTTCCATGCTCTCCCGGTGCCCGGAGGTCCTTACCATGGAGCAGGTGCCGGAGGATGAGGAGCACATGTGGGCCATGCTTCAGGAGGTCCTGAAGGGAGCCGCTGAAAACTTTGTGGAGACAAGGCTCAGAGAGGGAGAGAACCTGAAGAACGACCTGATCGGAAAGCTGGACCATATGCTGTCTATGGTGGACTTTATCGAGGAGCGTTCCCCGAAGATCCTGGAGGAATACCGGCAGCGGCTGGGAGACAAGGTACGGGAGCTTCTCCAGAACTCCACCATCGACGAGTCCAGGATCCTCACAGAGGTGACGGTCTTTGCAGATAAGATCTGTGTGGACGAGGAGACGGTCCGCTTAAGGAGCCATATCGAGGGAATGAAGAAGGAACTTCTGGCCGGCGGCAGTGTGGGAAGGAAGCTGGATTTCATTGCCCAGGAGATGAACCGGGAATCCAATACGATCCTGTCCAAATCCAATGACCTGGAGATCTCGGACCAGGGGATCCTTTTAAAGACAGAGATCGAAAAAGTAAGAGAGCAGATTCAGAACATTGAATAATACTGGAGTGATGACTATGAAACGACAAGGGATGCTGGCCGTTGTCTCGGGCTTTTCCGGGGCAGGCAAGGGAACGGTCATGAAGGCGTTGTTGGAGAAATACGATAATTATGCGCTTTCCATTTCTGCCACCACGAGAGCGCCCCGTCCCGGAGAGCAGGACGGACGGGAATATTTCTTTATGACCGACGGGCAGTTTGAGGAGCTGATCCAGAACGACCGCCTCATCGAGCACGCCCGGTATGTGAACCATTATTACGGGACTCCCAGATCCTATGTGGAATCCAAAATGGCCGAGGGGAAGGACGTGATCCTTGAGATCGAGATCCAGGGTGCGCTGAATGTGAAAAGGCAGTACCCGGACGCCATCCTGATCTTCGTGGTGCCGCCCACAGCCGCAGAGCTGAAGCGGAGGCTGGTGAGCCGCGGAACAGAGACGGAGGAAGTGATCGCCAGCCGTTTAAAACGGGCTCTGGAGGAATCCGAGGAAATGGAGTCCTATGATTACATCCTGGTGAACGACACCGTGGACCAGTGCGTGGAGGAGCTCCACCATCTGATCCAGTCCCAGCACTTAAAGGCCGGAAACAGCAGAACGCTGATGGACCGGATAAAAACAGAGCTGCATGAACTGGCGGAAAGCCTCTGATCCATGGCGGATCCGGGCCTCAGCCGGTAATATATAGAAGCAGGGAGCAGCTGCCGGAGGAAAAGGCGGCTGTTAAAGAACGCAGAATGCGAAAGGAGACCTTTTATGTTACATCCATCTTATACAGACCTGATCGAGGCAGTAAACAGCGGCGTGGAGCCGGGTGAGCAGCCGGTGGTCCAGAGCCGTTATTCCATCGTGATCGCGGCAGCCAAGCGCGCCAGACAGCTGATCGCCGGAGCCGATCCCTTAGTGGCCGGAGCAGCGAGAAAGAAGCCGCTTTCCACAGCCGTACAGGAATTATACGAGCAGAAGGTGACGATCCTTCCCGAAGAGGAGGAGCTGCCGGAGGAGGCTTCTCTGACAGAGAACGATGAAGCAGAGTGCGGTGCCAAAGACGCCGCAGAAGAGGCTGAAAAGGAAGAATAAGAGGAACAAAGGGGGGAGAACAGCTCTAGGGATTTACTGCTGGCTTCCCCTTTTTTTCAAAAGAAAGGAAAAACTGGAATGAATCTGCTTTTCATATCACTGGGCTGTGATAAAAACCTGGTGGATACGGAAAAAATGCTCGGGATCCTGGGCGGAGAGGGATACAGCTTTGTGGACGATGAATCGGATGCCGATGTGATCGTCGTCAACACCTGCTGCTTCATCGGGGATGCCAAGGAAGAGAGCGTCAACACCATCCTGGAGATGGCAGAGCTTAAAAAGAGCGGCCGTCTGAAGGCCCTGATCGTCACCGGCTGTCTGGCGGAGCGGTATAAAAACGAGATTACCGAGGAGATCCCGGAGGTGGATGCCGTTTTAGGCACCACATCCTATGAGGAGATCGCCGGAGCCATAAGAGAGGCTTTAAAGGGTGAAAAAACACTGGTATTTAAGGACATCGACGCACCGGTGGGCAAGGAAACGAAGCGGCTGGTGACCACCGGCGGCCACTACGCATTTTTAAAGATCGCTGAGGGCTGCGATAAGCGGTGCACCTACTGCATCATTCCTTATTTAAGGGGAAGATACAGGAGCGTTCCCATGGAGCAGCTGGAAAAGGAGGCCAGGGAGCTGGCGGACCAGGGGGTAAAGGAGCTGATCCTGGTGGCCCAGGAGACCACCCTTTACGGAAAGGACCTGTACGGGGAAAAGAAGCTTCCGGAGCTTTTAAGACGGCTTTCTTCGATTCCGGGGATCCAGTGGATCCGTCTCCAGTACTGTTATCCCGAGGAGATCACCGACGAGCTGATCGAGACCATAAAGAATGAAGAGAAGGTCTGCCACTATCTGGATATTCCTATCCAGCACGCCAGTGACGCCATACTAAAGCGTATGGGACGGCGAACCAGCAATAAGGAGATCCGGGAGCTGGTGGCAAAGCTCCGCCGGGAGATCCCGGATATCGCTCTGCGAACCACCTTTATTTCCGGCTTCCCGGGGGAGACGGAGGAGGACCATGAGATCCTCATGGAGTTTGTGGACGATATGGAGTTTGACCGCCTGGGCGTCTTCGCTTACTCTCCGGAGGAGGATACCCCAGCCTATTCCTTTAAGGACCAGGTACCCGATGAGGTGAAGGAGGAGCGGAGGGCGGAGATCATGGAGCTTCAGCAGGACATTGCTTTTGAAAAGTCCGAGTCCATGAAAGGAAGCGTTCTGGAAGTGATGATCGAGGGAAAGGTGGCCGACGAAAACGCCTATGTGGGCCGCACCTATATGGACAGCCCAGGCGTGGACGGGCTGATCTTTGTGAACACAGGGCTTTCCCTGATGTCCGGGGACTTTGTACGGGTCCGGGTCACAGGCGCTCTGGAATATGATCTGATTGGGGAGGTTGAAGATGAATTTACCGAATAAACTGACGATCCTGCGGGTGATCATGATCCCGTTCTTTGTGCTGACCCTTTTATATGACGGCGGCGAAAACCAGACCCTGCGGTATGTGGCCGCAGCGATCTTCATCATTGCCAGCCTGACCGATATGCTGGACGGAAAGATCGCAAGGAAATACAATCTGGTGACCAACTTTGGAAAATTTATGGACCCTCTGGCCGATAAGCTGCTGGTATGCTCGGCCCTGATCTGCCTGGTGGAGCTTAAGGAGCTCCCGGCCTGGATGGTAATTGTGATCATCAGCCGGGAATTCATCATCAGCGGCTTCCGTCTGGTGGCCTCTGACAACGGGGTGGTCATCGCCGCCAGCTACTGGGGAAAGTTTAAGACCACCTTCCAGATGATCGCAGTGGTCCTTCTGATCGTTGGGATCCCGGCCCTGTCCATGGTGACAACGGCCGTGGTATGGATCGCCCTGGTCCTGACTGTGATCTCTCTGGTGGATTATATCACAAAAAACGTGAATGTTCTGAAAGAAGGGAAAATGTAATGATCAGAACAGAAAAGGGCTATGGACAGATCTTTAAGATCTATGGGGTCAGCGAGACCGAAGTAAAAGACGCCTTAAAGGAGATCCTGAACCAGGGAAGCGCCGTCCCGGTCTATACAAGGCGGCGGGGCAAGGAGGTCCATGTGCTGGCAGAAACGGCGGAGACTGATGAAGAACGGGCAAAGGAGCTTTTAAGGCCCGTATCCCGTTCCATAAAAAAAGCCCTGGGAGATATGTACTATACCACCAGGGAAAACGAGACCATGGAGGAAGCCGTGGTCCGTCTCCTGGTGAAAAACAAGCTGACAGTGACCACAGTGGAATCCTGCACCGGTGGTATGATCGCGTCGAAGATCGTCAATGTGGCCGGAGCCTCAGAGGTCTTTAACCAGGGCTTTGTCACCTACTCCAATAAGGCCAAGAGGAAAATGGTGGGAGTGGGGAAAAACACGCTGAAAAAATACGGGGCTGTAAGTGAGCCCACGGCCAGGGAAATGGCGGCCGGAGGAGCAGAGGAGGCCGATGCGGAGGCCGCTGTGGCAGTGACCGGGATCGCAGGCCCAGACGGCGGCACCGATGAAAAGCCCGTGGGCCTGGTCTATATTGCCTGCTGTCTGAACGGCGACGTGACAGTGGAGGAGTGCCATTTCCACGGCTCCAGAACAGAAATACGGGAACAGTCAGCCATGGAGGCCCTGGATCTTCTGCGGCGCTGTATCCTGAAAAACTGCGGCTAGGATGCGGTTTTATGAACGGCTGTATGTGGGGGATGAGGCGAAGAAACGGCGGTATTCCATCATCCAGGCAGTGAGAGAAGGGAAAAAAACAGGATACTGGATCCTGACCCTTCCCTCCAATGGGAAAAACCTTCTGGATCTTTATCCGGCCATGGCCCTGGCGCAGCCATATTATAAGGAAAAAGATATGCTGATCCTGGGGATCGCCGCCGACCACGACGATGCGGTCCGGCTTTCTGCCAGGATCGTCAACCAGGTATACCAGAAGACCGGAGGCTTTGACGTTGCCGGTTTTCTCCTGGGAAATCTGAAAGAGTAGGGGAGTCTGGAATGCTCCATGTGTTATTATTCATACTGAAGATCCTGGAGATCATCCTGCTTGCAGTCCTGGGGATCATCCTGGCGGGTGTCCTTCTGGCCCTCTTTGTTCCGGTGCGGTACCGGGCGGATGGAAGCTTTTATAAGATCTCCAGAGGCGAGGCCTGTATTTCCTGGCTGTTCCGTGCCTTCCGGGTCACGGCCTCCTGGGAGGAGAAGCTGGTGGTGACGGTGAAGGTCTTATGGCTCCAGCCGTTCCAGGAGACCCTCTGGGAAAGGGAGCCGGAGACGGAGGATACGGGAAATGAGGATCCCTGGGCAGGGATGGACGACTGCTTTCCGCCATACGGGCCGGAGGGGGAGATGTCTGGGGCCGGCGGTTCCCAGGAGGATCCGGTCATCGGTCCGGGGGCCGGACAGGAGGAAGCCGGCATACCTGTGGACCAGGAGCCGGAAATGGTCCATATGGCCGAGCTTCTGGGAGCAGGGGAGGAGAGTCCCAATCGTCTGCCGCAGCAGACCGGGATGGAGGAAGCAGAAAAACGCCCGTCCCGCCTGGATCGGTTAAAAAACACGGCGGTGCGTATGAGAGAGCGGTTCCACTCTGCAAAGATGAAATACCGGAAGCTTAAGAGGACCCTCACGGATGAGGAAAATAAAAAGACCTTCCGGCTGGTACGGCGGCAGATCGTCCGGCTGATCCGCCATCTGCTTCCACAGACCCTTAAGGGAACCTTGCGGTTCGGGTTTGAGGATCCCAGCTATACGGGCCAGGTACTGGCGGCAGTCAGTCCCTTTTACGGCGTTTACGCCAGGAGCTTCACGCTGATCCCGGAGTTTGAGGAAAAGATCCTGGAGGGAGAGGTCCATATCCGGGGGCGGATCCGCGCAGCCACAGTCCTGTGGACCGCCGGCCGTGTATTCTTAAACAAAAATTTCCGCAGGCTGCTGCGGGGAAGAGGCAGGAGAAAGGAGTAAGAAATGGCAGAAAATCAGTTTCCTTCAACGGTGGACGCGCTTTTGAAGGGTATGGATAATTTTATTACGACAAAGACCGTGGTGGGAGAGCCGTTAAAGGTGGAGGATGCCGTCATCATCCCCTTGATGGACGTGTCCTGCGGCATGGGAGCCGGCTCCTATGTCCAGAATTCCAAAGCCAATACCGGCGGCGGCATGGGAGCCAGGATGTCCCCCAGCGCCATCCTGGTGATCCAGAACGGAATGACCCGGCTTGTGAACATCCGGCACCAGGACGCCATGACAAAGGCTCTGGATATGGTGCCGGATCTGGTAAACCGCTTTGTGGGCGGAAAGGATATTTCCCCGGAGGCCATGGAAAAGGCGGAGGATATGAAAGCGGGTTATGAAGCGGAGGCAAAAGAAGAAAAATAGGAAGTCCGGCTGCATATGATGTACCAGAACGTCTTTTCCAATGGAGGCTGGTATGAAACGATTGTGCGGCCTTATGATCTTCTGCACCGGCGTCGGCATGACCTGGGTACTGATCCTCCCCAAATCCTTTGTGATGGTGGTCATTGCCATTTCGCTTCTGATCCTGGGTTATAATCTGTTCTGTTGTTCATAAGACGGAACGGATCCGTAAGAAAGGAAAGAAAACGTTGAGTGAACAGTCTGGAATCAGAAAAAAATTAAAAGAAAAGTGGAAAGAGGCGGCCCAGGCGGTGTTTCCCATCATCGGCATCGTCCTGCTCCTCTGCTTTACCATTGCGCCCATTTCTCCCAGCGTCCTCCTGTGCTTTCTCATGGGAGCAGTGCTGATCCTGGTGGGCATGATGTTCTTTACCCTGGGCGCGGAAATGTCCATGACGCCCATGGGCGAGCGCATTGGCACCTGCCTGACCAGGAGCCGGAACCTGCCGGTGATCGTGGCATTGGCATTCCTTCTGGGGTTTATCGTCACCATTTCAGAACCGGATCTCCAGGTTCTGGCGGGCCAGGTGCCGGCGGTGCCCAATATGACGCTGATCCTGTCGGTGGCCTGCGGGGTTGGGGCCTTTCTGGTGATCGCCCTCCTGCGTATGCTGTTTTCCATGGCCCTTCCGCCGCTCCTGGTGGTCTGCTACGCCGTGGTATTTGTCCTGGCGGCCTTTGTGCCAAAGGATTTTTTAAGCGTGGCCTTTGATTCCGGCGGCGTTACCACCGGTCCCATGACCGTGCCGTTCATCATGGCCCTGGGCGTGGGCGTATCGGCCATCCGAAGCGACCGCCATGCGGCCGACGACAGCTTCGGCCTGGTGGCCCTGTGCTCGGTGGGGCCGATCCTGGCCGTGATGATCCTAGGCATGATCTACAATCCCCAGAATGCCGCCTACACAGCGCCGGTGATCCAGGAATTTGGCGATTCCAGGGAAATGGGACTCATGTTCCTTCTGAACTTCCCTTTATATATGAAGGAGATCGCCATGGCCCTTCTCCCCATCTTCCTGTTTTTCATGATTTTTCAGATATTCCTGTTAAAACTGGCGAAACGGAAGGTGAAAAAGATCCTGGTGGGCTTTGTTTATACCTACCTGGGATTGGTACTGTTCCTTACCGGTGCCAACGCGGGCTTCATGCCGGCGGGAAATTATCTGGGCCAGGTTCTGGCCGGTTTCCGTTTTACATGGATCCTGGTGCCCATTGCCATGGTCATCGGATATTTCATCGTCAAGGCAGAGCCGGCCGTATACGTTTTAAATAAGCAGGTGGAGGAGATCACCGACGGGGCCATCTCGGCCGGAGCCATGGGCGCCGGGCTTTCTGTGGGCGTGGCCGTGTCCCTGGGACTGGCCATGATCCGCGTGATCACAGGAATCTCCATTCTCTGGTTTTTGATCCCGGGCTATGCGGTGGCCCTTGGAATTTCCTTCTTTGTTCCAAAGATCTACACAGCCATTGCCTTTGACTCCGGCGGCGTGGCATCGGGACCCATGACGGCGGCCTTCCTGCTGCCCCTGGCCCAGGGAGCCTGTACGGCGTTGGGAGGAAATATCGTAACAGACGCCTTCGGCGTTGTGGCCATGGTTGCCATGACGCCCCTGATCACCATTCAGATCATGGGGCTCTATGCAAGGATCACAGAACGGAAGCAGAGGAAGGCTTCTGCCGGAACTGGCGTCCTGGCTTTTGACGGCATCGATGACAATGCGGTCATCGAGCTGTAACTGGGAAACAGAGGGCTTTGGAGGTCCATGCAGGATAAAGTCTGGATTTTAAAGAATATGAGGTTTATATGAGCGGATTATATATGATGGCGACCATCAGTGACCGGAACCAGGCCCGGCGTTTCCTGGATTTTTACCGGGAGTATGGTCTTTCGGTGACTCTCCTTACATACGGCCGGGGAACGGCGGCTTCGGAGATCCTGGATGCCTTTGGCCTGGAGGCGGCGGAGAAGGCGGTGATCTTTTCTGTTGTCACAGGGGAAGAGTGGAAGCGGTTAAAGACCGGGCTGGAACGCCAGATCAAGATCGATATACCGGGAAGCGGGATCGCGTTCATCGTTCCCGTCAGCAGCATCGGAGGAAAGAAGCAGTTTGAGTTTCTCACGGACGGCCGTGGGTTCGTAAAAGGGGAGGAGAGCACGTTGAAGGATACAAAGTATGAGCTTTTAGTGGTGATCGCCAACCAGGGCTACACGGAGCTGGTGATGGATGCTGCCAGAGCGGCCCATGCGCCGGGCGGGACCGTGATCCACGCCAAGGGGACCGGGGCGGAAAAGGCTGAGAAGTTTTTCGGAGTCTCCCTGGCAAAGGAAAAAGAGGTGATCTTTATGGTGACCAGGAAGGAAGGAAAAAATGCCATCATGACGAGCATCATGGAAAAAGCCGGGCTGGAGACCAAGGCCAGGGCCATCGTATTCTCCCTTCCTGTGACCGAGACGGCGGGCATGCGGCTGATCGAGGAGGATCAGGAACCGTAAAGAGGCATGCGGATAAGGAACGGGAGCGGTCAGCTGTGGAGACACGGCGGGCCGCTTTTTACACTCCCGTTTCTGGCATGGGGGGAAGCTTTCTGAACAAAACAAAAAAGGCATATGGACCGGATTCCGGTTCACATGCCTTGGTTTTGTCGTTATCTGGTTCGGAGGTATTAAGCTCTCTCTACGAGACCGGATCTTAAGCAAGAAGTACATACATACATCTTCTGAGCTCCGCCATTAACTTTCACCTTTACAGACTTAACGTTAGCTTTCCAAATTTTATTGGATCTTCTATGGGAATGGCTTACTCCATTACCAAAGTGAGCAGCTTTTTCACAAATAGCGCATTTTGCCATGATTGCACCTCCTTAACACTTCTTGGGATTTATACAAAAATCCATAACACATGTATGATAGCAGAAAGTGTAGAAATTTGCAAGAGAAAAATAAAAAAATACTTCATTTTTATGAAAAAATTTTTCTTAGAGATGGACAGTGGTAGTATGTTATGGTATACTAGCCGCATAACGACGGGACTGCGCATACGGATTTACGTTTTTTTACAGGGGATCCAGGCGCCGGCGTTTATTTTAATGGAAATGGAGGCAGGACTATGAAGGGATGTATTAATAATAAAATGGGCCGGATCCTGATCGATACGGACGTGATCGCGCTTTATGCCGGAACGACTGCTGTGGAATGCTTCGGAATCGTGGGAATGGCTGCGGTCAGCATGAAAGACGGTCTTGTGAAGCTTTTAAAGCGGGAAAGCCTGACCCATGGCATCAACGTCACAGTCAACGACAATGCAATCAGTATTGATTTCCATGTGATCGTATCCTATGGCGTCAGCATCTCCACGGTTGCTGACAACCTGATCGAAAATGTCAAATATAAAGTAGAAGAATTTACCGGGATGCCGGTGGAAAAGATCAATATTTACGTTGAAGGCGTGAGAGTGATAGATTAAGGAGGAAGTAATCCATGGGAATTAAATCCGCAGACGCTTCCCTGTTCCAGACAGCGGTTCTTTCTGCTGCCAAGAACCTGGAGGCGAAAAAGGAATGGATTAATGAGTTAAACGTATTTCCTGTTCCGGACGGGGATACGGGCACAAATATGACAATGACCATCATGGCCGCCGCCAGGGAAGTGGCTGCCATCGAGGAGCCTTCCATGGGCTCCATCGCCAAGGCGTTATCCTCAGGCTCCCTGCGCGGGGCCCGCGGTAACTCCGGCGTGATCTTATCCCAGCTTTTCAGAGGCTTTACAAAGGAGATCGCCGGCGAGGATACGATCACAGTGACCGTCCTTGCCAACGCCTTCACAAGAGCCGCGGAGACGGCCTATAAGGCGGTCATGAAGCCAAAAGAGGGTACGATCCTGACCGTTGCCAGGGGCATGGCGGAAAAGGCTGTGGAGCTGGCGGCAGAGACCGACGATATCGTGGAATTCCTTGAAAAGGTCATCGAGCACGGCGATTACGTCTTAAGCCAGACGCCGGAAATGCTTCCCGTGTTAAAGCAGGCAGGCGTGGTGGACTCCGGCGGCCAGGGCCTCATGCAGGTGATGAAGGGCGGCCTGGACGGCCTTTTAGGAAGGGGGATCCCCTTTGACGCCCAGGTGGAGACCGGCGGCTACACCGGTTCTGCGGCAGCCGGACGGGAAGAGATCGATACTGCGGATATTAAATTCGGCTACTGTACGGAGTTTATCATTAATGTAGAAAAAGAATATGGGGAAAAAGAGGAGAACAGCTTCAAGGGCTATCTGGAATCCCTGGGGGACTGTGTGGTAGTAGTCTCCGACGAGGATGTGGTCAAGGTCCATGTCCACACCAATAACCCGGGCCTTGCCATTGAAAGGGCTCTGACCTACGGCTCCCTTTCCCGGATGAAGATCGACAATATGCGGGAGGAGCACCACGAGCGGCTGATCCAGAACGCAGAAAAGGCGGCTGCGGCTGAACGGGAAGAACAGAAGAAGAAAGAGGAGCCCAGAAAGCCCTACGGCTTTATTGCGGTCTCCATCGGCGAGGGCCTGGGAGAGATCTTCAAGGGCATCGGCGCCGACTATCTGATCGAAGGCGGCCAGACCATGAATCCCAGCACCGAGGATATGTTAAACGCCATTGATAAGGTCAATGCCGACGTGATCTATATCCTTCCCAACAACAAGAATATCATCCTGGCGGCAGAGCAGGCAAAGAGCCTGGTGGAGGATAAGAAGATCCTGGTGGTCCCCTCAAAAACCGTACCCCAGGGGATCGCAGCCCTGATCAACTTTATGCCGGACGCCTCTCCGGAGGAAAATATGGAGAGCATGACGGAAGAGATGGGACGGATCCGTACCGGACAGATCACCTATGCGGTCCGGAATACCACCATCGACGGCATGGAGATCCGGGAGGGCAACATCATGGGCATCGGGGATTCCGGTATGCTGGCTGTGGGAGAATCCGTGGCAGAGACCACCGTGGAGACCATCCGGCGCATGGCGGACCAGGATGCGGAGCTGATCAGCATCTACTACGGCGCAGACGTGACGGAGGACGAGGCGGAAACGCTGGCAGAGCAGGTGCGGGCACAGTTCCCGGACTGTGAAGTGGAGTTAAACGACGGCGGACAGCCCATCTACTACTATCTGCTGTCTGTGGAATAAAAAGGAACAGAACCAATGGATATGCGCCGCGGAGGCCCGGGATACGGGCCGGTACGCGGCGTTTTTTAAAGGGTTGGAAATATGAATACAGATAATATGCAGCCGGTGGAGACCTTAAAGGGCATCGGAGAAAAAACAGCAAAGCTGTTTGAAAAGGTGGGCGTAAGGACTGTGGACGATCTGCTCCATTACTATCCCAGGGGCTACGATACCTTTGAGGAGCCAAAGCCCATGGGAGACCTTGAGGACGGAGCGGTCATGGCTGTGGACGGCTGCTTAAAAAACGGCGCTTCGGGCCATCATTTCGGCTCTGCATCCATGGTGACGGCATCCATCAGCGACATGACCGGAAAGCTGCGGCTGGTGTGGTACCACATGCCCTATCTGAAAAACACCTTAAAGCCTGGAAGCCGCTATATCTTCCGGGGGAAGGTGAGCCGGAAAAAAAACGGTCTGGTGATGGAGCAGCCCCAGATGTACCGGCCAGAGGTCTATGAAACACTTCTAAAGCGGATGCAGCCAGTCTACGGCCAGACCAGGGGGCTGGGCAATAAGACCATCACCTCGGCCATGGAGCAGGCCTTAAGCCTCCGGGTCATGGAAAAGGATTATCTTCCGGCAGGGCTCAGGGTTTCCAATGAGCTGGCAGAATATAATTTTGCCATCGAGCACATCCATTTCCCCGAGGATCAGGCAGACCTTATGGCTGCCAGAAAGCGGCTGGTATACGATGAATTTTTCTTATTCTTACTGGCAGTCCGCCGCCTTAAGGAGAGCCGGGAGGACTTAAAGAGCAGCTTTATATTTGAAAAGGACACAGAAAGCCGCCGCCTGGAGGCTGCCCTTCCTTATGCGCTCACAGAGGCCCAGAAGCGGACTCTTTCGCAGGTTTACGCGGATCTTAAAAGCGGAAAGGTCATGAACCGGCTGATCCAGGGAGACGTGGGCTCCGGAAAGACCATCATCGCCGTCCTGGCGCTGGTCTCTGCCGCAGAAAACGGCTTCCAGGGGGCTCTTATGGCTCCCACAGAGGTGCTGGCAAAGCAGCATTATGAGACTGTGGAGGCCATGTTCCGGAAATATGACGTTCCCTTCTGCGCCGTGCTGGTGACCGGCTCCATGACGGCAAAGGAAAAGCGGCTGGCCTATGAAAAGATCGCCTCCCACGAGGCGGACATCATCATCGGAACCCATGCCCTGATCCAGGAAAAGGTGGTCTATGACCGGCTGGCCCTGGTGATCACTGACGAACAGCACCGGTTCGGCGTGGCCCAGAGGGAGCTTCTTGGAAGCAAGGGCAGCTTCCCCCATATGATGGTCATGAGCGCCACGCCCATTCCCAGGACCCTGGCCATCATCCTGTACGGGGATCTGGACATTTCGGTCATCGACCAGGTTCCGGCCAACCGGCTTCCCATTAAAAACTGTGTGGTGGATACCAGCTACCGGGGCCGGGCGTATAAGTTCATCGCCGGAGAGGTGGAAAAGGGCCGTCAGGCCTATGTGATCTGTCCCATGGTGGAGGAAAGCGAGATGATCCAGGCAGAAAATGTCCTGGATTATACAAAGGTCCTGCGGGAAAATCTTCCCGGGATCCGGGTGGAGTACCTCCACGGCCGGATGAAGGGAAAGGAAAAAAACGGGATCATGGAGGCCTTCGCCCGGGGAGAGATCCAGGTCCTGGTGTCCACAACAGTGGTGGAGGTGGGGGTCAACGTTCCCAACGCCACGGTCATGATGATCGAAAACGCCGAGCGGTTCGGCCTGGCCCAGCTTCACCAGCTGAGGGGCCGTGTGGGCCGGGGCGGGGACCAGTCCTACTGCATCATGGTCAACGCCTCCGGGGATAAGGGAAAAAACCAGAGGCTGGAGGTCTTAAATAAATCCAACGACGGCTTTTTCATCGCATCTGAGGATCTGAGGCTCAGGGGGCCGGGAGATATTTTCGGGATCCGCCAGAGCGGGGACCTGGAATTTAAGCTGGCAGATATTTATACGGACGCTGTGACCTTACAGAAGGTCTCCGAGGATGTGGAACAGCTCCTTAAGACCGATCCGGAGCTTTCCGCCCCAGAGCATGCGGAGCTGAAAAAGCGGCTGGACCTTCATTGCATAAACAGCGATCTTATGCTATGATGGGACATAGAAAATAAAAAAGGAGAAGGTACTATGGACAATAAAAAATACGTGGATTACATCCTGGAACAGGCAGAAAACCTCATCAATATCGACAGCCCCTCGGGCTATGGAGAGGGCGTGACCCAGTATCTGTTAGACGAATTCGGAAAAATGGGCTATCACGCATACCGCACCGGAAAGGGCAGCGTCATCGCAGACCTGGGCGGAGAGGATGAGAATGACGCCATCTTACTGGAGGGGCACTGCGATACCCTGGGAGCCATGGTCCATGAGATCAAGGCAGACGGCCATTTAAAGCTTACCAACATCGGCGGGATGCAGGCCAACAATGCCGAGGCGGAGAACGTCCGCGTGATCACAAAATTCAACGGCATTTATGAGGGAACCTGCCAGCTTGCCAACCCGTCGGTCCATGTGAACGGAAGCTATGGGACCACACCCAGGACCTGGGATGTGATGGAGGTGATCCTGGACGAGGATGTAAAGACGAAGGCCGACGCCGAGGCCCTGGGGATCATGGCCGGCGACTATGTCTGCTTCGAGCCCCGGTTCCGTGTGACGGAAAAGGGCTACATCAAGAGCCGTTTCCTGGATGATAAGCTGTCCTCCGCCATCCTCATGGGCTATGCCAGATATCTGAAGGACGAGAAGGTGGCCACAAAGCGCCGGATCTACCTGCACTTTACCATCTATGAAGAGGTGGGCCACGGCGGCTGTGCTCCGGTGCCCCAGGGCGTGACCGAGGCATGGTCTGTGGACATGGGCTGTGTAGGCCAGGGACTTTCCTGCACAGAGCATCAGGTATCCATCTGCGCCAAGGACAGCGGCGGACCGTATAACTATGACGTGGTAAAGACCCAGATCCGTCTGGCAAAGGAAAATGGCATTGATTTTGCCGTGGATATTTATCCCCACTACGGCTCCGATGTGGAGGCTACCTTAAAGGCCGGAAACGATATCCGCCACGGACTCATCGGACCGGGCGTGTTCGCCTCCCACGGCTATGAGAGAAGCCATGTGGACGGGGTGGAGAATACCTTCCGTCTTATTAAAGCATATCTGGGATAAATAAAAGGAGTGTTTTGGGATGATCCAGTATCGGAGACTTGAAAAGCATGAGCTGACGCCGGAGCTGTTCCAGGACTTCATAAGACATCAGACGGTACAGGACTGTTACCGTAAAAGAGAGGGCCGGTGGGTGATCGAACCGGCCCCTTTTATTGATGACTGGAGCCGGGAGGAATACGATTTTCTGGTGCAGTGCCTGAAGGATACCATAGATGGAAACGGGGCCGTATACGGGGCGTTCCAGGCAGAGGCCCTGGGACTTCCGGGGATCCTCAAAGGGTTTGTGTCCGTAGAAGGCGGACACATGGGAAGCCGGGGCCAGTACAGGGATATGACCAGCCTCCATGTATCTGAGGATCTCAGGGGACATGGGGCCGGACGGCAGCTTTTTTTACTGGCAAAGGACTGGGCCCGGGACCATGGGGCGGAAAAGCTCTATATCTCCTCCCATTCGGCGGTGGAGACCCAGAGGTTTTATGAATCCATGGGCTGTGTGGATGCAGAGGAGGTCATGGAGGAGCATGTAAGGCAGGAGCCCTACGACCGGCAGCTGGAATGTCCGGCGGATGGGCCGGGAAAAACAGACCGTCTCCTGCTGGCCATGATCCGGTACGACGCCGGAGATGCCAGACGGATCCAGCATCTCACCAAGGTGTATGAATACGCTGGGCTCATGGGCCGGATGGAACGGCTTAAGAAGGAGGATCAGGAGATCCTGGAGGCCGCGGCCATCGTCCACGACATCGGGATCCATAGATCGGAAGAAAAATATGGCCGCAACACAGGAAGATACCAGGAGATCGAAGGTCCCCCGGAGGCGGAAAAGCTGCTGGCCTCCCAGGGATGGCCGGAAACCGTCATACAAAGAGTATCCTATCTGGTGGGCCATCACCACACGTATACGGACATCGACGGAATGGATTACCAGCTCCTGGTGGAGGCTGACTTTTTAGTGAACCTTTTTGAAGAGGGAGCCCTCCCGGAGACACGGGAGGACGTGTTCCGGAGGATCTTCCGGACGGAAAGCGGAAAATATCTGTTCCAGCAGATCTTTTCCCAGAAGACAGAGTAAGGGAGCCGCAGAATGAAAGAACTTGTGATCGCAGAAAAGCCGTCCGTGGCCAGGGATATCGCCAGGGTCTTAAAATGCCAGAAGCAGTTAAACGGGGCCATGGAGGGCGAAAAATATATCGTCACCTGGGGCCTGGGCCATCTGGTGACCCTGGCAGACCCGGAGGACTACGACAAAAAATATAAGGAATGGAAGCTGGAGGATCTTCCCATGATGCCTGAGACCTTCAGACTGGAGGTGATCCGGCAGACGGCAAAGCAGTATAATGCCGTAAAGGAGCAGATCCACAGGAAGGATGTGGGCGGGATCATCATCGCCACCGACGCAGGCCGGGAGGGGGAGCTGGTGGCCAGGCTGATCCTTAAGAAGGCCGGGGCCAGAAAGCCTTTAAAACGTCTCTGGATCTCCTCGGTCACCGATAAGGCCATCCGGGAGGGCTTTGCCCATCTGAAGGACGGAAGGGAGTATGAGCCCCTTTATGATGCCGCCATGTGCCGGGCGGAAGCCGACTGGCTGGTGGGGATCAACGCCACCCGGGCGCTGACATGCAAATACAATGCCCAGCTTTCCTGCGGCCGCGTCCAGACGCCGACGCTGGCCATGATCGCCAGCCGGGAGGAGGAGATCCGCCGCTTTGTGCCAAAGCCCTATTACGGGATCCGCGGCCGGGCAGGCAGCCTCACCCTGGCCTGGAAGGACAAAAAGAGCGGCAGCGGAAGCTCCTTCCAGAAGGAGAGGATCGAGAATATCCTTAAGGAGCTCTCCGGGAAGCAGGCTGTGGTGGAGCGGGTGAAGAAAACGCCGAAGAAGACCATGGCGCCCCTGCTTTACGACCTGACGGAGCTCCAGCGGGAGGCCAGTCGCCGGTTCGATTACTCAGCCAAGGAGACCTTAAACATCATGCAGAGGCTTTATGAAAACCATAAGGTCTTAACGTACCCCAGGACAGACTCCAGGTATCTGAGCTCGGACATCGTCCCCACCTTAAAGGAACGGTTAAAGGCATGCTCCGTGGGCCCGTACCGGGTCCTGGCGGGACGGCTCATAAACCAGCCGCTGCCTGCAAAGCCCTCCTTTGTGGATGATAAGAAGGTATCGGACCATCACGCCATCATCCCCACAGAGCAGTTTGTGGACCTGACCCATATGACCATCGACGAGCGGCGGATCTATGACCTGGTGGTACGCCGCTTCCTGGCAGTCCTGTACCCGCCCTGTGAATATGAGCAGACGGAGATCACCGTAAGGGCCGGTGAGGAGCTGTTCACGGCCCACGGAAACGTCATAAAGACAGCCGGATGGAAGGCTGTTTATGAAAATCTGGATGGAGGCATAGAGGCGGATCCAGAGGATGCCGGAGGAGATGGAAGCTCTGCGGCAGGCCAGATCCTTCCGGACCTTAAGGAGGGAGACGTGCTCCAGGGAATTTCCTTTGCCATGACCGAAGGAAAAACCAAGCCCCCGGCTCACTTCAACGAGGCCACCCTGCTTTCCGCCATGGAAAATCCAGTGGCTTATATGGAGTCCCAGGATAAGGCCATGGCAAGGACTCTGGGAGAGACCGGAGGCCTGGGTACTGTGGCGACCCGGGCAGATATCATTGAAAAGCTGTTTTCCAGCTTCCTTCTGGAGAAGAAGGGGAAGGACATCCTTCTGACCTCCAAGGCCAGGCAGCTTCTGGAGCTGGTGCCGGAGGACTTAAAAAAGCCGGAGCTGACAGCAGACTGGGAAATGAAGCTCTCCAGGATCGCCAGGGGAGAGCTTTCCAGGACCGCGTTCATGACCGAGATCCGCAGCTATTCGGAGGAGCTGACCGGAGAGATCCGCCGGGGAGAGGGGAAATTCCGCCATGACAACATGACAAGTAAAAAATGTCCCAGGTGCGGAAAAAACCTGCTGCTGGTAAAGGGAAAGAACAGCGAGATGCTGGTCTGCCAGGACCGGGAGTGCGGATACCGGGAAACGGTTTCCAGGACCTCCAACGCCAGATGCCCCATGTGCCATAAACGGATGGAGCTGCGGGGAAAGGGCGACGGACAGATCTTTGTATGCTCCTGCGGCCATAAGGAGAAGCTTTCCGCCTTCCAGGAACGGAGGAAGAAGGAGGGGGCAGGCGTGTCCAAAAGAGACGTGGCCCGGTACATGAATCAGCAGAGGAAGGAAGCGGAGGAGCCGGTGAATAACGCCTTTGCCAAAGCCCTGGCTGGCCTTAAGCTGGATCCGAAGCAATAGAATCGTAAGAAATTATTTCGGAAATATCTATATTATCAGACAGCGGATTGTAGTATACTTTAAGCAGAAAGAAATCCACAGTTGAGATAGATGGAGAGGAGGGCTTTCATGCGAGGAGTAAAATACCAGATCCTTGGACTGGGGATCATTCTTCTGGGAATGACAGTGCCATCGGTTTCCCACATATCGTATATATGCGGAGCCCTGGGATTCGGGCTGGCGGTAATTGGATGCTTTTGTATGAGAGATATGGAGTCTGACGCCGAGTAGGCGTCGGGCTCTTTTTAAATGAGGACATTGCAAAAAATTTATAACTGGAGCAAGGGAAGCCCTTTCCTCTTTACGGAGGAAACACTTTGAATAAATATGTTGTAAAACTCTATGCCCGCGCTTATCGTGATCTGGACGGTATCTATACCTATATTGCAGAAAATCTGTTAGAACCTGATACCGCTTTAAATATGGCTGACGAACTGGAAAGTGCGATTTTTAGTCTGGAACAGTTACCGGAACGCGGAGCGGTCCGACGCGCTGGGGCTTATGCAAACGGCAATTATCGCCAGTTGTTCGTAAAAAATTATACGGAAAAGACAGCCCCAAAAAACGGGCTGTCCTTTTTCGTTGGAAAGGAAAAAGGATGTATCAGCGGATAAAGTTCTCCGGCAGATATGCGTTTACGTTAAGCAGTCCATGACGCAGGAAAATCCTCCGCAGAGATGGCTGTGCGGAGGAAGAAAAAGAGGATCGGGTATTGAAATATGAGGGAAGTATGGTACAATGTCTGGAGGATTCACAAAGATGACACAAAGCTGTGATATACTGGTCAGGCATGATCGAATTTTAAATATGGAAGGATGAAAAAAATATGAGACAGAAAAAGATCGTATCGGGAGCCGTGGTGATGGCTCTGGGACTGATGTTGGCAGGCTGTTCCGGAGGAAAGGCTTCTTTTTCGGAGGCTCCCCAGACGGAATTTAAGGAACTGCGGGACGAGTCTTTCTCGGCGGATATGACCGGAGCGGAGATCCCGGTCCTGGCTCTGGAAAAGCCCATTGACTTCTGTTACAGCAGCCCGGAGGCGGAAATGCTGTTTAAGATGGAGGACGGTGTCTGGCAGGACGCCACAGATAAGGAGATCCCCATTGACCAGGAGCGGTTCCAGGCCATGGCGGATGTATTTTTAAATCTTCGTGCCGTATCAGAGGTGGAGAACGCAGGGGATCTGGACCAGTACGGTCTGGATGACGCGGATCACTCCGTTTATATCACAGACGGAGAAAAGGGAGAAAAATATCTTTTCATTGGCGATGCAGATCCGGACGGAAACTATTATATGACCATTGAGGAAAGTGAAAATATATACACCATAAAGCCAGAGGCTCTGGATGCCCTGGTCTTTGATTATGACAGCCTGGTGGTCCGGGACAGCCTGGATCTTACGGCTTCGGCCGGAGATCTTATAAAGGCCGTGACTGTTGTAGATGGAAAGACCGTTTCCTATAAGACGGCGGATACAGAGGCCATGACCCGGATCGCAGCTGGAATGACAGCCTTAAAGCCCCAGGAGTTCGCCTCCTTCCATGCAACCGGACCGGAGCTGACCTCCGCGGGTCTTACAGAGGATCAGAGGATGACGCTGGATGTGGAATTTTCCAACGGCGGGAACACAGAGTCCCTGACGGTCTATGTGGGGAATTTCGTGGATGTTATGGGTGAAAAACGGTATCTCCAGATGGAAGGCTCCAATATGATCGCCATTGTGGACGCCGCTGTCATCGGAGATCTTCTGAACCTGACTGAGGAGCAAAACTCCATACAGAATACGAAATAAAAAGCGAAAGAAAAAAGAGCCGCAGGCTCTGGCGGAGAGGATATCTCCAGGCCAGGCCTGCGGCTTTTATGAATACCTGCGTACAGCAGAATGGCTCCAGGAGCCGGAAGAAGGCTTACACACCGCCAAACTGGAAGATAATACCAATGACAGCGGATGCAGCGATGAAAACCACCGGATGAAGCCCCTTGGTCTTTTTGCAGACAGCGGTAAAATAGTAAAGCACTGCCAGAAGGACCAGGTTGGGAATGCTTACCAGATCCAGGATATTCCCGGACGCCGCATAAGCGTCTTTATGGAACATGATCAGCGCGAATACGGAAAATCCGGCGGCGGCGATGAGACCGGTGGATGCCGGACGCAGACCGTAAAAAGCGTGCTGGACGTATTTATTATCCTTGAAGGCCTTTAAAAAGCCTGCGATGATCAGGATAATGATGATGGACGGAGTGATGAGGCCCAAAGTGGCGATCACAGAACCAGGGATACCAGCTGTGGTAAAGCCCACATAGGTAGCCATATTGACGCCGATGGGGCCGGGGGTGGACTCGGAGATGGCCACCATGTCGGCAAGCTGTCCGTATGTAAACCAGCCGGTCTTGTCGGAAATATCGTAGAGGAAGGGAAGCGTAGCCATTCCTCCGCCGATGGCGAAAAGCCCGGCCTTGAAAAATTCAAAAAAAAGCTGTAAATAGATCATCATTTTGCCTGTACCTCCTTATTCTTTAAAAGGATGCCAGCCACAGCGGCCAGGATCACGAACAGGATCGGAGACAGGTTAAAGAACGCGGATCCGGCAAAGACAACAAGAAAAACTGCCAGAGTCGGCTTGTCAATGACGGATTTTTTCCAGAGCTTTACCACTGCATTGAAGATCAGGACGCAGACGCAGACGCGGATGCCGGCGAAGGCGTTCTGGACGATGGCCAGATCGGAAAAGTTCTGGATAAAGGCGGCAATGATCGTGATGATGATCAGGGACGGGAATACAACGCCCAGGGTGGCGATGATGCCTCCGGCGATACCAGCGGTCTTCTGACCTACAAAGGTGGCCGTATTCACCGCAATGATGCCCGGTGTACACTGTCCGATGGCGTAGTAGTCCATCAGCTCCTCCTCCGAAGCCCAGCCGCGCTTTTCCACGACTTCCTTCTGGAGCATCGGGAGCATGGCGTAGCCGCCGCCAAAGGTCAGGCCGCCGATGCGGGCAAAGGTAAGGAAGAGATCAAGAAGTTTGTTCATAGTAACTCTCCTTTTTTGTTAAAAATAAGACCAAATATTAATATAACAGAAAAAGGAAAAAAATCAATATACAAATCCTTATCCATTCCATAAAGGAAGCCGTCCATGCAGACGCCCGGCGCTCCTTGTCCGCTGCGGGCAGGCAAAAAGATGCGCGGCTGGGCGGATACAATAAATCGAACATGGATTCGCTAAAAGCCTTGCAAAATCTCTCCGGGTGAGTGTATAATGGGTGGGACTATGTTTTATGGATCACAGGAAACGGCGCGGGATATGACGGCCGTGCCATAAGAATTTTGGAGGTATTTCATGGCGAAAGTACAGTATAATGCTGACAGTATCACAGTTTTAGAGGGCCTGGAAGCCGTCAGGAAGCGGCCTGGCATGTATATTGGAAGCGTTGGCACAAAAGGCTTAAACCATTTAATATATGAGATCGTAGACAACGCAGTGGACGAACACCTGGCGGGATACTGTACGGAGGTCCTGGTGGCTCTGGAGGCCGACGGCTCCTGTACCGTAAGGGACAACGGCCGCGGAATCCCGGTGGGTTTACATAAAAAAGGCGTTTCCGCCGAGCGCGTGGTGCTTTCCACGCTTCATGCGGGAGGTAAATTTGATAATGATTCCTATAAGACCAGCGGCGGTCTCCACGGGGTGGGCTCATCGGTGGTGAACGCGCTGTCGGAGCGGCTGTCCATTAAGGTATACAGGGACGGATATATCCATTTTGACGCATACGAAAAGGGGATCCCCACAGTGGAGTTAAAGGACGGACTTCTGCCTGTCCTGGGCCGCACAAAGGAAACGGGAACGGAGATCAACTTTCTCCCGGATCCCGCGATCTTTGAAAAAACGCGCTTCAAGGCCGACTGGCTCAAAAGCCGTCTCCATGAATCGGCCTATTTAAATCCCCGTCTGACGATCCGCTATGAAAACCGCCGCCCAGGCGAGGAGGAAAGCCTGATATTTTCTGAGCCCGACGGCATCGTGGCCTATGTAAGGGAGCTGAACGGCGGGAAAGAAGCGGTCCATGAGCCGGTATATTTTAAGGGAACCGTTGAAAATATCGAGGTAGAGGCGGCCTTCCAGTTCGTGGACGCCTTTGAAGAGAACGTTCTGGGCTTCTGCAACAACATCTTCACCCAGGAAGGCGGCACCCACCTGGTGGGCTTTAAGACCCGGTTTACGAACCTGATCAATACATACGCAAGGGAGCTGGGGATCCTTAAGGAAAAGGACACAAACTTCACCGGGGCCGATACCAGGAATGGAATGACGGCAGTGGTGGCAGTGAAGCACCCGGATCCCATCTTCGAGGGCCAGACAAAGACGAAGCTGGCCAGCGCAGACGCTACAAAGGCCGTATTTTCCATCTGCGGCGAGGAACTGCAGCTTTTCTTCGACCGGAATCTGGAGGTTCTGAAATCCATCATTGCCTGCGCAGAAAAATCGGCAAAGATCCGGAAGGCAGAGGAAAAGGCCAGGACCAATATGCTGTCAAAATCCAGGTTTTCCTTTGACAGCAACGGAAAGCTGGCCAACTGCGAGAGCCGGGATCCGTCCAGATGCGAGATCTTCATCGTCGAGGGAGATTCTGCCGGAGGATCGGCAAAAATGGGCCGGAACCGCCAGTACCAGGCGATCCTGCCCATCCGGGGAAAGATCTTAAACGTGGAAAAGGCCTCTATGGATAAAGTCCTTGCCAATGCGGAGATCAAGACCATGATCAACGCTTTTGGCTGCGGTTTTTCCGAGGGCTACGGCAACGATTTTGACATCACCAAATTAAAATATGATAAGATCGTTCTGATGACCGATGCGGACGTGGACGGAAGCCATATCGATACGCTTCTGCTCACCTTCCTGTACCGGTTCATGCCGGAGCTGATCTACGACGGCCACGTTTATATCGCCATGCCGCCTCTTTATAAAGTGGTCCCCAAACGGGGAGAGGAGCGGTACCTCTATGACGACAAGGCCCTGGAGGAATATAAAAGGACCCATTCCGGAGATTTTACCCTCCAGCGGTACAAGGGCCTCGGTGAAATGGACGCGGACCAGCTCTGGGAGACGACCTTAAACCCGGAGAACCGGGTGCTCAAGCGGGTGGAGATCGAGGATGCCCGGATGGCCAGCGAGGTGACAGAGCTTTTAATGGGAAGCGACGTTCCTCCCAGGAAAAAATTCATCTACGACCACGCCGATGAGGCGGAGATCGACGCCTAAAGGGCAGGGCAGAACGGCATGAGGGACCGGAAGGAACAGGTGGTCCCATGCGGAGAAATGGAAAACAGGAAAGAAGGAGAGCCTGACAATGGCTGAAAAAATATTAAGGACTGAATATTCCGAGGAGATGCAGAAAAGCTACCTGGATTATTCCATGAGCGTCATCACTGCCAGGGCCATCCCCGATGCCAGGGACGGCTTAAAACCGGTGCAGCGGCGCGTGCTTTACGACATGAGCGAGCTCCATCTGGATCACGATAAGCCCCACCGGAAATCGGCGCGTATCGTGGGAGACACCATGGGTAAATACCATCCCCACGGCGACAGCTCCATCTATGAGACCCTGGTGGTCATGTCCCAGGATTTTAAAAAAGGCATGGCCCTGGTGGATGGCCATGGAAATTTTGGCTCCATCGAGGGAGACGGGGCCGCCGCCATGCGTTATACGGAAGCCCGGCTGAAAAAATTTGCAGAGGAAGTTTATTTAAAGGATCTGGACAAGACCGTGGACTTCGTCTCCAACTATGACGAGACGGAAAAGGAGCCGGAGGTGCTGCCGGTACGGGTCCCCAACCTTCTGATCAACGGAGCCGAGGGCATCGCCGTGGGCATGAGCACCAGCATCCCGCCCCACAACCTGGGAGAAGTGGCCGATGCGGTGAAGGCCTACATTGACAACCGGCTGATGACGGTGGAGGATCTGATGGAGTATCTTCCCGGACCAGACTTCCCCACCGGCGGCATCATCGCCAACAAAAAGGATCTCCTGTCCATTTACGAGACAGGCACGGGAAAGATCCGCCTCCGCGGAAAGGTGGAGGTGGAGCTGGGCCGCAGGAAGGCGGACCGGGATAAGCTGGTGATCACCGAGATTCCTTATACCATGATCGGCGCAGGGATCAATAAGTTCCTGTCGGATGTGGCGGAGCTGGTGGAGAGCCGGAAGCTGCCGGATGTGGTGGATATCTCCAACCAGTCCAGCAAGGAAGGGATCCGCATCGTCCTGGAGCTTAAAAAAGACGCGGATGTCAATAAGATACGGAATATCTTATATAAGAAGACGAAGCTGGAGGATACTTACGGCGTCAACATGCTGGCCATCGATGACGGCCGGCCGGAGACCATGAACCTAAAGCAGATCCTGAACACGTTCCTGGAATTCCAGTATAAGAACATGACGAAAAAATATAACGTTCTTCTGGAGAAGGAGCTGGATAAAAAGGAGGTCCAGGAGGGCCTCATCGGGGCCTGCGACGTGATCGATGTGATCATCGCCATCCTCCGGGGCTCCAGGAACCTAAAGGATGCCAAAGAATGCCTGATGACAGGGAATACCGCCAATATTAAATTCCGCTCCCCGGGCTTTGAGGAGGATGCGAAAAAGCTCTGCTTTACAGAGCGCCAGGCGTCCGCGATCCTGGAAATGCGGCTTTATAAGCTCATCGGCCTGGAGATCCTGGCTTTACAGAAGGCGTATAAGGAGACCTTAAAAAGGATCCGGGAATACCGCCATATCCTGTCCAGCCAGAAAAACATGGATGCGGTCATCAAGGAGGATCTGGACCGGATCCGGGAGGAGTTCTCTGTGGAGCGGAGGACCGTGATCGAGGACGGGGAAGAGATCGTATTCCAGGAGGAAAAGGAGGCGGCCCGGGAAATGATCTTTGCCATGGACCGGTTCGGCTACTGCAAGCTTCTGGAAAAAGCCGTTTATGAGAGGAATCCGGAGACCGTCCAGGCGGAGCATGTGGAAACAGTTCCTGTTATGACCGATGACAGGATCTGCTTCTTTACAGACACCGGATCCATGTATCAGGTGAAGGCTGCCGACGTACCGGCGGGAAAACTGAAGGATAAGGGAGTGCCCCTGGATAATATCAGCAGATTCGAGGGCGCGAAGGAGCGGATCCTTCTGACCATGCCCGCGTCAGAGCTTCCTGGAAAGAAGCTTCTGTTTGCCACAAGGGCAGCTATGCTGAAGATCGTTCCGGGCGGGGAATTCCTCACGGCCAACCGCATGGTGGCCGCCACAAAGCTTTCTGAGGGCGACCAGGCGGCCGAGATCCGGATCCTTTCCGGGGAAACAGAGATCGTATTACAGACAAAGGAGGGCATGTTCCTCCGGTTCATGATAAACGAGATCCCAGAGCTTAAAAAGAACAGCCGCGGCGTCCGGGGCATGAAGCTGGAAGACGGCGACAGCCTGGAACACGTTTATTTTCCGGAAAACGAGCCGCTGGCAGTCTATAAAGAAAAAGAAGTCCACTTAAACCGCCTTAAAATGGCGAAACGGGACGGCAAAGGAACAAAAACAAGGGTATAATCATCAAAGGAGGACCATTGATATGGCAAACAACATTCCAACCCCTCACATTTCAGCAAAAGAAGGCGAGATCGCACCATCCATCCTGCTTCCGGGAGATCCGCTGCGGGCAAAATACATTGCAGAAAACTTCCTGGCAGGAGCAAAGCAGTTCAATTCTACCAGAAACATGTTCGGGTACACCGGCTTTTACCGGGATAAGCCCATTTCCGTCATGGGAACCGGCATGGGCTGCGCGTCCATGGGCATCTATTCCCACGAGCTGATGAATTTCTATGGCGTAAAGAAGCTGGTGCGTGTGGGCACTGCCGGAGCCATGCAGAAGACCACCCATATCCGGGATCTGGTGCTGGCCATGGGCGCATGCACAGGCACCGGTTATGTAAAGGAGCTGGGGCTTCCAGACGGCTATTCCTGCATCGCTGACTTCGGACTTCTCATCAAGGCAGCCCTGGAGGCTGAACAGCGGGGCCTCTCCTACCATGTGGGCAACGTACTGACCTCTGACGTCTTCTATGCACCGGAAAAGGCAAAGAAAGAAGGCGTGGGCTATGAGGATGTGGGAGTCCTGGCTGCGGAAATGGAGACGGCGGCCCTTTACGCCAACGCTGCGCTGGCAGGCGCCCAGGCGCTTTCCATTCTGACCATTTCAGACTCCCTGATCACCGGAGAGTCCACCACGGCCGAGGAACGCCAGAATTCCTTTATGGATATGGTACAGGTGGCTCTGGAGATCCTGTAAGCATCTTAGATCTTTCACCTGTCCGTATCAGAGCAGGAGACAATAAAAACAACGAGGAGAAACAATGATGGAAAAGAAACTGAGAGTCGGCATCCTGGGAGCCACCGGAATGGTGGGCCAGAGATTTATTTCCCTTCTGGAGGACCATCCCTGGTTCCAGGTAGTGACGGTGGCAGCCAGCGCCCGTTCTGCTGGAAAAACGTATGAGGAGGCGGTGGGAGACCGCTGGAAAATGACATCACCCATGCCGGAGGCGGTGAAAAAGCTGGTGGTCATGAACGTGGCTGAGGTGGAGAAGGTGGCTTCCACCGTGGACTTCGTGTTCAGCGCCGTGGATATGACAAAGGACGAGATCCGGGCCATCGAGGAGGCATATGCCAAAACGGAAACTCCAGTGGTATCCAACAACAGCGCCCACCGCTGGACGCCGGATGTGCCCATGGTGATCCCGGAGATCAACCCGGAGCATTTTGCAGTGATCCCCTTCCAGAGAAAACGCCTGGGAACGACCCGGGGCTTTGTGGCTGTGAAGCCCAACTGCTCCATCCAGAGCTATACCCCGGCCCTGACTGCATGGAAGGAATTTGAGCCCTATGAGGTAGTGGCCACCACATACCAGGCCATCTCCGGCGCTGGAAAGACATTTAAGGACTGGCCGGAAATGGCGGAGAACATCATCCCCTACATTGGCGGAGAGGAAGAGAAGAGCGAGCAGGAGCCCTTACGGATCTGGGGGACCCTGGAAGGCGGCGTGATCGTAAAGGCAAAGGAGCCGGTGATCACCTGCCAGTGTATCCGCGTTCCGGTCCTCAATGGCCATACGGCGGCTGTTTTCGTGAAATTCCGGAAAAAGCCGTCAAAAGAACAGCTGATCGAAAAGCTGGTGAGCTTTAAGGGACTTCCCCAGGAATTAAACCTTCCCAGCGCACCGGAGCAGTTCATCCAGTATATGGAGGAGGACAATCGTCCCCAGGTGACTCTGGATGTGGACTTTGGAAAGGGAATGGGCGTATCCATCGGACGCCTCAGGGAGGATACGGTCTATGACTGGAAATTCGTGGGCCTGTCCCATAACACCGTAAGAGGAGCCGCCGGCGGGGCTGTGCTCTGCGCAGAGCTTCTGACGGAGCAGGGCTACATCACACATAAGTAAGTCAGGGAGGTTATCATGGCAGTAAAAAAAGAGCATTTTGGACGTATGGCCGACGGAAGAGAGATCAGTCTTTACACCATAGACAACGGCACCGTATCCGCTTCCTTCACCGATCTGGGCGCTGTCTGGGTAAGCATGATGGTCCCGGACAGGAACGGGGATCTGGCAGATGTGCTGCTGGGCTATGACGACGCAGAGGGTTATCTGGTCAATGGCCCCCATTTCGGCTCCATCGTGGGCCGGATCGCCAATCGCACCGGCGGCGCTTCCTTTACCTTAAACGGAACTTCCTATGTCCTGGGAAAAAATAAGGGAGAGAACAACCTCCACAGCGGTCCCGATTATTATGACCGGAGACTGTGGGCCGCCCGGGAAGTGGGAGAGGATTCTGTGGTGTTTCTTTTGGACAGTCCCGACGGCGACCAGGGATTTCCTGGAGAGCTGAAGATCTCCGTAAAATACACCCTGACAAAGGAAAATGCCGTGGATATCCTTTATGCGGTCACCAGCGACAGGGATACTCCGGTGAACATGACAAACCACGCCTATTTTAATCTGGGCGGCCACGCATCCGGCTCTGTGCTGGATACCCGCATCCAGATCCTGGCAGATTCCTTTACGCCCACGGATGCGGATTCTATCCCCACTGGAGAGGTCCTGACAGTGGAAGGAACGCCCATGGATTTCCGGACTCCGAAGACCATCGGAACAGACATTGGTTCCGATTATATCCAGATCGTCCAGGGAAAGGGCTTTGACCATAACTGGTGCTTAAACCATGCTCCGGGCGTCTGCGGACTGGCAGCCAGTGCGTATCATGAGGCCAGCGGCCGGGCCATGGATGTTTATACAGACCTTCCCGGCGTCCAGTTTTATACCGGCAACTGGTTGGGCGGGGAAAAGGGAAAGGACGGCGCTTCCTATGAGGACCGGGACGCGTTCTGTTTTGAGACCCAGATGTATCCCGATTCCGTCAATCATCCCCAGTTCCCGTCGCCTGTGGTCAAGGCCGGGACCGCCCATGTGACCCGGACCAGCTACCGGTTCTATATAGGAAAATAGGGCCATGGAAGGAACAACAAGTAAAAACGCAAAGCTCCTGGCAACGGCCGGCTTCCTGTTCATCACCATGATCTGGGGCGGCTCCTTTGTGGTCATGAAAAACTCTGTGGACCTGGTGCCGCCGTCCTATCTTCTGGCGCTGCGGTTTACCCTGGCCGCCGCCTTCATGGCCCTGGCTTTTCCGGGCCGGATGAAAAAACTGGACCGTGGGTCCCTGACCTGCGGGCTCATTATGGGGATCTTCCTGACCCTGGCCTATCTGTTCCAGACCTATGGGATCAAATATACCACAGCCAGCAAGAATGCCTTTATCACGGCCCTTTATGTGGTCCTGGTGCCGTTTTTATACTGGAAGATCAGCAAAAAGCGGCCGGGCCTCAACCAGATCGCAGCCGGGCTTGTGGCGGTCATCGGTCTGGCTCTGCTGACCTTAAAGCATGAGTCCGGGATCAACCTGGGAGACGCGCTGACCTTCCTCTGCGGCGTCTGCTTTGCCGTCCACATGATCTGTACGGAAGAATATACAAAGCGGTGCGATCCCATCCTCCTGGCAACGGTCCAGGTGGCGGTTGTGGGCGTGTTCAACTGGCTTCTGGCTCCGCTTTTAGACGGCCCCGGAGCCTTTGATCCGTCCATTCTGCTTCAAAAAAGCCTGATCCTGGGACTTCTTTATCTGTCCCTCATCTGTACCACTGTGGGATTCCTGATCCAGACCGTGGGACAGAAATATCTCAGCGCCAATACGGTCTCCCTTCTTTTATCCCTGGAAGCCGTATTCGGGACCCTGTTTTCTGTGATCTTCCTGGGTGAGGTCCTGACAGAAAGGATGATCCTGGGCTGTGTGCTCATGTTCTCAGCCCTTTTACTGTCCGAGCTGCGTTTTACGGTCCCTGGAAAGGAGGTCCATGGGTAAATCCTTATTTATAGCAGAAAAGCCCAGCGTTGCCCAGGAGTTTGCCCGGGCGCTTAAGATATCGGGGAAAAAGGGGGACGGGTTCATCGAATCGGAGACAGCCGTGGTCACCTGGTGCGTCGGGCATCTGGTGACCATGAGCTATCCGGAAAGCTATGATCCGGCCCTGAAGCGGTGGAGCATGGATACCCTTCCATTTCTTCCGAAGGAATTTAAATATCAGGTCATCGACGGCGTAAAAAAACAGTTTCTGACTGTGAAAAAGCTGCTGACCCAGCCTGACGTGGACACCATCTACGTCTGCACCGACTCCGGACGGGAGGGAGAATATATATACCGTCTGGTGGAGCAGATGGCCGGAGTCCGGGGGAAAAAGCGTCTCCGTGTGTGGATCGATTCCCAGACGGAGGAGGAGATCCTGCGGGGAGTCCGGGAGGCAAAGGACCTGTCTGAATACGATAATCTGGCGGCCTCCGCCTATCTGCGGGCCAAAGAGGATTATCTGATGGGCATTAATTTCTCCCGGGTGCTGACTCTGAAGTACGGAAATACTGTGGCCTCTTACTTAAAAGAGAAGCGGGCGGTGCTGTCCGTGGGCCGCGTCATGACCTGCGTCCTGGGCATGGTGGTCCGGAGGGAACGGGAGATCCGCAGCTTTGTGAAAACGCCTTTTTACCGGGTCCTGGGCTCCTTTGACGTTCCAGGCCGGGAAGGCATTTCCGTGGAGGCAGAATGGAAGGCCGTGAAGGGGTCCAGATACTACGAAACCCCGGTCCTATATAAAGAAAACGGGTTCAAAGAGAAAAAGACGGCAGAGGAGCTGATCCGCTTCCTGTCAGCGCCCCCCATGGAGGGGACTTTAGTTTCCATGGAGAAAAAACGGGAAACGAAAAATGCCCCGCTTTTATACAACCTGGCGGAGCTTCAGAACGACTGCTCCAAAATGTTCAAGATCAGTCCCGACGAGGCCTTGAAGGTGGTCCAGGAGCTGTATGAAAAAAAGCTGGTGACGTATCCAAGGACCGACGCCCGGGTGCTTTCCTCGGCTGTGGCAAAGGAGATCCATAAAAACATCGGCGGACTTAGGAATTTTGCCCCGCTGGCGGACCTGGCCTCTGAGGCGCTGGAGCTGGGGAGCTTTAAGCCCATAGGAAATACCAGGTACGTCAACGATAAGCAGATCACAGACCACTACGCCATCATTCCCACGGGCCAGGGCTTTGGAGCCCTGCGGACCCTGGGCTCCCTGCAGCTTAAGGTCTATGAGGTGATCTCCCGGAGATTTTTAAGCATCTTTTATCCGCCGGCTGTTTACCAGAAATTTTCCCTGGACCTGGAAAAGCAGGGAGAGCATTTCTTTGCCAATTACAGGGTACTGGCGGAGGAGGGCTATCTGAAGGCCGCCTATGTTCCCAAAAAGACGGCGGAGAAAAAGACCGGAGACCAGGAAACGGAATCCGGAGAAGAAAAAAAACAGGCCGGCAAAGGCAATGAGACCGAGATCGAACTGGATGGCGGTGAGAAGGCCAGGGCCCTTCTGACCATGCTTTCGGGCCTTAAAAAGGGACAGCGTCTGTCTCTTACAGGGCTGGAGATCAAAGAGGGTGAAACGTCTCCTCCCAGGAGGTACACTTCCGGCTCCATGATCTTAGCCATGGAAAATGCCGGGCAGCTCATTGAGGACGAGGAGCTCCGTTCCCAGATCAAGGGCAGCGGCATCGGCACCAGTGCCACCCGTGCGGAGATCCTTAAGAAGCTCTGCACCATCAAGTACCTGTCCCTGGCAAAAAAGACCCAGGTGATCACGCCCACGCTTCTGGGCGAGATGGTCTTTGACGTATGCAGCGCATCCATCCGGCAGCTTTTAAACCCAGAGCTGACGGCCAGCTGGGAAAAGGGCCTCACCTATGTGGCAGAGGGTACCATCACCCCGGCGGAATATATGGAAAAGCTGGAGCGGTTCGTCACCTTAAGGACCAACGGTGTCCGCCAGACCGACAACCAGTATCTGCTGCGGCCGTATTTCGACGCTGCGGCCCAGTTTTATAAAAAGTAGGAAACGTTTTGTGCCGCCGTCTGCGGCGGAGGAATGGAGGCTGTGATGAAAAAAGAAGAAGCAAGGACCGTGTGTCTTTACGATCTGGACCACACACTGGCAAGGCCTTTACTGGAGCAGTGTGAGTACCCCTGGGAGGCCCTTCCCCGGATCAGGGATCTTATCCTGGAGCTGGGGAACCGTCTGCCGGAAAGCGAATATGAAAAACGCGGTGAGACTGTCTGGGTCCATAAAACGGCCAGGGTTTTTGAAAGTGCCTATCTGGGAGAAAATATCATCATCGGGAAAGATGCGGAGGTGCGCCACTGTGCCTTCCTGCGGAGCAATGCCCTGGTGGGTGAGGGCGCTGTGGTGGGAAACTCCACAGAACTTAAAAACGTGATCCTGTTCGATAAGGTCCAGGTCCCCCATTACAATTATGTGGGCGACTCCATCCTGGGCTTTAAGGCCCACATGGGGGCCGGCTCCATTACCTCCAACGTAAAATCCGATAAGCTTCTGGTGAAGGTCCACGCAGAGGACGGGGATCTGGAAACGGGAATGAAAAAATTCGGGGCCATGGTGGGCGACCGGGTGGAAGTGGGCTGCGGCTCCATCCTGAATCCCGGCACCGTCATCGGAAGAGATTCCAATATCTATCCCTTATCCAGCGTCCGGGGCTGCGTGGATAAAAACTCCATCTATAAAAAGCAGGGGGAAGTGGCAGAAAAGCACGATTAAGGCGGCAATGAAACCTTGCGGAGCTCCGGGCAGGAAGAGGCAGGGCTGGATGGCTGAAGATCAAATGAAAAATGAAAATACAGGGAACGGTGTGGCCAGGATGGTCATGCCGTTTTTTGTATGTGAAAAGATCCGGGTGGGAAGAGGGAGTTATATGCTCTAATTGACTTCTTAATCATGGTTTTTGTCATGGTTAGTGAAGCAATCACTTAGAGCATTTTGTTTCAGGAGGTGCAGCCATGAGAAATGAAAAAATCACCCCACTGTACGAGCGCCTGAGCCAGGATGATGAGTTACAGGGCGAGAGCAGCTCCATATCCAACCATAACTTTATTTGCCGAACAAGTCGCTGTGTGTGCCGGTGCGGGTCAGCGTCAGCACCAGAACATCATCCTCTATGCGATAGACAAGCAGCCAGTCCGGGAGAATATGACATTCCCGATGACCTGCCCAATCGCCGGACAGGTCATGGTCACGGTTCTTATCCGGCAGCGGTTCGCCCATTGCCAGCAATGCTACGACCTGCTCCAGCAGTTCGATCTTCAAGCCACGCTTTATGGCTCGTTTGTAGTCTTTTTTGAAACTGATCGTGTACTTGACGGTATATTTGGTTTCTTTCATCTTTTCAGGTCAGCAAACAACTCGTCAAGGTCATTGTAGCCCTTTACAGACGGGTCTTTTGCAATCCTTTCCGCTTCCAGCATGGCAGCAGCCGTTTCTTTGTTCGGCTGTTCTAGCCTTATCTCAAAGGGAATGCCGCCTTCACGAAGCGACTGGCGCACAAAGATGTTAAACGCCGTAGTCAGGTTCATGCCAAGTTCAGTAAACAGTGCGTCCGCCTGCGCTTTCAAATCTGCGTCCATGCGGATACTGATGTTTGTGGTATTTCCAGCCATACGATCAACCCCTTTCTGCTGGCAATTATAGTATATGCTATTTGCACGAAGAAAACAATACTTTGCACGAATATTTAACAATAAATTCATTCAAGGAGGTTACACGCTTTATGAAAGAGATCACTTTACCTGTCACGATCCACCTGAATATCCATCTGCTCCTTCCGCTGGTGTAGCCGGAACCGGCAGATACGGAAAGCCGTCCGGAGACTCAGCACTGCCACGGCTGCGGTGGGGGGAATATGTCTGTGTCCAGTCTGTTTCCTACTCCCGTGGAATACCCAAAAATGGTAGAAGTATTCCAGGGAGTTATGATATAATGTCTGTATAAGAAGACATTATACCATTGTGCATCTGTTTTCTGCGTTTAGCGCAAAATCCTGGCGGCCAGATGCCTGGGAAGGATACCATGTCCTTTGGCCATAGCATCATCTGCTTAAAGTAAGAGAGCGATAGACTAGAATCTGAAAGAAGGTACCGTATGAAAGAAATGGTAATTTATAATATAACCGCCCTGCTGATTATTGGCGTTTCGATTTTGTGCTTCACCAAAATAAGGACTGGTTTAACAAACAAGAACCTACGCCGTGTTCTGGAAGTATTCCTCCTCATTCTTGCAGTGGGCACGATTCTGACGATCGCCTTTCTTGATCTGATCGCACTGGGGGTAATTGGCCCTGTTCCGAACTAAAAATCTGAATTTACAGGGAAGCATGGAATTACATGAAAATCAAAATTATTTAAATGGGAATCATATTGGAGGAGATCATCATGAAACGGAAAACGATCCTGGTATCATCGGTTGCAGCGATTCTTCTGGCTGGCATATTCATTTGGTATACGCTTCCGGTCGACTTGATGGACTTAGATCACAAGGAAGTCCTGGAGATTGTTGTTTTTAACGGCAGCAGCGGTAATGCGACACATATTACAGACAAAGAACAGATCCAACATATCATTGATGATCTGAACGATGTGAAGATAAAGAGAACAAGGCCTTCGATGGGCTATTCTGGGTATGGATATAAATTATCTGTTTACCTGTACGACGGGAATGAAGCCGGTGACTGGAATAATTTCATTATCAATTCGGAGGATACCATTAGAAAAGATCCCTTTTTTTATTCTGTTATAAAAGGATACATCGACTATAACTATATAGAGAATATCGCGGAATAATACAAAAACCATCCCATCAATAGGAAGTCTGGCCGCTGACCCACATCTCTATATGAAAGGTTCAGCGGTCTTTTTGTGCATATTTTCAAAAAAATGTCATTAAGAAAAATGTCAGAAATTCAACTGGAAAAAGTCCCAAATATTCTGGATTTTTCATGTATAATAAAAATAACCACAAATGTGCAGGTTTTGATGCCGCATGACCAGGATACAGGCGGCGGAATACACGGAAAGGAGGATGACCATGGAAGAAAACAGGATTCCCGATGTTTCTGAAAAAAGTCCGTGGGAAAGGGCCATGGGCCGCGTGCTTATGGGAATCATTCTCACATCCCTTACATTAAATTTCTGGTGCCTCGATCACATCCTTCCTGCCATTGGAACAGTCCTTATGGTCCTGGGATTCCGTGCGCTCCGGAAAGAGAATCCATGGTTCCGCTCCGGTTATCTCCTTGCCGCCGTCCGGGCATGGTGTGTCTGGGTCACTCTGATCCTTAATACCACCATTCTCCCGGGGCTTTCCAGCCAGGGAGACGGTGTATGGGTCCTGGTCAGCCTGGCCCTAGCGCTGGCAGAATTTTTCTGTCTCTGGCGCGGATTCAGGGCTGTCCGGCAGCGGGCCGGACTTCTTCCCAGGGCAGAAGGCGCGGCAGGACTGATGGCGTGGTATGGGGGTATGTACCTGCTGGCAGCGATCCATTACCAGGGGCTTCTGATCGTTGTGGGCATGATCGTCAGCCTGGTGCTGATCCTCCGAAGCCTTTATAAGCAGGTAAGGGAAGCTGCAGAGGCGGGAGCGGAGCTCTCATACAGTGAGCCTCCGGCAGGAGAGAGGCGGATCGTACTGGCCCTGGTCCTCATATTGTTTGTGGGCGGCGCCTGCGGATATCTGTTTGGAGGGCGGTATCCCATGGAGTGGGAGGAGGAGCCGCCTGTACCAGAGGATGCGGAGAAGATCAGAGGCCGCCTGCTTGAGCTTGGCTTTCCCGAATACGTCCTAAACGGCCTTTCCCTGGAGGACATACGGGCCTGTGACGGCGCTTTCAGGGTCGTTGTGGACGTTTCTGACCAGATGGTCAGCGAGGGCTGGAAACGGACCATGAAATATAATGAAGAGGAGGGCCGCCTGGAAGAGGAGGCGTATCGGAAGGAAAAGGAGCTGCGTCTCACAGGAGTCGCAGTCCGGATCCCCGGGGAAAGGGAAACATGGAGGATCTTCCATCACTTCCAGTGGATGTCCCGTCCATCCTTCCATGGAACGGAGGCGCTCCAGCTCTGGCCGGTGTACCGGGATATCCGGGAGGGCTGGCAGGCCTGCGGGGAGGTGACCGGACAGGTCCTGTATGAAAAGGATGGGATGCGGTACCGGTCCCCCTACTATTTCCTGGGAAGCCAGACGGCGGTTTCTGATACGGTCTTTTGGGGACGGCAGGAAAACACCGATGTATTTGCGGCCTTTTCCATGCCCCGCCAGGGAGACGCATGGAGCGGATATGTGGCCTACCCGGCCTGTGAGCTCCGGGATGGCTATATCATCAGCAGCTGGTTCAACTACACCCACCAGAGAAGATGGCTCCAGTATCCTGTTATGACTGCCATGGAAAAGCGCATGTCAAGCGGCTGGAACAGAGCCGGAGCGTTTATCACTGTCCAGAGCGCCATCCAGTTCGACCCCAACGAGGACACCGCAGGGGAAGTGGGCGGGAGTGCCGCCGTCCCCATGGCTTTATCAGAAAATTAGGAAATACCTTTGGCGATCCTGTCCGATACGGCTGGAAGCAGATGTTTTATAAGGGGGGCCGTTTATGAAGCGGAAAATATCCGGCTGGATCGATCTTCTGGCCGCTTCTGTCAACTATATCGTTATCTGCTTTGCATTGTCCCATATGGAGATCCGTTTTCAGCATGATCCCGCATTTATTCTGTTTTCTGCATCCCAGATATGGGTGACCGGCGCATTCTGGGGAAAGGTTCAGAAAACAGCAGATAACAGGCTGGTCCCAGCCATCCTTACTGCCGCCTGCTTTCTCATCCACGCGGGCCTGGTCTATATGACCTGGGACATCCATGTGACACAGTAAGTTTACGGCTGATCCGCTGCTAGCCTGCTTATATAGGACAGGTCCTACGGCCATCCGGCTGTCAGAAAAAGAATCTTATGCTAAAATTTCTGTGGAGACAGAAATGATGTTTGAGAAATCTGCGGGGAGATCCTATGAACGGGTTTTACCGGATTTGCAAACGCCTGTATGACCACAGGGAATTTAAGTAAAAGGAAGGAGGCTGGATCAATGCTAGAGTTACTTTTCCTTCTAATCCTCGGAATCCTAATGCTTTTTAAGCCGGAGCTTCTGTGGAAGATAGAGCACATGTTTACAGTAAAAAATGGAGAACCGACGGAGCTGTATCTGGCTTTTATGCGTGTCGGAGGGGTATTCTTCCTTATAGCGTCCGTCGTCATGCTGGTATATGTGGCAGTAAAATAAAGGGGTAAAGGAAAAGAATGGATAAAATGAAACAAAATTATTATGGCAGTCTGTGTACAGAGCTGTATGAGCTCCTGCATAAGGAAGCGCCCAGGGAAGAACTGGATTTCTATCTTTCCTATGCAGAGAAGGATAAAAAGATACTGGAGGTCATGTGCGGCAGCGGGCGTTTTCTTGTGCCGTTCATGGATCGGGGCTTTGATATCTGTGGGATCGATCTGTCGGCCCATATGCTGGAACGGCTGAAAAAGAAGGCTCCGTCTGCAAAGGCGGTCCAGGCAGATATTCTGGAATACGATTCTCCAGACTGGTTTGATTATATTTTTATCTCCTCGGGCTCCATCTCTCTTTTTACAGATACGAAGCTGTGCAGAAGGATCCTTAAAAAGCTGAAGGAAATGCTGACCCCGGAGGGAAGGCTGGTCTTTGCCATTGAGACTATGGCGGACCGGTGTCCCGACGATAATGGATACAAGATAACGGCCTCGGCAGAAACAAAGGAAGGTCTGACACTGGTATTAAAAAGCAGAAACCATTACGATGAACAGAGCCAGACACAGTTTTCACCGGGGATCTATGAGCTTTATGGTGGGGCCAGGCTGCTGCAGCGTGAACATATGGATTTCCAGACCCATTTATACAGGCCCGGGGAAATGGAACAGTTTTTAGTAGAAGCAGGCTTTAAGGAAATAAACATCTACTCCTCCTTTCAGAAAGCTCCCGCAGCGGACGATCCGGAAAAGAGTTTTCTGTTTGTGTGCAGAGTCTGATCCTATAACAATTTAGGAGGTACACCCAATGAAACAGGGCTATGGCGTTTTTGGTGCGGCCTATGAAGTGATGCTGAGAAATGATCCCCATGATCCACGTTCCATCGATCACGAACTCCTGCGCCGGATGGTCCGTCTGGATCCAGAGTCCTATGATCTGCTTTATGCGGAGCCGCCGTTCTGTCCCCATATGGAAGGCCACGATCTGTACGGCCTGGCGCAGACATTAAAAAAACAGGAGGACCGCGCCTCCATTGAGACTATCCTTGCCTTCACATCCGGGATCGCAAAAAAATGTGAAACCTCCCTGGAGAAGAAGCGGTTCGGGGGAACAGAACAGGAGATCCTGGCCCGCGGTACAGACTGGTGCACGGACATGGCCCGCGTGGCGGTCGTTCTTTTGGGATGTATCGGTATTCCTGCCAGAGTTCTCTATCTCGCTGATCCAGAAAGGGCATACCATGGACATTCGGCGGTGGAGGCTTTTTACGATGGAAAATATGGGGCGGCGGATCCCATCTATGGGTACACCTTTTATGATGGGAGCCCACTGGATGCATATACACTGATGTATGAACCACAGCATCTGAAGCATCTGCCGGAAGAATACAGAAGTCTTTTTCAGTGTATCGCCGTCAGCAGGTATGATCCTATGGATCCGTCCAATGATTACTCTGTGTCAGCAGTCAATGCCTATTACCGGACTGTACTGACCCGGGAGCATCATGGACATTGGATGATGGGAGAGGGGTAACGGCCGGTCTGCCGCTGCTGTCCTTGTGTCAGATCCCTGCGGAGGATGCAGACGTCTGGCATCCGCCAGCCGTCATAAAAATTTCTGACAAGAAAATACTATAAAACCGGGGCGTTATAAGGCCCTGGAAAGGAGGCAGCCAGATGAAAAGAAAAGTCTGGATCCCAATGACAGTCATTGCCGCCATGCTCCTGATCCCGGTTCCTTTAAGATATAAGGACGGGGGCAGCGTATGCTTCAAGGCGGTCTTATATGATGTGACCCGATTCCACCAGCTGGATCTGGACTCCCAGACCGGATATGACGATGGATGGAGGATCCGGATACTGGGGATCCCTGTATATGATGATCGGGAGGAACCGGATACGAAGGAAGCGGATATGGCAGAGCATGAGGCTCCGCCGCGCGGGCAGCCAGCGGCTTATGATCCCATTTTAGAGGAATACAGCCAGATGGTGCAGAATGATTTTTATGTGGATCTCAGGGATTCAGAGCTTTATGAAAGCAGCTTTGGAGAGCATATCAGTATGGAGATCCGCACCCATGAGCAGGATATATATTACGCCCTTTATGATATAGACGGGAATGGGACCCAGGAGCTTTTGATCGCTGGCGGAGAGTATGGGACTGTGTCCCCGGTCTTTACTCCGTGGAATTATGATCTGTACGGATGGAATGGAACCCATGCGGTCCGTATTTTCCCGGAAATGGAGTTTGGATACAGGACCAATTTTTCGCTTTATGAAAACGGGGTCATCGAGGTGTTTTACAGCAGCAGCGCTGAGGAATCCGGAACGGATCTCTATAAAATTTCGGATGACGGGGTAAACGCCATGCGGATCGACTCTTTTACGTCCACGGCCCGTCTGGAAGGAGAAACTCCGGTATTTACTTATATGCAGAATGGAACGGAGATCTCTGAAGAAGAATATCATGCCAGGATCCAGGCGTATGAGATCCCCCTTTCAGAAGCGCCGGAGTGGATTCAGATCCAGTAGACCTCCATTCCCATTTCTTTGTACTGGATCTGGAGATGGTCTGGATCATTCATTGGTCAGAAAGGAAGGTGCAGTTATGAAAAAACGGATCCTTATCTGCTTACTGATACTTGTTGGCGCAGCGTTTCTTTTTTATCTGGGTATCCAGAAGACCCATACGTTTACCCTGGCAGACAGGGAAGGCTCTTCGCTGAAGGAAGAGCAGATACAGCCGGTATTTGGGACTGTCCAGGTTTCCAGCAGCTGCGATACAGCCGTGGTCTTTACAGATACCGAAACAGGAGAGACGTATGAGATCGGCTATCTTACCCCGGGCATACGGGAGAAGATCCGTCTGCGAAGAGGAAGGTGGTATACGGTGACCGGCGCAGGAGAGCTTACCATGGGGGCGGTCATCCTCAGGATCGAATAGGCGGTGCGAATGCGGCCTGCCTTTGGATATCCGTCATAAAAAGGAGCTGCTGCAAAAGGAAAGCACGGAAAACTTTCTTTTGCAGCAGCTCCTTTGCTGTCTGTTTTATTTGGTTCCGAAGATCCTGTCTCCGGCGTCGCCCAGACCCGGACAGATGTAGGCTTTTTCATTTAACTGACGGTCCAGATGGCCCACATAGATCTGAACATCCGGATGGGCCTTTCTAAGACGCTCCAGGCCTTCCGGAGCCGCAATGACGCACATGAATTTAATATGCTTTCCGCCATGCTGCTTGATGAAGTCGATGGCTGCCACAGCAGAGCCGCCGGTGGCCAGCATGGGGTCTGTTACTACGATGGTACGCTGCTCGATGGGATCCGGCAGCTTACAGAAATATTCGTGGGGCTGATGGGTCTTTTCATCCCGGTACAGGCCGATGTGGCCGACCTTGGCAGTGGGCACCAGGGCCAGGATCCCGTTGACCATGCCAAGTCCTGCACGCAGGATCGGTACCACGGCCAGTTTCTTTCCGGCAATAACAGGAGTCATACAGGTTTCGATGGGAGTTTCCACTTCGACCTCCTCCAGAGGAAGATCCCGCAGGGCCTCATAGCCCATGAGAGTTGCGATTTCCTCGATCAGGGTCCTGAATTCATTTGTACCCGTTCTCTTATCTCTCAGCATGGAGATTTTATGCTGCACCAGCGGATGTTCGATGATCGTTACATTTTCCATAGTATTATCCAGCCTTTCTTCTTTATTTGTATCCCGGGCACAGAGCGGTCTCCCGGGCATTGATCTTCCCATAATCCTATCAGAAATCCAACGGGAAATCAACTATTTCGTATCCGGCGTATAGCTTACGATCACGTAATCGCCCAGGGCATGGGGCACAGGCACAGCCATGTAAATAACGCCCTGGTTCTCGTAGGAAAAGGACTGGGGGAAGCCCTCCAGATTTTCCGCCGTGAAATCGCACTGCTTCAGGATCTCCCACATGGCGTTGAGGTCCTGGGTCTTTAAATACTCCAGCGCCTCTTTTGAGTCTGCGGGCTTTTTCAGCACACAGTCGTCGGACAGGATATATCCGGCCATGGTATAGGCGTCGGCGTAATCGGAAAGCCCCTGGAGCGTCCCCTTGTTTAGATCCACTGTGGTTGTATAAAAAAGATCAGAGGGGTGGGCGGCTCCGTTTACCATCAGAGAGCCTTCATAGGTAAGGACCGCTTTGTTTTTATCCAGAGACACGACGGTGCATTTGACCGACAGGGTATCGGCCGCCGGATCGATCTGATAATCCGTTAAAACCTGGAGCGCTTTTTCTTTAATAAGAGCATTGACCGCGTCCTCCATCTTCGGATCCCGCAGATTGGATAAGACTGCGTATTCAATGGACGTCTTTCCCTGCTTCTCCGTGGCGATCTTGGACCGGACGCTCAGGGCAGAAGAGGAATCCGCTCCCTTCTGGGTCTCCTCTGTTTCTTTTTCCGTTTCCTTCTGGGTCTCTTTTTCCGTTTCTTTCTCTTTATCCCCGCCGGAAGCCTCTGTGGAAGCCATGGTCTCAGCCTCCGAGGTATGGAGGGTATCCAGGTCGATCTTTTCCCTGGACTTGCATCCGGAAGCCGAAAGGGCCACAGCGGCTGCCAGCGCCGCAAACAGAACGTGTTGTTTTCTCATCTGTAACGAACCTCCTTCACGCAGCATAAAGCTGCCGTATGGATATCATTATAAACCATAGGCCGTTTAAAGTACAGGAGAAGAAATATGTAGAAATTCTTAATTTTCTGTAATGGATTTTGAATTGTGTATTTCCAACCACAGGAAAATATGATATGCTGTACATAATGAAGGACTATGTCCTGTTAGGGAGGTCAAACACCATGGAAAGAAAAAAAGTATGGGCGGTCTATTTCAGCGCCACAGATACCACCAAGAAAACAGTTCTGACCATTGCCGATGAAGCGGCGCGGCTTCTTGGGGCAGAACGGGAGGACTATGATTTTACCCTTCCCAGAATGAGAGAAAACGGTTTTGCTGCGGGGAAAGACGATCTGGTGATCTTCGGAACGCCGGTCTATGCCGGACGCGTTCCCAATGTACTGTTAAAATACCTGGCCACCATTCAGGGAAACGGCGCTCTTGCGGTTCCGGTGGTGCTTTTTGGAAATAGAAATTTCGACGACGGTCTCATTGAGCTGCGGGACATCCTGGAAAATACCGGTTTCCATACAGTGGCTGCCGCTGCCTTCGTAGGCGAGCATTCCTTCTCAAAGACTCTGGCCGCCGGCCGTCCCGATGCAGACGATATGAAGGAGGCCCTGGCCTTTGCCGGAAAGGTGACGGAGAAGGTGAAGGGACTTCCAGAGGGAGAAGCGCCTGCCCCTGTGGAAGTGGAGGGCGTACCCCATCCCTACCGGGGCTACTACCAGCCCAGAGACCGGAAGGGCGTTTCCATTGATATCCGGAAGGTAAAATCCCTGGTTTCTGACGCCTGCGACGATTGTAAGATCTGTGCCGATGTCTGTCCCATGGGCTCCATCAGCCATGAGAACGTGCGGGAATATACAGGTATCTGTATCAAATGCGGGGCCTGCATTAAAAAATGTCCAAAGCAGGCCAGATATTATGAGGATGAAGGCTATCTTTACCATCAGCATGAACTGGAAGAGGGCTATACCCGCCGGGCTGCCATCTCCCTTTTCTTATAAAAACAGCGAAAACTAATAATCTGGAGGAGTATCCTATGAAATTATTATCACTTGCAGAGGAATTAAGGAGTAATTCCTATCCGGGCAGAGGAATCGTCATCGGCAGATCCAAAGACGGAGCAAAGGCTGTCACCGCGTATTTCATCATGGGCAGAAGCGAAAACAGCAGGAACCGCGTATTTGTAGAAGAGGGAGAGGGGATCCGCACCCAGGCCTTCGATCCGGCAAAGCTTTCTGATCCCAGCCTTATCATCTATGCGCCGGTCCGTGTCCTGGGCAATAAGACCATTGTGACCAACGGAGACCAGACCGATACCATCTACGAGGGAATGGATAAGCAGCTCACCTTTGAGCAGTCCTTACGCTGCCGGGAATTTGAGCCGGACGGCCCCAACTATACGCCCCGTATCTCCGGGATCATGCACATTGAAAATGGAGGCTATAATTATGCCATGTCCATCTTAAAGAGCAGCAATGGAGATCCGGAAAGCTGCTGCCGGTTTACCTATGCCTATGAAAAGCCTTTAAACGGCGAAGGCCGGTTCATCCATACGTACATGGGCGACGGAAATCCCCTTCCCAGCTTTGAAGGCGAGCCGAAGCGGGTGGAGATCGACGGGACCATCGACGAATTTACAGAGATGGTATGGAACAGCTTAAACCAGGATAACAAGGTTTCCCTGTTCGTACGGTTCATTGATATTGCCACAGGAACGTATGAGACCAGGATCGTAAATAAAAATAAGTAACAGATCATATACAAAAGGAGACGTTTCAATGAAAGAGATGGAATTAAAATACGGCTGTAACCCCAACCAGAAGCCGTCCAGGGTTTTCATGGAGAATGGAAGCGAACTGCCCATCACCGTCTTAAACGGAAGACCGGGCTATATCAACCTTTTAGATGCTTTTAACGGCTGGCAGCTGGTAAGAGAATTAAAGAAGGCCACCGGACTTCCCGCAGCCACATCCTTTAAGCACGTATCCCCGGCCGGAGCCGCTGTGGGCCTTCCCATGGACGACGTATTGAAGAAGATCTACTGGGTAGACGATCTGGGAGAGCTCTCCCCCCTGGCCTGTGCATACGCCAGGGCCAGAGGAGCGGACCGTATGTCCTCCTTCGGCGACTTTATTTCCCTTTCCGATCCCTGCGACGTGGATACGGCGAAGCTCATTAAAAGAGAGGTTTCCGACGGCGTCATTGCTCCGGGCTATGAGCCGGAGGCCCTGGAGATCTTAAAGGCAAAGAAAAATGGAAATTACAATGTGATCCAGATCGACGAAAATTACGTTCCCGATCCCATCGAGCGCAAGCAGGTGTTTGGCATTACCTTTGAGCAGGGACGCAATGAGCTGGATATCAATAAAGATCTCCTGTCCAACATCGTTACAGATAATAAGGAGATGCCGGAAGCTGCAAAGGTAGATCTGATGATCGCCCTTATTACCTTAAAGTACACCCAGTCCAACTCCGTGTGCTATGTAAAGGGCGGACAGGCCATTGGTATCGGAGCGGGCCAGCAGTCCAGAGTCCACTGTACCCGTCTCGCAGGCCAGAAGGCAGACAACTGGTTCTTACGGCAGGCTCCCCAGGTTTTGAACCTTCCGTTTATCGATAAGATCAAACGGGCCGACCGGGATAATGCCATCGACGTTTACATCGGGGACGAATACATGGACGTGCTGGCGGACGGTCAGTGGGAGAAGATCTTCACAGAGAAGCCGCCAGTATTCACAAGAGAAGAGAAGCGGGCATGGCTGGATCAGATGCAGGATGTGGCCCTGGGCTCCGATGCCTTCTTCCCCTTTGGAGACAACATCGAAAGAGCCCATAAGAGCGGTGTTAAATACATTGCCCAGCCAGGCGGCTCTGTCCGTGACGATAATGTCATCGAGGTCTGCAATAAGTATGGCATGACCATGGCGTTTACGGGGATCCGGCTGTTCCACCACTAAAAAGATGGATCTGCCGGCCCTTCAGACCGGCAGATTTTTCTGAATAAAAATTTCCCTTGCAAATCTTCAAAACCTATGATAGACTTATATTCGGTTTTGAACCGATGCCGGCATGGCGGAATGGCAGACGCATCAGACTCAAAATCTGACGGGGGCAACCTCGTGCCGGTTCAAGTCCGGCTGCCGGCACTACCAGAAAGGGCGCTGTACGCAAGGAAAATTTCCTGTGTACAGCGCCCTTTTCGTATTTTTTCCATAAGCCATCCGGGAGAACCGAACTCCCAGATGCCATCCGCCCTGGGAGGAAGAGGATCAGCTGGTTTCTTCCGTCATGGGACTGCTCCGCACATACCGGTCCAGGGAGGTTTCCAGAGAGCCCTCCAGGGCAATGAGCAGATACCGGGTCAGCTGCTCCTCGGAGGATTCCATATCGCTCTGGATCCAGCCGATCATGATCCCGGAAACAGCTTCCAGGTAAAACGCAGCCAGAAAATCCAGGTAATCATCAGGGACAGCCCGCCCACGGCACAGCTCCCGCAGCCGGTCATGCATCATTCCGGAAATGTCCTCCACGCAGATCCGCCGGAAGGAATCGCCCCCCATGCTGCTCAGGGCAGACTTGCACACCGCAGCATTTTCTTTTAAGTAGCGGATCAGATTCTGGATCCACGCCTCCAGGGTGTGGTACTGGGACCGGTCGGCAAACAGCTTCTCGAAATCCTGCCGGAAGGTCCAGGACAGCAGATCGTAAATATCCTGGAAGTGGTAATAAAATGTGTATCGGTTAATACCGCAGTCGTCGGCCAGCTCCTGTATGGTAATGCGGCCCAGATTTTTTCTCGTCATCAGCTTTTTCAAAGAGGCCGCCATCTGTTCTTTTCTGTGCAGGGACAATTCGTTTCGTTTCATATACTCTCCATTATCGTGATCTTTTTTTCGTAAACGCACCACAATTATATCAAAATGTGCAGATTTACACAAGTGACGAATATTGTGTATGGGAAGTTTTCAGCATTTGATATATAGTTTTGTACATTGAAACAACAGACCAGACAGAGGAAGGAGCAGAGAGAAATTATGGAAGACAACAGACAGAAACCGGGCTTCTTTGTCCGGCTGGCAACTCTGATCGTGGATAAAAGAAACCTTTTTTTCCTGCTGTATACAGCAGGGATCATCTTCAGCCTTATTTCGCAGGGCTGGGTCCAGGTGAATAATGACATTACCGATTATCTGCCGGAGGAGACGGAGACACGGCAGGGGCTTCAGCTGATGGAAGATGAATTTACCACCTTTGGCACAGCCCGGGTCATGATCTCCAATATTACATATGAAAATGCGGAGGAGCTGAAGGATGTGATCGAGGCCATCCCAGGCGTTTCCTCTGTGACCTTTGGCGATCAGGTGGACGAGGATGAAAATACCATCGACGCCGATGACCGGGACGACTACTATAAGGATTCAGCCGCCCTGTATTCCGTGACCTTTGAGGGAGAGACCGACGATCCCGTCAGTGAAGAGGCCATGGTGCAGTTAAGGGAGACCTTAAAGGATTACGACCTTTCCATTTCCTCCGAGGTAGGAGAGGACGGGTCTGCAAGGCTTGAAAAGGAAATGCAGAGCATTCTTGTGGTGGCCGCCATCACGATCCTTGTGGTGCTCTTCCTGACCTCCAGGACTTATGGCGAGATCCCGGTGCTTCTTCTGACCTTTGTGGCTGCGGCTCTCTTAAATAAAGGAACCAACTATCTTCTGGGAGAGATCTCCTTTATTTCCGATTCCATCGCCGTGGTCTTACAGCTGGCCCTGGCCATTGACTATGCCATTATCCTGTGCCACCGGTTCAGCGAGGAGAAGGAGACGGCAGATACCCGTACAGCCTGTATCCTGGCCTTAAGCAAGGCGATCCCGGAGATCTCCTCCAGCTGCCTGACTACCCTGGCCGGCTTGGCTGCCATGATGTTCATGCAGTTTGGCATCGGCATGGACCTGGGCGTCGTCCTTATCAAGGCCGTGCTTTTCAGTATCCTCTCGGTATTTACCTTAATGCCGGGGCTTCTTATGCTGTTTTCAAAGCTCATCGAGCGGACGCCCCATAAGAGCTTTATCCCGAAGATCACCGTATGGGGCCGGTTTGTGACCAGTCTGAAATACATCACTCCGCCGCTGTTTGTAATCGCCTTTGCCGCCGCCGCCTATCTGGCTGGAAACTGCCCGTATTCCTACGGCACTAATACAGTGAAAACTGAAAAGAAAAATGAAACGGAGATCGCCAGGGAGAATATAGACAACGTTTTTGGAAGCCAGAATACCCTGGCAGTGGTGGTCCCGGCCGGGGACTATGAGACGGAGGAGCGGCTTTTAAAACGTCTCAGCGCCTTTCCCCAGGTGGACACAGCCCTGGGCCTGGCCAACGTGGAGGTAAAGGACGGGTATGTTCTGACGGACGCCCTGACGCCCAGACAGTTTTCCGAGCTGACGGATATGGATATGGAGATCTGCCGCCTGTTCTATAAGGCCTACGCCGCCGACCGGGAGGAATATGTGCGGATCATCAATAATATTGATGTTTTCAAGGTTCCCATCATCGATATGTTCCAGTTTTTATACCAGTATGTGGGTGACGGGTATCTGGACCAGGGATATATCACCCTGGACGACGATACCAGAAGCGATCTGGATGACCTGAACAAACAGATCAATGACGCCAAGGAGCAGCTCCAGAGCGAAAAATACTCCCGGATGCTCTTAAATCTGGCTCTGCCGGAGGAGGGCCAGGAGACCTTCGCGTTCCTGGATACCCTCCATGAGGTGATCGGAGGCTATTATCCGGCCGGAAGCTTTTATCTGGTGGGCAATTCCACCAGCGATTATGACCTTGCGTCCTCCTTCTCACACGACAATACGCTCATCAGCGTCCTGACCATCGTATTCGTGATCCTGGTGCTTTTATTCACCTTCATGTCCGTGGGCCTTCCGGTGCTGCTGATCCTGGTGATCCAGGGAAGCGTGTGGTTAAACTTTTCCTTCCCCACGCTCCAGAACAGCCCCGTATACTTTTTAAGCTATCTGATTGTCAGCTCCATCCAGATGGGCGCCAACATTGATTATGCCATCGTAATCTCCAGCCGCTACCAGGAGCTGAAAAATAAGATGCCGCGGAGAGAGGCCATGATCGAAACGCTGAACCTGTCGTTCCCCACGATATTCACCTCCGGGACCATCATGGCCTCTGCAGGTATCTTCATCAGCAAGATGACCACGGATCCGGCCATTTACGCCGTAGGCCTGTGCATCGGCCGCGGCACCATCATCTCCATGCTCTTAGTCATGGGGATCCTTCCGGGCATTCTGCTTTTAGGAGACACCATCATCGACCGGACCACCTTCAATATCAAATATCCGGCCATCGTCCAGACCACAGAGGCCGTGGGCATGGTACGGCTGGACGGGCGGATCCGCGGCACAGTTTCCGGTAAGATCGACGCCGAAGTCCACGGAGTCCTAATGGGAGACGTTTCCGCTGTGATCTCTGCTGGAAATCCGGATGCGGTGAAGGCCATCGGGGAGCTGCCGGACGGGGAAGATCCCGGCAGCCTGGAAGAAAAACCAGATGAAAACGAGAAAAATACGGAGAAAGGAGAAAATGACCATGAAGCATAAAGCAAAAAAAATATCGGCAGTGATCCTGTCCGCCGTCCTGGCAGCTTCCTCCTTTTCATCCATTCCCGCCTATGCGGACGGCGAAACGGTCCAGATCTCCAGCGCCGAGGATTTTGCCGCCTTTTCAAAAAACTGCACCCTGGATTCCTGGTCCAGAGGAAAGACTATAAATCTGACGGCTGATATCAGTCTGGCCGATACAGACGTTTCTCCTGTGCCGATTTTCTGCGGTACCTTCAACGGAAACGGCCATACCATTTCCGGCCTGGATCTGGACGGAGGCAACTCCTACCAGGGACTGTTCCGGTTTGTGGCAGAGGATGGGGTTGTAAACGGACTGACCGTCTCCGGCACCGTGTCGGCTGACGGCGCCCAGGAGTATGTGGGCGGGATCGCAGGCAGCGTCCGCGGCACCGTACGGGACTGCAGCTTTGAGGGAGTCATCGACGGGACCATGTATGTGGGCGGGATCGCAGGCATCACAGAAAAAACGGGCCGGATCGAAAACTGCCGGGTCATCGGCATGATCCAGGGAGAAAAATACATCGGGGGCATCGCTGGACGAAACGACGGCTCCATTTCCGCCTCTGTAAACCATGCGCGGATCAATCCCCTGGCCGGAGGGCTAAGCGCCAGTCTGGAGGAAGAGGCACCGGCTGATGTGAAGGACACGGCTTTGGACCGGACAGAAAGCACTCTGGAAAATGCCAAGGATACGGCTGAGGGATCCCAGGATACGGGAGGGATCGCAGGCTTTTCCAATGGAAATATCTTAAACTGCACCAATGAGGGCGCAGTGGGCTATCCTCATGTGGGCTACAACGTGGGCGGGATCGTAGGGCGTACCAGCGGCTACCTGTCCGGCTGTACCAATAAGGGAAAGATCAATGGCAGGAAGGATGTGGGCGGCATTGCCGGACAGCTTGCCCCCGATATCCAGCTGATCTTTTCCACGGACACCCTGGATAAGCTGGATCACGAATTATCTGTGCTTTCCAGCCTGGCCGACGCCGCCATGGACCACACGGACGGAAACCGGGATGTGATCTCCAGACGCCTGGACGCCATTTCTGATTATGCAGAATCCGCCTCGGACCACACCTCCGACCTGGCAGATATGACTGTGGACTGGGCCGACGGAAATCTGGAGGTCATTAATGATCTCATGGACCGGGTCGGCGATACGGTGGACCGGTTAAACGAGATCACCAGCAGCGCTGAGGGGATCCTGGATACAGTGGGAGAGGGCGTAGAGCTTCTGGAGGACTGTGTGGACGAGGCCGGAAGCGCCCTGGGTGCCGGAGCCAAAGGAGAACAGGAGCTCCGGGACATGATCCAGAAAATGAAGGATTACAACGCCATCCAGAAGGAATGTGCCGCCGCCATACGTGAGGATGCAAAGAACATGCTGAAGGCCCTGGAGGAGGGCGATCTGGAGGGAGCCTCGGAGCTGGCCGCAGATATGGAGGAGCAGGCGGCGGAATATAAAAATGCCGCCCAGGGCAAGCGGGAGACTTTAAAGCAGTTCCGGGAAGCCATCAAGGATCTCCCGGCCATTGCCGACAAGCTCCGGGGCAGCGCCGGGAGCCTGGAGGAGGCCATGGATACCCTGGAGCACGTCTCCTATGATGTGGCTGACACAGCCGCGGAGGTACACCGCCTGTTCCAGGATCTCTCGGACCGGGATGACATCCAGTTCAAGCCCCTGGGTGACGACTATAAGGCCAAGGGAGACCAGGTCCATGACTCCGTCAGCGCCATCGGAGACCAGCTGGATCTCCTGAACCAGGAGGTGGGAGCCACTGGAGACGCCCTTTCTGCGGATATGCGGAGCCTAAAGGACCAGCTCCAGGTCATCAGCGATGTGCTGGACGACGCGGCGGACGATGCCAGGGAGTCCGATAAGGACGATCTCTGGAGCGACGTATCCGAGGAAGAGATCTATAAGACCACCGTCGGAAAGGCCGAGGGCTGCATTAACAACGGTGTGGTGGAAGGAGACATCAACGCCGGAGGCGTAGCCGGAGCCATGGCTGTGGAAAGTATGCTGGATCCGGAGGAGGACATTGAGCGGGTCGGGGACGATTCCTTCAGCTTTCACTACGAAACCCGGGCGATTCTGTTAAACTGTGAGAACCGGGTACCCGTCACCTCCAAAAAAGACTACGCAGGAGGTATCGTTGGCCGCATGGATCTGGGATATATCCTGGACTGCCGGAACTACGGAAATGTGGAGAGCACTGATGGAAGCTATGTGGGAGGAATCGCCGGAAGCTCCGCCTCCACCATCCGAAGATCCCAGAGTAAATGTATGGCCTCTGGCAAAAACTTTGTGGGCGGCATTGCCGGGGATGGCTACAATCTGACAGAAAATCTTGCCTTTGTATCCATTGGGGACGGTGAGATGTATTGCGGCGCCATTGCAGGCCGTGTGGATGATGAAGGCGAGATTTCAAGCAACCGGTTTGTGGAGAATGGAAGCGCCGGCATTGACGGAGTCAGCTACGCGGGAAAGGCCGAGCCCATTTCCTATGAAAGCCTCATGGCAGAAGAAAACGTCCCTGAAGAATTCGGGAAATTTACTCTGACGTATATCGCTGATGACACTCTGGCGGGCCGCGTTTCCTGTAAATATGGAGAGCCGCTTTCCGGCCTTGCCGTTCCCTCCGTGCCGCAGAAGCCGGGATATTACGGAGAATGGGAGCCTGTGGGCGAGGATACCATCACCTTTGATCATGTGTTAAAGGCCGTCTATACGCCTCATGTGACCACGGTGGAAAGCAGCGCCCGGCGGGATGACGTGCGGGCTGTGATCCTGGCCGAGGGCACCTTCCATGAGGATACAGAGCTTTCAGCAGAAAAGCTGTCAGAGGAAAAGGGCCGTGAGACCTGGAGGATCACGCTCACCGGAGATCTGGGCGGTGAGGAGGAGTCCCCGGAGGCCTATACCTACCGTTTTATCCTTCCAAAGGACTGGGAAAACGCTTCGCTGACCATAAAAACAGCCCAGGGGACGGAAGAGGCCGGCTGGAAAAAGGACCAGAGCGCCCTGGTGTTCTCCACTGCCTGGACTGACTTTGAGCTGACGGCGGAAAAAACAGGCGCAGGTGCTAAGGGAGGCTGGATGATCCCGGCGCTGGCAGGAGGTGCGCTCCTGGCGGCGGCTGTCCTGGTATTCCTTTTTGTAAAGAAGAAAAAAGAGCTTTGCCAGAGGAAAACGGGGACCATCAGAAAGCCGTCCAGGAGGCTGAAAAAGATTCGCCGTTGAAATAATGACCAATCTGGTGTATGATGGAGGCAGTAAAAGCTGCCTCCATTTTTCGGCAGTATGGAAAGGAGCGTGCCGGTGATGACATGTATGGAAGCGGAGAAAATGGTGATCCCGTATATCAACGACCAGCTTTCGGTGACAGAGCTGGAGGATTTCATTGAGCACATTAAGACCTGCGAGAACTGCCGGGAAGAGCTGGAGATCCACTATATGGTGGATGTGGGTTTAAAAAAGCTGGATGAGGCCGACGGCACCTACGACATCGTCGGCGATCTGAAACGGAAGCTGGAGAGCTCAGAGGCTGTCCTGCGGCGCTTCTTCACCTTCCAGGTGGCCCGCTATGCCATCAGCACCCTGATGGCCATGGCCCTGGTGGTCATGTTCCTCTTACAGCTCAGGATCTGGAAGCAGGCAGGCTTCTTTATATCAATTTAGGAGACGATTATGGAAAAACTGGTACTGATCGACGGGCACAGTATTTTAAACCGTGCCTTTTACGGCGTTCCCGGACTGACCAATTCCGAGGGACTCCATACCAATGCCGTTTATGGTTTTTTAAATATTCTTTTTAAACTGCTGGAGGAAGAAAAGCCGGGATATCTGGCCGTGGCCTTCGACCTGAAGGCTCCCACCTTCCGCCATACCATGTACGATGCCTATAAAGGAACGAGAAAGCCCATGCCGGAAGAGCTTCACGAGCAGGTTCCCCTGATGAAGGAGGTTCTGACGGCCATGGGCATTCCGATCTTTACGAGAGAGGGCTATGAGGCCGACGATATCCTGGGAACGGTGGCGAAAAAGGCCCAGGCAGCCGGGATGGAGGTAACGGTGGTCTCCGGGGACCGGGATCTTCTCCAGCTTTCTGATGCCCATATTAAGATCAGCATCCCAAAGACCAGCCGTGGGACCACAGAGGTCCATACGTATTATCCGGAGGATGTGAAGCGGGAGTATCAGGTAACGCCGGAGCAGTTCATCGACGTAAAAGCCCTTATGGGAGACACCTCCGACAATATTCCCGGAGTTCCCTCCATCGGAGAAAAAACAGCGACAAATCTGATCCTGCAGTTTGGCAGCGTGAACGGTGTTTACGAGCATCTTTCAGAGGTAAAGCCTCCCCGGGCAAAAAAATCCCTGGAGGAGCACAGGGATCTGGCTGAGCTTTCTTATAAGCTGGCAAAGATCTGCATCGATGCTCCGGTGGAATTCTCTCCGGAGGACGCCAGGATCGGAGACCTCTACACAAAAGAAGCATATGAGTACATGAGCCGCCTGGAATTTAAATCCCTGCTGGCAAGATTCGGGGACCATGTGAAAAAGGAAGCAGCTGCAGCTCTGGATTTCCATGCTGTGACGGATCTGGCCGTGGCCGAGGCACTGTTCCAGAAGGCCATGGGATCCGAACGGACCGGGGCCGTCCTGCTGGCCGAGGGACCGGAGATCTCCGGAGCCGCCCTGTGCCTGGACGGCCAGAACGCGTATCTGATCCAGAAGGAGGGCTTCCTTACGGGAGAGTACCTGGCCGAAAAAATGACAGAGCTGTATCGGACCGGCCATGTATGGACCCTGGGGCTGAAAAGCCAGCTTCCATTCCTGGATCTGGGCTATGGGGACACGGTGTATGACGCCGCTGTGGCCGCTTACCTTTTAAATCCTCTGAAGGATACGTATGACTATGACGATCTGGCCAGGGATCACCTGGGGCTTACGGCTCCCTCCAGAGCGGATCTTTTGAAAAAGCTGACGTATGCGGAGGCCATGGATCAGGAACCGGAAGCCTTCCTTTCTTTTGCCGGCTTCCTGGGCCACTGTGCATACCAGTCCGGCGGGATCCTTATGGAAAAGCTGGAAGCGGAAGGCATGAAGGACCTGTACCTGGAGATCGAGCTTCCGCTGATCTACGCCCTGTACCATATGGAGGAAGAGGGGATCGCTGTAAAACGGGAGGAGCTTTCCGCCTACGGTGAAAAACTGAAACAGCAGATCACAGTCCTGGAGCAGGAGATCTGGGACATGACCGGAAGCCAGTTCAACATCAACTCCCCGAAACAGTTAGGCGAGGTGCTGTTTGAAAAAATGGGCTTAAAGGGCGGAAAAAAGACAAAAACAGGCTACTCCACGGCTGCCGACGTACTGGAGAAGCTGGCTCCCGACTATCCGGTGGTACAGAAGATCCTGGACTACCGGACGTATGCAAAGCTCAATTCCACCTATGCCGAGGGCCTGGGAAACTTCATTGGCCCGGACGGAAGGATCCACAGCCGCTTTAACCAGACCATTACAGCCACTGGACGCATTTCCAGCACGGAGCCCAACCTCCAGAATATTCCCATCCGCATGGAACTGGGGAGGGCCATCCGGAAGGTATTTGTGCCCAGGGACGGGTTTGTATTCCTGGACGCCGACTATTCCCAGATCGAGCTCCGGGTACTGGCCCATATGTCGGGAGACTCCAGGCTCATCGAGGCCTACCGGAGCGCCCAGGACATCCACGCCATCACAGCCTCCCAGGTGTTCCATATCCCCCTGGACCAGGTAACGCCCCTAAAACGGCGCAACGCCAAGGCTGTGAACTTCGGCATCGTCTACGGCATCAGCGCCTTCGGCCTCAGCGAGGATCTGAGCATCTCCAGGAAAGAGGCTCTGGAATATATCAATCAGTATTTCGAAACGTATCCGGGCGTAAAGACCTTCCTGGACGGCCTGGTGGCTGACGCCAGGGAAAAGGGCTTCGTTTCCACCATGTTCGGCCGGCGGCGTCCTGTACCGGAGCTGGGCTCTGCCAACTTCATGCAGCGTTCCTTCGGCGAGCGGGTGGCCATGAATTCCCCGATCCAGGGAACGGCCGCCGATATCATAAAGATCGCCATGATCCGGGTGGACCGGAGGCTTCGGGAGGAGGGCCTGGAATCCAGGCTGATCCTGCAGGTCCACGATGAGCTTCTGGTGGAAACGGCAGTCCGGGAAAAGGCACAGGTGGAGCGGATCCTGTCTGAGGAAATGAGCCGGGCGGCCGCCCTGAAGGTGCCACTGGAGATCGATATGCACGATGGAAAAAACTGGTTTGAGGCCAAATAAATTCGAGGCGGTTAAATGGAAACACAAAAGAAACGGATCATCGGCATCACCGGAGGGGTGGGCGCCGGTAAATCTACGGTACTGGCCCTTTTAAGGGAAAAATTCGGCGCAGACGTTTTTCTGGCGGATACCTGCGCCCACGAGCTCATGGAGCCCGGGACCAGAGGCCTGGAGCAGGTCGTCCAGGCCCTTGGCGGCAGCTTTCTGGCTCCCGACGGCTCTGTGGACAAAAAGGCTCTGGCCCAACGGATCTTCCATGATAAAGAGGCCTTAAGGACCATGAACGCCATCATCCATCCCCTGGTCTGGGAGACCCTGGGAAAAAGGGCAGAAGCGTCCGGGCGCTCCCTGGCAGTCATCGAAGCAGCCGTGTTCGATACGGCTCCCGACGGTCTTTTTGACGAGATCTGGTATGTGTACGCAGACCCGGAGTGCCGGATCCGGCGTCTCATGGAAAGCCGCGGCTATTCCAGGGAAAAATGTGAACGCATCATAGAAAGCCAGTCATCTGAGGAGGAGTACAGGGCCAGATGCAGCCGCGTCATCGACAACAGCGGAAGCTCCCTGGAAACGGAAAAACAGCTAAAGGAGATTCTTTGTCATGAGATTTGTTAGTATCGCCAGCGGCAGCAGCGGAAACTGCATTTACGCGGGGACGGAAAGCACCCATATCCTGGTGGACGCAGGCATCAGTGCAAAGCGCATCGAGCAGGGACTTTTTGAGGTGGGGCTAAAGGCCGGAGAGGTGAACGCCATCTGCATCACCCATGAGCACACAGACCATGTGCGGGGCCTGGGCGTTCTGGCGAGAAAATATGCGATCCCCATTTACGGAACAAAGGGGACTTTACAGGAAATACAAAAGATCAAGGGACTGGGAGAGTATCCGGAGGAACTCCTCCACCCGGTGCTGCCGGACGTGAAGTTTACGGTGGGAGACATGGACGTGCTTCCCTTCCACATCGACCACGATGCGGCGGACCCTGTGGCCTACCGGATCCAGTCTGGAAATAAATCCATTGCAGTAGCTACGGATCTGGGCCACTATAACCAGTATACCATCGACCATCTGCTGGATCTGGATGCGGTTCTTCTGGAATCCAACCATGACCTGCGGATGCTGGAGACCGGTCCCTATCCGTATTATCTGAAACGGCGGATCATGGGCGATTTCGGCCACCTTTCCAACGAAAATGCCGGGCGGCTGTTAAACTGCATCTTAAGCGGGAAGATGAGGCACATCCTTCTTGGCCATTTGAGCCAGGAAAATAACATGCCCGAGCTGGCTTATGAGACCGTGCGCCTGGAGGTGGACATGGGAGATACCCCCTACCAGGCCTCGGACTTTTATATGGCCGTTGCCAGACGGGACCGGATGTCTGATATTCTTACCGTATAAGGAGGCGCCCATGAGAATTCTTCTGATCCGCCATGGGCGGCAGAACAGCCCCCTGTGCAATGTGGACGTTCCCTTATCGGAGGAGGGGAGGGCCCAGGCGGACCTCCTGGGAGAGCGTCTGAAGCATGAGGGCATCGACGTGGTCTGGTCCAGCGGCCTCTGCCGGGCTGTGGAGACCGCCGACCGGATCAACGAAGCCTTAAAGGTAAAGCGGGTGATCCGGGAGGACTTAAAGGAGATCTCCTTCGGGGATCTGGAGGGTCTGGCTGATCCGGTGATCGCAGAGCGGTTCGGCAGCTTTTTAAGCCAGCGGAAAAAAATGGAACAGGATCTTCCCTATCCCGGCGGCGAATCGGCCGCAGACGTGGTAAAGCGGGTCCTGCCGGTGATGGATGAGATCCTGGCCTCCGGGGACAGGACAGTGGCAGTGGTGACCCACGGCGGCGTGATCCGCAGCATGACGGCCCACTACCTGGGCATGGAGCTTTCAAAGACCCAGCTTCTGGCCTCCCACCTGGAAAACTGCGGGATCACAGAATTCTGGTTCCGGGAGGACGGCACGGCGGTTTTGAACCGTTTTAACGACTATTCCCATCTGGAGGGAAAGAACGATCTTTTACGGAGCGGATGGAGCGAGAAACGATGATTGAGCTTGAGAAAAAAGAAAAAGAAATGATACAGGCGCTGTTTACGGACTTTTTAAGGGAGCAGCCTCTTTCCGTGGTCTTAAGCGGCCAGGCGGGAAAGGACGATTTTATCCGGATGCGCCTCCGCCCGGTGCTTTCCGCAGGCCAGGTGGCCTTCCAGGCCGAGGAATTCCGCGGAAAACAGGCCTTCCATAAAAATATGGACGCCTCCCAGGCCTGCGCCTATCTGACGGAGCTTATGGGTACGGCCTTTAAGCAGGCCCAGGCGGAGACCGAAGGCTGGACGGCCTCGGTCCTGGTGAGCAAAAAGGGAAAGATTTCCATAAAGAGGAAGCCAAAGGCAGAGATACGGAAGCCGGCGGATGTCTTAAACGATGCCTGGAAAAGCGGACTGGCCCATAACCGGAAAAAGAATTACATTCTGGAGGAAGGGAAAGCCGTCCCGTTCCTGGTGGATCTGGGCGTTATGACAAAAGATGGCAAGATCGTAAATTCCAGGTATGACAAATTCCGCCAGATCAACCGGTTCCTGGAATTCATTGAGGATATCCTGCCGAAGCTGGACCGTTCCAGGGAGTCTGTGATCCTGGATTTTGGCTGCGGAAAGTCCTATCTGACCTTTGCCATGTATTATTATCTGAAGGAACTGAAAGGATACCCGGTGCGGATCATCGGGCTGGATCTGAAAAAAGACGTGATAGAAAAATGCAATGGCCTGGCCGTAAAATACGGCTACGAAAAGCTGGCCTTCTATACCGGGGACATCGCCTCCTACGAGGGCGTGGACCAGGTGGATATGGTGGTGACTCTCCACGCCTGCGATACGGCAACGGATTTCGCTTTGGAAAAGGCGGTACGCTGGGGCGCAAAGGTCATCCTTTCCGTTCCCTGCTGCCAGCATGAGCTCAATGGACAGATGGAAAATGAGCTTCTGGAGCCGGTGCTCCAGTACGGGATCATAAGGGAACGCATGGCTGCCCTGTTCACAGACGCGCTGCGGGCCAGGATCCTGGAGTGCTGCGGCTACCGGGTACAGATCCTGGAATTCATCGATATGGAGCATACTCCGAAGAACCTCCTGATCCGGGCCGTAAAGCAGGGCGGCCCCAGAAAAGACCGGGAGGAGCTTCAGGCTGTTTTAGATTTCCTTCACGCGGAGCCGACCCTGTACCGGCTTCTGATGGAGCAGGACGATTAAATCTATATTATGACCGGAGACCGGGTGAACTCATTTTTCATGGGCCGCCCGGTCTTTAATTCTGCTGCCAGACGGTAAAGCTCCGCACACTGTAAATGCTTATAAAAAAGCTCCAGGGACGGACCAGAAAGAAGAGCGGCCGCGTCGGCCGTTTTGGTGATCATGGGAACTGTGGAATGCTTTTTTATTTCCGAGAGCAGTGGAAGAGCATCCCTCCGGAAGCCCAGGATCCTGAGCCACGGAGCCGAGTCCAGGGCCTTAAAGCGCTCCGTTTCCTCCCGGGTGATCCCCAGCACCGTATTTAAAAGACAGCGGCTCACCCGGGCGTACGTATACTGCCGGTCCTTGGAGGAAGCAGTCCGTTCCGAAAAAGAGGCGAAGGAAAGCCGGTTTTTGTGGAGCTTCCTCGCCAGATCCTCCGGCATGCCAGAGATCCCCGTCAGCTCACAGAGCGGCAGGGTCAGAAGCTTTTCATTTAAGATCATGGAAAAATCGTCGGCTGTGACCTGGGGACAGGACTCTAGCTTAAGGCACGAAAAGAAGGCTTCCGGCACCACCTCAGTTAAAAAATCCAGGTCATTTTCTGCCAGAGCCTTCCGGATGGCAGTGGCAGAGGCAAAGCTTCCTTTTCTCCCGCTGCTGTGATAGCCCCCGTCATTCCGTTCCACCGGGACCGGGAGCATGGAGGAGCCATGGCTTTTGATGGCCCGCAGGTATTCGCAGGCCAGGATATCGTTGGGGGAAACAGGGACTGGAGCGTTTGTATGGAGGAAGGCCTCCTCCCTGGCCCTTGGCCAGGAAAGCCCCCGCTTTAACCCCTCCCGGATACGCGCAGAGACCTCCGGTGTTTCCGCCTCGTAAAGGGCGGCCTGGCGTTCCAGGAGCTTAAGGTCCCCGGATTCGCTGCCAAAGGAGAGAAAATCCGCCGCTCCGGTCCTGGCGGCCATGGAGACGCCGCAGGAGGCAAAATCCTCTGCACTGGCCACCGACCCGAAGATTGGCATTTCCAGCACCAGGTCCGCCCCGGAAAGAAGGGCCATCCTGGTGCGCATATATTTATGGAAGACCGCCGGAGCGCCCCTCTGGACAAAGTCCCCGCTCATGACTGCCATGACAAAATCCGCCCCCGTAAGGGCCCTTGCTTCTTTAAGGTGGCGGCTGTGGCCGTTGTGGAACGGATTGTATTCTGCAATGACGGCTGCTGTTTTCATTTATTTAAACATGCCGTTGTGGCATGCCCTCCTTGCGTCGTTCCTGCCTTCGGCACAAACAATGCATGAATCTTTGTTTACGGGTTACTTTTTATTTCATTTTGTGTTAAAATCCAGTTAGAGATATCAGTATACTACAGAGCACGACTGAGGGAGTGGTGAAAGACCATCTTATCCCGCATTTATATATGTGCCGTCATCCTCTTTTAAGCACAAACAATTGGGACTTCGAGCCCGTACACTTATCATTTTAGACGTTGGCACTTGATGCCTCTGGAAACCCCGTTTCCATGATAAGTCTTTTCGCTTGGATGACAGTCAATGCTGATGTCTCTTTTTGCTCTCTTTGAAAGGAGGTATCACATGGATTTTGAAGTGAAACACCTTATCTGTGCTGGGCTGGATGTTCACAAAAAAACGGTTGTTGCTGCTGTCTGCATTACGGATCCTGTCACTTTGGAAGCAACTTATAAAGTGAAATCCTTCTCCACCAACAATTCACAGATTGCAGCTATGCGTGACTGGCTTCTCTCGTATAACTGTCTGCATGTCTGCATGGAATCCACCGGTAAATACTGGATCCCTGTTTTTAACATCCTTGAGCCGCATATGCACGTTATCCTTACTCATCCCAAGTATGTCAAAGCCATAAAGGGTAAGAAAACTGACAAACGTGATGCAAAATGGATTGCCAATCTTTTTCGCTTTGATATCGTTAAAGCTTCTTTTATTCCACCTGCTGATATCAGGGCTCTCCGTGAGCTTTCCAGATATCGTCTCAAACTTTCCTATATGCGTTCCGCTGAGAAAAACCGCTACCAGAATAGTATGACTATTTCACGTATCCGTATTGACTGTGTCCTCACTGATCCATTTGGAAAAACCGCCTCATCCATTATGAATTATCTTCTTTCAGACGTTCCTTTTGACGAAAAGGAATGTGCAAAACTGATTCATGGTGGCATCAAAGTTTCTAATGAAGAGATTTTTGACAGCATACGCGGTTTTGAGATATTATCGGAACAACGCTTTAAGATGTCCCACGCAAAACAGCACATGGAACTTCTCAGCTCCTATATGGATGAAATTGAAACCGAATTATTCCGCCTCAGCCGCCCGTACGATGAAGTAATCAAACGTATTTCAAGGATCGCTGGTTTTACTGAGCGTTCTGCTTTGTTTGTCATTTCAGAAATCGGTGCTGATATGGGGGTTTTTGAATCGGATAAACATCTTTGTTCCTGGGCTGGTCTTACCCCTGCGAATAATGAGAGTGCCAACAAAAAGAAATCTACCCGTTGTTCAAAAGCCGGTCAATATCTAAAGCCTTTACTCATCCAGTGTGCACTTGCTGCTGTAAAAAGCAGGAAAAATCCTTATTACGCCATCAAATATAATCGACTGGCGAAACGGCGTGGCAGGAAAAAAGCAATCATTGCCATAGCCCGAATGATGCTTACAAGCATTTATCACATGATTCTTAATAATGAAGAATGGAAACCAGATGATTACGAAGCCATCATCCATCCATCAAAACCTGAAAAAGTTGCACTTACACTTGATAACGTAATTCAGTTCCTCGGAGAGCAGGGAGCTGATCCGGAAACACTAAAACTCCTTCAACAGCAATGTGCTGTTCATTCTGGATAAATCTTAAAAACCAGATTTTCCACACAAGGGACGTTTATGGTCTATTTTCGGCTCATTGCTTCACACTTGACCTCACACGTTTTTTGTTACCTTATCATACAAGCCCAGGGAAATCAACTGGAAAAATCCCAGGGAATTGATATGAAATTAATGAAATATTCATTTGTTTTTTGACAAAAACTGTGATATACTAGAGAAAATCCAGAAAAGAAAGGACTGATCCTATGAAACTTATTTTCGCTATTATACGATATGATAATGAGGATGAAGTGGTCAACGCCCTGACCCAGAAACGCTTCAGCATCACAAAGCTTTCATCCACCGGCGGCTTCTTACGGAAAGGCAATACGACTCTGATGATCGGTACCGAGGAGGAGCGTGTAAAAGAAGCGATCGAGATGATCAAAAAGGAATGCGGCGCAAGACAGAAGATCACCATCAATATGCCGTATATTTCCGGTTCTGCAATGATGAACTGCGCTACAATGCCGATGAATGTGGAAGTGGGCGGCGCTACGATCTTTGTGATCGATGTGGAAGATTACGAAAAAATTTAAATAAATAATCGAAAAGAGACTATGTAATGGCATGGGCGGAAGGGAGATTTCCTTCCGCCCGTCTTTTTTTTAACAAAACGTATTGAAAAAAGTGCAAAATTTTGGAAAAACGAACTTGTATCGCCAATTTGTGTGCGATATAATAGAAACAGGTATGATAACAATACTATGGAAACCAGAAGGGAGTAATTATCATGGCATTCATTGATCTTATGAAAGAAAAGGCCAGACAGAACAGAAAGACCATCGTTCTGCCGGAAAGCGAGGACCAGAGAACTCTGACCGCTGCCGCCCAGATTTTAAAAGAGGGAACTGCCGACCTGATCCTCGTTGGTAACGCAGAAACCATTAAAAAAGATGCAGCAGCGCTGAACGCTGATATTGAAGGCGTAAAGATCGTGGATCCGGAAACAGATCCGAAATTTGAGCATTATGCCGGGACACTGTTTAAGCTGAGAGAGAAAAAAGGCATGACCCTGGAAAAGGCCACTGCCACCTTAAAGAGCGATCTTATTACCTACGGTGTTATGATGGTAAAGGAAGGGGACGCAGACGGCCTTGTGGCCGGCGCATGCCACGCTACCGCTGATACCTTAAGACCGGCTCTCCAGATCCTTAAAACGGCTCCGGGAACTGAGCTCGTTTCCGGTTTCTTCATCATGGACGTTCCCAACTGCGAATACGGTGCCAACGGCACCTTCCTGTTTGCGGACTGCGGCTTAAACCAGGATCCCACCTCTGAGGAACTGGCAGCCATCGCCAACAGCAGCTCCGACAGCTTCCGCGCTCTTACGGGCGAGGAGCCGAAGATCGCAATGCTGTCCCATTCCACCAAAGGAAGCGCCAAGCACGCTCTGGTAGACAAGGTTACAGCGGCTGTGAGCATTGCCCATGAGAAATATCCGGAATTAAACTTAGACGGAGAACTTCAGCTGGATGCAGCCATCGTTCCGTCTGTTGCAAAATCCAAAGCAAAAGACAGCAAGGTCGCCGGACAGGCCAACGTGCTGATCTTCCCCAACTTAGACTGCGGAAATATCGGCTATAAGCTGGTGCAGAGACTGGCAAAGGCTGAGGCCTACGGCCCCATGCTCCAGGGTATCGCAAAACCGGTCAATGACTTATCCCGCGGCTGCTCTGCCGAGGATATCGTCGGCGTGGTTGCCCTGACTGCCGTACAGGCCCAGATGGCAAAATAAACCAATCGGAAACAGGAAAAGGAGTTTATGGAAATGAATATTTTAGTTATCAACTGCGGAAGTTCTTCTTTAAAGTACCAGCTCATCAACTCTGATACAGAGGCAGTCCTGGCAAAGGGTCTCTGCGAGAGAATCGGGATCGAAGGCAGCCAGATCACCTACCAGCCGGCTGGCGGAGACAAAGAGGTTACCGTTTCCCCTATGCCGACCCACACCCAGGCGATCCAGCTGGTACTGGATGCCCTTACCAATGAGAAGAACGGCGTGATCAAGAGCTTAAAAGAGGTTGGCGCTGTCGGCCATCGTGTAGTTCATGGCGGAGAGAAATTCACATCCTCCACTCTTCTCACAGAGGACGCCATCAAGGCCATCGAAGAATGCAACGATCTGGCTCCGCTCCACAACCCGGCAAACCTGATCGGGATCCGCGCATGCCAGGAGTTAATGCCGGGCGTTCCCATGGTAGCAGTATTCGATACAGCTTTCCATCAGACAATGCCGGAGGAGGCTTATCTTTACGGCCTTCCCTACGAGTACTATGAGAATTACAAGGTAAGAAGATACGGTTTCCACGGAACCTCCCACAGCTTCGTATCCAAAAAGGCTGCCGAGGTAGCTGGAAAGCCCTATGAGGACCTTAAGATCATCGTTTGCCACCTGGGCAACGGCGCAAGCCTTTCTGCTGTAAAGAACGGTAAATCCGTTGATACCAGCATGGGTCTGACTCCCCTTGAGGGCCTGATCATGGGTACCCGTTCCGGCGATATGGATCCGGCTATCATGGAATACATCGCAAAGAAAGAGAACCTGGATATTGCAGGCGTTATGAACGTGCTCAATAAGAAATCCGGCGTTCTGGGACTTTCCGGCGTATCCAGCGACTTCCGTGACCTGGAAGAGGCTGCCGCTGCCGGAAATGACCGTGCTGAAAAGGCCTTAAAGGCATACAATTACCGTGTTGTTAAATACATCGGCGCTTACGTTGCCGCTATGGACGGTGTTGATGTGATCGCATTTACCGCAGGCCTTGGAGAAAACGGCAAGTCCACAAGAAAGGCCATCTGCGACCACCTTTCCTACCTGGGAATCAAGATCGACGACGAGGCCAACAGCATCCGCGGCAAGGATGTGGTGATCTCCACTCCGGACTCCAAGGTCCAGGTTATGGTGATCCCCACCAACGAGGAGTTAGCAATCGCAAGAGAAACTCTGGCTCTGGTATAAGGAAAACAGATCTGGCCTATATCTGCCCGTCGTGATGCATTCACGGCGGGCAGTTTTTTGGGATTGACTCCAAAAGACACAGGGCTTACAATAATTATGACCGATCATATGAAACAGGAGGAGTATCAATGAAAAAACGGGCCTGTCTGCTGGCCGCAGCATTCTCCATTTTTCTTGGAATAGAGGCCTATGGAGGCCAGTTTATTAAGGATGAGACCGGACTCTGGTATCAGAACGCGGATGGGACCTGGCCTGTGGGATGGTTCCAGTCTGACACCGGAAGCTGGTATTGCTTTGATGAGAACGGATATGCCCGTACCGGATGGTATGAAGAGAATGGGATCCGGTACTATCTGGGGATCACAGATGGACGCCTGTTTACGGACTGCACATCCTATCTGGAAGACGGCTGGTACTCGTTTGACGGCGAGGGAAAAAGCACCTATGCCGGTACGGATTACAGCGGCTGGCTCTGGAACGGCGTTCACTGGCTCTACCGGAGACCCAGCGGGGCTTATGTGACGGACGGATGGCGTACCATTGACGATGCTTCCTATTATTTTTCAGAAGGCCATCTGGCAACGGGACCGTTTTCCATTGGCGGAGAAAACTATTTCTTTGACAGCCAGGGAAAGAAGGCCAGCGGGCTGACAGTCTGGAAGAATGATTTTTACTATATCAATGACGACCAGACGGTTTTAAAAAATTCTGAAAAGGAGATCGACGGCATCCTTTATCGTTTTGATGAGACGGGAAGGGGAAGCATGGTTTCCCAGCGTCCCTCTGCCCCATCCATGAATTTTATACCAGGAGAGGACTGGCCCTACAAGGCGGTCACAGAGATCCCTCCGGAAAACGAAAAGACAGAGCTGCACCGTACCTGCGACCAGATGGCGGATCAGATCCTGTCCGAGATCATAAATGACGCCATGGACCAGCGCCAGAAGGCAGAGGCCATTTATAACTGGGTACGCGGAAACATCCGTTACAGCGGAGCCTCAGCCACCCGTGACTGGGTCCAGGAGGCTTACCAGGGCCTCCGGCTGCGGCGGGGCGACTGCTTTACTTATTATTCTGTATCCCAGCTGCTTTTAAGCCGGGCCGGGATCGCAGGCATCGAGGTGGTCCGGTCTACGGATAACCATCACTACTGGAATCTGGTGAACATCGACGGCAGCTGGTATCATTTTGATGCGACTCCGCGCCGGGCCGGAGGATATTTCTTCCTGTGGACCGATGATCAGATGGAACAGTATTCCAGACAGCATGGCGGGTGCTTCACCTTTGACCGCCGGCTTTATCCGGCAACTCCGGAATAAGCGTGACCGTTCAGCCGTGCAAGGCTCCGAACAGGAAAATGCATGGCTGAGCGGTTACGGATCATATGAGTACGGCCGTCTGGCTTCCAGGCGGGAAAACCAATACATAGATGGGAGAGATACAGTATGGAAGAGTTATATGAGATCCTGGAGGACATTATACCTGGAGAGGATTACAAAAACAGCACGGCCCTGGTGGACGACGATATCCTGACCTCCTTTGAACTGGTACGCCTGGTGACGGAGATCGACAGCACGTTTGATATCTCCATCCCCTCCAGCGAGATCGTTCCTGACAATTTTAATTCAGCGGAAACCATCTGGGCGCTGATCGAGAGGCTGGGAGGAGCCGGCTGATCATGGCTCTTGTATCGTACGGGTTTGGATTTTTCTGTGCAGTCCTCCTGCTTCTGTATTACATAGTCCCAGGGCGGTTCCAGTGGCGGATCCTTTTAGCGGCCAGCGTCCTGTTTTACGGCTTTGCAGGCCCTTTGTGGATCCTTTATCCTGCGGCTTCTTCGGTCTCTGTCTGGTATCTGGCGCGTAAGATCGGCTCCATGACGGATCAGTACCGGAACTGGGTACAGAAAGATCAGCCGGACCGGACGCAGAAAAAGGCGTATAACCAGAGGCTGAAGGCCAGGCAGAAACGTTTCCTGATCCTTGGGCTTCTGCTGAACTTCGGCATCCTGGCCGTTTTAAAGTACACAAATTTCCTGCTTTCCAATGTGGAGGGGATCCTTCACCTGGCCGGAATTTCCGGTGAGATGGAGTACGCAGACTGGGTCCTTCCTCTGGGGATCTCCTATTATACCTTCCAGTCCATGGGGTATCTGATCGATGTTTACCAGAGAAAATATGATCCGGAAAAAAGCCTTCTGCGGACTGCACTGTTCGTATTCTATTTCCCGCAGCTCACCGTGGGGCCCATCAGCCGCTTTGACCGGCTGAAGGAGGAGCTTTATTCTCCCCACCGCTTTTCCATGGACCGGCTGGCAGCCGGAGGGCAGAGAGTGCTCTGGGGATATTTTAAAAAGCTGGTGGTGGCAGACCGGATCGGGCCTGCTGCATCCATGATCACCGGATCCCCGGAAATTTATGGAGGCGTTTACGCCTTACTGGGGATCGCCGGACATGTGATCCAGCTTTACGCCGATTTTTCGGGAGGAATCGATATTATCCTTGGTATTTCGGAAATGTTTGGGATCCACCTTCCGGAAAACTTTGACCGGCCCTTTTCATCCCGGAGCCTGGCAGAGTTCTGGCGGCGGTGGCATATGACCCTGATGCAGTGGTTCCGGGAGTATATCTTTTTCCCCGTATCCACCAGCCAGGCGGCCAGGAAGCTTTCTGCGGCTGCTGGCCGCCTGGCCGGGAAAAAGGCCGCCGGGAAAGTGCCGGTCTATCTGGCCTCCCTTACAGTCTGGTCTGTGACAGGGATCTGGCACGGGGCTTCCTGGAACTGGGTCCTCTGGGGACTGGCAAACTGTGTTTTCATGCTCCTTTCCCAGGAGCTTTCGGGCCTGTTCCGAAGCCTCCAGAGCCGCTTCCCTTTTACGGACGGACGCGGATACCAGTGTTTTCAAAAGGTACGGACCTTTTTTGTATTCTGTCTTCCCTGGATGTTTATTTACTATCCTGCCGCAGAGGTATTTCCACGTCTTTTGGGGATCCTGAAAGGTGAGGGGCTCCTTTCCCTTATGTTGGGCGGCTATGGAACGCTTATGGACACACCGGATCTTATGATCCTGGGCCTGGGGATCCTTTTTATGGCCCTGGCCGGGCAGATCTGCGGAAATGAAGGGCTGAAGGAACGGCTTTCCCGGCTCCCCTGGCCGGTTTCCTATGGTCTTTCCTTTGTCCTGTTTCTGATCCTCCTTGTAACCGGCGTTTATGGCAGAGGATACGAAGCCAGCCAGTTTATCTATAATCGTTTTTAGGAGGAAGGGCATGAAAAGGAAAAAAATAAATGCGCTTTTTGTTCTTCTGGCCGCAGCCATCTCCCTTCTGGTCCTCTGGGCTGTCCAGCGGCTTCTGGTCCCCAAGTATATGGGAATGGTCGTGGAAGGGAATCTCACAGGAGAATATTATAAGGAAGTACCGGACCATGATGTTCTGATCCTGGGAAACTGCGAAGCCTATGAGAATATCTCTCCGGCAGTTCTCTGGAGGGAGTTCGGAATTTCCAGCTATATCCGCGGAAATGCAAACCAGCTCATGGCCCAGTCCTATTATCTTCTGGAGGATGCTCTTAAATATGAAGTTCCGGGCGTGGTGGTGCTTTCGGTGTCTTCCATGACGAATTTCAGTCAGGACAATGAAAGCTACAACCGTATGACCCTGGACGGCATGCGGTGGTCCCCATCCAAATGGAAGGCCATACAGGCCACAAAAATGGAGGACGAGCATGTCATCGAATATATATTCCCGCTTTTACGCTTCCATTCCAGATGGAAGGAGCTGGAAAAAGAGGACTTTACTTATTTCTGGGACAGAGGGACCGTATCCCATAATGGATATTATATGAGGGCTGATATCCGGCCGGCAGGGGAGTTTCCCGCCGCCAGGAGGCGGTCTGATTATTCCTTCGATCCGCGGTGCTGGGACTATCTGGAAAAGATCCGGCTTTTATGTGAAGAAAAGGGCATCTCCCTGATCCTCATGAAGGCTCCGGCCCTGTATCCGGCCTGGTATGACCAATGGGACCAGCAGATCGCCCGGTATGCCGCAGATCATGGTCTGCTGTACATAAACTGCATGAAGGAGCCGGAAGCCATTGGGATCGATTTTTCCCATGACACCTATGACGGAGGCATCCACATGAACGTGTACGGCGCGGAAAAGGTGGCCCGGTTCCTGGGACCGGAGCTTCTTAAGGTCCCTGGCGTTTCCGACCGCCGTCAGGAAGAGGCGCTGGCGGTCCGGTGGGAAGAGAAGTGCCGCGTTTATGATGAGAAAAAAGCAGAGCAGGAGGAGGAATTTTCCCGGCTCGGCTATTTAAAGCAATTTTACCAGGGGCAGTGATCCCCGCTTAATAAACAAAAGAAAGGAAGTCTTTTACTATGAGAAAGTCTGGAAAATACCTGACCGCAGCCATCCTGGCAGTGTCCATGGCAGTCACTCCCATCACCTCTTACGGCTTTGGCTGGTCAAAGACCGAAGCTGCTGGGGAAAAAAAGGAGGAGTCCTGCGCATTTAAGACCGGAGATACCGTGATCTCCATGGGAGCAGAGGCGGCCCCCATCCTAAAGGCCCTTGGCAAGGCGAAGAGTACCTTTGAGCAGGACAGCTGTGCCTATCAGGGAAAATCCAGGATCTACACCTATGAAAATTTTGAGCTGGGCACCTCCACGGCATCCGGAAAGGAATGTGTCGAATCCGTTTATATTTCAGGCGGCTCCGGTACGGCGGCCACCCAGGAAGGCGTACAGACCGGTTCCAAAAAGGAGGACGTGATCAAAGCCTATGGTAAGGACTATAAAGAGGACTTCGGGACGCTCCGCTATACCCTGGGGAACTGTCAGCTCTCCTTTTATATGACCAACGGAGCGGTGGATGCCATTGAATACGTCCTCGTTCCGGTAAAATAACGTGGAAGGAAGAGCCCGGAGGAATATACCTTCGCTTCTGGAGGAAGCCGCTGCCCGCTTTCCCCAGCGGACGGCCTATGAGGATGAAACGTGTTCCATGAAGTTTTCGGAGGTCCGCCGCCTGGCCGCCTCCATTGGGACCGGGATCGCTGCTTTGCAGAGCCCAGGCAGTCCTGTGGCTGTTTTCATGGAAAAAAGCGTCTTGATGGCCGTTTCGCTTCTGGGCGTTTCCTACGGCGGCTGCAGCTACTGTCCTGTGGATGTGGCTATGCCAGAAGCGCGGATGGACCGGATCCTTTCGGTCCTGGAACCGGCGGCTGTCCTGACTTCCGGATCTATGGGGGCCAGAGCCCGGGAGGCCTGCGGGGACTGTCCGGTCCTTCTTGTGGAGGATCTGGCCGCCCGTCCGGCCGACGAGGCCCTTCTGGCCTCCCTGCGGGCCCGTATCAAGTCCTCAGATCCCCTTTACATCCTTTTTACCAGCGGCTCCACTGGTATGCCCAAAGGTGTTGTGGGCACCCACCAGACGGTGCTTAACAACCTGGAATGGCTGGCATCCCGTTTCGATCTGGGACCGGACGACGTACTGGGAAACCAGGCTCCGCTCCATTTTGTGGTGGCGGATCATGACCTTTACTGCCCCTTGAAGTTCGGCTGCAGCTCCTTTTTCATCCCAGCCGGCTATTTTTCGTTCCCTGCAAAGCTGATCCCGCTTTTAAACCAGCACCGTGTGACAACGGTATTCTGGGTCCCGTTTGCCCTGGGAACCATCGCCAGTTTCCGGGCCCTGGATGAGATCCTGCCGGAATTTCTCCGGTATGTGTTCTTTGTGGGGGAGGTGATGCCGGTGCGCCAGCTGAATTACTGGAGGGAGCATGTGCCGTCGGCCCATTATATCAATCTCTATGGCTCCACAGAAATGTACATGTGCTGCTATTATGAGGTGGACCGGGAATATGCAGAGACCGATACCCTTCCGATCGGAGGCCCCTGCGGAGGGACCGGGATCCTGGTCCTGGATGAAATGGACCGGGAGATCCTTCCGGGCATGGCAGAGACGGGAGAGCTCTGTATCCGGGGCTTTGCGGTGGGGCCGGGCTATTACCGGGATCCGGAACAGACGGCCAGGAAGTTCATACAAAATCCCCTGGAACCGGCGGCCCGCGAGATGATCTACCGGACCGGGGATCTGGTCCGGTATGGAACCGACGGCCTGCTGGAATTCTGCGGACGGGCGGACTACCAGATCAAGCATCTGGGGTACCGGATCGAACTGGGAGAGATCGAAGCCGCAGCCGGGAAGGTTCCTGAGATCTCCAGCTGCGCCTGTGTCTATGACCAGAAAAAGCAGAGGATCCTGTTTTTTTACGACGGCACGGAAACGGACAGGAAGACTATTTCCTCCAGCCTGTCGCAGCAGCTTCCCAGGTATATGCTCCCCAGCCGGTATGTGTATCTGGATCCCCTTCCCAGGAATGCCAGCGGGAAAATTGACCGAAAATTTCTTCAGGAACAATATGAAAAAAACATAAAATCTTGTTGACAAATTGTGCCTGTATGGGTATAATAACTTAGTGCGTATTAGGAGAGACAATATGCTGATTAATTTATCTGAAGTTTTTACTCTGGAAGGTAAGGAGAGGACCTGGACAGTCCCTCTGGAAATGAGATCCTATGAGGGAGCCGACGGAAAATATCCAGTGGCGTCGTCTGAGCCTGTGACCGTTACAGTAAAGAATCTTGGAAACAGGAAGCTGGCTTTAACGGGCGGGACGAAGGTCACGCTGACGATTCCATGTGCCAGATGTCTGGAGCCGGTGGAATACACCTGCGAAATAGACTTTGACCAGGAACTGGATATGAGTTCTTCCGATGACGACCGGGTAAAGGATTTGGATGAACAATCGTACCTGACTGGTTATAATCTGGATGCAGACCGGCTGGTATGTAATGAACTCTCACTGAACCTGCCTATGAAGGTCCTGTGCAAAGAAGATTGCAAAGGGATTTGTAATAGATGTGGAGCAAATCTCAATTATGGGACTTGCGGCTGCGATACCAGGTCACTTGATCCACGGATGGCAGTTATCCAGGATATTTTTAAACAGTTTAAGGAGGTGTAACCATGTCTATCTGTCCAAAGAACAAATCTTCTAAAGCAAGAAGAGACAGCCGTAGAGCAAACTGGAAGATGAGTGCTCCGAACCTTGTTAAGTGCAGCAAATGCGGCGCATTAATGATGCCTCACAGAGTCTGCAAAGCATGCGGTTCTTACAACAAGCGCGAAATCGTTAAAGTTGAAGATTAATTTTATGATATAGAAAAACCGTCGGAAGGATCCGGCGGTTTTTCTTTTATTATCTCTGGTCCCTGGACATGCAGATGGCCCCTGTCCTCTGTAATTCCAGGATCCCGAAGCTCCTGGCCAGCTCGATGAAGTTTTCCACCTCGTCGGGAGCGGCATGAAATTCGATGACCATATTTTTAGCGGATACATGGACGATCTTTGCACCCATGACGCTGCAGAGCTCGATCAGGGAGGCCCGGTTGGTCTGGGAGTAGGAGACCTTCATGAGCATCATTTCCAGAAGAACACATTTTGTCTCCTCCAGCCTGCGGACCTTGATCACATCCAGCTTTTTATTCAGATGCTTTTCGATCTGGTCGATGGTCCTCTGGTCCCCTGTGGAAACGATGGTCATACTGGAAATATCCTTTCGTTCCGTCACACCCACGGCCAGACTGTCGATGTTAAAAGCCCTTCTGGCGAAAAGTCCCGAGATCTGGGACAGAACGCCGTCTTTATTTTCTACCAGTACGGAAAAAATCCCTTTCATGCTGTGTTCCTCCCTATTTGGTGTTATTGGCGCTGTCGACCCGGCAGACCATGATGCAGGCGCGGTCACAGGCTAAAAAACCGTCCAGGACCTGGTCCAGATCTTCGTTGCTGTTACAGGAAAAGTATTCCATATCATATGCCTCTGCAATCTTATCATAACGAGGATAATCGTACAGCTGCACACCGAAATAATGGCCGTCATAGGTCTTTTCCTGATGCTCCCGCACCAGCCCCAGAAATTCATTCTGGACCACCAGGATCTTCAAGGGAAGCCGGTTGACGGCAATGGTGCCCAGCTCGTACATGGACATCTGGAAGGAGCCGTCGCCGCAGACCGCCACCACCTGGGCCTCTGGCCGGCACATTTTGGCTCCAATGGCCGCCGGGATGGAGTAGCCCATGGTACCCATGCCGCCTGTGGTAAGGAACCGTCCGTTTTTCATCACATAGTTGTCCGCAGACCAGAGCTGATTCTGTCCCACATCTGCCACATAGACGGCGTCTGCTTCCATTTTTTCCGATAAACGCTGCACCAGGAGATTGGGATTCACCAGACGGCTGCTGAAGGTCCGGTGGTCCACGGTGCTTTTCTTGATCTCTGTAAGCTCCCGGATCCAGGGATCCATGTCCAGGGAAAAATCCTCTTCCAGAAGACGCTCGAAGATCTCCCCTGCATCCCCCACCAGAGGGATCGTGGGACCGAGGTTTTTCCCGATCTCAGCCGTATCGATGTCAATGTGGATGATGTTCACCTGTTTTTCCAGGTGCTGGGGCCTGGGAACGGCCCGGTCCGCGATCCTGGCTCCCACGATGATCAGAAGATCGCTGGCGGATACGGCCCGGTTGGCATAGGGCTTTCCGTTGTTCCCCAGCATTCCAAAGTACAGGGGATGGGCCTTGGGAAGAACGCCGATGCCCATCATCGTGGTCACCAGCGGGATCTGGTTTTTTTCGCAGAACCGCCGGAGACACGCCTCCGCATTGCCCAGGATCACTCCTCCTCCGGCACACACCAGAGGCCGCTCAGCCTTCCGGATGGCTGCGATCACCTTATTCATCTGCTGGTCATTGCCGCGGGTACTGGGCTTATAGCCCCGGATCTTCACCTCCTGGGGATAGGAGAAGGGCTTTTTTAATGACGCCATCTGTACGTCGCAGGGAATGTCGATGAGGACCGGGCCCTTTCGGCCTGTGGACGCGATATAAAAGGCCTCCTTCATGATCCTGGGGATCTCATCCGGGTTCTTAACCAGATAGCTGTATTTAACAAAGGATTCTGTGGCACCTCTCATATCAGCCTCCTGGAACACGTCCCGTCCCAGGAGACTGCTGTTTACCTGCCCCGTGATAGCCACCATGGGGATGCTGTCGGCATAGGCCGTGGCCAGGGCTGTGATCAGATTGGCGGCGCCTGGACCGGACGAGGTGACACAGACCGCCGGTTTCCTGGCGATCCTTGCATAACCGCTGGCTGCGTGGCCGGCAGCCTGTTCCTGGCGGACCAGAACGTGTTCGATGGAGCCGGAGGCAAAGACCTCCTCATAGAACGGGGCGATGGCCACCCCCGGATAACCGAAGATCCTGGTGATCCCCTCTGCTTCAAGGCACCGGACCATTGCTGCTGCACCATTCATGCTTTTTCCTCCTAAACGTGCGATTCGATTTTTTTTCGATTATAAGGAGTCTTGCGGGAAGTGTCAAGAATATTGTGGGATCCTGGGCCTGTGCAGGCCGGAAAGATGTTCACAAATATAGACCGCGGAGCTTTTGTACAAAAAAACCTATTGATTTTATACAAGCTATCTAGTATATTATTGGTAGATTTAGACAGGGAGCCAATACTATGATAAAGATTGCAGTAGACGCCATGGGCGGCGACAATGCGCCTTCTGAGATTGTAAAGGGCGCTGTGGAGGCCGTCTCTGAACGGCCGGATATCACAGTCTGTCTCACCGGACAGGAAGATATCATTAAAAAAGAGCTGGAAAAATATACTTATAAAAAAGAACAGATCGAGATCGTCCCGGCCTCCGAGGTCATTGAGACTGGAGAACCCCCGGTCAACGCCATCCGGAAGAAAAAGGATTCTTCCATTGTGGTGGGAATGAACCTGGTAAAGCGCGGAGAGGCCGACGGCTTTGTTTCCGCCGGAAGCTCCGGAGCCATTTTAGTGGGCGGCCAGGTGATCGTGGGTAGGATCAAAGGTGTAGAGCGGCCTCCGCTGGCTCCTCTGATCCCCACGGAAAAGGGATTTTCCCTTCTTATTGACTGCGGTGCCAACGTGGACGCCAGACCGTCCCACCTGGTACAGTTTGCCCAGATGGGCTCCATTTATATGGAACATGTCATGGGCGTAAAACGGCCCCGGGTGGCCATCGTCAACATCGGAGCAGAGGAGGAAAAGGGAAATGCCCTGGTAAAGGAGACCTTCCCGCTCCTTAAGGAATGTCCGGGGATCAACTTCATCGGAAGCATTGAAGCCCGGGAGATCCCCCACGGAGGAGCCGATGTGATCGTCTGCGAGGCCTTTGTGGGCAATGTGATCTTAAAGCTTTATGAAGGCGTGGGAGCCACCATGATCTCCATGATCAAAAAAGGAATGATGTCCTCCCTCCGGTCAAAGATCGGCGCCCTTCTCATCAAGCCAGCTTTAAAATCCACCTTAAAGAGCTTCGACGCCTCCCAGTATGGCGGAGCGCCCCTTCTGGGGCTTAAGGGCCTGGTTGTGAAGACCCATGGAAGCTCCAAAGCCAATGAGGTGAAGAACTCTATTATCCAGTGTATTGCCTTTAAAGAGCAGGCCATCAGCGAAAAGATCGGCCAGTGCCTGTCCCCGAGGGAAGAGGATATAAAAGAGCCATAAAATTAAAATTAATATATAATAGAACAGAGAGGATGGAAATTTTTATGGAATTTGAAAAATTACAGCAGATCATTGCAGAGGTGTTAAATATTGATGCCGACGAGATCACAATGAACACCACCTTCGTGGACGACCTGGGAGCCGACTCCCTGGATGTATTCCAGATCATCATGGGCATTGAGGAGGAGTTCGATATCGAGATCCCCACAGAGGCTGCTGAAAAGATCGTCAGCGTAGGCGACGCCGTAGAGCAGATCAAAAACGCATTAAATTAAACCTTTCCGGAAATCCCGGAAATCAGGGGCTGCTGCAAAAGGGATACTCAGATACGACTCTTTTGCTCCAGCTCCATTTTCCATTATAAGGAGGAAACATTCTTGGATAAAAAATTGAAAATGCTGGAGGAGATCATCGGATATACCTTTAAAAACGAGCACCTTCTTCCCCATGCCCTGACCCACAGCTCCTATGCCAATGAGCGCCACTGGGATAAAAAAAGGTGCAACGAACGCCTGGAATTTCTGGGAGACGCGGTCCTTGAGGTGGTCAGCAGCGAATTCCTGTTTTTGAACCACCCGGACATGCCGGAGGGCGAGATGACGAAGCTCCGGGCCAGCCTGGTATGCGAACCGGCTCTGGCTTACTGCGCCGAAGCCATTTCCCTGGGCGACTATCTGATCCTTGGAAAGGGCGAGGACATGACCGGCGGAAGAAAGCGGCCTTCGGTGGTTTCCGACGCCATGGAGGCGGTGATCGGAGCCATTTACCTGGACGGTGGTCTTGCTAACGCAAAAGAGTTCATTCATCGTTTTATTTTAAACGATATTGAGCATAAACAGCTCTTTTACGATAGCAAAACTATTTTACAGGAGATCGTACAGGCGGATTTTAAGGATCCTCTGACCTATGAGCTTATAAGGGAAGAGGGACCGGACCACAATAAGACCTTTGAGGTCTGTGCAAAGATCGGTTCCCACGAGATCGGCCGCGGCGCTGGCCGCACGAAAAAGGCCGCAGAGCAGCTTGCCGCCTACCGGGGGATCTGCCAGCTGAAAAAAACAGACCAGTAGAAAAGGTGCAGTATGTATTTAAAAACCATAGAAGTACAGGGATTCAAATCCTTTGCCAATAAGATCGTATTTGAATTTCATAACGGCATCACAGGGATCGTGGGACCCAACGGCAGCGGAAAGAGCAATGTGGCCGATGCAGTCCGCTGGGTCCTGGGAGAGCAGAAGGTCAAGCAGTTAAGAAGCGCTTCCATGCAGGACGTGATCTTCTCCGGCACGGAGACCAGGAAGCCCCAGGGCTTTGCCTATGTGGCCATTACCCTGGATAACTCCGATCACAAGCTGGCCATTGATTTTGACCAGGTCACAGTTTCCCGGCGGATCTACCGGTCTGGAGAGAGCGAGTACCTCCTCAATGGGAGCCCGTGCCGCTTAAAGGATATCAACGAGCTGTTTTATGACACAGGGATCGGAAAGGAAGGTTATTCCATCATCGGCCAGGGCCAGATCGATAAGATCTTAAGCGGCCGGCCGGAGGAACGGAGGGAGCTTTTTGATGAGGCTGCCGGGATCGTAAAGTTCAAGCGGAGAAAGGCCATTGCCCAGAAAAAATTAGAGGACGAAAAGCAGAACCTGGTCCGGGTCTCCGACATCCTGGGAGAACTGGAAAAGCAGGTGGGGCCTCTGGAAAAGCAGGCCGCATCAGCCAGGGAATACCTCCGGCTCAGGGAGGAGATGAAGCGGTTCGATGTGAACCTGTTCCTGACAGAAATGGAGGATACGGACCGGACCTTACGGGAGCTGGAGGAAAAGAGCCGGATCGTAAGCAGCCATATGGAGGAATCCAGGCAGGAATCAGAGCAGTTAAAGGAAGAGTATGACCGGATCGCTGAAAACATCGCGGCCCTGGACCAGACCATCACCGAAAAGCAGGCTCTGGGAAATGAGGCGCGGATGAACGCCAGGAACCTGGAGGGCCGGATCAGCGTGCTCAATGAACAGATCCGTGCCGAGGAAATGAACGCCGAGCATATCCGGAGCCGGATCGCTGCCATTGAATCAGAGCTTCAGGAAAAAGAAAGGGACAGAAGCCGCCATCAGGAAGAAAAGCAGCAGCTTAAGATCCAGGTGGAGGCCATGGAGAAGCGGCTCCGTGAGGGAGAAGACCAGCTGGAGCAGGCTTCTTCCCGTGTATCCGGCCTTGAAAGATCCATTGAGGACGGAAAAGCGGCGTTGATCGGAGCGCTCAATGAACGCTCCGGTCTTTCTGTAAAGAAGCAGCGGTACGATACCCTTTTGGAGCAGGTCCAGGTGCGCCGTTCAGAGGTGGCCCAGAAGCTCTTAAAGGTAAAGACCGACGAGGAGGCCTGGGATGGTCAGATCCAGGAGCAGGAAAAGGCCTTAGCCTCTGTGAACCAGGCCATCGAGACCCTGGTCACAGAGGGCGAGATACTGGAAGGGGAGGCAAGAGAGGCGGCCGGACAGATCGCACGCCTCAATAAAAATCTCAACAACGCCCAGCAGGAATACCACACCTCCTATACCCGCCTGGAATCCTTAAGGAACCTGGCGGAGCGGTACGACGGTTATGGAAACAGCATCCGGAGGGTCATGGAATGCCGCGACCGTGTCCGGGGGATCCACGGAGTCGTGGCAGACCTTCTGGACGTTCCGAAGGAATACGAGACGGCCATTGAAACGGCCCTGGGAGGAAGCATCCAGAATGTGGTCACTGACTCCGAGGAGACAGCCAAGATCCTGATAGGTCATCTGAAAAAGAACCGGTACGGACGGGCCACCTTCCTTCCCCTGACCGCCGTTTCCGGCCGGGGAGGATTTCCAGAGCCACAGGCCCTTAAGGAGCCTGGAGCCATCGGCGTAGCTGCCGATCTGGTGAAAACAAGGGATGAATATAAGGGACTGGTCCAGTATCTCCTGGGGCGGGTCCTGGTGGTGGATCATATGGACCATGCCATTGCCATTGCCCGGAAATACCGTCACTCCATCCGCATGGTAACGCCCGAGGGCGATCTTTTAAGTCCCGGCGGCTCCATGAGCGGCGGCGCCTTTAAAAATTCCAGCAATCTCCTGGGACGGAGAAGAGAGATGGAGGAAATGGAGGAGGCCTGTAAAAAAGCTCTCCTGGCAGTGGACCGGATCCAGAAGGAGCTGGTCTTCCAGGAAGCCCTCCTGGAGGAAAAGAACAGCAGCCTTTCCAGTGTCCGGACCTCTCTCCAGGCCCGGTATCTGGAGCAGAATACGGCAAAGCTGTCCCTGCGGCAGCTGAACCAGAAGAAGGAGGAGCTGACAGAATCCTCCGCAGACATGAACCTGGAAAACCGCCAGCTGGAGGAGCAGATGCGTGAGATCCGAAGGAATATCGCCGGACTCCTGGCATCCATGGAGGAGCTGGAGGCAGAAAATACCGCCAGAAACGAGGCGATCACATCCGATGGAGTGCTTCTTGAGGCGGCGAGAAACCAGCGGGAAAAGGCCTCCAGGGCCCTTTCCCAGATCCAGCTGGAGGCCGCTGGTCTGAAGCAGCAGGATTCGTTCCTGGACCAGAACCTCAGCCGTCTTGAGGAGGAGACCGGAAGGCTCCTGGCTGAACAAAAGGCCCTGGACTCCGGCTCCGGAGACAGCGAACAGGCCGTAAAGGAGCGGCTCCTGGAGATCGAAGCCATAAAGCAACAGATCTGTGCGGTCCAGGAGGAGGCCGGAACGTTCATGAAGGAAGCCGAAGGGGCCAGACAGGAAAAGGAAGCCCTGGGCGCTGGACAAAAGGATTTCTTTGCCCGGAGGGAAGCCCTTTCTGACCGGCTTTCCAGGCTGGACAAGGAGCTGTTCCGCCTGCAGGGACAGAAAGAAAAGCAGGAAGAAAAACGGGACTCCTCCGTGGAATATATGTGGAGCGAGTATGAGCTGACACGGACCGCTGCCCAGGAGCTGAGAGACGACAGCCTGGTTTCCGTACCAGAGATGAAAAATCAGATCACTGAGAGGAAAAACAGGATCCGTGCCCTGGGAAATGTCAACGTCAACGCCATTGAGGATTACCGGGAGCTTTCTGAACGGTATGAATTTATGAAGACCCAGCACCAGGACCTGGTCACTGCCCAGGAGGCCCTTTACCAGATCATCGAGGAGCTGGACACTGGCATGCGGCGCCAGTTCACAGAACGGTTCGCCCTGATCCGTGCGGAGTTTGACCGGGTATTTAAGGAGCTGTTCGGCGGCGGCCACGGCTCCCTGGAGCTGATGGAGGACGAGGACATCCTGGAGGCCGGGATCCAGATCATCTCACAGCCTCCTGGAAAGAAGCTGCAGAACATGATGCAGATGTCCGGAGGAGAAAAAGCTCTGACAGCCATTGCGCTCTTATTTGCGATCCAGAACCTGAAGCCTTCCCCGTTCTGTCTTCTGGACGAGATCGAGGCGGCCCTGGATGACTCCAACGTGGACCGGTACGCAAAATATCTGCACAAACTGACAAAGCACACCCAGTTCATCGTCATCACCCACCGGCGCGGCACCATGGTGGCCGCAGACCGGCTTTATGGGATCACCATGCAGGAAAAAGGCGTTTCCACGCTGGTATCTGTAAGCCTGATCGAAAACGATTTAGATAAATAGTAGGAGGATATCCATGGAAGAGAAGAAAAAGGGATTTTTTTCCCGTCTGGTAGCCGGACTTACAAAAACAAGGGAAAACATCGTTTCCGGTATGGATTCGATCTTTTCCGGCTTTTCAGCCATAGACGAGGACTTTTATGAGGAGCTGGAGGAGACTCTCATCATGGGAGATATGGGGATCCAGACCACCATGTCTGTGCTGGAAGAATTAAAAAAGGCCGTGAAGGAGCAGCACATCAAGGATCCGGCCCAGTGCCGCCAGGTGCTCATCGACAGCATCCGGAAAAAAATGGACCTGGGCGAAAACGCGTATGAATTTGAACACAGGAAATCCGTGGTCCTGGTGATCGGCGTCAATGGTGTAGGAAAGACCACCTCCATCGGAAAACTGGCCGACCAGCTGAAGTCCGACGGAAAGCGGGTGATCCTGGCAGCTGCCGATACCTTCCGGGCCGCTGCCATCGAACAGCTCTCCGAGTGGGCTGACCGGGCCGGCGTGGATCTGATCGCCCAGAAGGAGGGATCGGACCCGGCAGCCGTGATCTATGATGCCATTGCCGCCGCAAAGTCCAGGAATGCCGATGTTCTGATCTGTGACACCGCCGGCCGTCTCCACAATAAGAAAAATCTGATGGAAGAGCTGAAAAAGATCAACCGGATCATTGATAAGGAGTATCCGGAGGCATACCGGGAGACCCTGGTGGTCCTTGACGGCACCACCGGCCAGAATGCCCTGGTACAGGCGCGCCAGTTCATGGAGGCTGCCCCCATCACGGGCATCATCCTGACCAAGCTGGACGGAACTGCCAAGGGCGGCATCGCCGTTGCCATCCAGTCGGAATTAGGCATTCCGGTGAAATACGTGGGAGTCGGAGAGAAGATCGACGATCTGCAGAAGTTCAGCTCGGGGGATTTTGTAAACGCGCTGTTTCAGTCTGATACCAGAAATAAAGGAGAATAAAGCCAATGGAAATGAAGGAGCTCACACTGGAAAAATTTGAGGAAGCGTCGGAGATCGTTGAAAAAGTGACCCAGGAAACGAAGCTGATCTTCAGCGAATACTTCTCAAGCCTGTCTGGAAACAAGGTATATTTTAAGCCGGAAAACATGCAGCGGACCGGCGCTTATAAGGTCCGGGGCGCTTACTATAAGATCAGCCAGCTTTCAGACCAGGAAAAGGAGAAGGGGCTGATCACTGCCTCTGCGGGAAACCATGCCCAGGGCGTGGCCTATGCGGCCAGGCTGGCAGGCGTAAAGGCCACAGTGGTGATGCCGGTGACGACCCCTCTGATCAAGGTCAACCGCACGAAAAGCCTGGGAGCCGATGTGGTGCTGTCCGGGAATGTATTTGACGAGGCCTGTGCCCATGCATATGAGCTGGCCGAGGAGCACGGCTATACCTTCGTTCATCCCTTCAATGACCTTCAGATCGCCACAGGCCAGGGAAGCATCGCCATGGAGATCATAAAGGAGCTTCCCACCGTGGATTATATCCTGGTGCCTGTGGGCGGCGGCGGGCTCTGCACAGGAGTTTCCACCCTGGCAAAGCTTCTGAACCCTAAGGTAAAGGTCATTGCTGTGGAACCGGCAGGAGCCGCCTGCTTAAAGGCCTCCCTGGAAGCCGGGAAGGTGGTATCTGTTCCGGCCATCAACACCATTGCCGACGGTACGGCAGTACAAACGCCCGGCGATAAGCTTTTTCCCTATCTCCAGGCCAATGTGGATGAGGTGATCACCATTGAGGACTCTGAGCTGACCCTGTCCTTCCTGGACATGGCGGAAAACCACAAGATGATCGTGGAAAATTCCGGACTTTTAACGGTGGCTGCCTTAAAGCATCTGGATTTCAAGGGAAAGAAGGTAGTCTCTGTTTTAAGCGGCGGCAATATGGATGTGCTGACCATGGCCACTGTGGTCCAGAATGGCCTGATCCTGCGGGACCGTATTTTTACAGTTTCTGTGATGCTGCCCGATAAGCCGGGCCAGCTGGCCGACGTATCTGCCCTGATCGCAAAGCTCCAGGGAAATGTGATCAAGCTGGATCATAACGTATTTGCCAATGTAAACCGTTCTGCCGGGGTCCTTCTCACCATCACCATGGAAACCTTTGGAACGGAGCATAAAAAGCAGATCCTCCAGGCCCTGGAGGACGCTGGATATGCTCCGTCTGCGGAGCGGACCTCCAGGATCTATATGTAGGCCGGAGAAGATCTGGTATGAAATTCCGGCCTGTTCCAGATACCGCAGGCCGGAGCAAAAGGGGATATGATTATGAATACAAGAGAAGATCTGCCGGGGATCGTAAGGAACGGCGTTTACTTTGTACGCTGGACGCTTATTTCCCTCCTGATGGGAACGGTCTGCGGCCTGGTGGGAACAGCCTTCGGGTTTGGTGTTGCTTATTCCCAGCAGTTTTTCCGCGAGAATCCATTTATGCTCTTTCTGATGCCTGTATCCGGCATCCTCATCGTACTGGTGCATAAGGCCCTGGACCAGGTGGGAAATAAGGGGACCAATCTGATCCTGGAATCCATTTCCTCCACGGAGCAGATCCGTTTTTCCACGCTGCCCTGTATTTTTATTTCCACCATCCTGAGCCATCTGACAGGCGCTTCCGCAGGCAAAGAGGGGGCGGCGCTGCAGATCGGGGGATGCATTGGAAATACCCTGGGCGGTCTTTTTCATATGGATGAGCGGGATAAAAAGGTTGCAATCATGAGCGGCATGAGCGGCTGCTTCGGAGCTATTTTCGGGACTCCCCTGGCCGCCTCCATGTTTGGGATGGAAGTGATCAGCGTCGGAGTTGCGTATTACGCGGCTCTTGTTCCCTGTGTGTTTTCCGCCTTTATCGGCTCCTTCATCTCCTCCAGGCTGGGGCTCCATGGAGAAGCCTTTACCATCCTTCATGTACCGGAATTTTCCCTTAAGCCGGCGGCTCTCATTGTGCTCCTGGCTCTTTTGGGCGCCTTTGTCAGCGTATGCTTCTGCATCCTGCTTCATGAGGTCCAGAAGCTTTATAAGGCAAAGCTGCAGAATGTCTATGCCCGGATCCTCACGGCATCCGCCCTGTTCATCGGCCTTTCTCTGGTATTCGGGCGGGAATACTGCGGAGCTGGCTTTAACCTGGTGGAGGCCGCCATGGAGGGAAATGTTCCCTATGAGGCCTTTCTGTTAAAAATGCTTTTTACTGCAGTCGCCCTGGGCGGCGGCTTTAAGGGCGGAGAGATCGTCCCGACCCTGGCAGTGGGGGCGACCATGGGCGCAGCCTTCGGAAATTTTTTGGGCTTTGAGCCGTCCCTGTGCGCGGCCTGCGGTATGCTGGCCCTGTTTGCCGGTGTGACCAACTGTCCGGTGGCCACCATATTTATGGGGTTTGAGCTGTTTGGGTTTGAGGGGATGAAATATTTTGCCCTGGCCGTATCTGTAAGCTTTGCTCTTTCCGGTTATTATGGTCTGTACAGCAGCCAGAAATTTACCTATTCCAAGACGAGGACTGAATTTATCAATCGAAAGGCTCATTAGTCTTTTGCAGCAGAGGGCTTCAGGGAGGCGGATATTACCCTGGAAAGCCCTCTATTTTTTTAGAAAATATCTTGCAATATTCCGAAAACACTGTATAATATATGTTATAGACTTGCAATTGCAGAGAGGAGCTGTGGGATATGAGTGATAAATTAATTATTACCATTGGCAGAGAATGCGGAAGCGGAGGCAGACATATCGGACAGAAGCTGGCAGAAGAGATGGGTGTTAAATGCTACGACAAGGAGCTTCTTACCCTGGCGGCGAAAAAGAGCGGACTCTGCAGAGAACTGTTTGAGACACATGATGAAAAACCCACCAGCAGCTTTTTATATTCCCTTGTGATGGATACATACTCCCTGGGATATACAAATTCCGCTTATATGGATATGCCCATCAACCATAAGATCTTTCTGGCTCAGTTCGATACGATCAAGCAGCTGGCCTCGGAGGAATCCTGTGTGATCATCGGCCGCTGCGCCGATTATGCCCTGGCAGAATTCCCCAATGTGGTCTCTGTATTTATTACCGCGGATGAGGATGTAAAGATCCGGACTCTGATGGAACGCCATCAGATCTCTGAAGCCCAGGCCAGGGATGTTATGATCAAGACCGATAAGAAGAGGGCCAGCTATTATAATTATTACTCCAGCAAGCGCTGGGGAGATTCAAAAAGCTATGACCTTTGCATCAACAGCAGCAAAACCGGAGCAGACGGAGCCATAAAGGTCATCCGGGAATTTGCTAGGATCAAGCAGGAATATGCAAAAATAAAGTAAAAGGACAGATAAAAAAGCCTACCCAGTCCCGGCAGAAGCCGGATGGCTGCGGAGGCTTTTTTTGCGGACAGGCAAAAAAAATTAAGAAAGAATTTAAGAAATCCAGACGGGTTGTATGATATACTTATCGTGCTGTCTTTAGCCCGTCCGGCAGCGCCTATCTACGAGAATTTTACAGCAGGTATTACGATATGAAAAAAAATCTGAATCTATATAAGGGGATGCGTCCTGCGGCCGTGATGCTCCTTTGTACATGCATTGCATTTTCGGCCGTCATGCCCTACGTCCCGCCGGCATTACCGGCAGCAGCGGAGAAGTCTTCCTCGGAAGCAGAGCGTCCTTCGGAAACGGCTTCCACGGCCAGGGAAGAAACGGAGACAGAAGAGAGCAGAGAAACGGCTGCCGCCATGGATGAGACGGCTCCAGCCCCGTACAGGCTCAATTTTGCCCATATGTATGAGGAAGGGGCAGAAGAAAGCTATGCGGAAATCCTTATGAAGGAGCTGATCCGGAAGGATTCCCAGTGGTACGCGGGTATCTATGATATGGCTAATATGGCTCCCTCCAGACTGGCTTCACGTCTGGGACGTTCCCAGGCCAAGGTACTGGGAAAACACAATCCTGCCTCCTTATCACAGGATCCGGAGGATTCTTCGACCTGGGCGGTGGAGCATTTTAAAAATGTCCGTGTATCCTTTTATGACGGAGATGGAAATATCACGTCTGCTGTATCCAATGCCCAGCAGATCCTTTCCATGGCAAGCGTATACTGTTATTACAATGAGATCCACGACCTGGACCAGATCCGGCAATACACAGACCAGCTTTGGAGTGCTTCCCATTCTTACAGCGCGTCCATGGGAGATGTATATTTCTGCGGCGGCTGTGTGGATCCATCCCAGATCCCTTCCGGAGAGGAGACAGATTCCGAGCTGGAGGGAGAGGATCATTTTAATGGAGAAAGCAGTATCAATACGGAAATTTCCGTTGCTGAATCCAGCCAGGCCGCAGAAGGGACCGGTGAAGATGGAGAGAGCATATCCGGTGCCTCCGGTGATTCCTTCAGTTCGGGCCTCGTATCGGACCCTTTTTCAGGAGGAAATTCCGGAAGCCCTGCAGCTTCTTCTACAGAAAAAACAACACCAGCCTTTGCCGGAACCACAGTCCAGGTGGAGACCACCACCAGTCCCCTGGATTCTCTAGCCGAAACTGCTGAAAGCGTATACATGGAAGAGACAAAGCCAAAGGTTACCATTGTAAGGCCCGGAGAGTCTAAGGAAAGCCAGGAAATGTCCAGCGCTGCTTCGTCTGCGCCCCAGACGTCCGGATCTGCTGGTCCGACGGCTGCCTCTTCACAGGCCCCATCCCCGGTCTCCTCAGAAGCACCAACCCCCGAGCCCCAGCCAACAGAGCCAACAGAAAGCCGGAATGCTGTAATCATCCGGCCAGAGGAGCCGGATCAGGCTGCTCTGGTCTTTGATCCGGAAGCTACAGATATGCTTAAGGGGGATCACCGTATATATACAGCCGCAGTTTCGTCAGAAAGCTCCAGGAGCGCATCCTCCCAGACATCCCTCATCTGCCCCGGACACATCGATCTGAGGATCACTGCCAAAGTCCAGAGCCTGGAGGAGGCTGAAGGCCTGTTTTCCATAGATCCTGCTGGAAACACAGTGGAAGAGGGAAGCGCCTGGGCTGGCTGGAATGACCGTGCACGGGCCTTTGTAAACCACATCAGCCGTCAGGACTGGACGGAGCTTTATGACATCAGTGTTACGGTGGAAGGCACCAAAGCCCCGCTTTCCAGTACAGAGATCGAATCCTATATGAAAAAACTTCCGTCTGACACATCAGAGGAACGGAAGGAGATCATCCGTTTTGCACTGCAGTCTGTGGGAAAGGTTCCCTATTACTGGGGCGGCAAGGCCAGCGCCAGAAATTACAGCGGCAACAGCTTTGGTTCCATTACGATCCCCGACCACAGGGGCCGTATCCTGAAGGGGCTCGACTGCTCCGGCTGGATCAACTGGGTATACTGGTCTGTGACAGGCGAACGCCTTCCCTATGAGGGGACCGAGGGGCTTAAGTCCACGGGACGGCCGGTGAACCGAGCAGACCTAAAGCCCGGGGATATTATCGTCATCACCGGAAAAACTCCCCATGTGATCATGTTTTTAAACTGGGCGCCCAATGGGCAGATCCAGTGTATCCATGAGACTGGCTCCGCAGATAACGTAACCGTAGGCGTCATGACAGCCAACTGGCCGTATTACAGGAATCTGCTGGATTAAACAAACTTAAATGTTTAAGTGAACAGACCTCCAGTTTGTCCTGGAGGTCTGTGACTGATATAGGGCAGAAATTATTTCTTCCAGCATTGGACAGCGATAACCGGTCTGTGGGTCTTCTCCAGCGCGACTGCAGACGGCTTTTTTATGCAGCTACATGTCTTTCAGAAGGCTGCTGATAAGGATCTCCAAATCCGGATACAATCCGGCGCTGACCGGGCTGTGGAACGGGAAGATGATCGGAGCGGCGTCTTCGGCGTAACGGTATACGGTAGTACGTTCCTTCTCTGGATCCACGATCCAGTATTCCTGGACCCCGGCCTCAGAATACAGAGTGTTCTTTGTGGAATAATCCATCCGACGACTGGAAGGAGAGACAATTTCAATGATCCAGTCAGGAGCACCGAAACAGCCATGGTCATGGAGCTTGTTCCGGTCGCAGATTACGGAGATATCCGGTTCCACCCAATTTTTATCATCGGCATCCAGGTTCACGGCGAAAGGGGCCATAAGCAGCTGGCAGTTTCCAGCATGAGAGAAGATATATTCCTGAATCACGAAAGACAGCTTAGCGATCAGAAATTGATGCCGATAGCTGGGCGGGGCCATATCATACAAGGTCCCGTCTATCAGCTCGGCGCGCTGACCCTCTGGAAGGTTCCAGTAGTCTTTTGATGTATGATACTGTTTTGGTAATGGCATATTGCACCTCCTGGGAATCTATTAATATATTTATGATTCATTTCTTTTTCTAAAATCCAGTATAAGAAAAAATGAGGTCACATAAAACCAAGTAAAGGCGGAAAGTCTATAACTATTCGTTAAAGAAGGCTTTCGCGCATAGTTATAGATCGCTCTGCAATCAGCATTCCCCCGCCTTTTTCTGCCCTCAGCCGTCTCTCTCCATACTCCTTCCTTCCATATCTATTTGACAAGCAAAGGCAGATAATATTCCACAAACAGGTAAACGACTGTGAGCACGATCCCGACAGCCAGCACCCGGTTCATTACTTTTCTCATAACAATTTTCCTTTCTTTTTCCTTATTATGTATAGACAGCGCCAGAACCATTAAAGGTACGGCATAATACGCCCATTCTGTATCATGAACGTTCATGTTTTTGATTATAGCACATTCATGATCCATGCTACAAGGAGTTCTTGCATTATCCCTTTGGTTCTGGTATGATGGTCCATGGGCACAACTATTCGTGAAATACGTTTCCAATGGAACTTGCCTTTTTAATATAAGTATTACAGATAATTGAGAGGATCAGCAATTTATGAAATTACAGCGACTTTTAAGCCTTGTACGAAAGGCAGTGGACGATTACCAGATGATCTCCGCTGGTGACCGCATCGCTATTGGGATCTCCGGAGGAAAGGACAGTCTGGCACTGCTCTTCGCTCTCCATGAGCTCCAGCGTTTTTACCCATTCCCATTCGAGCTTTGTGCATTTACTGTGGACCTTGGTTTTGGGATCCAGGATTTTAAAGCCATACAGGCCCTCTGCGACGATTTTTCCATCCCCTATACAGTTATTTCCACGGATATTGCAAAAATCGTTTTCGAGACCCGCAGAGAATCTAATCCATGCTCTCTCTGCGCAAAAATGCGGAAAGGTGCCTTAAACCAGCAGGCCAGATCCTGCGGCTGCAGCAAAGTGGCATACGCCCATCACAGGGATGATATTATAGAAACCATGATGCTTTCATTGATCTATGAGGGACGCTTCTATACCTTCTCTCCCCGTACCTATCTGGACCGGATGGATCTGACTGTGATCCGCCCCATGATGTACGTCAGCGAAGCAGATATCATTGGATTTAAAAATAAATACCAGCTTCCAGTCTGCAAGAATCCATGTCCGGTGGATGGAAAAACCCGGCGGGAATACGTAAAAAATCTCATACGGGATCTGAATCTGGAAAATCCTGGAGTCAAGGACCGCTTTTTCCACGCGGTTCTCTCTGGCAACATTCCCGGCTGGCCATCTCCCTCCTCGGATTCCAGAGGCTCTGAGAAAAATAAAGAAGGAAAGGAAGATAGTCATGGCATCTCTCACTTATCATGAGCAGAAGGATATTGAAAACATCAAAAAGCTGCGGGGACTGATAAAGGAACTCCCTCCCTTCTGTGCAGATTTCTTCCGGGGAATCGAACCTCTGACATCCACCAGGACCAGGATCGCCTATGCCTATGACCTGCGGATCTTTTTCGATTTTCTGAAAACTTCCAACAGCCAGGTAGCCCGAATGGGGGAAAATATCCGCCTCTCTGTTCTGGAACAGCTTACAGTTACCGATCTGGAAGAATATATGGAATATTTAAAATGTCATCCTTCTGTGAACAATGAAGATGTATATAATACGGAGCGTGGGATCATGCGGAAGGTTTCATCTTTAAAAAGCTTCTATAATTATTTTTACAGAAATGAACGGATTGAAAAAAATCCTGCCTCTCTCCTGCGTCTCCCCAAACTCCATGAAAAAGAGATCACACGGTTGGAAATTGATGAGGTGGCACGGCTTCTGGATGAGGTTGAGGAAGGTGAAAAGCTCACAGAAAGGCAGAAACTGTATCATGAACGGACAAAGGTCCGGGACCTGGCCATGCTGACACTTCTTTTGGGGACAGGACTCCGTGTATCGGAGTGTGTCGGATTAAATATAAACGATGTGGATCTGGACGCCTGTGGAGTCAGGATATTCCGGAAGGGCGGAAAGGAATCCATTGTCTATTTCAGCGATGAAGTCCGGGACGTTCTGGAAACGTACCTGGATGAACGCCAGGCCATTGACGCCCTTCCAGGTCATGAGGACGCTGTGTTCCTGTCCCTGCAGAAAAAAAGGATGAGCGTCAGAACGGTGGAAAATATGGTAAAAAAATATGCGGGCCTTGTTACTCCCCTGAAAAAGATCACCCCCCATAAGCTTCGGAGCACCTACGGCACCAGCCTTTACCGGGAAACCGGCGATATCTATCTGGTAGCGTCGGTCCTTGGGCACAGCGATGTCAATACCACCAGGAAGCACTATGCGGCCCAGGAGGACCAGAGACGGAAAAGCGCCAGAAATATAGTCCAGCTAAGGGAAAAAAAGGAACAGGGGCCCCAGTAGCCTGGCTAGTCCGGATACAGACTGGCTGCGGCCTGGAGCCTGCCAGTTACAAACGGCATTCCTTAATAATTAGCTATCCTGCGGCAGATCCGGAGAACTACTGCTCCGACGGGATCATACCTGGCTGTCTGGCATAATATACAACAGTCAGGGAGTCCCCGGCCTCAATGGAATCCGAAACCAGGCCGTTGATCTCTTTCAGTTCTGATATATACTGGCGGACCTCCATTCCGGAGTTAGCCCTGTATCTTTCAGCAATGGACCACAGAGAGTCCCCCGGACGGATCTCAATGTTGGTATAATAACGGTCATAACCGCTCTCCCTCTCCTCTCCGCTGGCAGTTACCAGTGTCTTTCCCAGGAGACAGGATAAAATCATAATGGATGCGGCAAACAAAAACAAATACTTTTTCATATTCAGTCCCTCCTGCGTCAAAAGAATGTATGTTCGGGAACATTTGTTCTGGTCTCATGATAACACCAGAACAAATGTTTGTCAACAGATTTCCTGCTTTTTCTCGAACAAAAGTTTGCTTTTTTGCCGGACATATGATAGTATATAAAAAAGAAATCTATTCCCTTCCAGGGATTTTTATAAGATATGATATCATTTTTTCATAAAATGATGCAAAGGAGGATCCACATATATGAGCCAGGGTAAAATAACTGAAAAACAGAAAGAAATTCTTGAATTTATAAAAGAAACAATTTTAAGCAAAGGATATCCGCCGGCTGTGCGCGAGATCTGCGAAGCCGTCCATCTGAAATCCACCTCTTCTGTCCACTCCCACCTGGAGACACTGGAGCGGAATGGATACATAAGACGGGATCCCACAAAACCCAGGACCATCGAGATCCTGGATGATGATTTTGCGCTGACCCGCCGGGAAGTGGTCAACGTACCGCTGATCGGGACCGTTGCCGCAGGAATGCCGATCCTGGCAGAGGAGAATATTGAGGATTATATCCCCATCCCTGCGGAGCTGCTTCCCAATAAAGAGGTATTTATGCTGAGGGTAAAAGGAAACAGTATGGTGGAGGCTGGGATCCTCAACGACGACAAGGTGATCGTCGCAAAGCAGCCTGTGGCTGAAAACGGGGATAAGGTGGTTGCCCTCCTGGGAGATTCTGCAACGGTAAAAACCTTCTATAAAGAATCCGGCCACGTCCGCCTGCAGCCGGAAAATTCTTCTATGGACCCGATCATCGTGGACGACGTCCAGATCCTTGGAAAGGTCATCGGCCTGTTCCGGTTTATGAATTAGCAGGAATGATGCCTGCCTGCGGCGGGCTGCTGCGGACGCAGACGTTCCTTCCGCCGTATGGCGAACCCTGCAGAGCATTTTATATGCCACAGGACACGCATTTCAGTAACCAAAAAGCACCGGCATCCCCCTTAGAGAATAGCCGGTGCTTCAGGTATATGTTTTTTGTCAGACTGCGTTCCGGATCAGTCCAGTTCCTCTACGGATCCTACGACCTTTCCGTCTCTCCAGATGCGCTCCAGATCATAGAACAGCCGGTCTTCCTTGGAAAATACATGAACGATCACATCGCCGTAGTCCAAAAGGACCCATGTTGAGCTTAGATTTCCCTCTTTCTGGCGGCACTCAAAGCCAGCTTTAAAGAGCTTTTCCTCCACATTATCGATCAGAGCCTGGGTCTGGCTGCTGTTGGATGCGCTTGCCAGTACAAAATAATCTGCAATAACTGTTACACCCTGGATATCAATAATTTTTATATCTTCTCCCTTTTTCTCGTCCAGCGCTTCGACTGCGAGTCTTACCATTTCTTTTGACTGATTCAACTGTGTTTTCCTCCTTTATTTTCTCTGGCCCGATTTCTCCGTTCCCGGCTGCGGCCTGTTCCCGGCTTCTTGCTGCCACCGCACGCATATGATTACAGGCGGCAATGGTCAAAGGATCAATGGGGCAGTCCAGGGTACCCAGGTAACGGAGAATGCTCTCCATAATGGCCAGACAGGCCCGATCCAGATCCTCAAAGGCCAGCTTTCTCATCCTGGGCAGATCCGCAGCTTTATAACGCCGGGGCTCAATATAATCTGCCACATAAAGGATCTTATCCAGCATCCCCATGTCTGTTTTTCCTGTGGTATGACACGCAATGGCGCTTAGGATCTCTTCATCGTCCACTCCGTATTTTTCCCTGGCCATCCACGCTCCCAGTTTTGCATGAAGCAGGGATGGATCCCGTTCTTCGCTTTCAGAAACAGGGATCCCGCGGCTTATGCATTTTTCCAGCATGGTCGGACGGTCGTACCGCTTGGCGCAGTCATGAAGGAGTCCGGCCAGCTCTGCCTTATCCAGATCATATCCGTACCGCATGGCCAGGGCCTGGCAGGTGTAGGAGACTCCCAATGTATGCTCAAACCGCATGGGATCCAGTTTCTTTTTTAAATGCTTTCTTATTTCAATGACTCTGCTGTCCATATGAATATGCCCTTTACTGATTCCGTGTTATCTGCTCTCCTGGTACAGCCTGTGTTCTCTGATGTAAGCGGCCACGGCTCCGGGAACCAGCTCTCCTATATCTTCTCCCCTGGCCGCCATGTCCCGGATCCTGGCAGAAGCCACGTTCATTTCTGGATTGTGAAGCACCTGGATATGGGCTCCGTACACGGATTTTAAATAGCTGATCTGCTGATCCAGGGTCCGTCCGGCCCGGTCATATTCCCTGCCGGACACCAGAAGCGAGGTAAGCTCCATGACCTTTTCCGGGTGATACCAGGTTTCCAGCTGGAACAGGGAATCGGCTCCAATGATAAAATAAAATTTATCCTCCGGGTATTCTTCCTTTAGAAGCTCCAGCGTCTGTGCAGTATACGTATTCCCCTCCCGTTTCATTTCAAAATCAGAGACTGAAAAAAACGGGATCCCCTCCAGCGCCAGCTCCAGCATAGCCAGGCGGTCCTTTCCGTCCGTGATCCGGTGATCCTTTTTATGGGGAGGGATATGGGACGGCATATACCAGATCTCATCCAGCCCGTATTCGGAGCGGGCCTGTCTTCCCAGAAGAAGATGGCCGTTGTGGACCGGATCAAAGGTCCCGCCCATAATGCCGATACGTTTCATGGCAGCTCTCCTTTCCAGCTTACGGGAGAACGATCTTTCTGTCCTTCTCTTCCTTCGCCGGTTTATATAAAACGATCATCCTTCCGATCACCTGTACCACCTGCGAGCGGGTACGCTCTGCCAGGGTCTGGGCCAGGATCTTTCCATCATCCACACAGTTCTTTAAAACATGGATCTTGATCAGCTCACGGGCGTCCAGCGCCTCGTTTACAGACTGGGTAAGCTCCGGTGTAAGGCTGGATTTACCGATCTGCAGAATTGGATCCATGGTCATGGCAAGTCCCTTAAGATAGGCCCTCTGCTTGCTTGTCATATGCTCTTCTCCTTATTTATAATACTCAAAAGCCAGACCGTACATACGCACTGTATCGCCCTCGGAGATTCCGGCCTTTTCCAGCTCATCCAGGATCCCGTTCTGTTTCAGGAATTTCTGGAAGAAGTCGAAGCCCTTCTCTGAGTCCAGATTGGTGTAGCCCAGCATCTTCTCGATCCTGGGACCTTCCACAACGAACGCTCCATCGTCAGAACGCTCCACTGTGTAAGGCAGATTCCGGTCCGCCTGATATTCAACTTCAAACTCTTTTTCAAATACTCTGGGAGTCCGGTCCACAGTCCGGAGGACCTGGAATAGATGGCCCAGAAGTTCGTTGACGCCCTCTCCACTGACAGCCGAAATACCGAATACGGGAATTCCCTTCGGTTCAAATTCATCCTTCAGCGCCTTTAAGGGATCATGCTCCTCATCATACAGGGCATCCAGCTTATTGGCCGCAATGACCTGCGGCAGCTTTAAAAGTTCCGGATTATAGGTAGAAAGCTCATTCATGATGGTATGGATATCCTCCACCGGGTCGCGTCCCTCCACAGAAGCCGCGTCTACCACATGAAGGAGCACCTTCGTCCGCTCGATGTGGCGCAGGAATTCGTGGCCAAGGCCGGCGCCATCCGAAGCGCCTTCGATCAGCCCGGGAATATCCGCCATCACAAAGCTGTTTCCGTCGCCCAGGTTCACAACGCCCAGGTGCGGGTTTAGGGTAGTAAAATGATAATTGGCGATCTTTGGTCTTGCGTTGGAAACGCGGGAAAGCAGCGTGGATTTTCCCACATTCGGGAAGCCCACCAGACCCACATCGGCGATCACCTTAAGCTCCAGCTGGATCCACAGCTCCTGCCCTGGCTGTCCTGGCTGGGCATATTTGGGAACCTGCATGGTGGAGGTGGCAAAATGCATATTTCCCAGCCCTCCCCGGCCGCCTTTCAGAATGATCTCCCGCCGGTTGTCTCCGGACATATCCGTAATGACCTTTCCCGATTCCAGATCCTTAACAACCGTGCCCTCGGGCACCTTAACGATCAGATCCTTTCCGTCGGCACCGTGGCAGCGGCGTTTTCCGCCTTCTTCCCCACTCTGCGCCACATATTTGCGGACGTGCCTGAAATCCACCAGTGTATTAAGGCCGTCGTCCACCTCAAAAATGATATCGCCGCCTTTGCCGCCGTCACCGCCGTCGGGGCCGCCGTTGGGAACATATAATTCTCTGCGGAAGCTCACATGGCCATTCCCGCCGTTTCCTGATCTGATAAAAACTTTTGCACTGTCTGTAAACATGATAAGCCCGGTCCTTTCCAAAAATGTCTGGTTTCCCAGTAGAGAAAAAAGCCCCATACCTTACGTATGGAGCTCTCTGCTTTATTCGTTGATCGCCTTCGGATATACAGAAACCTGCTTTTTGTCTCTGCCTTTTCTCTCAAATTTAACAACGCCGTCAACCATTGCGAATAATGTATCATCACCGCCGCGGCCAACATTAAGACCCGGATGGATCTTTGTTCCACGCTGTCTGTAAAGAATATTTCCGGCTAATACGAACTGGCCGTCTGCTCTCTTTGCGCCAAGGCGTTTGGACTCGGAATCTCTGCCGTTCTTTGTGGAACCAACACCTTTTTTATGGGCAAATAACTGAAGGTTCATCTTAAACATATCGGTTACACCTCCCTGAATCGAAAATTGATATATTCCGCTCCGTATTCATCCCGGATATTCGTCAGCCCGAGGATCAGGGACTTCATGAGGAGCTGCGATTCGGGACTCATGGAATCGGGGAAAAGGAAAGAGAACTGGCCTCCATCCTCTGAAACACTTCCCTCGAAATGATCGTCTGTAAACTGTTCGACGGAATTCGCCATGTTGAGAGCCAGTACAGAAACAGCAGAACATATGATATCCTGTCCGTATTCTGCATAGCCAGCATGACCGCTTATTTCGATCCCTTTTTCTTTCCTGTCCTTATCGCGCAGGATAATTACCTGAATCATACAAAATTAAGCGTTGATCTTGTCAATCTTAACCTGGGTATAAAGCTGTCTGTGGCCGTTTTTCTTATGATAGCCAGTTTTGCGCTTATACTTGTAAACGATAACTTTTTTGCCCTTGCCAACCTTCTCAACGGTTGCGGAAACAGTCGCGTTTTCCACTGTGGGGCATCCGATCGTAAGCTCGCCGTTGTTTACAGCCAGAACCTGATCAAAAGTAACAACAGAACCTACTTCTGCGTCCAGTCTCTCAATCTTGATGCTGTCGCCTTCGGCTACTTTATACTGCTTACCACCTGTTGCAATAATCGCGTACATATTGCACCTCCTATTATCATTACTCGCCAGTTATGGTGTGTTCCCTTAGGAACCCTTGCAGACCTCGCTGTGCGGCATACTGTAATATAATAGCACCTGTCCATCTTCCTGTCAACTGTTTTTTACAGGATTTTCTTCCTTACGAAAAATTTCTGCTGTCCAGTGACCATGGGAACACGCTGCGCGGATGTCTCATGGTCATTGCGGCAGCCGCCAGGCTCACATACATCCACGGTCCTGTCTCGCTGCCAGCGTAAAAAGAACGCCGCAGAACAGGCGGAAAACCGCCCGTCTGCAGCGCTTTCGGTTTTACTGCTCTGCAAAAGTATCGAAATATCCCTGGATAAACACGATGGGCGTTCCCTTATCTCCAGAGCCAGAGGTCAGGTCACAGAGAGAGCCGATCAGATCTGTCAGCCGTCTGGGAGTCGTACCCTGGGAGGCCATGCTCCCCTTTAAGCTGCCGTCCTTGGCTTCGATCTTTTCCTTCATGGCCCTTGTGAGCTCCTCGCCCTTCAGATCCTTAAAGTCATTATCTGCCAGGTATTTTAATTTCAGCTCATTGGGAGTTCCCTCCAGCCGCTCAGTATAAGCGGGACTTACCACCGGATCAGCCAGCTCCCAGATCTTTCCTACCGGATCCTTAAACGCGCCGTCCCCGTAGATCATGCAGTTCAGCTTCACTCCTGTAACGCTCTCAAGGCTCTTCTGGAGTTCTTCCACAAACTCGCTGCAGTTTCTCGGGAACAGCTTTACCGTGTCTTCTGTGGCCTTATTGGAGCCGTACAGGCCATACTGCTCGTTATAACCGCTTCCATCCACCGGAGCGTTCATGATATCTGCCAGCGTCAGCACCTTCTCCGCTCCCGCAGCCAGTAATCTCCGTCTGGAGCGTTCTCTGGTGTGGATATCGCAGCAGAGTACATTTTTTGTATAGGGGAGCACTGCGCGGCAGTCATTGGCGAAAATAAATTCCGGCTCGCAGCCCTCGGCCTCAAACAGCTCCTTATAATAAGCCACATAATCCACGCCTGTGAACGGATGCTTTACATAGCCGAAGATCTCCCTGTACTTTGCCTCATCCATTACGTCTGAATACGGATTGACTCCCTTTTCATCCAGAAGATCGTCGTCAAACAGGTGGTTGCCCACTTCATCGGAAGGATAGCTCATCAGGATATAAACCTTCTTAAACGCCTTGGCAATGCCTTTTAAGCAGATGGCGATCCGGTTCCGGCTTAAGATCGGGAAGGTGACAGCGATGGTATCGCAGCCAAATTTTGTGCGGCAGTCCTTCGCAATGTCATCTGTACTGGCATAATTGCCCTGGGTCCTGGCCACTACGGCCTCTGTTACAGCTACGATGTCCTTTTCATGAAATGTGATATGTTCTTCTTTTCCCATATCGGCGATAGCCTCTGTCACGATCCGGATCAGATCGTCTCCTTCTTTCACAACCGGGCATCTGACGCCTCTGGATACGGTTCCAACAGTTCTCATGATTTGTACCTCATTTCTTTTATAAAAATATACGATTAAGCATATAATATCCACTCCGCAGATATTATGCTGCATCTTCCCGATGCAGTTCCCTCCGGGAGATCCCTACGCCCGGATTTCTGCGGTGAACGCAGAAACCGGCATGCACCATGGTATAATATCTGCTCCGCAGATATTATGCTGCATCCTTCCGATGCAGCCCCTCCGGGAGATTCCTACGCCCGGATTTCTGCGGTGAACGCAGAAACCGGCATGCGCCATGGTATAATATCTGCTCCGCAGATATTATGCTGCATCCTTCCGATGCAGCTCCCTCCGGGAGATTCCTGCGCCCGGATTTCTGCGGTGAACGCAGAAACCGGCATGCGCCATGGTATAATATCTGCTCCGCAGATATTATACCATATTTCCCCAAAAAGCAAAGGGATAATTGTTATCTATTTTTTTCACTGCGGGAAAACTGCTCATGGAGCGGACGGAGTGTCTTCTTTCTTGTGATCTCCACCAGTCCCAGGGGCGTCATGTCCACCAGGACCGTTTTGACAGGATCTGCCGCCAGACACTGGCGCAGCCTTCTCATAAGCTCCTCATTCTGTGCCTTTTCCTTCATATCGATGAAATCCACCACAATGATCCCGGAAAGATTTCTGAGCCGCAGCTGGACCGCGATCTCCTCGGCCGCCTCCAGATTCGTTTTCAGGTACGTTTCCGAGGCCGTCTTCTTATCCGTGTTTTTTCCGGTATTCACGTCGATCACGGTCATGGCCTCCGTAGGCTCGATGACCAGATATCCGCCGGAGCGGAGCCAGACGGTCCTTCCCAGGGCGCGGTCCAGGGCCGCATCCAGGCGGTACAGGGCAGACAGGGGATAGCTGTCCATATAGAACCGCACCGGAACCTGAAAACCGTCCCCAGCGGCCTCCTGGAGCTCCTGGTAAATATCTGGAAGATCTGTAAGGATCTCTTCTGTTTCATCCTTCCGGACATCCATGGCGCTGCGGACAAAAAAGCTTTCCGGCTGATAGAGGATGCTTCCTGCCGTGCGGCACCTCCCGTTCTCCAGAAGCCTGGCCATCCGTTCTGCCTGGCCGGACAGCTCCAGTCCGACCGCCTCCAGGGGAGCGCCGTACGCATTGGTCCGCAGGATAAAGCCAGCACGCGGAAGTCCCGTTCCGGAAAGTCCGGAAACCAGGCCCCTGGCCTCCTCTTCCCACCATTCCTTCATCTGCTCTTTCCATCCGGCATCGCGGATCTTAGAGGAGATCCCCAGCCCGCTGCCGTCCAGGGTAAGCACTCCATACTGCCCTGTGAGAGAAAGCTTCGAGGTGAGCACCGCGTCCTTGGTCTTGACAGCAGCCCTGGAGATCTGGACCAGGATCTCGTCTCCATTTTTCAGCGGACTGGATCCGTCCCTCCCGTCTGCAAACAAATGGAACCTGTTTTCTGCCAGGCTGTAATAACCGTTGATCCCCGGCCTGTACTCCACAAAGGCAGCGTTGATATTTTTTACGATGTTCCGGACCCTTCCCACGCAGATCGTTCCAAGGGCGCAGTCCTCCCGATCCGGAGCCGTTCCGATCTGGAGGACGCGGTTTCCGGAAGCAAGGACAGACACGGTCCGTCCCCGCAGTTCAGTAAAGATCAGTTTATTCAATGTCTTCACCAAAGGATTCCAGGGTCACAAATTCATGGCTGTCCCCGGAGCCTGCATCCGCGTAGACCTCCTCACGGTTGATGGAAAAGCCAAAAACCGGGAACTCCCTGGAGCAGCTCCGGCAGAAGGCCTCCAGAAGAAGCTCCGGCTTCACATTGGCTGCGCTTCCGGCAGAAAGCTTAAGGAAAATGAAATTTCCGTCCTCCGATGGCCGGTACTCATAAATATATGGCCGGAGATCCATCTGCTTTTCGCCTTTTTTTGTCTTTTTTACGATATTCAGGTCTCCCGTCTCTATAAAGCCGCAGAGTCCGGCAAAGAACTCCCGGGCAGACATGCCAAGGGCCTCTTCATAATCCTTCTTCAGGGACACCGTGTAATCACAGGCCGCCACCAGGGACATGGCGTTTCCAGCAGAATCCGGAAGTCTCTTAAAGCTCAGCACCTCCATCCCCTCTGCCATCTGGGCGTTGAGCCGCTCTACCATCCGCCCGGAGCTCTCTGTGGAAAGGACCTCAATGTCCAGGTACTCGCCGCTTCCTGTGAGCCCTACGCCCAGAGGAGCCGCAAAGGACATGATCTGGTGGGGAGAAAAGCCCTCCGAATACCGGATGTCCACGTCGGCACGGCGCATGGCCTTCTGGAAATAACGCATGATATCCAGATGCCCGATGAACCGCATGTTTCCCTGTTTGGAAAATTTAATCCTGATCTTCAAAGCAGACACCTCCTCCGAATCGTCTTACGCCGCACCCGGAACAGCGCTCCCGGCAGTTGGGGGTCACGGTCCCGTTTACCGCATTGTTCCACTCTCTCTTTAAAAACTCCTTGGACACACCCGTATCGATGAAGTCCCAGGGGAACAGCTCATCCAGGCTCCGCTCCCTGGTGGTATAGAAATCAATGTCCACGCCGCAGGTCTCAAACGCCTTCATCCATATATCATTCCGGAAGCTCTCAGACCAGGCGTCATATAAAGCGCCGTTTCTGTACGCCTCCTCGATGACGGCGGCCACCCTCCGGTCTCCCCGGGCCAGTACGCCCTCTAAAACCGTCACATCGGCCTCATGCCAGTTGTATTTCAGGCTCTTATGGTTCAGCATCTCCTTCATTTTGCGGTTGACCACCCGTGCCTTATCCAGGAATTCCTCCTTAGTGGACATCCTGGCCCACTGGAAAGGCGTAAAGGGCTTCGGCACAAAGAAGGATGTGCTGGCCACCACCTGGACCTTTCCGTTTCTCTGGTCCTTGGGGATCTCATAATACTCCTCTGCGATCTTCTCAGATAAAAGGGCAATGCCCTCCATATCCTCCACCGTCTCTGTGGGAAGGCCCAGCATGAAATACAGCTTCACCCGGTTCCAGCCTCCCTTAAAGGCATCGGCGGCTCCCTGAAGGATCTCCTCCTCAGTAAGTCCCTTATTGATCACGTCACGGAGCCTCTGGGAACCAGCCTCCGGCGCAAAGGTCAGACTGCTTTTTTTCACATCCTGTACCTTGCTCATCACGTCCAGAGAGAATGCATCGATCCTTAAAGAAGGAAGGGATACGTTGACTCCCTTTCCATGGAATTCCTCGATCAGGAAACGCACCAGCTCCTCCAGGGAACGGTAATCGCTGGAGCTTAAGGAGCTTAAGGAGATCTCCTCGTGCCCCGTATTTTTCAGCATCTTATATGCCAGGTCCTTCAGCCGCTCCACGTTCTTTTCACGCACCGGCCGGTAGATCATGCCTGCCTGACAGAACCGGCAGCCGCGGATACAGCCGCGCATGATCTCTAAGACCACACGGTCCTGGGTCACCTTGATGAACGGCACCAGGGGCTTTTCCGGATACACGGCCTCCGTCATATCCAGGACCAGCTGCTTTACGACCTTTTCCGGGGCCTCCGGACAGGTGGGACGGAACGCCTTTAAGGTGCCGTCCTCATGGTATTCCGGCTCATACAGGGACGGAACGTAGATTCCCGGCACTCCGGCCGCCCGTTTTAAAAACGTCTCCCTGGACTCGCCATTTTTCCGGCTGTCTTTGTAAATATCGATCAGCTGCCGGTATGCGGTCTCTCCTTCTCCAATGTAAAACAGATCAAAAAACTCGGCAATGGGCTCCGGGTTATAGGCGCAGGGACCACCTCCGATGACGATGGGGTCATCCCAGGTCCGGTCGCTGCCATGGAGCGGGATCCCGGAAAGATCCAGGATCTGGAGGATATTTGTATAACACATTTCATACTGGAGGGTGATCCCCAGGATATCAAAATCCTTCACCGGGTCCTGGGACTCGATGGCAAAAAGCGGGATATGCTTTTCACGCATGATGGCGTCCAGGTCGGTCCACGGCGAATATACCCGCTCACAGTACACATCCGGCATCTTATTGAGCATATCGTAAAGGATCTGGATCCCCAGATGGGACATGCCGATATCATATACGTCCGGGAAGCACATGGCAAACCGGACATCCACACTGGACGGATCCTTACATACCGAATTGATCTCCCCGCCGATATAACGGGCTGGCTGCTGGATACTCAGCAGTATTTCGTCACTTAATGCTAATTTTCTCATTCTCATTCCTTGCTTTGCGGTTATTTATGGTTGCTTTTTTTATCCTTGATCCTCCGGATCAGACAGCAGGACACAGACTGATCCAGTATATACCGCATAATTATAAGGTATTTTTTTGCGGCTGGCAACCCCTTCCCACCTTTTTGCAGGTTTTCACCGTTCCTTCCGGCCTCTGCCGTATCGTCCCGGCCCTGCCGTTCTCTTTTCACCGGCTGCCGCACCGCCGTATATGAAATACGGTCATGACCTGTTCAGAAGCTTCTGATACGACAGATCCATCACAAACGCCCCCAGGGGCGCAGTAAGGACAATGGCAAGCACGGCGGCCGTAAGAACGGTATCTCCGCAGGCAAGGCCCATAGAAAGAGGGATCCCTCCGATGGCGGCCTGGACGGTGGCCTTCGGCGTATATGCTAACATTACAAATAACCGTTCTCTTCTCCCAAGCTTTGTTCCCCATAGGCAGAGAGCCACACCGGCCATCCTGAAAGCAAGAGCGCCAAGGATCACCAAAAGCGCCCGTCCTCCGGCCTGGGCCAGGTATCCTGTATTCACAGCGGCGCCCACAAGCACGAACAGAAAAATCTCAGCGGCGACCCACAGCTTTCCATACTTTACAGAGATCCTTCTGGCAGCCTCTCCCCTTTTCTTCTGAAGGCCTATGCCTATAAACATGACCGCGATCAGGGATGAAAAGCGGATGGGTGTTGCCAGCATGTCTTCAGCCGCCACCAGAAACAGCGAAATACTCAAGATAATAAGCACCTTTGAAGTATCCCGGATATGCACCTGTTTAAAAAACAGGGCCAGCAAAGATCCGGCCGCCAGTCCAAGGATGATCCCCAGAAGGATCGAAACAGGGATATTTATAAAGCTGACAGCAGAAACTCCCTTTCCCTGCATCATGCCGGTAAATGTAGAAAACAGGACGATCACATAGACGTCATCCACAGATGCGCCTGCAAGGATCATCTGGGGAATCCCTTCCTTTTTCCCATATCCCTCCTCCATCAGCCGGACCATCCTCGGTACGACCACTGCCGGAGAGACTGCGGCAAGAACGGCTCCCAGGACGGCTGCCTCCAGGACCGTCAGCCCCATGAACCGGGTCCCCAGAAGGATCACTCCCAGCACCTCAAAGCTTGCCGGAACAAAGCACATGAGAAACGCCGGCCGGCCTGTCTTTTTTAATCCCGCCAGATCCAGTCCCAGTCCGGCTCTTGTAAGGATAATGATCAGCGCAATTTTCCGGAGCTCCTCCGATATCCCCAGGATATCTGCATCCAGCAGATCCAGGGCATATGGCCCAAGGATCATGCCTGTGGCCAGCATGCCCATAAGGCCCGGCAGCCGGAGCCTCTGGCACAGCCATGCCATGGACATTCCAACGATCAGGATCAGTGAAATACTCAGTAACATAATACATCTCCTCCCGGCATAGAAAAAGCTGACAATATCTGCACGGGTCTGTCTGCAGAAGTCATCAGCTTTAAACACCTTACGCCTTTTTCCTTTGGAAGTGTATCACATCCCATCCCGGATGGCAAGGAAAATATTCCCATATGCGGCTTCAGCCTGCGTGTGTGCCCAGGGTCTCCCTGATCCAGTCTACCCACACAGAATAATATTTTCCCAGGACATGGGCCCCGTCGGAGGAATATCCCGCCGCCAGATTTCCGTTTTCATCGTCAAATACCTGGTTCACATCCAGATAGACATAGCCAGAGGCCTCTGCCATGCTTTTAATATCGCGGTTTAAGGCATTGATCCTGTCATTGTTGTAGATACTGCTGCCGGAGGCTTTCTCCGCTGTCACATGAAGATTGGCCCCCAGGACGATGGCGGCGTCCGGCTGCAGCTCATGGACCTTTTCCACGGTCCTTTTATACTGCTTTACAATGGAATCGTAATCATATCCCAGCTCATTGATCCCCAGCATAAAAAATATGGTATCGAATTTCCGGGAACATAAGAGCTCCTCCAATCCGCTCTTTTCCTGGGATCTCAGCTTAACGGTTTTATTAAATAGCGTAAATACGCTCATACCGGAATCGGCGAACACCTCCGCCTGGCCCAGGTCTCCATATTCAGAAAGCCCCACGGTCCGGGAATCTCCAATGAAAAGGACACCGGAAAAATCCTCCTTTAAGGACACGGCCGGAGCTCCAGAGGGCTCTGAAGCCACAGTCTCTTCCTCTGACGGAGATATCTCCTCCCCACTGGGAGCCGTCTCCCCGGTCTGACCGCCTGCCCCGCCGGAGACGGCAGCCGTTCCCGCTCCATCCGCCGTTTCTGGGATCTCTTCCTCCCGTGTTTCTCTCTCTGCTCCTATATCAGGCTTCTTTGCAGCCCCCTCATCCGTCTCCCTCTCCATAGCTCCCGCCTCATACCAGGGCGTCAGCTTTCTCACAGCTCCAGGAACGTATTCCACTGCGATCACAGCCGCCAGGCTGGCTGCCAGAAATGTGCTGTACCAGTAACGCTTCATAATCTTCCTCCCCTTTTTCATTCTCTAAAAATTTAAAACCGGAAATACAGGAACGGATCGTCCATTCCCATCTTCATACAGTAAACGCAGCCCCAGAACACCGCCAGGAGCACCACAGCCGCCGCAGGACTATTTTTGAACCGCCTGTAAAGCTTCATGGGAAGGCCAGTGGCAAAGACCAGTCCCGCTGCCAGGGAGAGCCCGTAGAGCCTTCCATATTTTAAATAGTCTCCGGCAAAATATGCCATTCCCTCTGACTGCGGCAGGAACGGGAACAGCCTGGTAAAGTAAACGGCCATCTGCGAAAGATCCGTCACCGCAAACAGCACCCAGCTTACGGAAATGGCAAAGGCCATGTAAAGATGGCCCAGGGCCGGGACCCTCTCCAAAATCCGTATGAGCCCCAGCTTTTCCACCGAGATCAGCGCAAACATCAGAAGCCCCCAGAGGATAAAGTTCCAGCTTGCCCCATGCCAGAATCCGGTGAGGGCCCAGACCGCCAGCATATTGCGGAAGGTCATAAGTTTCCCCTTCCTGCTGCCTCCCAGGGGAATATATACGTAATCCCTGAACCAGCTCCCCAGGGTCATGTGCCACCGTCTCCAGAATTCTGTCATGGAAAGAGACAGGTATGGGTCATGAAAATTTTCCGGGATCGTAAAGCCCATGATCCGCCCCAGCCCCTTGGCCATCAGGGAATAGCCGTAAAAATCAAAATAGATCTGGAGGCTGAAGGCTGTGATGGCCAGCCATGCAAAGGGAGTGGAGATACTTTCATAGCCCACGGTCCCGGCCTCATTCCAGAGCCCGCCCAGGCGGTTTGCCAGAAGGACCTTGAGTCCCAGTCCTATGGTGAAGGTCTTCAGTCCCTCCTCCACCGCCCGCATGGAATGGGACCGGCGGGAGATCTCCTTCTTAATGGAGGAGTAGGTAACGATGGGACCGGCGATCAGCTGGGGAAACATACTGATATACATGGCGAAATTCACAAAAGAAGGCTCATATTCTGCCGTTTTCCGGTACACGTCCGCCAGATAGGAAATGGCCTGGAAGGTATAAAAGCTGATCCCCACCGGGAGCACCGGCGCAAACACAGGAAGCTCCAGGGAAAGCCCCATGAGCCGGAGGATGCCGTTGATATTTTCTGTAAAAAAGCCGGTATATTTAAACAGCAGCAGCCAGAACAGATTATAAGCCACTCCCCAGAACAGCCGCTTCCTCCTGCGGAACCTGGCCCGGCTGCGGGCGATCCGGCAGCCAAAAAAATAGTTCACTGCCATGGACGCCCCAAAGAGCGCCAGATAAAGAGGCGTATCCCAGACGCCGTACAGGTAAAACAACATGCTCCCTGCGAAAAGGCAGAAGTTCTTATACCGCGCCGGGCAGAGAAAATAGATCAGTAAAAATATGGGTAAAAATTGGAATATGAATTCCAGACTGCTGAAAACCATGGGAAACCTGTCCTTTTCTGTCATTTTTTGTTCTATCACATATATAGACGTGACAAAAAAGAAGAAAGTTTCATCCAGAATAAAAGATCAGAAAAAAAGCTCCCGGAGGATCTTCTCTCCGGAAGCTTTTGTTTTCAGCCTCGTATTAAGCTTTCTTTACATCCTTAAATTTCTCTGCGATCCTGATCAGCAGTTCCACGGTCTGCTCCATGGACTGGATGCATACAAATTCATATTTGCCATGGGCGTTGTGGTCTCCAGTGCAGAGGTTGGGACACGGAAGGCCCATATAGGACAGCCTGGAGCCGTCGGTACCGCCGCGCACCGGGCGGACGTTGGGCGTATCCACTCCCAGCTCCTTAAAGGCCTCGGCAGCGATATCCATTAAATACATATGGGGACGGATCTTTTCTGCCATATTGTAATACGTATCGGAGGTCTCCACCACAACGGTGCCTTCTCCATACTTCTTATTTAAGAAGTCAGCGATGGTATGGCCCATGGCCTTTCTGGATTCAAAGATCTCCTTATCATGGTCGCGGACGATGTATTTCAGTACAGTCTCCTCCACGTTTCCGGAGATCCCGTTGAGATGGTAGAAGCCCTCATACATTTCTGTATACTGGGGCTTTTCTGCCTCCGGGAGCATGGACTGGAATTCCAGACCGATGAGGATGGCGTTTTTCATCTTGCCCTTGGCGCTGCCTGGGTGGATGTTCTGGCCGTGAATGGTGACGCTCATGGAAGCTGCGTTGAAGGTCTCGTATTCCATCTCGCCGAAGGCTCCGCCGTCCACTGTATAAGCCACATCGGCGCCCCAGCCGGGTACGTCGAAGAAATCCACGCCGTGTCCCACTTCTTCGTCGGGAGTAAAGGCGATCTTGATGGTTCCGTGGGGGATCTCCGGATGTGCCATGAAATATTCAGCCATAGTCATGATCTCGGCAATACCGGCCTTATCGTCTCCGCCCAGAAGGCTGGTGCCGTCGGTGGTGATCAGGTCCTTGCCCACATAGTTCTTTAATGCCGGGAATACCTCCGGACTCATTTTAATGCCCAGATTTTTATTCAGGATAATGTCTCCGCCGTTATAGTTCTGGATCAGCTGGGGACGGGTGTTCTCATCGGAAAAATCCGGGGAGGTGTCCATATGGGCCAGGAAGCCCACCACCGGGCAGTCGGTCTCCGCCGTAGCCGGAATGGTGCCATATACGTAGCAGTGTTCGCTCATGGACACATCCTTTACCCCCAGGGCTTTTAACTGCTCCACCAGAAGCTTTGCCAGGGCGAACTGCTTTTCTGTACTGGGCACAGAGGCGGCGTCCTCGGCAGACTGGGTATCAAATGCAATGTACTTTAAAAAATTATCAACGACTTTTGACATAACGTACACTCCTTTTCTCTGATTCCGGATCGCTCCGTTCCTTTAAAGTATAGCAGATTTTTCCAGAATTGTCCATCAGTTCCCCTGGAGGATCCGGGCCAGTTCAGAATTTTCATTTAAGATCACCGTCTTGTTGGAGCCCTTCAGGCTGGCCTTTAAGGCGTCCAGGCTGCGGATGTAATTGTAATAATCCGCCTTGCTCTCATCGTTGTAGGCATTGGAGAGGATCCGCATGTACTCAGCCTCGCCTTCGGCCCGGATCTTCTCCGCCTTGGCCTCTGCCTCGGAGATGATGATGGACACATCCTTATCGGTGGTGTTCTTAATGACGTTGGACTGGTACTGGCCGTCTGCCGTATAACCGGCGGCGATGTTCTGACGCTCTGAGATCATACGCTGGTAAACGGCCTCCTTATTGGAATCCGGCAGGTCTAACATCTTGGTCTCTACCTTTTTCACAGTGATCCCATAGCTGTCCAGGGAATTTCCGATCCGTTCCGTAATAAGCTCCGCTAACTTCCCGTCACGGCCGGAGATCACGTCCGCCTGGTCCGTGGAGGAGATAACATTTTTCACGGCATTGTAGACCACCACGGAAATGCGGCTTTCCGCATTGGCCTTACTGGCTCCCAGACGGGACAGATACTCCAGGGGATCCGTCACGCTCCATAAGGCAAAGGAATCGGTGAGCATCACCTTTTTATCCCTGGTGTTCACCTCGCTGGGAACCAGGTCGTAAACCATCTCATAATTGGGGATGGACTGGGTGGTCTGGATAAAGGGGACCTTAAAGCTCAGGCCTGGCGTGTCGATGACCCGCACCACCTTTCCGAACTGGAGCACCAGCTTATACTCGTCGTTATAGGTGCTGACCATACTGGAGCCCAGTGTGATCAGGCCGGCGATGAGGATGATGAATAATGCGATCTTTCTTCCTGTTTTTTTCATATGCTTCTCCTCCTCTTACTGGCCGGCCGGCGCTGCGGCCTGCGGGGTCTGGTTTCCGGATGTCCCTTCCGTCACATTGGCAAAGGGCTCCAGAGGCAGCATGGTCTGGGTGCCGCTGCCATTGTCGATGATCACCTTCAGATCCGGCAGGAGCTCCTCCATGGTCTCGTAGAACATACGTTTTTTGGTGATCAGAGGATACTTTACATACTCAGCGTATGTATCCTCAAAACGTGCCACCTGTCCGTTGGCCTCGTTGATCCTCTGCTGCTTATAGGCCTCCGCCTCCTGTAAGAGCTTATCGGCCTCTGCATTGGCCTTGGGGATGTTTTCCGACTGGTATTTTTTCGCCGTATTAATGGCCGTCTCCATTCCCTGCTTGGCATCCTCCACGGCTTTAAATGCATTGGATACGTCCTCCCTGGGCATTCCGGAGTCCTGGATGGACACGTTATAAATGCCGTATCCGATGTTTTCTTCCACCAGACGGTTGGTAAGCTGCTCCTTGACCCGCTCCTGGATCTGGGTCTTTCCTGTGGTAATCACGTCATCCACGTTATAAAGGCCCACCGTGTCACGGATATAGCTCTGGGCCAGGTTTTTAATGATGCTTTCATATACGTTTCTATGACGGACTGCCTGAATGGGGTCTGTGACCATGTACTCCACGTAGAAGTCCACATTGATCAGGTTAAAGTCATTGGTGATCATAAGGCTTTCCTTTTCAATGGAGACCGGATTTTCCATGGAAGCCCCCTCGGCCCGTTCCGGATCCGTGGTATAGCCGATCTGCATGCCGGTGATGGCCTTGGAGATCTTTGTCACCTGCTGGATCAGCGGCACCTTAAAGTGAAGGCCCGACGCCTCCTGGACCGACGGCTTTCCGAAGGTGGTGACCACAGCCATCTCTTCCTCTGAAAGAGTGTAGTAGCTGTCGAAGGCCAGAACGGCCGCCACCAGCACAGCCGCAGCGATCCCCACTCCTTTTCCGATATTCCTGGGAACGCCTCCTCCTTTTTTTGCCTTTGCCTTTTTCTTTTTCGGCGCGTCCTCGGTCTGTTCATAGACCACGTTGTCCGCCTCGTTCTGGTTTTTTTTCTTCATTCCGTTCATGATCTCATCCAGCTGCCCGCTTTTTTTCATGGATACAGCCACAAAGATCAGAATGACCACAAGAGAGATAATAAAATCCATAAACTGTAACTCCTCCTTTGTTTTATGGGGTCCCGCCCTGTTCCAGCGCTTCCTTCCGGTCCAGATCCAGCTGGAGCTCCTCCAGGTAATGGACCAGCATATCCCGGCAGCTGCGGATCTTCCAGGCCTTCGCTGCCGCTTCCTCATACGTAAAGCTTTTTCTTCCCCCGTCCTCCATCCGTTTCCAGAACCCGGCGATCACGTCGAATGGGACGTAATAGATCTCGCCCTGGGATGTAAAGGAAAGGATGATAAAAGCCACTCCCCCCTGCTTTTCAAATTCCCGCATGAAAGCGATCTGGTGGGGGTGGATGTTCTGCAGAGGAAAGGTACGGACCGCACATTCCTTTGCATCGAAGCACACCGGGATCCCCTGGACAGCGCCAATGTAATCCACGGTGCTCTTCATATCGAAATAAGCCAGTGTGATATGGCGGCTGGCCTTATCGATCTCGATGGGCGTGATGGGCGTGGGGATCTTCTGGATCAGCGCCAGTCCCTTTTCCCGGTAGCTCTCGTTGGTACGGTTGATGAGCTCCTCCAGGGTGGATCCCCTTAAGCCTCTGGTCTTCCAGGTTCCCATATCACCGCGCTCCTCCCGGATTCCCGTTTAAGAGAAGCCCCTCGCCCTCTGCGGCCCGCAGGAACGTTTCCGGAAGCGGCGCTTCAAATGCCTTCCCGGAAAGGTGGGCAAACCGTCCCGTAAGGGCTGGGAACTCCAGCCGGTACGAGTGGAGGAGCTGGCCCTTCAGCCGGTATTTCCGCTCCAGCTCCAGGGATCCTCCGCCTCCGTACTTCCCGTCTCCCAGGATCGGATGGCCCATGGATGATAAATGGGCCCGGATCTGGTGGGAGCGTCCCGTAAGCAGGGTCACCTTAAGGAGCGTGAGCCGTTCCGTAACGGCCAGAGGCTCATACCGGGTCACGATCCGCTTCGCCTCCCCTTCCGGGTCGGCCCTGGAAAGGATCTTCACCTGGTTGGTACGCGGATCCTTTAAAAGCCAGCCGTCAACAGTCCTGGCCTCCCGGACCGGTCCGTAAACGATGCACTTATAATATTTGTGGACCGTCCGGTCCCTGAACACCTCCGAAAGCATCTGTGAGCCCGCCAGGGATTTCCCCGCTGCCACGATGCCGCTGGTATTCCGGTCCAGCCGGTTGCACACCGAGGGCTTAAAGCTCCGCAGGGATCCTTCTGTGACACTGCCGTTCTCCATCAGATAGTCGGTCAGATATTCCACCAGGGAAAGATCCGTGTCCCTGGCCTTCTGGGACAGCATGCCTGCGGGCTTGTTGATCAGAAGGATATCCTCGTCCTCATAGAGGATGGAAAGCTGTACCTTCTTTTCCTTCTGTATCTTCTGTACCTTTATTTCCGAAAATTTTTCAATGGTCTCATCTGCCAGAAACAGCTTTACTGTATCGCCCTCTGCCAGCATTTCCCCGCCCTCGCACTTTTTTCCGTTTAAGGTGATATTCTTCTTGCGCATCATCTTATAAAAAAAGCTTTTGGGGGCCAGCTTCATATACTTGGCCAGGAATTTATCCAGCCGCTGTCCAGCCTCGTTGGTTCCAATGGTGATCTCCTGCATGGTATCCTTTCTCTTACATGGAAAGGCTCTTTAAAAGCTTTTCCACATGAGGCGCGCTCCCGTCGTCCTCATCCTCAGTGACATTTTTCAAGGTGGAAAGCCGGGTGAGGAAATTTTTCTTTTCCGTCATGATCCTGGCGTTTCCGTCTAACTTCCATCCGGTCAGCATCTCGTTTAAAAACTTTTCCGCCGCCTTGGTATCGATCCCCTTCTTCGGGCAGTAAAGGTACACTCCGGTGGGATGGATCACAGCCACGTCCACGGGCATGATAAAATCCCGGGAGGTGATGATCAGGTCATACAGCATGGGGAACTTTTCCCCGTAAGGGCGGCAGGCATCATAAAGCTCTCTGGGGGCGGTCCGGATCTTCCAGGAGGCCACCAGGGGCGACGCCAGGTTCGCCATGGGGAGCACCGTTAAAATGGCACTGATGGTCACCAGATTTTTTAAAGACTTCCAGGTGATAAAATACCGGGAGACCAGGAGGGCCGCGATCACTAAGAGAAACAGAGAGACCAGAAGGATCTGCCTTTTTTTATGGGCGTCCCGGTATCCGTACATTCCTTTTTTTATCTTTTTATCCAACGTATCCATCTCCTCTTATTTCCATGTAAGAAATTTCATCAAAAGGCTGTGGGGGCAGATGCGGCACAGCAAATAAAACGCCTTCATGGAAAGTCCCGGCACGGACACCGGCTTTCCCTTCAGGCAGTCGGAAAACGCCCGGTCCACCACATATTTCGTCCTGGCCATGAACAGCCGCTTAAAGGGATCCATGGGCTTTCCGTTTAAGGCCTTCCCAAAAAACTCCGTATCCACAGGGCCGGGGCACACGGCGGTGACAAAGATCCTTCTCCGCCTCAGCTCCTCTCCCAGCGCCCGGCTATAACTTAAGACATAAGCCTTGGTGGCCGCATAGACGGCGAATCCCGGCTGGGGCATAAAGGCCGCGGCCGAAGCAAACTGGAGGATCCGGCTGTTGTCCGAAATATAAGGAAGGACCAACTCCGTCACAGCCGTCAGGCCCTCGCAGTTTAACCGCACCATGGAGGCGGCCTCTTCCTCTGGGAAGCTTCCCACAGGCCCTGTGATCCCAAAGCCCGCGGCATTTACCAGAAATCTCACCTCCGGCTTTTTTTCAGCCAGGGCTGCGGCCAGAATCTCCAGGTCCTCCTTTTTTGTCAGATCCAGGGGGAACTTCCGAAGCTTCACCGGGACCTTCCCGTCCAGTGTATCCAGCCGCTCCTTTCTTCTTCCAACGACCCAGATCTCCTGGAAGCCTCCGTACCGGTCTGCCAGACGGAACACCATTTTCCTCCCCATTCCAGAGGAAGCCCCCGTGACAATGGCGATCTTCATCGCTCTCCCTTCTTTCCTTTTCCAGATTTATGGATATTGCGGATGGTCTTCTTTTTTCCGGAAGCCCGGCTGTCTCTGCCCTCCATCCGTTTTCCTCCGCCCTCTCCGGCGGTCCTTCGTTCTCCTCCCCGGGGCCGTATGAGGCACCTTCTGTCGTAGCCGATCAGATCCTCTCTCCCGGCCTTTATGAGAGCCTCCCGGACCAGCTCGTAATTTTTCGGGTTCCGGTACTGGATCAGCGCCCTCTGCATGGCCTTTTCGTGGGGATTCACCGGAACGTACACCTCCTCCATGGTCCTGGGATCCAGGCCTGTGTAATACATACAGGTGGAGATGGTGGACGGCGTGGGGTAGAAATCCTGGACCTGCTCCGGCATATAGCCCAGATCCTTGAGGTGCTCTGCCAGCTCCACCGCTTCCTTTAAGGTGGAGCCAGGATGGGAGGACATGAGATAGGGCACCAGATACTGCTTAAGCCCCAGCTTTTCATTCATGGCCGCATATTCTTTGGCAAACTGCCTGTATACAGCATTTTCCGGCTTTCCCATGCGCTTAAGGACCGGGTCCGCCACATGCTCCGGAGCCACCTTCAGCTGGCCGCTGACATGGTACATGCAGAGTTCTCTTAAGAAATCCTTCTTTTTATCCGCCAGGACGTAATCGAAGCGGATGCCGGAGCGGATGAACACCTTTTTTACCTTGGGAAGGGCTCTCAGCTTTCTAAGGAGCGCGATATAGTCTCCATGGTCTGCCACCAGATTTTTACAGGGCTTCGGGAACAGGCACTGCTTTCCGGGGCAGGCTCCCTTTGTCATCTGCTTTTCGCAGGCCGGGAACCGGAAATTGGCCGTGGGGCCTCCCACATCGTGGATATAGCCCTTGAAATCCGGCTCCTCCGTCAGAAGCCTTGCCTCCTCCAGAATGGATTCATGGCTCCTGACCTGGACGATCCGCCCCTGGTGGAAGGTCAGGGCGCAGAAGCTGCAGCCGCCAAAGCAGCCCCGGTTACTGATGAGGCTGAACTTCACCTCACTGATGGCCGGAACGCCTCCCAGGGCCTCATAGGACGGATGGGGCGCCCGCATATAGGGAAGGGCGTACACGTCGTCCATTTCCAGCGTGGAAAGGGGCTTTGCCGGAGGATTCTGGACCACATAGAGATGGTCCGTATACGGCTCGCAGAGACGTTTTCCAGAAAACGCATCGGTGTTCTGGTACTGGGTAAAAAAGCTCTCCGCATAGGTGCGCTTATTTTCCTTCACCTGGTCGTAGGACGGCAGCCAGACTGCATCATAAACGGCCTCCCGCCGGTCGGTCTTATAGACGGTGCCGTCGATAAAGGTAATATCCTTAATATCGATCCCCGAAGCCAGGGCGTCTGCGATCTCCACGATGGACCGTTCCCCCATACCGTAGGAAATAAGATCCGCCTGGGAATCCACCAGGATGGAATGCTTCACCTTTCCGGACCAGTAATCGTAGTGGGCCAGGCGGCGCAGGCTGGCCTCGATCCCTCCGATGATAATGGGAGCCTTTTTATAGACTGACCGGATCAGATTGCAGTAGACCACCGTGGCGTAATCGGGCCGTTTTCCCATGACGCCGCCGGGCGTATAGGAATCCTTTTCCCTTCTTCTTTTGGACACAGAATAGTGGTTCACCATGGAATCCATGTTTCCGGCCGTCACCAGGAAGCCCAGCCTTGGCTCTCCCAGGACCGTTATGCTGTCCTTATTTTTCCAGTCCGGCTGGGAAATGATCCCCACCCGGTAGCCATGGGCTTCCAGGAGCCGGCTTATGATGGCGTGGCCGAAGGACGGGTGATCCACATAGGCGTCGCCGCATACATAAACGAAATCACACTGGTCCCAGCCCCGTTTTTCCATATCCTCCCTGGACATCGGAAGAAAATCGTGCATCATTGTTTCTCCTTTATAATAATTCCGAATAATCACAAATGTATCCGTCGGCCAGGGCCTTCTTTTCCCCGGAAAGCTCCCGGGAAAAATCATCCTCCACGGCTAACACCGTCATCCCGGCCCGTTTGCCCGCCAGGATCCCCGCCGGAACATCCTCAAAAACAAGACAGTCCTCCGGAGCCACCTGGAGGCGTCTCGCCACCTCCAGATAAATATCCGGCTCCGGCTTTCCCTTTTCCACCTCGCAGGCGGTGGCCACCTCCTGGAAATACTCTCCGATCTGCAGAGCCTCGATGACTGCGTCCACAATAGGCCGTCCATTGCTGGTGGCGATGCCTGTGGCGATCCCCTGGTCCTTACAGTAACGGAGGAACTCCAGGGCGCCGGGCTTTAAGGGGACCTGGGTCCGGTATTTGTCCATGGCCATCTGGCTCCAGCACTCCTTGATCTCCTCCAGGGTCATGGGAAGGGAAAACCGCTCCTTAAAATAAGCGGCCGTCTCTGAAAAGCTCATGCCCTCCACAGCCCGCTCCAGATCCCCAGGGCAGTCATAGCCAAAGCGTCCCAGGAACTCCACGTCGATCTGGGGCCACATCCACATGGAATCCACCAGGGTCCCGTCCAGGTCAAAAAGGACGGCTTTTTTATTTTTCAGAAAATCTTTTATCATAGCTGTTCCAACCACTCCCGTTCTGTATCCGTAAGGGGACGGTATTCCCCTGGCTTTAAATTCTCATCCAGGACCAGCGGCCCCATGGACAGGCGCTTTAAAAAAAACACCGGACAGCCGACGGCCTCCATCATCCGCTTTACCTGATGGAATTTCCCCTCCCGGATCCGCAGGCGGATCTCGGACTCGTCCTGTATACGGTCGTAGGACAGGACCGTCAGCTCTGCCGGAAGGCATAAAAGCCCGTCGGGAAGATGGATCCCCCTGGCAAACTCCTCCGCGGCCCCTTCTCTCACCGTTCCGCGGCAGCGGGCATAATATACCTTGTCCACATGCTTTTTGGGTGACAGGAGCCGGTGGGCCAGGTCTCCGTCATTGGTGATGAGGAGAAGGCCCTCTGTATCCAGGTCCAGCCGTCCCACCGGAAACAGGTCCTTCCTTTTTTTATCCGCGATCAGATCCAGGACCGTGGGATATTTTTTATCCTCTGTGGCGGAGACCACGCCCTGGGGCTTGTTGAGCATATAATACTCCATAACAGCATAGGCGACCTCCTCGCCGTCTAAGGTCACCGTATCCCCAGGGATCCTTACCTTTATATCCGCTTTTTTTATGACTTCTCCATTGACCCGGACCCGGCCCTTTCTTACGGCCTCTTTAAGGGCGCTCCGGGTGCCCTTTCCCATGTCGGCCAGGAATTTATCCAGACGCAGCTCCTTATCCATGCGTTTCCCCCTGTTCCATGCTCATATCCAGGATATCAGAGGACGGATATTTTCCGCCCCCAATGCCTTATTCCATACTATATCAAAATCCAGGGAAAAGTACAACCGTTTCCTCCTGTCAGGTCAGTAGGAAGCCCGGGTACGATACTTCTCCAGGTATCTTAGGATCCAGTAGGGATTCACAGAAAGCTCGTCATGATGCTCCGTCCGGATGTAGATCCCCAGGTGGAGGTGGACTGGAAACTGGCCGGTGGTCCCAGGCTCTCCGTAGCCGGAATCCCCCATATAGCCCAGAAGCTCTCCGGCATGGACTGTGTCCCCCGGCCTCCACTCCCGGCCGTCCAGGGTCTTTCCATAGGAGTCCAGGTGGGCGTAGTACAGATATGCGCCAGCCGGAGCCCGGATCCCGATGCGCCAGCCGCCCTTTTTCAGCCATCCGGCCTGCTCCACCACTCCGTCCGTCATGGACACCACCGGATAGAGCCCCGCCTCCGGAGCCCCAGCCATGAGATCGCACCCCTCATGGGTCCTGGGTCCGTCAAAGGACCGTTCCTCCATCCAGCCGTTTTCATAGACCACATCACTGATGTCCCCTCCGGCACTTTCCGGGACGGGAAAGCAGGAAAGATCTGCAAACACCATGCGGTACGCGTCGGAAAGCCGCTCAAATTCCTTCTGACGCCGGACCGGGAAAAAAAGAGGCTCCCCGGAGAGCTTCTTTCCCGTCAGATCAAAATTTTCCGTGAGCATAGCCATGGCAAGCTCCTCATAATCCAGGAAGGGCCGTCCCGCCGCGTCCCTTCCCAGGCGCATGGCCCGGAAGTCCCCGCTTTCCCAGGCATAGGGAGCCATGGTATCCAGGGCCTTTACATGCTCCAGCTGAAAGATCAGCATGGAATCATACAGAATGAGCAGCGCCAGAACCAGAAGTTTCATATGGGGAAGCCCCTTTTCATAAGCTGTATCAACAAAAGGTATTCGGGTGCTTATGAAAAAATCCGTCGGTCTTGCCATTCTCATGGTGTTTCTTCTGCTTTATCCCCGCTTTGCGGCCGAGGGGGCCAGGTACGGCCTTCTTTTATGGTATACGTCTGTGGTCCCGTCCCTGTTCCCCTTTATGGTGCTCTCCAGCCTCATCGTATCCTCCGGCGGCGTCTCCCTGCTGATGAAGCCCGTCCGGGCTTTCTTAGGTCCCTGGCTTCCCCTTTCAGAAAATGGCTGCTACACCCTCATTTCCGGTCTCCTCTGCGGCTGCCCCATGGGGGCAAAGACCTGCGGGGATTTTGTCCGGGAGGGGAAGCTTTCCGTCCAGGAGGGCCGTTTCCTCATGGCCATATGCAATCATCCAAGCCCCATGTTCCTGCTGGGCTTTGTCTGCCCGCTTTTTGAGGCCGGAATGCATCCCTCCCGCCTTCTTCTTTCCATTTATCTGCCGCTCCTTCCTCTGGCGGCCCTGGCAAAGAGGATCTATTTTCCTGGCTTACCGTCTCCCGCATCCAACGGCTCCCGGCCGCAGGTCCAGACAGCTCCGGCCCTGGATACGGCGATCCTGGCGGCAGCAGAGATCCTCTGCCGCATCGGCGGCTACCTGATGCTGTTTTCCATCGTGATCGTATTTTTACGCCGCTCACCGTGGCTCCCCGCCTCTCTCCGGCTCTTCCTTATGGGCGCCATGGAGATGACCACCGGAGTCCGGGAAGTGTCCGCCTCCCTTCCCTTCCCGGACTCCGGAACCGCCGCCGCTGCCATCCTGGCTTTCGGCGGCATATGCGGCATCTTCCAGACCCGGGCCGTGACTGCCTCTGGATGGCCAGAGGAAAAAAAGAGCCGTACAGACGATGGCGGCAGCAGCCCAAAGGATCGAGAGGGCCGTACAGAAGATAAAAAAATTGCCGGATTATCCATCCGGCAATATATTCTCTGGAAGCTTCTTCACAGCGCCCTGGCCGCCGTCATCTTCCGGCTCCTGGGCGTACTGGGCTGATCCTTCCGGAAGTCTAGGCCTCCGGTACAGACGGCTCCTCTTCTTTTTCTGTGATGATCCCGCCGGACAGCTCCTTCCGGTTGGAGGAAACGATGTCGTAGCTGGACCTCATGGAGCTCATAAAGGCGTCAAACCGGCCCTGGGCTCCTTCCATGGAATGATTGATGATATTCTGAAGGCTCTTTAACATATCGTCCGTATACTGGATGGAGCCCTGACGGATATTGTTGGCGTCGTTGACGGCGCTGTCGATGATGGCCTGGGCCTGGGCCTGGGCCTGCTCGATCACCTCATTGGCATGGGCGTACGCCTTCTGCATGATCTCATGCTCGTTGACCAGCTCATTGGTCTGGGCTGTGGCTTCCGCCAGAAGGGCATCTGCCCGGGTGTGGGCATCGGAAAGGATCGCCTCCTGGTTGCTGATGATCTTCTGGTACTGCTTGATCTCATCGGGGATCCTGAGACGCAGCTCCACCAGGAGCTCGTCCAGCTCCTCCTTATTTACGATGATCTTGGTGGTGGACAGCGGCTGGAACTTGCAGCTGTCAATATATTCTTCAATTTCTCCGATTAACTGTTCGATTCTGCTCATATTGCTTCCTTATTCCTTTCCCCTGATCTTATTCTGAAATTTCTTATGTACCTCTTCTGCCACCCCGGCTGTCACAAAATTGGAAATATCACCGCCGTAAGCCGCCACCTCCTTGACAGAGCTGGAGCTCAGATACGCATATTTTAAATTGGTGGTCAGAAATACGGTATCGATATCCGGAGCGATCACCCGGTTCAGCTGGGCGATCTGCAGCTCGTATTCAAAATCCGTGATCGCACGAAGCCCCCGGACCAGGGCGTTGGCCCCGCATTCCCTGGCAAACTCCACCGTAAGGCCGCCGAAGGCCTTCACCTCCACGTTGGGAATATCCTTTGTCGCTTCTTCTAACATCTTAACACGTTCTTCCACGGAAAACAATGGAGTTTTCGCACTGTTATGCAAAACTGCGATCACCAGGTGGTCGAACAGCTGGGACGCCCGGCGGATCACATCCAGATGTCCCAGGGTCACCGGGTCAAAGCTTCCCGGATAAATGGCTTTTTTCATCTCAATTTTCCCTCTTTTTAAAAAATACATGTTTGTTTGTCTTATATTCCTTGGTACGGCTGATCTCATAGCCCAGGGACTCTGCCCAGGAAAAATCTGTATCCAGGGAAGCCTCCGCAATAAGGACCGTGTCACCGTCAGCCAGAGGCGAATCCTGTAAGGCCTCCAGTACCTGGCGTTCCAGATCACAGCCATAGGGCGGATCCATAAATATAAAATCAAAGGCACCATGGTCCCGGCCAAGACGGGAAAGTCCCTCCAGCACGCCGCAGTTTAACACCTTTGCCCCGGATTCCAGCTTTGTGGTCTTCAGATTGTCCCGGATACAGGATACCTGGCGGATCCCATTGTCAATGAATACAGCCTCCGATGCCCCGCGGCTTAAAGCCTCGATGCCGATGGCCCCGCTTCCGGCAAACAGATCCAGAAAGGAACGGCCGTAAAGGTCGTTCTGGATCATATTAAATAAGGTTTCCTTTATACGGTCTGTGGTGGGCCGGGTGTCCATTCCCTCCACAGTCTTCAAAAGCAGCCGTCTGGCGCTGCCTGCGATCACTCTCATATGCCACCTCTCGATGCGGTCGTTTCTTTTCCGGACCAGAGACCGGAACGCTCATGCTGCCGCATCCCCTTCTGTTTCCAGTATCTTCACAATTATAATCGCAATGAAGGCGATATACAAGCAGTTTTTCCGCAGAATCTGTGAAACCTGCAAAATCCCGCTTTAAAGGAGGTGGAAGATGGACACTGACAGCAGAGGAACCATAAGGAAAAAGGCCTTTCCCTGGAATCGATCCAGACGGAAAGGCCTTTTTTAGTCAGATTCAGGCAGCTTTTATTTGCCCGCCATCTTCTTCTCCTGTTCCTCGATCATCTTCTTCACCATATAGCCGCCTACGCTGCCGTTCTGGTAAGAGGTCAGGTTTCCATTGTAGCCGTTGGTCAGCGGCACTCCTAACTCAGAGGCCACCTCCATCTTAAACTTGTCCATGGCCTCCTTGGCCTCCGGTACTACCATACGATTGGAAGAATTGTTTGTACTGGACATATAAAACCCTCCTTTTGAGTGTATTTGCCGGCCTTGTTTTTTCCGGCGTTTTCTTGGTACACTCCTATTATGGTCTCTGGAGAAAATAATACACTAGAAGGTTTTTCGTTAAATGTCATTTTTTGCAAAGCCCGGGCCTGCTATCTGCCTTCTTCCTTTAAGCAGAGGAAGGCACAGAGATTTCCCCGCCGGTCTGCCGATGTCCGGTGGGAAAACAAAAGCTCTGGATTGCAGTGGGTACAGATATCCGTCACAGAGATCCCTGTCTCCGGCACGCCCGCTTCCCGGAGAACGATCCGGTTGGCCTCCCAGAGATCCAGCTGGTATTTTCCATTCTCTTTTTTGTAGAAAAGCGCCGGGTGGTGCTCTTCCCGGAAGGCCGCCGCAAATTCAGCGATCACTTCCTCTCCCACTTCATAGCAGTCCTGGCAGATGCTGGGGCCGATACAGGCCGTCACATCAGCCGGATCCGTGCCGTACTCCTTTTCCATGGCCGACAGGACCGCCTGGCCCATGCGGTTTACGGTCCCTCTCCAGCCCGAATGGGCCAGACCGATGGCCCTTCTTTTCCGGTCCAGAAAATACAGCGGCACGCAGTCGGCAAAAAATGTCACCAGCGGCACGCCGGGCCGGTCTGTGATCAGTCCGTCCACATCCCGGTAATCCCGTTCCTTTACGATCCCCTTTCCCTCGTCCTCCGGGGTCACGGTCCGCACGTTGATGGTGTGGGTCTGCCACGTCAGGACCATGCGTGTCTCATCCACGCCCAGGGCCTTTGCCATACGCCTGTAATTTTCCCGTACCGCCTCCGGATCGTCTCCCCGGGTAAAAGAAAAATTCATGGTGGAATAGCACCCTTTGCTCACACCGCCCATACGGGTGGAGAAGGCGTGGGCCACAAGCCCTGTTTCTTCCAGGGCCGGGAAGGAAAGCCACGTGACTCCATCCCTTGTGACTTCCTTTATAAGACCGCCGTCTCCCTTTCTTTTCCAGTCATACATGTATATCTCTCCCGTCTAAAACGCATTTTTTAAATGTGTGATCTGCTCTCCGTCGATCCCCACCGCGTCAAACCGGCAGGCCGCAGACTCCGGAAATCCGTGCTCATAAAGATAGACAGCCGCCACCCGGCGCACCTGTCCGGCCTTCCGGCTGTCGATGGCCTCCAGCGCATATCCGGCCCTTTTCGTTTTCCTGTATTTGACCTCCACAAAGACCAGATATCCGCCGTCCCTGGCAATGATGTCGATCTCGCCGGTGCGGCACCGGTAATTCAGTTCCAGGACATCCATCCCTTTCTGTTCCAGATACCGGGCCGCCAGCTGCTCATACCGGCTTCCTTCCATCCGCTTATTCTGTCCCACAAAGGCTCCTTTCCGAAGCTACACGAAATTTTTAATAAAGGTCCTCCGGTGGATGGGCGACGGACCCAGTTCCCTTAAGGCTGCAATATGGGCCGCAGTTCCGTAGCCCTTATGCTTTGCAAATCCATACCCGGGATACAGCTTGTCATACTCCGCCATCAGATGGTCCCTGGTAACCTTGGCCAGGATGCTGGCCGCGGCTATGGATACGCTTTTGGCGTCTCCCTTGACAATGGGAATCTGCGGGATCTCCATTCCCGGAATGGTGACCGCATCGTTTAAAAGCAGGTCCGGCGTCTGGGAAAGGCCGCCGATGGCCGCCCGCATGGCCTCATAGGTGGCCTGGAGGATGTTGATCTCATCGATCCTGGCCGGGGAGACCACCGCCACATTCCAAGCCAGGGCCTTTTCCTTTATCTCCAGGAACAGCTCCTCCCGCCGCTTTTCCGACAGCTTCTTTGAATCGTTGAGATACAGGATGGTGCAGTCCCTGGGAAGGATCACCGCCCCGGCAGCCACCGGTCCCGCCAGCGGCCCTCTTCCTGCCTCGTCGATCCCGCAGATCAGGGCACAGTCCTTATTCTCCTTTTCGTATGCCTTCATGGCCTCCAGCCGTAAAAGCTCCTTCTCCAGCCGTTCTCCTGTCAGTGTTCTTGCCATATGTGCCTTCCTTTGCAGATCCGGCAGCAGACAGACTCTCCTCTGCCGCCGGCCTCCTAATTGTTCTTATTTTCCTGTAATCCGGGATTTTCCGGAAATTCCAGTGTGATCCGCCCCAGCTTTCCGCTGCGGAAATCCTCCAGCAAAAGCCTTGCTGCCCTGGGAACATCATAGCCGCCGCCCTTTAAGAGGCAGGACCTGGCAATGGCGATCTGCTCCAGAAGCTCGTGGGGAGACCGGTCCTCCGGGATCCCGTACCGCTCCGCCAGAAGCCCCGGATATGCCTTCAGTAAAAATGCGCAGAGCTCTGCTGCCAGCTCGTCCTTATTCAGGATCTCGTCGTTGATGGATCCCAAAAACGCCAGCTTAAGGCCCACGGACTGGTCCTCAAATTTTGGCCACAGGATCCCTGGCGTATCCAGAAGCTCCACCTGCTTATTCAGACGGATCCACTGGTTTCCCTTGGTAACGCCCGGCTTATTTCCTGTTTTAGCCGCTGCCTTTCCGGCAAAGCTGTTGATAAACGTGGATTTTCCCACATTGGGGATCCCTGCCACCATGGCCCGCACCGGCCGGTTTAAGATCCCGCGCCTCCGGTCCCGCTCGATCTTTTCCTTACATGCCTCCTGGATCACACTATGGATCTGCTTTAAGGAAGCCTTCTGTCGGGCGTCGATCTTCATCACCTGGAAGCCCTTGGCTTCAAAATACCGGGTCCAGGCAGCATTTCCGGCCTCACTGGCCAGATCCGCCTTATTGAGCAGCACCATCCGTGCCTTTCCCCGGCCCAGATCGTCGATGTCCGGATTCCGGCTGGATAAAGGCGCCCTGGCATCCACCAGCTCGATGATCAGATCGATCAGCTTAATATCCTCCTGCATGGCCCTTTTGGCCTTTGTCATATGGCCCGGATACCACTGTATATTCATCCTTCTTCTCCTTTCAGACTGACCGGCCCGAACTGGGAAAACGGCTGGATCCTGAACCATACCTTCCCGATCAGCTGGTCCCTTTTTACATTCCCGATGCTGGAAAAACGGCTGTCCTCACTGGACTCCCTGTTATCTCCCAAGAGAAAATATTCATCCTCGGAAAGCTCCATGGGATATTCTGCCAGCCCGGCGATGGAGGCCGCGTCCAGCGCCCCCTCTGCTTCCAGAGGTTCTCCATTGATATAGACCTGATTCTCCCTGATCTGCACTGTTTCACCCGGAAGGCCAATGATCCGCTTCATATTAAAAGTCTGATCCCCCTGGGAAAACACTGCGATATCAAACCGCCTGGGACTTCCCAGGGCATACGCCAGCCGGTTTACTAAAACCACGTCGCCGGAGTCCAGTGCCGGCTTCATGGAGCCGCCGTTTACCTCGATCCGGCCTCCAAAGCCATAGACCAGATAGCAGGCGAAGGCGATGACCACCGCGATGTCTACGATCCAGTTGACCACCGAATGGAGCCGGTTCTCATCCTTTTCATGGTAAAATTCCACAAAAGCACCTCCGGAATATTGAAAAAAGAGGGGGACAATTTTCATTGTTCCCCTCATTCTGCCAGTTACAAATTATTTTACTAACTCTTTAACCTTAGCAGCCTTACCTACTCTTGTTCTTAAGTAGTTCAGTTTTGCACGGCGTACTTTACCTCTTCTTACAACTTCGATATTCTCAACAGACGGAGAATGAAGCGGCCAGGTCTTTTCAACGCCGATGCCGTTGGAATTCTTTCTGACAGTGAAGGTCTCTCTTACTCCGCCGTTCTGTCTCTTGATAACAGTTCCCTCGAACACCTGGATTCTCTCGCGGTTGCCCTCGCGGATCTTAGCAGATACTCTTACAGTGTCACCTACGTTGAAGCTCGGTACAGTTTCCTTTAACTGGGCGGCTTCGATATTCTTGATAATTTCGTTCATATTCATGAACCTCCTTAAAGTATTCGATGTTCTTACCCGCGGTATGAGTATCAGTACGCGGCAGCGGACCATCTCTTATTTCACGGTTTATGATTATAGCATATGTCTGTCCAAATTGCAAGGACTAAATCGTATCTTCTTCCTGGTTTTCCGCCTTTTTTCTCAAAAGCTCCTCCAGGAAGAGCTTTTCCTTTTTGGAGAGCACCGCTTCCTCCAAAAGCTCCGGCCTCCGTTCCAGGGTCCGGATAATGGACTGCTCCCGTCTCCATTTTTCAATATTGGCATGATGGCCAGAAAGAAGGATCTCCGGCACCTTTTTTCCCATAAATTCCTCGGGACGGCTGTACTGGGGATATTCCAGGAGATTATCGTGGAAGGATTCAAACTCCGCCGAAACGTCGTTATTTAAAACGCCGGGCACCAGCCTGGAAATACAGTCGATCATCATCATGGCCGGCAGCTCGCCGCCGGTGAGCACATAATCTCCCGCAGAAAGATAATCGGTGGCGATCATTTCCAGGACCCGCTCATCCACGCCCTCATAATGGCCGCAGAGAAAAACCAGCTCCTCTTCCTTTGCCAGTTCCTCGGCGATCTTCTGGGTAAAGGTCCGTCCCTGGGGCGTCATGTAAACCACCCGGGGCCTGTGGCCGATGCGGTCGCAGAGTGCCGTATAGGCGCGGTAAATGGGCTCCGCCTGCATGACCATTCCGGCGCCTCCGCCGTAAGGGTAGTCGTCCACCTTTCCGTGGCGCTCCAGGGTGTAATCACGGATGTTGATGGCCTCAAAGGCCAGAAGCCCATTGGAGGCGGCCCGTCCCAGGATACTGGTATTTAACCCGTTCATGACCATTTCCGGAAACAATGTCATTACATGAAAATTCATGGTCTTCCTCCATTACAGATCCAGGAGGCCGTCCAGCACATGGACCAGCATCTCCTGTTTTTCCAGATCCACGTTTAAGATGCAGTCTTTAATGGCCGGCAGGAGAAGCTCCTTTCCGTTCTCCATTTTTACGCAGTACACGTCGTTGGCCCCGGTCTGGAGCACATCCGTAAGAGTACCCAGGACCACCCCTTCATCTGTTACGGCTGTAAGGCCAATGAGGTCAGCAATGAAGTTTTCGTCCGGCGCAAGCTCCACTGCCTGGTCCCTGGTGATCAGAAGATCCCTCTGACGCCACATCTCCACGTCATTCTTATTGTCAAACCCCTTGAATTTTAAAATGACCATGTTTTTAAAAAATTTCACATGCTCGATCTCCAAGGGTATTTTTTCTTTTCCTGTGTCCATGAGGACGTGTTTTAATGTCTTGAAACGGCTGTTATCGTCCGTAGTAGGGAATACCTTCACTTCTCCCCGGACACCGTGAGCCGATGTGATCACACCGACGCGAAGCAGATTTTCCATTGTTCCATCCTTTCAAAAGCGGAACCGGCGCACAGCGGCCCATGTCCCTGGCGCGCGGTCCGCAGCCGTACAAAAAAGACTGTGATCAAATTTCTCTGACCCCAGTCTTTTATGAACGTTACTGAATCTCAACCATAACCTTCTTTTCCAGTCTGGAAGATGCGGCCTTGACAACGGAGCGGATGGCCTTTGCGATCCTTCCCTGCTTGCCGATGACCTTTCCCATGTCAGAAGGAGCAACCTTGAGCTCGATGACTAATTCGTCGTCGTTCTCAGATTCTGTAACCACAACCTCGTCTGGATTATCAACCAGTGCTTTGGCGATAACTTCAACCAGTTCCTTCATGAAAACACCTCACATTACTGGGTGATGCCGGCTGCCTTTAAGAGCTTGCCAACGGTCTCAGTCGGCTGTGCGCCTGTTGCTAACCACTTCTTAGCTGCTTCCTCGTTGAATTTGATGGTGCTGGGCTCAGTGTTGGGATCGTAGATACCAACCTCCTCGATAAATCTTCCATCTCTCGGGGAGCGGGAATCTGCAACTACGACTCTATAAAAAGGAGCCTTCTTCTGACCCATTCTTCTTAATCTCATCTTTACTGCCATTATACTTTTACCTCCATGATTATTTAAAAAAGTTTTTATAAGCCATGCATAAAATGCATCTGCTGTCGTTTCTGCGGGCTAAAACGGCATCTTGAATTTGCCCATCATGCCCGAAAGTCCTCCCAGCCCGCCTTTGCGCCTGCCGCCCATCATACCGGGAAGCTGCTTCATCAGCTTTTTGGACTGTTCAAACTGCTTGACGATCCGGTTGACCTCGGCCACCTCCACGCCTGCTCCCCTGGCGATCCTCTGCTTCCTGGAAGGATTTAAGATCGACGGGTTGGCGCGCTCCTCCTTTGTCATCGAGAGGATAATAGCCTCCACACGGTCCATGGATTTCTCGTCTATATCAACATTTCCCTTCAGCTGGGACATTCCGGGCATCATATTCAGGATGCTGCCCATACCGCCCATCTTTTTGATCTGGTTCATCTGATCCAGGAAATCGTTGAAATCAAATTCGGCTTTGCGGAGCTTCTGGCTCATTTCCTTTGCCTTCTCTTCGCTCACCTCAAACTCGGCTTTTTCGATCAAGGAAAGGATATCGCCCATTCCCAGGATCCTGGAAGCCATCCGGTCGGGATAAAACTGTTCCAGGTCGGAAAGCTTTTCTCCCATACCCACATACAGGATGGGGCGGCCTGTGACAGAGCGGATCGAAAGCGCCGCGCCGCCTCTGGTGTCACCGTCCAGCTTTGTGAGGATCACGCCGTCCACACCGATCTTATCATTGAAGCTTCCGGCCACATTGACTGCATCCTGGCCCGTCATGGCGTCGACCACAAGAATGGTCTGATCCACATGGACCGCTTCCTTGATCTGGACAAGCTCCTCCATCATGGCCTCATCGATCTGAAGCCGTCCGGCCGTATCCAGGAATACCAGGTTACAGCCTTCCTTTTTTGCGTGCTCCACTGCCGCTTTTGCGATATTCACCGGAGAATTGTTCTCTCCCATGGAGAATACGGGAACACCCACCTTTTCACCGTTGACCTGCAGCTGCTTAATGGCTGCCGGGCGGTAGATATCGCAGGCCGCCAGCAGGGGATTCCTTCCTTTGGCCTTGAATTTTCCCGCCAGCTTTGCGGTGGTGGTCGTCTTACCGGCGCCCTGGAGACCGATCATCATGATCACCGTGATCTCATTCTGGGGCTTTAAGGCGATCTCAGTGGTCTCGGAGCCCATAAGCTTCACAAGCTCCTCGTTTACGATCTTTATCACCATCTGTCCCGGAGTCAGGCTTGTAAGAACATCCTGTCCCACTGCCCGTTCCTGTACAGAACTGATGAACTGTTTTACGACTTTAAAACTTACATCCGCCTCCAGAAGCGCCATTTTCACTTCTTTTAGTGCGGTCTTTACATCGGCTTCGGTTAAACGCCCTTTGCCTCTTAAGTTTTTAAAGACATTCTGCAATTTATCGGCTAAGCTTTCAAATGCCATTTAACCTCTCCCTTTATGGTCACAGCTGTCCGATCTCCTCAGAGATCGCTTCGATCCTGTCGATCAGGCTCATATCGCCGTTTTTCTTATACGTACCGGCCAGCGTTTTGATCTCTTCTACCATCCGCTTCGTCTGGTTGAATTTTTCCACCATTCTGAGCTTTTCCTCATAACCGGCCAGGATCCGGTCGCACCGTTTGATGAGATCGTGAACTCCCTGACGGCTGATCCCCTGTTCCTCGGCGATCTCGCTCAAAGACATATCGTTAAAGACCACGTCCTCATATACGTGCCGCTGGTGGTCCGTCAGGAGCTCTCCATAGAAATCATACAGCAGGCCCTGTTCCACAATTTTTTCCATATCAGGTCACCTCGCATATGATACTATAAAACACGGGAGCTGTCAAGGGTTTTTTCTTGACACACAAAAAAATTATAACCGCTTATTTTTTCCCATCCTTCCCCGCAAACCGGTTCATAAAGAACTCTGTGAAGGCAGCCAGCTCCTCCGCCTGCTCCACATACACATACAGCTTCTCATCCTCCAGCCAGTCGTAGGCGTTGATGCCGATATACCCTTTCTTATCCGGATAAATGATGAATGCATCCGTCGGATATTTATTCCGGTAGGCCTTAAGGATCTCTGACCGGCGGTAAAAGACCGGAGTGCCGCAGCCAGAAAGATCCGGTACTGTGGGAACTACTGCGATGGTCTGGCTGTCCTCGTTCCAGCCGACGATCAGATTCCCGATCTTTGTCCGGCTTCCATGGACAAATCCGTAATTGAACCGGCTTACATCCTCCGTATACCCAAAGATCAGCCGGTAAGTATCTCCGTTTTCTACTTCCTGGTTAAAGAGAAGGCGCATCTTTTCTGCATTCTTCCTGCTCTTTTCCATGTCGATCTCCGGTCCCTTAAACAGCTTGCTGAAAAATCCCATACTATTTTCCTCCTGAATTCAGATGTTTTATATGAAGCTGCCGGATCTGTCCGCAGCGCCATAAACAAGATTCCCTCTCGCACTTAAATAAGAATACGATTTATTTTTTATTTTTATTTTATTTAAAAGAAGACCCGTCTGGATATCACGCCGGAACACCGTATCCAAACGGGTCGTCAGACTTCTCTCCCTTATATTGAAGAACTGTTTTTCATAGCCTCCAGGGCGTCTGTAATGGCTTCGATCTGGAACTCGACCGTCTCGTCCATCGCTTCAGGGACAAAAAACGGAAGCGTATGGGGGACTGCCCTTCGTATGACCATGGCCGTCAGGCTCAGATTCGTAAGCAGGCTGATCCGTTCTGTACTGGAGGTGATCCCAAAGCATTCCAGGATCTGTCCAAAAAGACGGCGCTGTTTCTCGCGGAAGATCTGGCAGTTCTCCCCGGAGAGCCGCTTAAAAATCTGCTGCTGCTCCTCGATCGTCAATACGGCGATCCCCTTTTTTTCTCCATAACAGCAGTCATGAAGGAATTTCCCGACCCCCTCCCGCCAGCTCAGGCCAGGATCGTTCATCAGCTTCCGCGCGTATTCAAGGACCCTCGGCTGCTGCAGGTACAGGGCCTCAACGATCAGATCCTCCTTGGCCGGAAAGAAGGAATAAAAAAATGTGCGTGAAATGCCGACTTTTTTATAGATCTGTTCCACAGTCGTATGCTGGACCCCCTGTCTGGACATCAGCTCAAGCCCAGTCTTCACCAGCTCGCTCCTGATCCGCTGCCGGTCCTCTTCCGAATATGCGACCTTCGGCATCTCACCCCACCTCCCGGAAATAATAAAAACTCTTTCATAGATTTATTCTTATCTTATCATATGAACCGTTCCGCTACAAGCATAAAATTTCCACTGACCCTAAAAAGACGGAAGCCCATTACATCACCCTTCCTAACGCCAGCCGGAAAACCAGAAGCAGGCCCGCCTGGGCGGCAAGGACAGCGGCCAGTACATACATAACCGTCCGGTCAAAAAATCCACTGGCCAGAAATCCCAGATACAGGAGGAGGAACATGGCATATCCGGAATACGCCCAGCTCCTAAGTCCCAGGAGCCGGTTTCTCTCATCGCATTCCTCCACCCTTCTCTTCTTTAACGCTGCCTCATCCTTCAGATATCTCCGGTTCTTCCAGACGGATGCAGCCCCGCCGGCCATAAAGCCGATCCCGATCCATGTATAAAATTCCCGGATAAAACTGTCTCCAGCCACAGCCCCAGAATTTCCATAAAACCATGCGGCCGCCACTGAAAGAAGCCCCAGCACCGCCGCAGTCTTCCCCACCAGGATCCGCAGCCTGCACCTTTTTTCAAAATCCACCGGTTCTTCCATAAATAATGCTTTCAGCTTCATGCGCTATTCCTCCTCGTCAAATAAAAAAATGTCTTCAATGGTACAGGAAAAATATCTGGCCAGCTTGTGGGCCAGCACCAGGGAGGCATTATATTTCCCATTTTCCAGGGAAATGATGGTCTGCCTGGTGACTCCCACCGCTTCCGCCAGATCCTCCTGGCGGATCTTCCTCTCCTTCCGCAACTCCTGGATCCGGTTTCTCATGTGCACCTCATCCCTTCGTGATAAATATGTAATGTTTGCTTTACATTTGTACTATAAATCAGAAATTCAAAAATGTCAAGTTAGTTTTACATGTATTTTTTTGCACGAGAGTTTACATAATAATATTATGTAAACTACAATCATAAAACATCTGTCATCGCATCAGCCGCAGGCCATTCTGACCCTCCCAGGATCTGCGGTGCCCCAGGCTTGCCTTTTTTCCCAAATCGGGTATAATGGAAGAAAACAGATGTGGGGCAAAAGGATTTTTGACCTTCTGACCCTGGTATCGAAAATACAGATAAAAGGAGCCAGAGTATGGAATATAATGAGATCTGCGGAAAACGCCAGCTGGAATTTATGAAACAGTTTGATTATATCCGGGAGGCCGGAACCGATGGTGAAGAAAAGGCCGCCCTGGAGATCCAGAGGGAGCTTAAGAGCTTTGGCGTGGACAGCCGCCTGGAAGAATTTGAGATCGATACGTGGAGGATCCTTAAAGCTGAATTCACTGTAACGGAACCCTTTGAAAAAACATATACAGTGGCTGGATACGGCCGCTGCGGCAGCACTCCGGCGGATGGGATCGAGGCCCCGTTCCTGTACGCGGAAAACGGCGATGATATTAATCTTTCCCAGGCAAAAGGAAAGATCGTCCTGGTAAACAACCCTGTCAATAAAGATATGTATAAGAAGCTGGTCCATGCAGGGGCTGCCGCCTTCCTCTCCATCACCGGAACTCCCATCGACGAAGGCCCGGACCGCCTCCTCTATACACGGGGAGTACCCAAAATGGAAGAGACTCCCATCCAGGGGCTGGTGATCCATCACCGGGATGCCATGGAGCTGGTAGAGGCCGGAGCCTGCCGCGCCCGGCTGACCTTACTGCAGGAGCCAGAAAAAGCCGTTTCCCACAACGTGATCGCGCGGATCCAGGGAACGGAGGTCCCGGATGAGATCCTGACCTTGACTGCGCACTACGACTCTGTTCCCCAGGGCCCCGGAGCCTACGACAACATGGCCGCCTGCGCCATCATCCTGGAGCTGTGCCGGTACTTTAAGGCCCATACGCCCCGCCGTACCCTGGAGTTCATCTGGTTCGGAGCCGAGGAAAAGGGACTTTTAGGCAGCCGGAACTATACGGAAGTCCATAAAGATGAGCTGAAACACCACTGCTTCAATATGAATGTGGACCTGGCCGGACAGCTGGTGGGAGGAACTGTCATCGGCGTCACCGGCGATCCCTCCATTTGCTCCATGATCGAATATATGGCCCACGAAACAGGCATCGGAATGGTCACAAGAAATGCCATCTGGGGCAGCGACTCCAACACCTTTGCCTGGAACGGCGTACCGGCCATGACTTTAAACCGCGACGGCTTCGGAATGCATACCCGCCACGATATCGTGGACTATATCTCCCCCTGGTCCCTGGAACGGAGCGCAAGGCTTCTGGGACATATCGCAGAAAGCCTTGGAAATATTCCGGTCATTCCATTTAAACGGGAGATCCCCGAAACCTTCATGAAGGAGCTGGACCGTTATTTCGGCAGATAATACATACTGCGGCCAGCCCCGGAGATAAACCGATAAAAAAGCCTTCCGTCTTTCCCGTTATGGAAAAAGCCGGAAGGCTTTTTAAACATTAAATTTTATTCCGCCAGCTCCTTTAAGGCCTTCACTGCCGCGTCGATCTCCTCTTCCGTATTAAACCAGGAAAAAGAAAAACGTACCATGCCCTGGTCCACGGTTCCCATGGACTGATGCATTAAGGGCGCACAGTGAGCGCCGGGACGGGTGGAGATCCCGTATTCAAAGGAAAGCTCGTCGCTGACTTCAGAGGAATCATACGTTCCCAGGTTCAAGGCCACCACCGCAGCCCTCTGATCTGTGGAAAAATCCCCATAAAGCTTAAGACCCGGAATATCCTTTATCCCATCCAGGAAGCGGCGCATGAGACCGATCTCCTTTTTATGGATCGTATCTGTACCTGTTTCCTTAAGGAAGCCCAGGGCCGCATGGAGCCCGGCCACTCCGTGGCCATTTAAGGTTCCAGCCTCTAAGGCTGTGGGCATCTCGTGGGGATGCTCCTTCAGATAGGTGTGGATCCCGCTCCCGCCGGATTTCAGCGGCCGTACCGTAATTCCCGGCCGCACGCAGATCCCGCCGGTCCCCTGGGGGCCGTACAGCCCCTTGTGGCCTGTAAAGCACACCACGTCGATGTTCATGGCCTGCATATCGATGGGGAGAACTCCTGCTGTCTGGGAGGCGTCCACCACAAAAAGCAGTCCATGGTCCTTACAGAACCTTCCCAGATACATAAGGTCATTGGCATTTCCGGTCAGATTGGACGCATGGGTACATACCAGGGCCTTTGTATTTTCTTTAAGAAAACTCTCCAGAAGGTCTGTTCTCAGCCGTCCCTTTTCGTCACAGGGAACGAAGGACACCTGGCATCCCTTTTCCTCCAGACGGTATAAAGGCCTCAGCACCGAATTGTGCTCCATGACTGTGGAGATGATATGGTCGCCCGGATCAAAAAGACCCAGGATCGCCGTATTCAATGCCTCCGTGGAGTTTAATGTAAAGGCCACCTGTCTGGGATCCCCCAGGTTAAAAAGCTCCGAGAGCATTTCTCTCGTTTCGTAGATCAGCCTGGAGGCATCCAGGGACGCTTCATGGGCCCCCCGGCCGGAATTTCCCATATGCCTCATGGCGTTTACCACCGCGTCGATCACACAATCCGGCTTCTGCATGGTAGTCGCCGCATTATCCATATAAATTCCCATAGTATCACCCCTTTCCCATCTCTAATATAACAGCTCTGCCATATCCTCACATTCAATGGAGCATTCCTTTAAGAATGTCTCCATATCCGCCCGGTCAGCCGGGACCGTACACCAGGCCAGGCCGCACCCGGCCGAAAGCTCCCTGGGCACAGGGATCATACGGCCGGATCTGCCCGTCTCCTTGCACGCCTTTTCAAAGGCAATGGCGTCGGAGGTGGTGTGGAATGTGATGATCAGTTTCCATTCTTTTTGTCTCATGTTTCCGTCTCTTTCTGAAAGATCCGTCCTTACTGGATGATGAGCTCGAATCCATCGCCTGTTTCCGTCACAGTCACGGTCTTTCCCTGGCTCCTGGCAAATTTCTCCACATTAGCCTTGGAATGGGGCTCTGTCACCAGGACCTTTACCGTATCGTTTCCATGACTCTTTAAGGCTGCCTGGGTCAGCATCACCGGCTCCGGACAGGATAAACCTCTTGCATCTACTTCGTACATAATGATTCCTCTTTTCTCTGCAATTAATTCTTTTTATTCTTCGGCATAAATCCGATGATGAACAGGATCACGATACATGCGATCACAGCCACCTGGCCGTTGATCCCCGGACCGCCTGCCACTGCCGGAGCGTCTGCGGTTGCTGCAGCTGCGGCAACGCCTGCCAGCCCGAAGTTATGGCAGAAAGCGGCTCCAACAAAAAGACCTAAGAAGGTCACTGCGGAATCGGAGGACCCCTGGCCTGCCAGCACCAGCTGTCTTAAGGGGCATCCGCCTGCCAGAACAGCAGCAAATCCCACGGCGTACATGCCAAGGATATTCCAGATATGCTGGGCATGGGCCACCGGCTGTCCTGTAAAGGACAGGTTAAAGTTTCCTGTGGCGATGTTGTAGATCACCATAACCACGAAAATACCGCCTACGATGGTCAGAAGATCAAAATTCTTCATTAAGATGATATCGCGGACACAGCCTGCAAAGCAGCTTCTGCACTTCTGGGCGATGGCTCCGAATAAAAGGCCGCCGATGAGTGCGATAAACACCGGTGCGTGCATGCTTCCGGGCCCCTTTTCACTGCTGACGAACAGTGTTGTGGTTAGGCTTAAAACAAAGAGCACCACCATGGCGATGGGAAGGATCGTGCCGGAGGCTTTATCCACCGTATAGGCTCTTCCCAGAGAGAAGCCGCGCTTTAAGGCCAGGGTCCCTGTAAATACTCCGGCCACAAAGCCGATCAGGGCCACATAGGCGTTCAGATCGCCGGCAGCCATACGGAGCACCATACGCAGCGGGCAGCCTAAGAATGCCAGGGAGCCGATCATCATGATCATACCCAGCACAAAACGCACCATGGGGGAGGAGCCGGCCGTGGACCGGTATTCCTTTGTGACAACAGCGATCAGAAATGCGCCGCAGATAATACCGATGATCTCCGGACGCACGTACTGGACAACAGCTGCCTGGTGGAGCTTCATGGCTCCGGCTGTGTCACGGATAAAGCAGGCGATACACATGGCCATGTTCTTGGGATTTCCCATATAGGCCAGGACTGCTGCTATGGCTCCCAGGAGCACGCCTGAAAGCGCCAGCGTCTTTTTGTTTGCAGTTAAGTTCATACTTACTACCCCTTTTCTGTTTTGTAGATTATGGACAAAAAATATAGAATTTTCATCCATCTCACTTAAGTTTATCAAACCAGACAGGGGAAGTCTAATTAAAAATATTATTCCAGAGAATCGATTGTATAGCTTTTTTCTATGGAAGAACGGACAGCCCTAGAGCTGCCCGTCCTCATGAAGCTCCCTGGATGCCTTTTCCCGGACGAATTCCAGGAAATGCTCCGCAATGGGAGATAAGCAGGCCCCTTTGTTGTGGGCCAGATAAAAACAGCGTTTTTTCTCCAGGCCGCGGATGCGGAAATAGCGGATATTATCCTGCTCCGCCGTCCGCTTGATGACCTGCTCGGACACGATGGAAACGCCCAGGCCTCGGCTTACCACCTGCTTGATGGCTGCCGGATTGCTCATACGGGCGATCACATCCACGTTTTTAAACACAGGCTTCCCATAAACCAGGGCCTTTTCCATCTCCTGCCGGGTCCCAGATCCGTCCTCCCGCATGATGAAGGGTTCATTGATGAACAGCTCCACCGGGATGGCCTCTCCATTCTGGTAGATCCGGTATACGTCCGTGTCAGGAGTGATGAGTACCATCTCATCGTAGAACACAGGCTCAAAGCACAGGCCGCTGTTTCCCTTGTAGCCGGTAAAGCCCAGCTCCCCCCGCTGGTTCATGAGGTTCTCATTGACCAGCCGGCTGTCAGACTGCTCCACATAAAACCTTACCCGCGGGAAGAGCTCATGGAACTCTTCCATGACCTGGGGAAGATAAAAATACCCGGGAATGGAGGAGGTCTGGATCTCCAGGATCCCGTCCAGGTCCTCCTTCAGATTCTTCATGGACATAACGGCCCTGGATCTGGTATTCAGAAGCTCCACCGCATAAGAGTAGAACTCATGGCCGTGGGGGGTCAGGCTGATCTCCCGGCCAGACCGGTTCAAAAGCCGTACTCCCAGCTCATTTTCCAGGTTGCTCACATGGGTACTGATGGTAGGCTGGGTTAAAAACGTAGCGTCAGCCGCCTTGGAAAAACTTTTGTATTTTGCAGCATTTACAAATGCCTCCAGCTGTCTGAACTCCATAACGTCTCCTTATTTCAGCAGAACACGCACGTCGCCCTGGAGCTTTGTGATCTTCTGCTGGTCCAGATGATCCAGGATCAGCAGCACATACTTTCTGGACGTACCTAACATATCCCGGAATTCTGCCAGGGACATGGTATCGTGGGATGCAAAATGCCCCCTCAGAAGCTCCATGGCCTTTTCATAGTGATCCTTGTAAAGATAAGCACCTGGGTTCAGCTTCACCAGCGTGCCGTCCTTAAACAGGTCAGAAAGCACCTGCTTTGCCTGTTTTTTATCCTTAAACTGAGCCATGACCTCATCCGTGGACGGAGCCTCAAAGCCGGCCGCCGCATACGTCTTTATCATGGTCTGGCGCATATCGGAATGCTCGTCAGAATACTGGGCAGAGAAGCCAGCCGCCGCCACCGTGCTGCTGGAAGCGCTGATGATCCCGCGCTTTAACAGCTCGTTTAAGAGCACATCGCCTTTTTTGGCCTCCTTCAGATAAAAGCTTTCCAGGATCCGGCTCTTGAACTCTTCCTTTTCCATTCCGGCTGCAATGGGATTGGCCTGGTGGAAGGCTGTCAGCATCTCTGTGGTCTTTCCTGTGACCCGTTCCCAGAAATCCTTGTGGAAGAAGTTTCCATCGTTTAAGGAAAGGGCCTTCTTCTGCTTTTTCAGCTTCTCCAGCCGTTCCTCTGTCTCCCTATCCGTCCAGTTGAGCTTGGCTGCCAGCCGATGGACCGACGGGAAGCGGATGCTCTCCTCCTTCAGGACCAGCTCCAGCACTTCCTCGTCCGTTCCCGTCTCGCGGATGGCCAGGGCATTGATAAGCTCCTCCTGATGGCGCTTGTGCTTTCCAGGACAGGCATCCAGGATGATGCCTCCGCCAAAGGTCTCCACCGGAGAATAGAACCGGATGATGAACCGGTCGGTGCGCTTGACGGCCAATGGCTCGTCAAACCGGAGCTGCACAAAGGCGCTCTCGCCTGCACCGATGGAATCCTTATCTAAAAGCACCGCCTTGGCAATGGTCTGGGCAGATCCATAGTTAAAGTGGATCCGGTCCCCATTCTTTAAAAGCCGGTCCGTGGTCTTAAAAAGACTGATCTTCACATCCAGGAACGTGCTGTTGGTAAGGCTTCCGGGAGCCGCCAGGACTTCTCCCCGGCTCAGCTCTTCTTTTTTTATGTTGGACAGATTGATGGCTGTACGCTGTCCGGCATAGGCAGCCTCTTCCTTGGAACCATGGCTCTGGATCCCGCGAATCTTAAGGATCCGCTCTTCCGGATAGACCATGACCTCTTCTCCGGCCCGGCAGCTCCCTTCCAGAAGGGTTCCAGTCACCACTGTACCGAAGCCCTCCATGGTGAATACCCGGTCAATGGGCAGCCGGAACAGCTCCGGCTCACTGCGGCGCATCCCCACGGAGCGGACCTTATCCAGGATCATCTTCTTTAATACGTCGATGTTCTGGCCGGTGAAGGCAGAAACACGGATCCGGTCAGCGTTTTCCAGGAAGCTTCCCTCCACCAGCTCGGAAACGTCCTCCTCCACCATTTCAGCCCAGTCCTCATCCACCAGGTCTGCCTTGGTAAATACAATGATGCCCTGGCGGATATGAAGCATCTTTAAGATTTCAAAGTGCTCCACGGTCTGGGGCATGACACCCTCATCCAGAGCGATCACCAGAAGCACCAGGTCGATGCCTCCGATGCCCGCCAGCATGTTTTTAACAAATTTTTCGTGGCCCGGCACGTCGATGATGCCGATGTGAAGCCCCTCGTCATTGGGAAGGTTGGCGAATCCCAGCTCAATGGTGATCCCCCTCTTCTGCTCTTCCCTCAGCCTGTCGGTCTGGATCCCTGTCAGCGCCTTGATAAGACACGTTTTTCCATGATCCACATGACCGGAAGTTCCTACAATGACGTTCTGCATTCAGCTGTCACTCTCCTTAATTTACTCCTGCCTGGGCAGCCGCAAATAAAACAGCGCTGGCAGCAGTCTCGATTTCCTCTTCTTTTATGGTCCTTACAGAAAGGAGCACCTTATCGTGGGCTACCCGGACGATCACCGGCGTCTCAGCCCTTCTGAACAGCCGTTCCAGCCGCTCTGCCGGTACTGTATCAGAGGCAATGGAAACGGCGATGCCGTTTAAGCGGACTGTGGGTGCGGAGCCGCCGCCCACCTGGTCCTTACAGGGCTCGGAGCCCAGGGTAAATGCGTCTGTCCTAACCTTGATGGCTTCGATGAGCCGGTCGGCCTTATTCTGAAGCTCTTCCCCGGAAACAGTGATCATCTGGAGCACCGGTATGGTCTTCTTTGCGTTCTCCATATCCAGATATTCAAAGAATGTGGCCTCCATGGCTGCCAGGGTCATCTTATCCACACGGAAGGCCCGGGCCAGAGGATGCTTCTTCATTCTATCAATATATTCCTTTTTACCGATGAGGATGCCGCCCTGGGGGCCTCCCAGAAGCTTGTCGCCGGAGAAAAGCACCACGTCTGCCCCATCATTCACCGCATCCAGGACTGTGGGCTCATCCACGCCGTAGCGGGTCAGATCGGCCATGAGACCGCTTCCCATGTCGTAGATCACAGGAAGGTTCATTTCCTTACCCAGATCTACCATTTCCTTCAGGGTCACCTCCTGGGTGAAGCCCAGGATCCGGTAGTTGCTTGTATGGACCTTCATTAACGCGCCTGTCTTTTCCGGATCATAGGCGTTCCGGTAATCCGACGGCTTCGTCTTATTGGTAGTCCCCACCTCTTTTAAATGGGCGCCGCTCTGCTCCATGATCTCCGGGATCCGGAAGGAGCCGCCAATCTCCACCAGCTCGCCTCTGGATGTGATGACTTCCTTTCCAAAGGCCATGGCAGAAAGGCACAGCATGGTGGCTGCCGCATTGTTGTTGACTACCATGGCAGCCTCTGCTCCCGTGATCTTTGCAATAATCTTCTCCACATGGTCGTGGCGCAGGCCCCTGGCTCCCTTTTTCAGGTCGTATTCCAGATTGGAATAAGAATCAGCCACAGCCGTAACGCTTTCCACTGCAGCCCTGCACAGATTGGAGCGGCCCAGGTTGGTGTGGAGCACAACGCCGGTGGCGTTGATCAGCGTCCTTAAGTTTCTCTTTTTCTTTCCTGTGATCCGGTCGCAGATCTCTGCGATCAGTTCATCCTTTTCGGGGGTGTCCTCTCTTTCTCCGGAAAGGATCTCCCTTCTCAGCTCATCAATGATCTCCCTTGCAGCGTCCACCACAACGGATCTGGGCGTGGATTCCATAAAAAAAACGAGCTGCTCATCCAGTAGCAACTCGTCTATTTTAGGAAGACCACGCAGTAATAACTGCCTGTTATCCATAATAATATTCCTCCTACTTCGATGAATCGAAAAAACGGAGGAGGTGGGAATCGAACCCACCCGAAGGGCTCCTAACCCTTCACAACGGTTTTGAAGACCGCGAGGCACACCAGCAACCTATCTACCTCCAAATTCACATTGCATGACTTGTTTATAATAGCACAGCGTCCTGCATTTGTCAAGGCGAATTTTGTAAATTTTTTACACAAAATACATAATTTCCCCGAAACAGGGAAACAGGCAGAACTTCCACCCGTCTCCCATCCGGGTATCCGGTCATTTAGCCAACATAACCGGCATTCTTTAAGATCTCGTAAGCCTTGTCCTTCTTGTCTGCAGCCATCAGAACGATCGGGCCAGTACAGCCCATACCGCTTTCTGCGTAGATTCCCTCTTTCCAGAGTGCCTGTACAGCGTCTTCCAGGTCCATAACCTCGATACCCGGAATCTGTGCAGTACAGATCTCCTTGGGGGGAGCTGTTACAGCTGCAGCCGGAGCTGCTTCTTTCTTTCCAGCATTCTTTAACTCGTCGATGATCGCCTCAAAGCCGGCCTTCTTTGCTTTTGCAAATTCGTCGTCTGCGATCTTCTTCCAGTTATGCTTTACAAGATTTGTGGCAAACTCCATAGCCCCTGCGATCACAGGAGCGCCGGAAGCACGGGAAACGATCATAATCAGACGATCATAACCATCGCCGATTCCCGGACCGTAGCCAAAGCCCAGGGACTCATAGCTTCCGCCAGTGGTATATGCAGAGAAGATCTTCATCATGAGGTTTCCTGTTAAGGAGTCCATAACCATGATATCCGGAGTTCCGGCTAACAGGTCGTTGCCTCTCATGACGATTCCGCCGTCTGCACGGGCAGATTCTGCGAAATTGATATCATATCTCTGCTCTTTTAATTTTAACAGAGCCTTTTCTGTCTGTCTTGCACCGTCAATGTTGGCAATACCAACCGTCGGATTCTCGATCCCGTCTGCCTTTGCGGCGATGATGCCGTAAATGGCATTCTTTACCATACCAGCGATACGGTCTGTATCAGACGTACCTGTGGTGGTGGCAAGATACATGGGCTTTCCAATGCCGGGGGTAATTACCTTACCAACGGTGGAAACGCCGATGGGGAATGGGTAGTGCATGGTAACTGCAGCGTCGATCTCACCGGAATCCAGAAGCTTTTCCATCTCTTTGTGGATGTCTTCTCCCTCGATGAGACGGGCGTCTAAGCCCTTGTACGCAGCCAGCTCCATGGCTCTCTTAATATTGTCTTCTCCATGCTCACTGCCTTCGGAGGCAAAGCCGATCACCGGCTTTTTGCCGTACTGTCCTGTTTCCAGGGCATCCGCAACTTCCAGGAAGGTATCTGCAATGAGCGTCTTAATTCTCTTATCTGACATAACGCACCTGTCCTTTCTGTTTACGGATTATTCTTCAGAGCCAAGAAGGCCGTTGGCAAACTCACGCATTGCCTGACCGATCATAGCTTTTACCTTAGCCTCATCAAAGCCAGCCTCACCGCCGTTGGCAGCAGAGCCGTCGTTGGCCTGTACAACGAAGGAAACACCGTCGAACAGGTTTGTCATTCTACCAAGGAAAAGGCTTCCCTTACCAATGATCATGGCACGCTTTGTCTCGCCTGCGAGAACTTCCTCACGGAGCGGTCCGATATACGGAACACCAGACGGGATGTGGCCCTGTGTGGGAGCCCAACCGGTCATACCGTGCTCTTTTACGAAGTTAGCGATATCGGTTCTTGCGATCTGGCCCTTCTTAACAGCAAGAGCAGCGATCATCTTATAGTTTGCTTCCGGAACATCGCCAGCGCCAGCCGGTTTTGTGATATCCGGGTTCTGCATCTCCGGAGAGTATTTATCGATATCAGTCATAAGGAGACCTGCGCGCTCTAACGGATCTGCCACCAGGGAGCCGATTACGTTCTGCGGAGCGGAACCTGTTCCGATGGTATGTCTTCCGATGATATCGGTGCGGATCTGCGGGCTTACGCCGTCGTCTGCGCTTACAAGAACAGAGAAGCCTGCGATGGCATCCTCAAGGATCGGAAGGCCTTTCTTCACATGGTCTTTACCGTTCATACCAAGCTTTGCAGTACATCCGCCAGCAGTTACAACAACGTTCTTGAAGGTTCCTGCCTTAACAAGAGCAGCAGCATGCAGCATAGCATGAGCCGGTCCGGCACAGAAGCCACGAACGTCAGAACCAGTTGCGTTGGTGTAGCCTGCGATCTCAGCAGCAGCCTTGGCGAAGTTTCCGCCGCCGCGCTGGTTCATATCGCCGCATGCTTCCTCACAGCAGTCGATCACATAATCAACCTCATCCGGGTTTACGCCGGCTTTCTTTACCAGTTCGATCAGGGAAAGAACGTTGGAAGCCTTTGTAACCAGGTTTTCGAGCATAACATGGGCAGACAGGTTTACGTCTACGTCATGAGCGCGCTTTACAGCACCAACCAGCTTATGCTCAAAGTATAACGGCTCAGCATGCTCGTCGTTTACAAGAGATGCGATCTTCGCATCATCGTTTTCACTGTTTTTATCAAGAGCTGCCAGCTGATCCTCTTTTAAAAGGTTCTGTGCAGCCAGTTTTTCTTTTACAGAAGCAGCAAAGCTCTTTTCGAGCATTACTAACTCAAATACGTCGCAGATCTGGATAAGGCCGTAGAACTCGTCCTCCGGCATGATCTGGCCGTACTTACCATCGCGGGAAGCGTTCTCCCACTTTTTGTCATAGAACGGAAACTCTGTTGCAGCCAGGTCAGCCGGCTTTGCATTTCCGATATATACCTGGTTCGGGATATAAGAAACTGCATCCTCGAAACTTCTTAAATGGTTCGGGAGCTCCTTTAAATATTCGGACTCCGGATTAACGATCATTTCTGTGGTCTGTGTTGTACCGTTATGGATTACCATATCCGGTGTAATGGCCAGAGTATAGCTGGCCCCCTTAAGTACTGGATACCCGTTCATGAAACACACCTCGTAATTTTAAAAAAATGGGGCGCCGGACGGCGCCCCTACACCTTGTTACAGGTATTTACAGAACTCGTCGCGGATGGAAGACATTTCGTTAGCGATGTCATCTACATCCATAACCATTTCCATCATGCTGATCTGTTCGTCGTAAACACCAGCATCAACTTCTGCTTTGATTTCATCCTCACAAATGTGATATACAGTCAGTCCCAACTGGACTCCTGCTAATGGGCCTGCGAAAGTCGGATCTCCTGCAGTAACGGTCTCAGCTGCTAAACCTGCAGCCTCCCCCTCAGCGGCGCCGAGAACAACAACAACGTTCTCCGGTCCATACTGCTCTGCGAAATCTTTTACTCTCTTCTGGTTTTCCAGGTCCATAGCACCCGCGGATGTTCAGACAAAGCATTCAGTAGAAGAATATACTACATCTGCTCCGGCTGTCTTCACACAGGCTTCAATGGCTGGTCCCGGAATACCGTCACGGTCTCCGATGATAACAACTTTCTTGCCATTCAGAATAGCCATAGCATCATTTCCTCCTTATTTTATTTTGTATATAGCAACAGACATTTCTGTCCATATTGCCCGATCTTAGATGTGGGCTTTGATCATAGCCTCGATGTTCTCTACGGTAGCGTCATCCTTCACGCACTCAGCAATCTTCTCGCCGCCCTTGTAAAGAGCGATAACCGGAAGGCCAAGGATCTTCTGTCCGATAGCCAGACGACGAGCCTTTGTGGTGTTGAGAGCTGTGAATTTGATGTCCTTTCCGTAAACATCTTCCATAGCATGTACATGCGGCATAAGAGCCTGGCACGGAACGCATCCGTCACCGTAGAAATCTACAAGAACGGTTCCCTCTGCCTCTAAAACTTCAGCTGCGAAAGTGTCTTTTGTTAACTCTACCATGACTAAAACATCCTTTCTTAATGAAAAATATTAAAGAAATTAGTTCTCGTGCTCAGATACATACTTTTCAGCCTGCATAGCTGCAATGGCGCCGTCAGCGGCAGCCGTAACAACCTGACGCAGTGCCTTTACGCGGATATCTCCAGCGGCAAATACACCCGGGATATTGGTGTGCATGTTGTCGTCGGTCTTGATGTATCCGTGGTCCATATCAAGCATTCCCTCGAAGAGCTCGCTTCTGGGATTGTAGCCGATGAAGCCGAACAGGCCGAATAAGCCGTCTTTCTCATCAGCATCGATACGGGTAAGCTCGCCAGTCTTGGTATTCTTAACGATCATTCCGCTTAAGATATCCTCACCCAGCAGCTCGTCTACAACAGTATCCCACATGAAGTGGAGCTTCGGGTTCTTGAATGCCTTCTCCTGGATGGATTTGGCAGCACGGAGCTCGTCTCTTCTATGGATGATAGTAACCTTTCTTGCGAACTTTGTCAAGTACATAGCTTCCTCAACAGCAGAATCGCCGCCGCCTACTACATACACTTCAAGGTCCTCGAAGAAGTTGGCGTCACAGGTAGCGCAGAAGGAAACTCCCTTGCCCATGAACTCGCCTTCTCTCTTGCATCCGATGGGACGCGGGAAAGCGCCTGTGGCGATGATCAGTGTCTTACACTGATATGTATCTTTGGTTCCGTAAAGCTTCTTTACGGGGCCTTCCAGCTCGACCTTTGTGATGGTATCGCTCGCGCGCTCAGCACCGAACTTTTCAGCCTGTGCTGTCATTCTGGCGATCAGGGACGGGCCGCTCTCGCCTTCTACCATCTGGCCGGGATAGTTTTCAATTTCGTCAGTAATAGCAATCTGGCCGCCATCTTTTGCCTTCTCGATGATAAGAGTAGACAGGCGGTATCTTCCGGAGTACAGGCCGGCAGCTAAACCTGCCGGACCTGCGCCCAGGATAATCACGTCATAGAGCTTATCCATGGATATATCTCCTTATTATTTCCATTCAAATACAGTCTGGTCATCAACCGGAGTCTGTAAAGCTTCCAGTGCTTTAGATACGATCTTTGTTCTGATTTCCTTCTCTTCCTCACGAGTAAGAGCGGGGTTTCCTAACGGATGTGGAATAGCTACAGCCGGAACAATACGGTTTGCGCCTACTGTCTGGGAAATCGGAACTACGGTCGCAATATGAACAACCGGAATACCATAAGCTTCAATAGCTTTAACCATCGTTGCACCGCAACGAGTACAGGTTCCTCAGGTAGAGGTCAGGATCACGGCATCAACATGGTCATCAACCAGCTTCTGTCCGATCTCCGTCGCAAACTTTTTCGCATTGGCTACGGCAGTACCGTTACCAACAGTTGTGTAGAAGTATTTGTGAAGGCTGCCGATCTTTCCTTCCTTGATGAACTCGTTGATCACATCAACCGGAAGTACGCGGTCAGCGTCTTCGTTTGCATATACCGGGTCATATCCGCCGTGAGCTGTCTCGTAGGTCTCAGCTGTCAGATCGGTTACGCCTTCGATATCATACTGGCCATACTTGGAAGCACTGGAGGACTCGATGTGGTCCGGGTTGCCCTTCGGAACGATACCGCCGGAGGTAACCAGTGCGATCTTAGCCTTGCTCATATCCTTGATAGCTGCGCCAGGAGCTACACGGTCAAAGCTGGGCATTTCGTACTCAGTCTCGAATTCCTTGCCATTTAACTTCTTAATAAGCATCTCAACTGCACGCTCAGCACCGCGTTTCTTCTCGAAGAAGTTCTTACGGATACCGTTGGGCAGGTAGCCCTCTTCAGCAGATGCGCCGATAGCCTCTCCCTTAGCAACCTTTAATGCTAACGGAGCCATCTTCTTAACGGCGTCTCTCATGCCGGCAGCGCTGTTCTTTGTGGAAACGATGTACACTTCCTTCTTGAACATGTCAGCGCCCGGGTTCTCTTTGTACATACCGGTGATTACCGGGATACCTTCTTTCTTAACAGCAGCAGCTACGGTACCGCAGGCTACGCCGTAACGACCAGCGTTGAAGGCCGGTCCGCAGATTACTAAGTCCGGATTCTGGCTCTTGATCATATCAAGAACAGTGGCAGTGGCAGAATCTACATTCTCATTGAAGTAGGAGTCACCACAGATTACAGTGGCAACGATCTCTGCCTCCTCGCCAAAGCTCTGCTGGAACGCAAGACCAGGTCCTACGTTGCCTTCGCGAAGCTCCGGCTTATAATCAGCTTTTTCCTCGCCGCCGATGTTGGCGAAGAACTGATTGATATAATGAACAACTCTTAACTTCGACATCATTTCCTCCTATTATCTGGCACTTAACGGATTGAAGCCCATCTCGTTTGTTGCACCTGTGATAACCTGAAGCTCAGCGACGATGGAACCGTCAGCCTGAAGGCTGCCATCGAAACCGCCGGCAATGATATCCGCAACTTCCGGATATCCGATTACCTTGTCCATCTTCGGAAGGTGGATCACTTCATTTGCGTTACCGCCTGTTACAACAGCGTTAGCTGCAGCATCAGCGTCTGCTAAAGACTGGGAAGCGCCGTCGCGGCCTGCGTACTCATCTGTGATGATTACAGTCTTAACGCCCTTGCCCTCGATCTTCTTGCAGTTCATGATCAGGTCAGTATCCGGGTTACCGAAACCTTCCTGAGATACGATAGCGCCGTCTAAGCCAAGCCACTCGCAAAGTTTGGAGGACCAGTCAGAAGAACGCATCTTATCTGCCAGATATACATTCTCGTTGGTGATGATAACGCCAACGAAGTTTAAAGTCTTTCCATGCTGGGCAAACAGATCTCTGATTACCGGGTTATTCAGATGGTGGTAGGTTGTGTTCTTGTCGCAGGCAGATACACAGTTACCGCTTACGATCGCACCGTCCATGATCTCTGTCGGCATGATGATTGTGGACAGGGACTGCTTTGCGTCAACACCGTACACATATGTATCATGCATAAGACCCTGGCTCTGTAACATAAGAACATAGCCAATTCTCGGCAGCTCCGGCCACTTCTCGATACCTTCCTTAACAGAAACAGTCTCGAAAGTCTCAACCTCTTCTGCTACGATATCTTTTGCCAGCTTACCGATATAATCGGCAGTCTTTAATCCGGCCATACGAACAGCCTTCTCATGTGCATGCTTTGCAAGTCCATCGATCGGCTCACAAACAACTACAAGGTTGTTGAGTTTGGAGAATGGTGTGTATTTGGATCCCTCTCCTGTCATGTCGATGATACCTTCCTGGAAGCCCACGATCTTACCAGTTGTAACAACTGCGCTGCCGCGAAGTACGTTTGTACGTCCGCTTCCCACAGGAGCTACCTTGGAGATCATTCCCGGGAACATAGCACCCTCACCGCTTACTTTTACACGGGGCTCGATAACGTCTTTAACCGGCATGATACGAACGCTCTCGCCAGGTCTTGCGATATCAAGCTCAACGGATTTCAGGTTCTCGTCCTCAAGAATAAGGGCTTTCAACTCGTCGGCATTCACATAGATGGTACCGTTTTCCACCTTGGATTCAGCTCCAAACTGAATGTCGTTAATCGGAATGATTCCTAATTCGAGTTTCATTGTTTACGCTTACCCCGCTTTCTTAAAAACTACAAGATTTTTTGAATCGCTCCCTCGATCAGTGACAGATCCACTGCCTGGAAATCTTCCAGGAGGTTCTGCGGCCAGTCCGGAGTCTTCCGGATCGACTGGAACTTACGGCAAGCCGTGATTCCATTTTCAATGGTGATCTCCTGCTGGTAGAATTCTTCTTTGTCCACAGGACGGTCAGATACCATCACAGATTTATAAGGAGTCTGATTGGGCTTCAGGCTTCCCGTCATCGGATGCGTTTCCAAACACCAGCCATTCTGGATATAATCCCGGACTTTCACGAGTACGTCCATATAACTCTGTCCATCCAGGTATTCCACCTGTATCTGGTCACCGTATTTTACCAGACACATCTGGTTATTTGTAATAATCCGATACATTTTTCCCTCACCCTTTATTGATACAGGAATTTCCTGTTTCAACCATTTTATTTATTAATCATAGGAATACCTTGTATTGATATTTCCTATATATAGAATGTACCACATTTCTTTCCAAAAGAAAAGGGGTATGAAGTTTTTTTCTTAATTTTTTTTCCTTGTGTATGAAATTTATTTCTTGATTTTGAAAAACATTTCATATATAATTGTATCATGATTGGACAATTATTGAATATTTTGTACAGAAAGGCCGGATCATGGACAATAAAACCTTTAATTCCGCATACTATATGGAGACAAAATCCCCCTCCTATGCAAGAACGCTCCTGGACTGCAAGCGGGTGGCCGCCTCCAATGCCAACGTTCTCCTGATCGGGGAATCCGGAACTGGAAAGGATGTGGCCGCCCAGTATATCCACGCCTTAAGCCGGCGGTCCGACAAGCCCTTTATCGCTGTCAACTGCAACGCCTATACAGAATCCCTGCTGGAGCCGGAGCTTTTCGGCGTGGAGCCGGGGATCTTTTCCGACACCATCCGCCGCCGGGTGGGAAAATTCGAGCTGGCCGACCACGGAACTCTCTTCCTGGATGCCATCGGCGACGTCAGCATGACCACCCAGGTAAAGCTTCTGCGGGCCATCGAGACCAAGGAGATCGAGCGTCTGGGCGGAAATAATAAGAAGGTTCTGGATTTCCGCCTGATCGCAGCCACCAGCCGGGATCTTCCCACCAAGGTCATCAACGGCGAATTCCGCGAGGATTTCTTCTACCGGATCAGCACCATTGTGATCCGGATCCCGCCTTTAAGGGAAAGGAAGGAGGATCTGGAAGGAATGATCCATTTTCTGCTGAAAAAAGCCCAGGAGGAAAACGGGATCCGCATCGACCGGATCGAGGATAAGGTGTGGGAGTTCCTTATGAATTATGATTATCCTGGGAACGTCAGAGAATTAAAAAACACTCTGGACCGGATGGTGGTTCTCTCCCAGGATCATGTGATCACCACGGAGGGAATCCCGATCCTCTATAACCTGAAACGCATGACGCCCGTCACCACCTATTCAGCCCACCAGCTGGTCACCTGGAAAGAATTTAAAAGGCGGAGCGAAAAAGAATATCTGGAGTGGGCCCTTCGCCAGACCGACTGGAATATTTCCGCTGCTTCCCGGGAGCTTTCCCTGAGTACCCGCCAGATTTTCAACAAGATCAACGAATATGATATTGAAAAGCCATTTTAGATGACATTTTTCTGAATTTTTTCTTACATACATTGAATCTTCTCTCTTTATATGATAATCTGAAATCAACAAAATGGACGATGTATTTTTGAAGGGAATGGTTTTATGAAAAAGAAACGATCATCGAGATTTTCCGCATCTGTGCTTCTTCCCATGGTCATCGCCTTATGCCTGGGCCTTACAGCCTGCGGAGCCAGTGCGGCCGGCGGAAAAAACGAGGCGGAAACGGTCATGGAAACAGCGGCAGCCGCCGGAGACACGCAAGGTGAAACTGTAACAGAAGGCGGAGACAGCCTTACAAGTCCGGCTTCTCTCTCCTCCCCACAAACGGCCGGTCGAAAGCTGATCCGGAACGTGGACCTCTGGGCTGAGACCGAGGATTTTGAGGGCCTCTTAAGATCCATCCATGAGCAGGTCGCCTCTCTTTCCGGCTATGTGGAGCAGTCCGATGTTTCGGGCAGCAGCATCCAGCGCGACAGCCGTCCCTCCAGGCGGCACGCCTCCATCACTGCCCGGATCCCGGCAGATCAGCTGGACTCCTTTCTCCAGGTGGTGGAGGACCAGGCCAATGTAACTGAGCGGTCGGAAACCGCCACCGATGTGACCCTCCAGTACAGTGACCTGGAAAGCCGGAAAAAGACTTTGACCACAGAACAGGAACGGATCTGGGCGCTCCTGGAAAAGGCCGATACCCTGGAGGCTGTCATTGCATTGGAGGAGCGGCTGTCAGAGATCCGGTATCAGCTGGAATCCATGGAATCCCAGCTGAAACTCTATGACAACCAGGTGGATTACAGCACCGTATCCATCCACATCTCTGAGGTGGCCGTTTATACGCCCACAGGTTCCCAGTCTGTTGGAGCACGGATCCAGGATGGCTTCAAACGGAATCTTACCTCTGTAAAAACAGCGGTCGTGGACCTGTTCGTCCTGGTCGCCTCCACTCTTCCCATCTGGCTCCCGGCGATCCTGGTGTTTGCCGCAGCAGCAGCAGGGATCCGGTATTATATAGGAAGAAACTCTTCTGGGGAGAAGGGGAAAAAGGACACATGCGCCTCTAAAAAAGATTTAGGGGACATTAAAGAAAAAAGTTAGGAAGCAATATTAAAGCATAATATATTTACAGGCGAAGATTGTATGAATCTTCGCCTGTTTTTTAAAGACGATGACAAGCAGCCATATGGCCGGATGCTACTTCCCTTAATTCAGGTTCATGTTCCGCACATTCTTTTGTTGCCATAGGACACCTTGTATGGAAACGACACCCCGAAGGGATATGAGCTGCTCCAGGAACCTCACCCTTTAAAATAATTCTTTCACGTTTTTCATGTCCAGATAATATAGGTACTGCCGAAAGCAATGCCTGCGTATAAGGATGAGCCGCATGAGAAAATAGCTCTTCTGTTTCTGCCAGTTCCACAATTTTTCCAAGATACATAACCGCAACACGGTCACTGATATGTTGTACCACGTTAAGAGCATGAGAAATAAAAAGGTATGTTACCTTGTAAGTATCCTTTAAATCCATTAAAAGGTTAATAATCTGCGACTGAATAGACACATCCAGTGCTGAAACAGCCTCATCACACACAATAAATTCCGGCATCAAGGCCAAAGCTCTGGCAATAGCTATTCTCTGCCTCTGTCCCCCAGAGAATTCATGTGGATACCGGTTAGCGTAAACCGGACTCAACCCCACTTGTATCAATAACTCATTGATCCTTTCTGCTGCCTCTGCTTTAGAATACCCACACTTAACCGTTAATACTTCGTTTAATAATCCTTTTACTGTTTGTCTTGGGTTTAAGGATGAATACGGATCCTGAAAAATAATTTGGAGATTTTTTCTCATATCTCGAAAATCAGAGCGTCCAATCTTCAGCAAATCTTCATTTTTATAATAAACTGAGCCTGCCGAGGGATCATTAAGCCGCAAAATCGCACGCCCCGTAGTTGTCTTTCCGCAGCCAGATTCACCTACCAACCCCAAAGTCTCACACTCTTTTATATTGAAAGATATCTTATCCACTGCGTGAATGTGGCCAACTGTTCTTTGAAGAATGCCTTTTTTAATGGGAAACTGAACTTCCAGGTCTTTAATTTCCAACAGATTACCGTCCATCATGCACCCCCCTCTTTAAACAACGTACCATTCTTCCTCCTATCACTTCTGGTACAGGTTCCTCCCGCATACACCTTTCTTCCGCATAAGGGCATCTTGGATAAAATCGACATCCTGGAGGGAAATTCATAGGATTAGGAACAGCGCCTTCAATAGTCTCAAGACGTCCTCCTCTTTTTACCTTAATTCCAGGAATTGACATAATCAGCAGCCTTGTGTATGGATGCCAGGGATCCTCAAAAATATCTTTCATAGATCCCTGTTCTACTATTTTACCTGCATACATAACTGATACTGTGTCTGCCATCTGAGATACAACCCCAAAATCATGAGTAATTAACAGGATGGACATCTCCATTTCTTTCTGAATCTCTTTTAGGAGTTCTATAATCTGTGCCTGAATAGTCACATCCAATGCCGTCGTCGGTTCATCTGCAATTAAAAGTCTTGGATTACTAGCCAAGGCAATTGCAATCATGACCCGCTGCCTTAATCCGCCTGATAACTGATGCGGAAATACCCGGATTCTCTCTTGCGGCTCCGGAATCCCTACCCGCGTCAAAATATTTAATGCCCTTTGGTAAGTGTCCTGTTTGCTAAGTTCTGGCTGATGCAAGCGGATCATTTCCTCCAACTGTCTTTTCACACGATATACTGGGTTTAACGAGGTCATGGGTTCCTGGAAAATCATCGAAATATCCTTCCCCCGGATTCCACGCGCCTGATCTTTTGTATAATCCTTCGTTTCCTTTCCATTGATTTCAATTTTATCTGCAGATACTTTTGCGGTCGGAGCAAGCAAGCGAATCAAAGAAAGAGAGGTCTGTGTTTTTCCGCAGCCAGATTCTCCGACCAGTGCCATAGTTTTTCCTTTTTCTATCGAAAATGATACCCCATCCACAGACTTTACAATACCCTCAGGTGTGTGAAAGTATGTCTTCAGATTCTGAACTTCAATTATATTTTCTTTCGCCATGGCAACCCCTCCCTATACTCGCAACCGTGGGTCAAAAGCATCCCTTAGTCCATCGCCGATCCAGTTTACCGCTAATACAGTAAGAGAAATCGCAATGCCAGGAATCGTTGTTAAATACGAAGCTGTCTGAAGATAGTTACGACCTTGATTTAGCATTACTCCCCAATCAGGCAAAGACGCGTCAACTCCCAGTCCCAGGAAATTCAGGCTTGCCGCCGAAAGTATCGCACTTCCGACCGCCAACGTCAATTGAACAATGATTGGTCCCATACAGTTAGGCAAAATATGGTTAAACATTATTCTCATGTCACTGTAACCAGCTGTATTTGCAGATTCAACATACTCTTGCGTTTTGATACTCAAAACCTGTCCACGGGTTAATCTTGCGAAACGCGGCCAACTGACAATCGCCAAAGCGATCACTATATTTTTCTGGCTGGATCCCAGCGCCGCCATAATTGCAATTGCAATAATCAAAAAAGGGAATGACATCATAATATCAGTAAATCTCATTATCAGATTATCTATAATACCGCCAAAATAGCCACTGATGCATCCCAACGTAACACCAACTGCCGCAGATACAATAGCAACAGACAGACCAGTTAAAACAGAGGTTCTTCCCCCATAAAGAAGTCTGGAAAAAATATCTCTTCCATAGTCATCCGTTCCCAATATATGTCCTGGAGTGCCAGGAGGAAGCAACATATCTCCCAAAACCATATCCTTAACAGGATCATATTGAGTGAACAACGGGGCTGCTGCACACATAAATACAATGATTCCAAGAATCAAAGCTCCAAGAAGGGCAATTCTATTTTTTAAAAACCGCCTTCCAACATCAGACCAATATGATTTAGCAGGAACCATTGAAAAATCATCATTAATTATTTCTTTTTTCAATTCTATCCCTCCTATCAGTTTAAACGGATTCTAGGATTAAGCCACGCATAAATAATATCCACAAACAAGTTAATTAAAAGAAATATCGCACATAGAATCAGAGTATTTCCCTGAATCATTGGATAATCCCTTCTTGCAATGGAGTTCATAGCCAGCCTGCCAACTCCGGGCCAAGAAAAGATTGTTTCTGTAACCACCGCTCCTCCCAAAAGAGCACCAATTTCACTTCCCAGTACTGTAACCACTGGAATCATAGCATTCTTAAATGCATGACGAATGATAACTATTTTATCTTTAAATCCTTTGCTTTTTGCAAATCTTATGTAATCCTGATTTAGTACTTCAAGCATACTGGAACGAATCATTCGTGTCTGTGTAGCCGCCAATCCAAGTCCTAAAGAAACCGCAGGGAGGAAGAGGTGAGATAGAAAAGCCCCCAATCCATCCCTGTCTATATATGCAATACCCTGGCTCGGAAAAATTTTCAAACGCAGCGACAAATAAATGATAAGGACCAATCCAAACCAGAATTTAGGAAGCGAAACCCCAATGGTCGCTAAAAATGTCGCAATAGAATCCCATATACTATTATGTTTGACAGCCGCTAAAATTCCAAGCGGCACCGCTACTAAAAGGCCCACGAGAACCGAAGCAACAGTTAGGATAAGCGTAGCAGGCATTCGCATCATTACAGTATCAAAAACATCTTCACCTGTGATGTATGATGTTCCCAAATCCCCCGTTACTGCTCCAGTTATAAAATCCATATACCTTTCAAAAAATGGCTTATCCAGCCCGAGCTCTGCCCTTACAGCATCATATTGTTCCTGCGATACACTTTGTGTGTCTCCTGATCCCAGCATAAGAAGAACCGGATCACCTGGTGTAATATATAAAAGGCTGAAAATCATAAAAGAAATAATCAAAAGCGTTGGAATCGCCACCAGGATGCGCTTAAAGATATAACTCCACATACATTTCCTCCTCTCCTGGTATTTAAAATATGGCGGGTACTGCTAAAAGCAGCCCCCGCCTTTCTCTCACTTCTCTACTCAGATATGCCTACATTTCTATATCCATTACAGAGAGAGTACCATAAAGTCGGTGCCTTTTCAAAATCTGTCACCTTTTTGTTCATTCCAATCTGTACATACTCAAAATATCCAAACATATGCACTGCATCCTTTACTATCATACTTGACGCATCTGCTAAAACCTTACCGCGCTCTTCTGGATCAATGGTTACAGCCGCCTTTTCGATCAGCGCGTCACATTCAGGGTTATCATAAAAAACTCTGTGCGAGTTACTCTGGCTTAAAGTTGTATGGAATAGCATTTCCATCCCATTTAAGGAACTTCCTCCTCCCATAACGAACATCTGGGTTTCTCCTGCCTTAATATCTGTCAACATGGTAGCCCATTCTGTAGGCTGAGCAACACAATCAATTCCTATCTGTTTTAACTGAGTAGAAATGATCGTTCCTAACTTTACCCGGTTATTATCATTATTGGGAGTCTTAATCGTAAAAGAGAATTTCTTCCCGTCTTTTTCATAAATCCCATCAGCACCCGTCTTCCATCCTTTACTTTCTAATATCTTTTTAGCACCCTCCGGGTCATAGGCAACGGCATTTTCTTTCCATAGTGTCTCATCTGCACCCGGAAGTTCAAGAGGAATTGGTCCGTATGCACGCACTGCCAGTTTCACCCCTGCACTATTTTTGAAAATAGCATCCACAGCCGCATCTAAATCCACAGCCATAGTCAGAGCCTTTCTTATTTCTGGATCTGTGAAAAGAGGATCTTTACAATTAAATCCCGCATACCGATACCATCCGAGTGTATTTGGCACCAACTCAAGATCTTCCTGTGCAGCGATGGCATCAATATCTGTAGATAACACTTGAGCTGTAATGTCAATTTCTCCATTCTGAAGAGCAATCGCCGAAACAGATTTATCCGGTATAATTTTAAAAATCACTTCATCCACATTAGGAGTAATGTAATAATCAGAGTTTTTTTCCAAAACCACTTGATCATCCGTCTGATACGATACGTATTTAAATGCACCAGAGCCCACTGGCCAGGCATTCAGATCAAATCCTTCATCAATTGCTTTTTTCGGGAAAATCATTACACGGGAAAGTGTAAACAAAAACAGGGCTTTGGGCTCCGGTGTAGTAAAACGCAAAGTAAAATCATCCAGAACCTCCACTGATGAAACCACACTGCTTAAATTTGTCTGTTGCTTGGATCCATTAGCCGGATCCATAGTCCAATCCATGACCCACTTAACATCTTCTGCTTTAATCTGTACTTTTTCATCTCCGAACAACTTATTTCCTGTATGCCAGTATGCATTTTCTCGAATCTTTACATCCCATGTACAGTCATCTGGGTTCGTATAGCTTTCTGCCAGAACAGGAATACATGTATTGGCATCATATTCAAACAAACACTCATAAACGTTGCTGATCACATACCTGTCTCCATCAGAAGTGAAATCCCAGGGAAGAAATGTATCAATTGTGTATGGAGTTCCAATAGTAATAGTCTTTCCAGTAGATGAGCTCGTTTCTTCAGCCGCTTCTGTCGCTTGTATATCTTCATTTTTTTCTGACTGTTTCGAGGCGACTGTAGAAGTCGTTTCTTCTTTTGGAGCACATGCTGTCATAATCATCATCGCAGAAAGAATAACTGAAATAAACCTTTTTTTCATACTAACTTATCCTCCTTACTTAAATTGTATTATGATAAACCTTTCCATCGATCATAGTCATACGGCAAAGCGTTAAGTTATCTAATGGATGTCCATCAAAAATTGCAATATCCGCGTCCTTTCCCGGTTCTATGGAACCAATACGTTCTTCTAATCCTAAAACCTGTGCTGGATAAATTGTAATCCCCCTCAATGCCTCCTCTTCTTTTAAGCCTCTGGTCATGCATAATCCAACTTCCATAGGTAGCCACGCAGTCTTTCCAGCTGTATCTGCAGTTAAACTGACATGTACTCCCGCGTTGGAAAGAATACCCGGAGTATCCATACGGATTCCCCATACTTCCTGTTTTAAAGGCGATAATCTTAATGGCCCTACGACACATTTACATTTCTTCGATGCCAGCACATCTTTTATCATGTAGCCTTCTGTACAGTGCTCCAAAACATAATCTAAGCCAAACTCCTCTGAAATTCGGATAGCAGTCATAATATCATCCGCTCTATGGCAATGAATTCTAACCCGCTGCTCTCCTCTCACTACTTTTACGAGAGCTTCCATTTTAAAGTTAGGGGCTGGAGCTTTTTCTGGATCTATTTCCCCCTCCAAAAGCTTTTTTGAATATGTTTTTGCATCATATAAGGTTTTTCTGATTAGAGCTGCAGTACCCATCCGTGTCCATGGTTCTAATTTTCTTCCACCGTAAAAGCGTTTTGGATTTTCCCCTAAGGCAAATTTCATCATTTCAGTTCCCGGTATACACATCTCATCTACCGTGGTTCCTCTAAGCTTTAGTGCGAAACCTTGTCCACCAATACAGTTGGCTGATCCTGGACCAGTATAAATTGTGGTGAATCCCGCACTCCTAACTAACGGGATTGCCGGATCCTAAGGATTAAATGCATCAATTGCATGAATTTGCGGTGTAATCGGATCCGATCCTTCATTTACATCCAAAAGACTTCCTGGATTTGTCACTAGATGCTGGTGAACTGACAAATGAGTATGACAATCAATTAATCCAGGCATCACATATCCATTATCCAATTCAATTATCTCCGCCGCCTGGGAAACATCCAGATTTTCTCCTACATCGATAATTTTTCCATTTTCGATTAAAATCGAACCATTTTCAAGAATCCCTCTTGTGATTGTATTTATGGTACGTGCCTTTATTGCAATCATACATCTCTCTCCCTCCGAAATACGATCTCTCCCTCAATCATTGTCATCTGGCAAAGAGAGAGACTGCTTAATGGGTTGCCATCAAAAATTGCAATATCTGCATCTTTTCCTGGCTCTATTGATCCAATCCGATGATCTAACCTCAAAACCTCTGCAGGATATATGGTTAAACCTCTCAAGGCATCCTCTTCTGAAAGACCACGTCGAGTTAATAACCCAGCTTCTACCGGAAGCCACGCAGTACCTCCTGAAGTATCAGCTGTCAAGCATACCTTAATCCCTGCATCTGTTAATATTCCAGCAGTCTCCAGCTTTAACCCCCACACCTCCTGTTTTAATGGATCTAAGAGTAATGGACCAACCACACAGTACAAGTGATTTTCTGCAATTAAATCCTTAACAAGGTAGCCCTCTGTCGCATGCTCCAATGTAAAGTCTAAACCGTATTCTTTTCCAATGCGGACGGCTGTTGCAATATCATCTGCCCGGTGGCAGTGAATTCGAACCCGCTGTTTTCCTCGAACTACCGGAACCAATGCATCTAATTTAAAATCCCGATCTGGCGATTTAGCTGGATCATTTTTCGCCTCGTCCAATTTATCTGCATAATTTTTTGCGTTGTATAATGCTTCCCGTAAAATTGCCGCTGTTCCCATGCGTGTCCACGGGGCAGTTTTTCTTTCCAATCCATAGAATCTTTTGGGATTTTCACCCAGCGCAAATTTCATCGCTTCCGTACCTGGAATCACCATCTCTTCAGCCGTATGCCCCCTAAGCTTCATGGCGATACCTGTTCCTCCAATCACATTGGCAGAACCCGGTCCTGTATAGACCGTAGTAAAACCTGCGGCCCTGGCTTTAGCTATCGCAGGATCTTCTGGATATATGGCATCCAGCGCACGAACATGAGGTGTAATTGGATCTGATCCCTCGTTTCCGTCTACCTGGAGACCAGGCATTGTTTTTAATTCTCCGAATGTAGAAATATGTGTATGACAGTCAATAAATCCTGGAGTTATAATCCCATGATGCGCATCAATAATCTCGCAGCCTTCCGGCACAGGAACATTTTCTCCTACCGCCACTATTTTCTTATCATTAATCAGTACAGTTCCATTCGGTATTATACCTTTTGTAATCGTCATAATTGTTCCATTTGTTATAGCTTTCATAAGATCCTCCTTTTCTAATAATTGATATTCGACTTTATACGATACTATTATCATAATAATACATTATTTTCAAGTAATTTAAAATTTATTTTCTCTATTAAATCGTTATTTCGAATTATTTTACAGTTTTTGGTTGAAATTATCCCAATAAAGTATTATTATAATTAAAAATCACCTAATTACAGAAAGGAAAGATTCGAAATGAAACCTCAAGTTCTTTTATTATATATTGACTCTTCAGCCAAGCTTGGAATTCTTCCATATTTATCCGCTATTTTTTCATCTCATCTGGATTTTGACAGCATTCAAATTGATCAGTTAAACCCGGAAGTGATTACAAAATACCAGCTTGTGCTTTTTTCCTCTGCTCTCTGCGAATCCAGAGTCAATGAAATTATAAAAGAAAAAGGCATATGCTCAAAGCAATGCGTACGAGAACTAAACTATACACATATTCATAAAATTTTAGAAATTCCCTCCCTCTCTAAAGTGTGTATTGTAAGTGATAGGAAAAAGAATTGTGAAGCAGTTTTAAAATCGTTACAAGATCTTGGTTTCACGCAATATATCTATACCATTTACTATCCAGGAGGACCCTTACCGGATTCATCTTTCCATCATGCCATCACACCCGGAGAGTCCAGATTTGTTCCTTCCACAATTAGAAATGTAATTGATATAGGCAACCGCAATGTAGATATTGCTACTTTGTGCTTTATTATCAATTATTTTCATCTTCCCGAAATACTTTTGAATTATGTAACTAATAACTATGCTGGATATATCAGCAATTTTATGAGACATATTGATTTGCGATCTGAGGAATCTATGCGTTATTTTACCGTTCGCGATAAGATTTTAGATACAATGAACCTTGGAATCTGCGTTGTTGATGCCTGCGGCTCTATTGAAATGGCCAACCATACCTTCTGTTCCTCTTTACAATCGGACCGTGGGCATGTTAAAAAACATATATTAACTGACCTTTTAAGAGAGCAAGGTAATTTTATTACTTTTAACGAACTTCTTTCTGGAACACCAGCTTCTCTTTCAAATGAAAATGGGGACAAGTTTTCTTTATTTCTAGCTGATTCCTTTGAGATATCTAATCGGAGTCTTAGATACCTTTTCCTTTTGGATGGCCTCTCCTCACGCTACCCAGTTACTGCCCCATTATGGAATATAAAAAAGAGCAAAAAATATACAGTCTTAGACCCTGGCAGCAGTCTAAGCCATCGTATATTCCAAAACCGCCGTATTTCTTATATTTTTCGCACTCTATCTTCATTTTCAGAATCCTCATTTCCTGTTCTGCTGCTGGGGGAAGATGGATTATTTCAAAAACATTTAGCGCAATACGTTCATGCAAACTCGGTCAGTGATGATATACCTTTTCTTACACTGGATGCTGGTCATCCTATATCATCTCCCATAAACTCATATTCTGATTTAGAAGCTCTAATAAGCGACGGCAATCCTGCTACCCTATTTATAGATCATTTGGAACGAGCTTCTATGGAATTTCAGTTTTTTTTAAGTTCTGTCCTTGGAAAAATTAACACTGATTTTACTTCCAAAGACTACCATCCAGTACGTTTTATCTGCTCTTACAGCGGTGATATTAAAGAACAAATCTCCTCCGGCCTTTTTTTGAACGAGTTATTCTTTCAGCTTAACACCCTGTCTTTAAAACTTAATCCTATTAGGGAGTTGAAAGAAATGATTCCTATATTTTATGAATATATTTTAAACGAATTAACCCCTGGAAATTTTCAAGGGGTAGAATCTATATTTACTAATCAGTTACTGGAATTTCTCATTGATTACGATTATCCAGGAAACATGAAAGAACTGGTTAATTTATGTCTATATTTCCATCATGTTTTTAATGGAAAAAAACTGACCCTTGCCCAGCTACCTTCTTATATTGATTGTAGGCCATACAAAAAAGCGGAACTATCACGTTCGGATAAAGCAATCTTAGATATTGTAAAAAAACATCCCCATGTAGGAAGAAATAAAATTCTTATTCTGCTAGGGGAGCAAGGAGTTTCACTTACCCCGCATCAAGTACGGACAACTTTAGCGGAACTTTCTAGTAAATCTTATATTCAAGTTATGAAGACCAAACAGGGATGCACTATTACAGAACTTGGAGAATTCATTTTAGAATGCTGCAAAATTGACAATCTATAAAAGAGTCTGCGAAAAAACACGATTTGTTTTTTCGCAGACTCTTTCTATGGCCAAAGCGGAATAAAAATCATTCAACTACGTTTCTATTTTACTTCTTTCTTCTCCACTTCCACCGGCCGGTTCACTCTTCCGGCGATCTCCTCTTTCACATCAGAGATAAAACCAGAAAGCTCTCTGGAGCCCTCGTCGCCCTTGAAGCGGCTTCTTACGGAAACCGTACCGTCGGCCTCCTCCTTCTGTCCTACGACCAGCATATAGGGGATCTTCTGGGTCTGGGCCTCGCGGATCTTGTAGCCGATCTTCTCAGAGCGGAGATCGATCTCTGCGCGGATCCCGGCCTCATCCAGCTGGGCCTTTACGGACTTTGCGTATTCCTCATACTTCTCAGAGATGGGAAGCACCTTTACCTGTACCGGAGCCAGCCAGGTGGGGAATGCACCGGCAAAGTGCTCGATGAGGATGCCGATGAAACGCTCCACAGAGCCAAAGGCCACGCGGTGGATCATGATGGGTCTGTGCTTCTCTCCATCCGCGCCGATGTACTCCAGGTTAAATCTCTGGGGCATCTGGAAATCCAGCTGGATGGTTCCGCACTGCCAGGTCCTTCCGATGCAGTCAACCAGATGGAAGTCGATCTTGGGACCATAGAAGGCGCCGTCACCCTCGTTGACCACATAGTTCAGGCCCAGATCATCCAGGGCGCCCTGGAGCGCACTTGTAGCCATCTCCCAGTCCTCGTCGCTTCCCATGGAGTCCTCCGGTCTTGTGGACAGCTCCACATGATACTCAAAGCCGAACAGCTTGTATACGCTGTCGATGAGCTGGGCCACGCCCTTGATCTCATCGCGGATCTGCTCCGGCATCATGAAAATATGGGCATCGTCCTGGTTGAAGCAGCGCACACGCATGAGGCCATGGAGCTGGCCGGATTTTTCGTGGCGGTGTACCAGACCGATCTCTCCCATACGGATGGGAAGATCCCGGTAGGAACGGGGCTCAGACGCATATACAAGAATACCGCCCGGACAGTTCATGGGCTTTACGGCATAATCCTCGTCATCGATGACCGTCGTATACATGTTGTCCTTGTAATGATCCCAGTGACCGGAATTCTCCCAGAGCTTCCGGTTCATGATGATCGGGGAGGAGATTTCCACATAACCGGCCTTCTTATGGATCTCACGCCAGTAATCCAGCAGTGTGTTCTTTAAGATCATTCCCTTGGGAAGGAAGAACGGGAAGCCCGGACCAGCCTCATGCATCATGAACAGGCCCAGCTCGCGGCCCAGCTTTCTGTGGTCACGCTTTTTGGCCTCCTCCATCATGGTCACATAGGCCTCCAGATCCTCTTTTTTCTGAAAGGCAGTGGCATAGATCCTTGTGAGCATCTTATTTTTTTCACTGCCGCGCCAGTAAGCGCCTGCAATGTTCATGAGCTTGAACGCCTTGCCGATCTCCTTTGTGGTCATCAGATGGGGGCCGGCGCACAGGTCTGTAAATTCGCCCTGCTTATAGAAGCTGATAACGGAATCCTCGGGAAGGTCCTCGATCAGTTCCACCTTATAGGGCTCGTCCTTCTCCTTCATAAGGGCGATGGCCTCGGCTCTGGGGAGCTCGAAGCGCTCCAGCGGCAGGGCCTCCTTGATGATCTTCTTCATTTCAGCCTCGATTTTTTCCAAGTCATCGGCAGTAATGGGATTCACCGGATCCACATCATAATAGAAGCCGTCGGCAATGGACGGACCGATGGCCAGCTTCGTATCGGGCCATAAACGCTTAATGGCCTGGGCCATCACGTGGCTGGCTGTATGGCGAAGGGCTGCCAGGCCCTCGGCGTCCTTGGCAGTCAGGATATTTAACTGGCAGTCAGAATCCACCACAGTCCTCAGATCTGCCTCTTCCCCGTTGATCTCTGCCACACAGGCCATTCTTGCCAGGCCTTCGCTGATATCTTTTGCAATGTCAATGACAGCCATGGGCTGTGCGTACTCTTTTACAGAGCCGTCCTTCAGTGTAACTTTCATTGTATCTCTCCTTTTCAATATATGGAAAACAGGCACCCGCTTTTTATGTCATAGGGTGTACTTGCTTATAACATAAAAAATCCCCTGCCACAGACGTTCTGTCTATGGCAAGGGACGAGTTTACCCGCGGTTCCACCCTGCTAGCACGAGCCGTATATAAGGCCCATACCTCTTATTTCTGATGATAACGGAATCACCGTTCCCGATTAAGGGACACTCCAGGGCGGTCTTCAGCCAAAGGTCCTGTAAAACGCTTTCAGCACAGGGCGCTCCTCTCTGGACATTTCCTAAAGCTTACTCTTCCTGTCTTCGTGTTGCTGTTTGAACTTATGCACTAGTATAGCACTTGCTGGGGATTTGTCAAGTATTTGTTTCCCGCATTTCCAGGCAGGCATCCTCCATGGAGCCGTCCGCTCCTTGTCCGAAAAACAGCCGGTTCCTGCTGTGCCCTGTCTTTACTTACGCTCCCGGAAGGACCTCCAGAAGGTGTTTAAAATATTCCGGAAGCGGGGCCGTAAATTCCATATACGCTCCTGTCGTGGGATGGATGAAGCCCAGGATCCCGGCATGAAGGGTCTGGCCCTGGAGCTTATACGGGCACCTGGCCGGTCCATAGACCTGGTCTCCCAGCAGAGGGTGTCCCAGGCTCGCCATATGGACACGGATCTGATGGGTACGGCCCGTTTCCAAACGGCACTCAATATGGGTAAAGCCCGAAAAGCGCTTCAGCACCCGGTAATGGGTCACCGCAGACTTGCCGTTCTGGTGGTTGATGCACATTTTTTTCCTGTCCTGGGGATGGCGGCCAATGGGGGCGTCTACGACACCCTCGTCCTCCTTCACCACTCCATGGACAATGGCCTGGTACCGTCTGGTTATGGAATGCTCCTTCAGCTGGGCGGCAATGGAATTGTGGGCCTGGTCGTTTTTGCAGGCGATGAGGACACCAGTGGTATCCATGTCAATGCGGTGGACGATCCCAGGACGCAGGACGCCGTTGATCCCGGACAGATCCTCCCGGCAGTGGTACATCAAAGCGTTTACAAGCGTGCCCGTATAATGACCGGCCGCCGGATGGACCACCATGCCCTTGGGCTTATTCACCAGGATCACGTCGCGGTCCTCATAAAGGATATCCAGGGGGATGTTTTCAGCCAGGATCTCCGGCTCCACCGCCTCCGGCACCTCAAAGGTCAGCCGGTCGCCTTCCGACACCCTGTAACTGGCCTTTACCGGACGGCCGTCTGCAAAAACGCCGCCGGATTTCATGAGCTTCTGGAGAAAGGAACGGGAATATTCCTCACACTGCTCCGACAAAAATTTATCGACCCGGTCGCCGGAGGCCTCCTCCGTCACAAAGATCTCTTTCTTCACCTGGCCTTCTCCTTCCCGGAAAAGAAGTCCAGCTCCCCTTCCTTATAGTAAAAGCCAGTCAGAAGGACCAGAAGGACGGCCGCAGTCACCACGTAGCAGTCTGCCACGTTAAAGATCGGGAAATCAATGAGACTGAAATAGAGGAAGTCCACCACATATCCCTGGACGGCCCGGTCGATCATATTTCCCACGGCCCCGGAGGTCAGGAGCACCATGGAAAAATACAGCGGCATATACCGCCGGCTCCATGGCATCCGGTAAAGGAACAGAAGGACCACAACGATCACCGCCGCAGCCACCAGGAAAAAGAAGGCGTGCTTTCCCTGAAGGATCCCGAAGGCTGCCCCCCGGTTTTCCGAATACAAAAGCTCAAATACCCCATCCCAGATCACAAAGGGGCCGTTCCCCATTAAATTCTCCACAGCCAGCCGTTTCGTCCACTGGTCCAGCCCCACCGCCAGGGCCGTCAGGAGACCGAAAAGCCCGTACCGTTTCCACAAGCTGTTCATGTCATTCTCCTTATCTGAAATCCCGGGGCAGGATTATTTTTCTCCCGGGCGCTCCATAACAGCGTCCAGAGCGTCCTTCATTTCCTCGTCGGTCACAGTCCGGTCCACATAGGCGTGGCCCAGGCGGTCCAGAAGGATGAACTTGATGACCCCGGCCTCCATTTTCTTATCATTCTTTGTAGCCGCCACCACAGCCTCTTTTGTAAGGCCGCCTACGGATACAGGCATATCAAAGTATTCCATGGTCTCCCTGTACCGGTCAGCCTCTGCCTCCGGCACCATTCCCCGCTTCACACAGATATCCAGGGCCGCCAGGGCTCCCAGGGCAACACAGTGGCCATGGAGCATGGAAAAATCCTTTAATTTTTCCACTGCATGGCCCAAAGTATGGCCGAAATTTAAAACGGCCCGCTCGTTCTGCTCGGTGGGATCGGCCTCCACCACCTGCCGCTTGATCCGGTTGCTCCCGCAGATCAGCCTCCGGCATACAGAAAGCTCCCGGTTCCGGACTGCCTCCTTATTTTCCAGGATCCACTCATAATACTCCTGGTCCCGGATCAGCCCATGCTTGATGACCTCGCCCATACCGGCGGAAAACTGCTCCGGAGGCAGGGTCTTTAAAGCCGACACATTGGCATACACCAGCTTCGGCATATGGAAAGCACCCACCATGTTTTTATAGCAGTCAAAATCCACGCCTGTCTTTCCGCCGATGCTGGAATCCACCTGGGAAAGCAGGGTGGTGGGGATCTGGATAAAGTCCACGCCTCTTAAATAGGTGGCCGCAGTGAACCCGCACAGGTCGCCTGTGATGCCGCCTCCAAGGGCCGCCAGCCAGTCCTTCCGATCAAACCGGTTCTGGATCAGGTGTTCGTAAACGCGCTTCACCGTATCCAGGTTTTTATGCTCCTCGCCTGCGGGAAAAACGTAGGACGTCACCTGGCTGAAGCATCCGGAAAGGAGCTTTTCCACCGCCTCCAGATACAGGGGAGCCACGTTGGAGTCTGTAACGATACAGAGCTTTCTCCCCTGGCTTCCCAGCCTTTCCATTTCCTCCGGGAGACGGTCAAAGCTGTCCTCCAGGACGATGTCGTAGATGGGAGCTCCATCCCGGCATACCTGCATCCTTCCCTCTTCCATTTCTAAAACCGCCATGATAGTTCCTCCTTCTGTCTTCATCGGTATTTTAAGAACGTGACGGAGATCCGCCCCTTTTTCGTCTGTCCTCCGTTCCTTGAAAAGAGGAATTTTCCCACACCGCGGATGGACAGGATCTCTCCGGGCTCCATCTGACGGGAGGGAGAAAGAACAGCCTGGCCGTTGATAAAAACCTTCTCTCCGGCGATCAGACCGGCAGCCTTCGTTCTGGATACGCGGCCGCAGAGGGCCACAATGGCATCCAGGCGCACGGAGCTCACCGTTCCCGCCACCTCTTCATATTCCGGCTCCAGGAGCTCTTCTGCCCCCTCCCAGACCGCAGCCTCCACAGCTGTGCGGCCCACCGTATCCAGATTCTCCAGCACGTAGCGGCTGATCTTTTTCAGGACCATCACATATCCGTCCAGGTCCTTTATCACGATATCCCCGATCATAGCCCTCTCGATTCCCAGGTTCATCAGGGCCCCCAGGAAATCCCGGTGGGTCAGCTCCCCGGAAAACTTTTTATTCCGGGCCGAGATCCGCAGGCATTCAAAGGGCGGGTCCTCCAGCTCCTCCTTGTAGGATGGAAGAAAACAGACAACCTTCCTTTCTGCCCCTGGGAAGCCGCCGGCGAGAACGTATCTCACCGGCGGCAGCGTGCCAGAAATGCTCTGGAAAATTGTCTGCTCATTTAAATTCAGGAAATCCGTATTGGAGGGCATGTCCCTGTGAAAACACAGCTCCGCCAGCTCCAGGACTCTTTTTCTGAAAAGCTGTTCTTCTTTTTCCATGGTCATCCTATAAGTGGATATTGAGACCGGACACGTCGATGTTTCCGCCGGAAAGCAGATCCTGGAAGTCTCCGGAAAGCTCAACAGACTGCGGGGTTGCGATAAATATGTAGTTGGATATCTTCTGAAGATTTCCGTCCATGGAATAGGTGGCTCCAGAGGTAAAGTCGATGATCCTCTGGGCTGTCTCCGTGTGGATCCCCTCCATATTGAGGACCACAGCCTTTCCGGCCAGAAGATAATCACAGATCTCTCTGGCATCCTCCAGGGATGTTGGCTTGATCAGGGAAACCTCCATCCCCCTGCGCATGGGAACCACCTTGTTATTGGATGTGGCTCTTGGCAGGAACCTGGGTTTCTGTACCTCCGGCTCGTCATAATCGTCCTCGTAGCTGTCCTTCTTGAACAATCCCTTTTTCGCAGGTTTATCGTCATCCTCATAGTCGTCATCTAAGAAGTAATCGTCATCACTGTCTTCGCTTAACCGCATAGAATCCATCAGTTTGTTCAGGAAACTCATTCTTTCTTCTCTCCAATCTGTCTGGAACCAAAAATACCGGTCCCTACTCTTATCATGGTGGCTCCTTCTTCCACAGCGACCTCAAAATCACCGGTCATGCCCATAGAAAGCACACTCATGGTACCATTATCAATGTTTTTACTTTTGATGTCAACATATAATTGATATAATTTCTTAAAATGTTTTCGATTTTCTTCTGGATTTTCGACATTGGGAGCGATGGTCATAAGTCCCCTTACCCGGACGTGAGGGAGGTTTTTTACCTCTTCCAGAAGGGGGATCACCTCCTCCAGCATCAGGCCAAACTTACTCTCCTCCCTGGCCACATTGACCTCCAGAAGGATGTCTGCGGTCAGATCTCTCTTTGCCGCCTCCTGCTCGATCTTTTCTGCCAGATGCAGGCTGTCCACGGAATGGATCAGAACTGCCTTTCCCACCACCTGCTTCACCTTGTTGGTCTGCAAATGGCCGATCATATGGAATCTGGCGTCCTCCGGCATCTCCGGATATTTTTCCAGGATCTCCTGTACTTTATTTTCCCCAAAATCCCTGGCTCCGGCCTCGTAGGCCTCCTGGAGCATGGACAGGGGCTTTGTCTTGCTGACCGCGATCAGAGCGACCTCCTCCGGCCTTCTTCCCGCCCGTTCACAGGCAGCGTCCACACGTTCTCTTATGGTTTTTAAATTTTCTGCTACTGACATGATTCTCCTCCGGTTACTGATAAATGACGACGCCGTTGGCTCTTACGGCCCTGGCGTCCAGTACAATATGGTCATAGACCGAAAGGCCGTAATCCGTGCCCCTGGCCACAATGTCGTACTCGTCGCTGGACGTCAGGATCTCGACCTTTCTGAAATCCGTATAGCCCTTATTGATGTTGTAAACTCCTGTTACCGCAGCCTTGGCCCCTATCTGGTACCGGTCCTGGGAGTTTTCCTTCACCAGATAATCTCCAGGCTTAAATTCGCTGTTCTCCCCGGCGTCCACATAGTAATACGTATCGTCTGCGTTATAGATATCGCAGGACACAAGAACGGCTCCAGCCCCGTTTTCCGTATACGTCTCCTTTAAAAAGCCCTTGCCGCCTCCGGCCAGGAATTCTTTAGGGATCAGATAAAACTCCACATCTGTGACGGCGCTCTTTGGGATCTTAAGCCCGGTCACCTCCTCGGTGATGATCTCAAAATCCACAAAACGGTCTGAAATGAACTGCTCCATATATTTGGAAAAGTCCAGCTTTCCGTAGGTCTTCCCGTCCCCTCCGGTGATCATGGAAAATGCGCCGGGGGTCTTCAGATCTTTCCCAGCAAATTTCACGGTCAGCGCGGTCTTCCCGTTATAAAGAGCCGCGTCCTCCTCGGTCATCTGGAAGACCAGGGACCAGTCGCTGGAAGTGACCAGCTTATAGGCCGGTTCCCCCACGCCCACCAGCTTCCCGGATTTCAGGATATTCTTCGTATAGCCAGACCGGTCGAACATCTCCTCCGTTACCTGGTTCGGATCCACTCCCTCCAGGGAATCCACCATATATGAAACGATCCCCGACTGGTCGGCCCTTACCTGGACAAAATTCACGCCCATTTCCTCCACAACGCTGTCCAGGTTTTTCAGGGCGTCCACGCTGACGTATTCCAGCACCTCCGAATCCAGCGTATACCTGGTATCGTAAACGGTCTTAAAATCGTTTTCCGTAAAGGTCTGGCTGAAGGAGGAAAGCTGTTTTTTTAAGGACGCAAGGTTGTCCCTGGATAAGGCCACTGAGCCGTCGGTCTTTTCTGCCAGAAGCTCCGAAAGCTTTCCCGTCTCATCCACCGAATAGACCCTGGTGCCCACTGCGGCCTTTTTTCCCTCCCGCAGATAGAAATTAATGTTCCCTGCCTGCTCCGTATATTTTACGGTTTCTGTCCGGAACGCAATGCCCGTGTGGCGCTGGTCGTTGACGATGCTGCCTTCAGGCACCTCATAAAACTCGATCTTTTCTCTCCGCACATACGTATACACATAAAAGGCCATGTATGCGAAGATAAGGGCGAAGATGATCATTCCCACATTTATATTCAAGGGCCGGCGGTACCGGATCACCTTTTTGTTCTTTTTCTTTTTTGCCAACTGCTCCCTCCGTTCAGAGTGCTTTTTTCATATCTTCCCTATTATATATGGATTAACTGGAAAGTTCAAGTTTCTGGGGAAATTCCGCCAAAAAAATGGCATAAACAATTTCTTGTTCATGCCATTTGTATTCTTACGAAGGAGCGGTTATTTTATAAGGCCACCAGAACCATATCCTTTGCGGAAGCAGGAAGCTCTTCTCCGTCCATAGAAATGCTAAGTACAAAGTTTACATGGTATTTTGTACTTACCTGGTCAAGCTCAGCCAGGGTTGCAGAAATATCTTCGCCCTCCAGACCGGCAAGTTTTAAGAAGCTGTCCAGATACATAACCTCCAGATCATGATCCTGGGAAATGATTCCGCAGATAAAACCAACAAAAGCCTCAGCGCTATGTACCGGGAACTCCGCAACATTGATCAGGCGGATCTTGTTGCTCAGTTCATACATATGCTTGGAGCTTTTATCTAAATATACGATAGAACCCTTGGATTCCTTTACGGCATTGTTAGCCATATCCAGTAAATATTTTGTTTTACCTTTTCCTTTTTTTCCAGCGATAATCTGCACCATAACGATCTCCTCCTTGGATTTTATATAATTTGTATAAAAAATCGTTTGATTATGATATGATTATAGACTATTTGCTTAAAAATTGCAACGACTATTTGTCAATTTTGGAAATAATATTTGTCATGTCCTCATAAAGGTGCGCCCGGCTGTCGGCTCCCATGATCACAGAGGCGTATTCTCTCCCATCCTCTGTCCTGGTCCCCATAATAAGACAGTACCCGGCCGCCTTTGTAGTACCGGTCTTTCCGCCAAAGACCGCCAGTCCCTCCGGCGTTTCGGCCTTTCCATTCATATAATAATTCCCTACGGTCCAGGAGGCCGTTTTCTGGCTTCCGTCGCTGCCCGTATAGACTGCCGTATGATCGTGGGCACCGATAATGGTCCGAAACGTATCGTAGGTCAGCGCCTCATGGAACATCAGATACAGATCGTAGGCCGTGGTATAATGATCCGGATCCGTAAGGCCATTGGCATTGACAAAGTGGGTTCCTGTGGCTCCCAGACGGGCCGCCTCCTGGTTCATCATGGATACGAAGCCCTCAATGGAACCTCCCACATGGACGGCAATGGCATTGGCCGCATCGTTGCCTGAGGGGATCATCAGCCCGTAAAGCAGGTCTTCCAGGGACATCTGGTCTCCAGGGACCACACCGGCCATGGAGGAGCCGGATTCCGTTATGACGGCTTCCTCCGGTACCGTCACAAGATCCGACAGATTCCCGTATTTTAAAGCCACGATGGCCGTCATGACCTTGGTGGTGCTGGCCGGATTCATCCGTTCCGTCAGAGCCTGCTGGTAAAGGGCCGTTCCTCCATCCAGGCTTAAGACTCCGGCAGCCCCTGCCGAAAGAGCCGCCTCTCCCTCTCCGGGGCTGTCGTCTCCTTCTTTTGGTACGGCCAGACCAGCGGCAAAGCCGGGAGCCCGGCCATCTCCCTCCTCTGCCGTAAAGCGGACGGCACGGTCGTCATACGAATACGCATGCTCCAGGCCGCTCTTCTTCCCGCAGCCGGTGACCAGAATTACAAGGGCTGCGGCAAGAAGAACAGCTCTGGATCGTCTGTGCTTTCCGTCTATGATCATTTGTACATTTCCCGCCATTCCAGATCTCCCCGGTCCAGTACCTTAATGAGCAGCTCTGCCGTGGCCAGGTTGGTAGCCAAAGGAACGTTGTGGATATCGCAGAGCCTTACGGCCTTATTGACATCTGGCTCATGGGACTTGGGCGATAAGGGATCCCGTAAAAAGATCACCAGGTCCATATCGTTGCTCTCGATCTGGGCTCCCATCTGCTGCTCTCCGCCCAGATGTCCGGGCAGGTATTTATGAACGTTTAAGTTGGTGACCTCCTCGATCAGCTTACCGGTGGTACCGGTGGCATAAAGGTTGTGCTTACATAAAATACCCTTGTAAGCAATGCAGAAATTCTGCATCAGTTTTTTCTTGGAATCATGTGCGATCAATCCTACATTCATACGGTTCCCTCCTAAAATTCCAATTTTCTTTGCTGTAAGCCGACATTGAGTAAAATACCTATTCCTATATAAAGACTTGCCAGGGAGCTGACACCATAGCTGATGAACGGCAGCGGAAGGCCTGTGTTGGGAAATACGCCGGTGGCAACTGCAATATTGGTAAAGGACTGGAATCCCACCAGGGCCGCCATACCAGTACAAAACAGCCTCCCGGCCATGTCCCTCGCCCTGGATGCCATCCTCAGGCACTCAAAAACAAACAGGAGGAACAGCAGCAGGACGATCATACAGCCGATAAAGCCCAGTTCTTCGCCGATGACGGAAAAGATAAAGTCTGTATGCTCTTCTGACAAAAAATTTCCATTTTTAACTGAAATGGCTGTGTCGTTAAAAAGCCCTTTTCCGTAAAGACGGCCAGAGCCGATGGCCATTTTGGAATTATCCTGCTGGAGGTTCAGCTCCGCATATTTTCCGGGATTGATAAAGGCCAGGATCCGGTTTATCTGATAAGGCTCCAGAAAGGGCATCATATTGTGTTCTGCCAGCCAGACCACCAGGGCCAGGGAGGGCACCGCCACAGCCAGGGCGCCCGCGATCCACTTATAGCTGATCCCAGCCATATAGATCAGGCAGAGGATAAAGAAAACGATCACGATGCTGGTGGACAGGTCCGGCTGCTTTAAGATCAGAGCCAGAGGCACCGCCGCCAGCACTGCCGCCGTCACCAGCACCGATGGCCGGTTGATCTTCTCCTGGTTCTTCTGAAGGAACCAGGAGAAGAAAAAGATCAGTCCGATCTTCACAAACTCCGAGGGCTGGAACCGGCCGATGACAGGCAGGTCGATCCACCGTCTGGAGCCGCCTCCAAAGCCGCCCAGCTGGCCCGCAACGATCACCGCCAGGAGAATTCCCACACAGCCGATATACACCAGACCGCAGCATTTCATCAGCTTCCGGTAATCCATCAGCGAGATGGCGATGGCTAACATCAGACCGCCGAACATGCCGATGAGCTGGCGGTTCACATAGCTTCTGTCACCGCCTACGGCGCTGTTTATGACCACAACGCCCACAAGATTCAGGGCCAGCACATAAAACAGCAGCCGGAAATTATAGTTTCTGAAATTGTACTCTGAAAACATTTAAAGAAAAGTCCCCTTTGTGCTGAGGACACGGATGGGGATGCTGGCATAGAGGACCGGAAGACGTCCGCAGGTCCCGGGCCCGTCCATCTGGGTGATCTTGATCTCCAGCCCATCCGTATCGATCTCCATGTATTTTGATATGGCTTTTATCATATCGTCCTTGATCATTTCAAGGATCTCCGGCGTACATCCGGCCCGGTCCGAGATAAGTAAAAACTGGAGCCGCTTTTTTGCGATGGTCCCGGAGTTCCTCTTTGTCAGGATTTCCAACAGATTTACCATTCCCTAGGCCCGCTTTAAAAATCCCTGGAACCTGGAAAAGATCCCCCTGCTCTTCTCAAGATCCATCAGGGGTACCTCCTGACCAAGCACCCGTCTGCAGATATTGAGGTAGGCCTGTCCCGCAAAGGGGTTCATGCCTACGATCGGCTCTCCCTGGTTGGTGGAAACGACGATCTGGGCGTCGTCGGGAATGGCTCCCAGGATCGGGATCCCCAGAATGTCCGTCACATCCTCAATGGACATCATATCGCCCCTCCGCACCATATCCATGCGGATCCGGTTGACGATGAGATCGGTCTTAGTGATCTCGCTGGCCTCCAGAAGGCCGATGATCCGGTCGGCATCACGGATGGCAGAAACCTCCGGCGTAGTGACCACAAAGGCCCTGTCGGCTCCCGCAATGGCATTTTTAAAGCCCTGCTCGATCCCTGCCGGACAGTCCAGAAGAATAAAATCGAATTCCTCCCTCAGGTCGTCCACCAGCTTTTTCATCTGGCCCGGGGACACGGAAGACTTGTCCCTGGTCTGGGCGGAGGGAAGCAAAAACAGGTTCGGATATCTTTTGTCTTTTATAAGGGCCTGCTTCATACGACAGTTGCCCTCCACGACGTCCACCAGATTGTAGACGATGCGGTTTTCCAGTCCCATGACCACGTCCAGGTTCCTAAGGCCGATATCGGTATCGATCAGTACGACCTTCTCCCCCAGCATGGCAAGACCAGTTCCGACATTCGCAGAGGTCGTCGTCTTGCCTACACCCCCTTTACCGGATGTAACAACAATGACTTCACTCATAAGAATATCCTCCTGTATTCAGTTGTGGCAGCAGCCGTCCAGGATCTGGAGGACAGTTACTGCTTATCTATTCTATTTTACATGATAAACAGAAAATTTTCCAGTCCTAAATGAAATTAAGTGCACTTAAAAAGCTCTTTTTTATGGGTTCCGAACAAATCCGCCCATTTTTGATAAGAATCATCATGGGCCCCCAGCCCAGGAGCCGCCCCTTTTCTGCCTTCTGGAACGCAAGATCCGAGATCCTTACCTGGGAGGGCGCCATCTCCATGGCCACCACCACGGCATTCCTGTTTCCAGACAGGCCTGCCTGGGCCGTTCCCTTTAAGGTCCCAAGGATAATGATGTTTCCTTTAGCCGATACCCTGGCCCCGCAGTCCACGTCGCCGATGACGACGATGCTGGCCTCAGATTCCAGGACGTCCCCGTTCCTCAGATTCCCTTTATAAAACTGGCCCGTGCTGGCAGAAAGCTCCATGAGCTTTTCATTTAACGCCTTCTCGCACCTGCGGATCCGTTCCGCATCCGCGTCGATGAGGCACAGGATCTCGATCCCGGAATTTTCTGTGATGGCGTTGACCACAGAAAATTCCTCCTCCGGCGACAGCCTCCTTCCCTCCAGGGTCAGGGTCATCTGGGCAGAGCCCCAGAACCGGGCCGTCTCCCTGAATTTCTTTTTTACCGCCTCCAAAAGCTCTGTAAAGGGAAGGGCCGGATCCAGGTACACCGTCATCCCGGCCTTATTTCCCTTTATGACCACTGGGTTCTGCATGAAAGAAGCCTCCTTTTTACTATAAAAGTCCCGGATCCCTTGGCATCAGTCTCCGATCTCCACATTGGAAACGTTCAGAGCGCTGTTGTTTAAGATATAATCCAGATCTGTATAGCCGTAGTAATACCGGTAGATATTCTTGGCCGCCGTGGCCGCATTGGACGAGGAATAGCCGTAAGGAATGTTGACGGTCACAGCGATCTCCGGATCCTGGTAGGGCGCAAAGGACACGAAGAAGGCATGGTTGATGATATGGCCGTTTTTCAATTCCTCAGCTGTACCCGTCTTACCGGCAATATCCACCTCCAGATCGCTGAAGATCTTCTTGGCCGAGCCGTCGGAGATCACCTTTCTCATACCGCTGTGGACCACGTTCCAGGTGGAATCGGCAATGTCCACGGTGGACCGTACCTCCGGCGTATAATCGGTGATCAGATTCCCCTGGGAATCGGTGAGCTTATCCAGAAGGCTCAGCTTAAATACCGTTCCCCGGTTGGCAATGGCCGTGATGTAACGGGCCAGCTGCACATTGGAGTAGGAATGGTTGGCCTGGCCGATGGAGGAGGCCTCCGGCTTTTCTGTGGTCATCTGGGGACTCTTTTCTGAGATCTCAATGCCCGAGGTCTCGTCCAGCCCGAACATGGCCGCATATTTCCGGATCTTTTCGATTCCCAGCTCCGGAGAATACGTGCCGTTCTCATCCATGGAGAGCCGGTGACCCATGTCTGCAAAGAACACGTTGCAGGAATTCATGATGCCGTGCTCCGCATCCAGTGGGCCGTGCTGGCCCGGATAGATCCAGCACCTCATATGGGGGGTGATCTCCTGGTACATACCTGTACAGTTGACTGTTTCAGAAAGACCGATGGCCTTTTCCTCCAGGGCGGCCACGGCCATGATGGGCTTAAACGTGGAGCCCGGGGCTTTCTGGGCCTGGGTCGCATTGTTGAACAGCGGCAGGGACATGTCGTTGTTCAGCTTATTGTAGTATTCCGCATCCACTGTACCGGAAAACTTATTGTTGTCATAGCTGGGATACGTCACCAGGGCCCGTACCTCTCCCGTCTTCACATCGGTCACCACGCATCCGGCCGAACAGGGATCCAGGGCCAGCTGGGCCGGGGTGATCTCAATATCCGAGATCTTCTGGCGGATGAACTGGAAGGCATACTCGTCTCCGTTGGCCTCCAGCATCCGGACCTCCGCCTCATCGTAAGCCAGGATATTCTGGGAATACAGGGCCAGGCACAGCTCCTTTCCTGTGACAGAACCGCCGTTTATGAGATACTTATAGATCCGTTTTGAAAACTCGCTGTCTGTTTCCAGGTCCCCGATCACATAATCCACCAGGATCTGGTAAATGTGGTCGGCGTCGGAATATTTATCCTCCATCTTAAGCTTCGTGGTGTCGATCCAGTTTTCAGCGATCCCCTTATACAGATACTCCCTGAGGCTCACCGTCTCCGCCGCCCATGCCTGGTACGCCTCGGAATCCCGGTCGATCCGGTCTCTCATCACCACCTCCTGGGACACCAGGTAGGAATAAATATACTGCATATAGGATTTCTGGTCTTCACCCAGGGAGGCCATGGGAGCCGCATTCTCGTTCAACAGCTCCGACCGGATCCAGGAAAGGGTCTGCTCCCTGGACTGGCTGTACTTGGCGTAGATGGATTTTTCCACCTGGGACGCCTCCGGGGCAGAAAACGCGTCCATGTCCAGCACATTGTTGTTGATCAGCTGGAAGTACACATCCTTCACCGGAATGGGGATATTGGAGCCCTTTTTGTAATCTGTCTCCTCCAGATCCCGGTTCACCAGCTTGTTGGTGATGATACCTGCCAGCTGCTGCTCCAGAAGATTATAGATCCCGATCTGCAGATCCCGGTCGATGGTCAGATACACGTCGTTTCCGGCCTTGGGATCGGTTTTCTCCACGATCTCCACGATCCGTCCCGTGCTGTTCACATACATGGTCTGGGAGCCCTTTTTCCCCTGGAGCTCCGGCTCCATGGAGGCCTCAATGCCGGTCTTTCCCACCAGATCCGTCAGCTCATAATCGGGATTGGTCTCCTTGAGCTTTTCCAGCTCATCATCCCATACCTTTCCTGTGTAGCCGATGATGGGCGCAAAGTAAACGCTGTCATTGTAGACACGGAGGGTGGTCTCCTCGATGGCCACGCCCTTAAGATCCGCCGAGTTTTCCAGAACGTCGGTCATGGTCTCCCGGCTCACGTTGGAGGCGATGGTGGTGGTCATATATTTCTGGTAGGCCGTAAAGCCCATGGTATAACGGATATTGATGATCCCCAGAGCCTCCTCGTCCGTAAGCGTCACAGGATCTCCGTCCTCATCCGTCAGCTTATCCAGCCCATAGTCCTTAAATTTGGCGTCGAACATCTCCCTGGGAGTGATATCCGAGGGCGTGCTCCCGTCCTCTGCATCCAGCTCCGAGGGGGATTTTAAGCCGTAGTAGTCGCTGATGAACCGCTTTCTGGCCGTCTCGCTGGAGGTGGTGTAGACCATTTCCCCGGAGGGCTCGATGGCCACGGCAAATTCTCCCCGGACCTTTTCTCCGTGGCGGTTTAAGATCTGCACCAGCAGAAGGAGCATCCGGTTTCTCTCAGCAGTGGTGGTATAATCGCCGTTGTCCTGGATCGTCACATTATAAGCCAGCTGGTTATAAGCCAGGAGATTCCCGTTGCGGTCATAGATATTGCCCCGGGTCCCCGCCAGCTTTATGGTCTTTTCCGTCTTTGCCATGTAGTTTTCCTGATACTCCTCGCCTTCAATGATCTGGAGTTTAAAAAGCTGTACGGCCAGGACTCCGAACAGGAATACAAAAAATACTCCCAGGATAAAGGTCCTGGAGGCCAGGAGCTTCTTCAGCGACTCCTTCAGTATCTCATACAGGTCGTTAAGCAATGGTCGTGTCTCTCCTTTTTTTCATCTCTTCCAGCTTCCTGCTGATAAACAGGAACAGGCGGTAAACGGCCAGCGTCGTCACCACCGTGAACACGGTTTCCGGGAGGATGATGTTTATAAGGTAATACCCAAAGCCCAGGCGTCCCCGGAACAGAAAGCCGAATACATACAGGTACAGGTTGTATGCCAGTTCATTGACCACGCTGAGGGCCAGGGGCAGCGTGATATAATCCTCGTAATAATATCTGGTGGCAATGCCGTTTAAATATCCCATCCAGATATAGAACAGCGTATAAAATCCCATGGGGCCGCCGGAGGAAAGGTCCATCAGCAGTCCGGCCACCAGTCCGTAGCACATGCCCGACGCGCTTCCCCGGATAAACCCAAAGGAGAAGATCAGGATCAGCATCAGGTTCGGGTAGGCTGAAAGGAACGGCAGCAGCGGGAACACGCAGGTCTGGACCGAAAACGCCAGCAAAAGCAGGACAAGGTTCAGCGCGATCTGTTTTAAATTACTATTCATCAAATTCAGGCCCTGCCTCCTTTAGATCTGTGATCACCAGCACCTCCTGGAGACGGTCGAACTGGGCCACCGGGATCACGTAGCCGGATTTCGTCAGGTTGTCATTGTAGTCCACCGTGATATCCGTAGCATAGCCGATGAGGATACCCGGCAGGAATTTTTCACTGATGTTGGAGGTTACGATCATATCCCCGTCCCGGATATCGTCGTCCTTTTCCATATATCCCAGGTTCAGCCGCCCCTCCTTGAACAGCTTAAGATCCCCAGACACCATGCACGTATCCCCGGACTGCTGGGCCATGGCGCTGACCTGGCTGGAATCGTCGATGATGGACCGGACCGTGGCATAGTTGGCTCCCACATCCGTGACGATGCCCACTAAGCCGCCGCCGGCAATGACGTTCATATTTTCCTTAATACCGTCGTCCGCCCCCTTGTCGATGCGGAACACAGAAAACCAGTTTCCTGAATCCTTGGCAATGATCCTGGCCCCCACCTTCTGGTACTGCATGTACTGGGTATCCAGCTCATAAAGCTCCCGGAGCCGCTCCAGCTCCTGCTGCTCTGCCCGGAGCCTTGTATTCTCCTCTGTGAGTTCATCCACCTGGGCCTTTAAGGTCTCGTTTTCCTTCATGGCGTCCTTTAAGCTCCCCAGGGCGCTGGCCTCCTTATAGATGCTTCCGCCCACGGCGTTGATCCCCGACTGGATCGGGACCAGCACATAGCCCACCGCATTCCGCAGCGGATTCAAAAGACTGCCGTTTAAGGATGTAATGCCGATCATGCAGACACAGACTGCCGACAGTCCGAATAAAAAATATCTGGTGTTTTTCATTGTTACAGAATTCCCCGTTCTTTCAGGCTCACATAGGAAGTATCCCCGATTATGATATGGTCTAACAGCGGGATGCCGATCAATTTCCCGGCCTCCTCCACCCGCTTTGTAAACAGGCAGTCCTCCCGGCTGGGGGCAGCGTCGCCGCTGGGATGGTTATGGAGCAGGATCACCGAGGAGCCCCGGTAGCGGAGAGCCTCAATAAACAGCTCCCTGGGCGTGGCCAGGGAGGCGTTGACCGTCCCCTTGGAAATATCCACATCCCGGATCAGCACATTTTTCGTGTTGAGCACCAGGAGCTTCACATGCTCCTGCTCCATATGACGCATCTCCTCCATAAAATAATCGGCGATCACCGCCGGATGGTCGAAGACCAGCTCCCTGCCGGATCGGACCGCCTTCCAGATCCGTCTGGAAAGCTCCCCCACTGCCGCCAGCTGGATGGCCTTCACGTTTCCGATGCCCCGGACTGCCTTATAGTCCGGCAGCGTATGATGAAGAAGGCCGGGAAGTCCCGGAGGATCTCCCAGCGTCAATATCTTCTCTGCCAGAGCCCTGGCAGAAATATCCTTTGTACCGGTCCTCAGGATCACAGCTAAAAGCTCCGCATCCGATAAGACCTCCACGCCCTGTTCCATGGCCTTTTCATAGGGCCGTTCAGAAACAGGCAGGTTTTTCATGGTTTCGGTTCTCTTTTCATTCATTCTGGTACACCTGGCCTTTCCGGCTCTCCAAGTACCTTACTTCTCCCGGTGTCAGATGAAATGATACGTCAGAATGGCGATGATCACGCCAATGATGCTGGCCATGGTGATCCGGATGCTTAAGCCAAAGGTAATGACCAGGATCCCAAGGTTCAGTACCAGGGGATCATTTAACCCAAAGGACTGGCCAAAGTTCAGCCAGGATAAAAACGGCACTCCCGACGCCGCCTCCCCGATGAAGCCGCCTAAGACGATACCGGATAAGACCATGAGCAGAAGCACCCAGGAATTTTTGCTTCTCATGATACTACCTCGCGTATGCTACACAATATAACACATTTTTCCATTCAATACAATGCGTCCGGCCAGAAACCGCCGCCGTCACTTCTTAAAAGTTTCTTTAAATTTTTTAAAGATTTATGATCCCCGCGTCACAAAGCTTCTGTAAGGACATTAAGATCCCCAGCTTTGCGTGGTACCAGGTAAGACCTCCCTGGAAGTAAACGGCATAGGGCGGCTTGATGGGCGCGTCGGCAGAAAGCTCGATGGAGGCTCCCTGGATAAAGGCCCCGGCTGCCATGATCACATCGGAATCATAGCCCGGCATGGCCCAGGGCTCCGGCGTTACAAAGCTGTCCACCGGTGCTGCCGCCTGGATCCCCTCACAGAACCGGATCACGCCCTCGGGAGTCCCGAAGGTAATGGCCTGGATGATGTCGTGACGGCTCTCGCTTCCGTTGGGAACAACGCCAAAGCCCAGCTTCTCATACAGGTTTGCGGCAAATACTGCGCCCTTTAAGGCCCCGGCCACCACCGTGGGGGCTAAGAACAGGCCCTGGTATAAGGACTGGCTGACGCCCAGGCTGGCACCTACCTCTTTGCCCAGGCCGGGAGCCGTCAGACGGTAAGCTGCCCGCTCGATGCAGTCCTTTCTTCCCACGATATAACCGCCGATGGGAGCCAGGCCGCCGCCGGGATTTTTGATCAGGGAGCCGACGATCATATCCGCTCCCACGTCCGTGGGCTCCAGGGTCTCCACAAATTCGCCGTAGCAGTTGTCCACCATGCAGATCACGTCGGGCTTTATGCTCTTTATGAAGGAGATCAGCTCCCCGATCCGCGCCACAGAAAGGGTGGGACGGGTCGCGTAGCCCTTGGACCGCTGGATCTCCACCAGCTTCGTCCGCTCATTGATGGCCTTCCGGATCCCTTCAAAATCAAAGCTGCCGTCGGGAAGCAGATCCACCTGGCTGTATGTGATGCCGAACTCCTTTAAGGATCCCACGGAATCCCGGATGCCGATAACCTCTTCCAAGGTATCGTAGGGCTTTCCCACCGGGGACAGGATCTCGTCTCCAGGTCTTAAGTTGCCCGAAAGGGCCACCGTCAGGGCATGGGTCCCGGAGATCAGCTGGGGGCGCACCAGGGCGTCCTCGCCGTGAAAGGCTCTGGCGTATACCTCTTCCAGGGTATCCCGGCCCAGATCGTTATAGCCGTAGCCGGTGGTGCCTGCAAAATGGATATCGCTGACCCTGGCCTCCTGCATGGCTTTAATGACCTTCAGCTGATTATACTCCGCCACCCCGTCGATCTCCTCAAACCGCTCCTTTAAGGCAGCCTCCGTTTCTCTGGCAAATTTAAGCACTTTCTCGGAAATTCCGAGCTGTTCATACATTCCTGTAAGTTCCATGACTTTATTTTCGCTCCTTCTTCTTTCCTCCGGCCCTGCCGCCGGTTCCCGTTACTCTATGATCTTCCGTTCCTTAAGATCCCTGATCATCCATTCCAGGATCTGATCCCGGTCAAAGGAAAACCGTTCCTGGTCCACCCAGGTCACATCCCGTTCCCGCTTAAACCAGGTCAGCTGCCGCTTGGCAAAATGCCTGGTATCCCGCTTGAGGATATAGACAGCCTCCTCCAGGCTGGTCTCCCCGGAAAGGCAGTCCAGGATCTCTTTGTAGCCCAGGCCCTGCATGGACACCAGATCCCTGGTGCAGCCCATGGCCTTCAGCCTCTCCACCTCGTCCACCAGGCCGTTTTCCAGCATCTCGTCCACCCGCCTGTCAATGCGGGAATAAAGCCTTCCCCGGTCCATATTAAGGACGTAATAGGCAAAGTTGTAGGGCGAGGTCTTCTCTCGCTCTGCGGCGTTGTGGGCGGAGATCTTTTCCCCGGTCTTTTCGTAAAACTCCAGGGCGCGGATCACCCGCTTCACATTGTTTTCATGGATGGCCTCTGCCGATTCCGGATCCCGCTCCATTAACATCTTATGGAGGACCGGCGGCCCTTCCTTCTCTGCCAGCGCCTCCAGCCTGTGCCTGTATTCCATATCGCCGTCGTTTTCCGTAAAATCGATGTCGTATAAAAGGGCCTGGATATAAAAGCCCGTCCCTCCGGCCACAATGGGGATATGGCCGTTTTCCCGGATCCTTTTCATGGCCTTTTTCGCCATATCCTGGAATACCACCACGTTGAAGGCTTCCTCCGGATCCAGCACGTCGATGAGGTAGTGGGGGATCCCGTCCATCTCCTCTTTCGTCACCTTGGCAGAGCCCACGTCCATATGGCGGTAGACCTGCATGGAATCGGCGCTGATGATCTCACCGCCGATGCGTTTGGCCAGGGCCACAGAAAGCGCCGTCTTTCCCGACGCCGTGGGCCCTGTCAGTATGATTAAAGGCTGTTTCATCACACGATCCTCTTAAATTTCTTTTCCATTTCATATTTGCTGATGGAAATGATGGTGGGCCGTCCGTGGGGACAGGCATAGGGATTTTCCAGGCCCAGCAGCTCGTCGATGAGCCTGTCCGCTTCCTGTTCTGAAAGGCGGTTGTTTCCCTTGACCGCCGCCTTACAGGACATGGAGGCGATCCGGTCGTAAACGGCCTCCGGCCCTGCGGCCCCGCTGTCCTCGGAAAGTCCGTCCAGCATTTCCATCAGAAGCTCCTTTTTGGCCAGGGAAAACAGGTTGTCCGGCACAGCCCGGACGGCGTACTCGTTCCCGCCGAAGGGCTCGATCTCAAAGCCCACCCTGGTAAAGACGTCCATGTGCTTCTTTAATAGCTCCTCCTCCTGCATGGAAAGGGTCAGGATAATGGGAGGGCTGATGAACTGGGAGGTATATTCCCTGGACTTTAAGGACCGGAACGTCTTTTCAAACAGCACCTTTTCATGGGCGGCGTGCTGGTCGATGATGTACAGGCTCCCGTTATATTCCACCAGCCAGTAGGTGTCGAACACCTGTCCGATGAGCCGGTGGCGGCTCCTGGCCTTTTCAGAAAGCAGGCGGCCGTCGAACATCTCCATCTGCTCTGCGGCCTGGGACGGAGGTTCTGTACGATGGACCTCAGGCTTAAGCTGCCGGGCTGACGGCTCTGCCTGGCGGGACGGTTCCCCCGCTGGCCGGACTGGCTGCTCCATTGGGCGGGACGGCACCTCCGCCGGCTGGACCGGCTGCTCTGTCCCGCGGCTCTGCGGCCCCTCGGCCCGGACAGACGGCTCCGTTTGCCGGACTGGCTGTTCCGAAAAGCCCGTGGGCTTTCCCTCTGGCCGCCCGGACCGTGCCGGGGCGGGGCCGGAACCCGCAAACGGCTCCGCTGTCCGGCTTCCAGTCCCGGCTCTCCGGTCCCCATAGGGAGACCGTTCCTCCAGGACCCCCATGGCGGCCATCCTTTTTTTCTCAAAGGGCTCCGGAGCCCGATGGGAGGTCTCTTTCCCGGAAGCCTCACTCCCGGCTCCGGATCTCCCTATCTCCTTCTTCTCCTCATCCCTTCCTGTGATCTCCACCTGGGGGATCAGCTCCCGGCCAGACAAGGCCCCCTGGATCATCTGGCAAACGGTCTTATACAAAAACTCCCCGTCCTTGAACCGGAGCTCCATCTTGGAAGGATGGACGTTGACATCGATGTATTCCGGCTCCACCGTAAAGTGCAGCATGGTAAAGGGATATTTATGCTGCATCATATAGCTCTTATAGCCGTCCTCAATGGCCTTGGCGATGAGGCCGCTTTTTATGTACCGGCCATTGATGAAATAATTCTCAAAATTCCGGTTGCCCCGGGCGATGGAAGGCTTCCCGATGAACCCAGACACCTGGAACATCTCCGTTTCCACGGAGACCGGCAGAAGCTCCGCCGTAATCTCCCGGCCGTAAATGGTGTAAATAATATCCTTCAGGTTATGGTTCCCCGAGGTATGGAGCTTATTCTGGTTATTGACGATCAGACGGATGGAGATCTCCGGATGGGACAGGGCGATCTTTTCCACCAGATCCGCCACATGGGCTCCCTCCGTAGCCGCGGTCTTTAAGAACTTCCGCCGGGCCGGGGTATTGAAGAACAGGTTCCGGGAAATAAACGTGGTGCCGTCGGGCGCTCCCACCTCCTCCAGGCTCTTTTCCTGCCCTCCCTCGATCTGGTACCGGCAGCCGGTCAGGCTGTCTCCCGTCTTCGTGATCAGCTCCACCTGGGAAACAGCGGCAATGCTGGATAAGGCCTCGCCCCTGAAACCCAGGGAGGAGACCGTCAGAAGATCCTCTGCCGACCGGATCTTGCTGGTGGAATGGCGTAGGAATGCCAGCGGAAGCTCCTCACGTTTTATCCCGCAGCCATTATCGGTGATGCGGATAAAGCCGATTCCTCCCTCCCGGATCTCCGCAGTGATGGCCGTGGCCCCTGCGTCAATGGCGTTTTCCATCAGCTCCTTCACCACAGAAGCCGGCCGTTCCACCACCTCTCCGGCGGCGATCTGGTTGATGGTATTCTGATCCAGCACCTGGATCGGCATAAAGATCCCTCCCTTTCCCGGTACGGCCCCTACTGCCAGCGGTTTTTCAGCCTGGTCTGGAGCCGGTATAAAGTATTTAACGCGTCAATGGGGGTCATGGTGGAAAGCTCCAGATCCCCCAGCTCCTTTATGATATCGTCGTCCTTTACTGTATCAAAAATGGACATCTGATTTAAGTCCACCTCATCGGGCTTTGCCACGGCCTTATGCTGGACGGAGGACGCCGACATCTGGGCGATCTCCCTGGCGTGGGCCGTGATATCGGCACTGGAAAGCTCCTCCACCAGTTCCTTGGCCCGCTGGATCACCGAATCCGGCACCCCGGCCAGCTTGGCCACCTGGATGCCGTAGCTCTTATCGGCCCCGCCCTTTACGATCTTCCGCAGGAATACAATATCGTCGCCCTGCTCCTTGACGGCGATACAGTAGTTGTTCACGCCGTTTATGGTGCCCTCCAGCTCGGTCAGCTCGTGATAGTGGGTGGCGAACAGCGTCTTGGCCCCCAGGAGCCTGGGGTTGCTGATGTGCTCGATCACCGCCCATGCGATGGAAAGTCCGTCAAAGGTACTGGTCCCCCGGCCGATCTCGTCCAGGACCAGGAGGCTGTTCTTTGTGGCGTTCCTTAAGATATTGGCCACCTCCGTCATCTCCACCATAAAGGTGCTCTGGCCCGAAGCCAGGTCGTCGGAGGCTCCCACACGGGTGAAGATCCGGTCGCAGATCCCAATATTGGCCTCATCTGCCGGCACAAAGCTTCCGATCTGGGCCATGAGGACGATCAGGGCCGTCTGGCGCATATAGGTGGATTTTCCGGCCATATTGGGGCCTGTGATCACTGAGATCCGGTTCTTTCCGTTGTCCAGATACGTGTCGTTGGCCACGAACAGATCGTCCCGCATCATCTTCTCCACCACTGGGTGGCGGCCGTTCCGGATATGGATGACGCCCCGTTCATTGATCTTCGGCTTCACATAGTTGTTCCGCATGGCCACCGCAGACAGGGCGGTGAACACGTCGGCTCCGGCAATGGCCTTGGCAGTGCCCTGGATCCGGACCACTTCTCCGGCGATCTGGTCCCGGACGCCGCAGAACAGCTCATATTCCAGGGTGTAAAGCCGGTCCTCGGCCCCCATGATCACGTCCTCCAGCTCCTTTAACCGGTCGGTGGTGTACCGCTCGGCGTTGGTCAGGGTCTGCTTCCGGATGAAATAATCCGGCACCAGCTCTTTAAAGGAATTGGTCACCTCAAAATAATAGCCGAACACCTTGTTGAACTTGATCTTCAGATTCCTGATCCCTGTTTTTTCCCGTTCCTGGGACTCCAATTCTGCCAGCCATGCCTTCCCCTCGGTCTTGGCCTTCCGGTACTGGTCTGCCTCTTCGCTGTACCCGTCCTTAATGATCCCGCCTTCCCGCACCGTAATGGGCGGCTCCTCCACAATGGCCCGGTCCACCAGGTCATAAAGATCCTCCAGGGGATCCAGCTCCTCATGGATCTCCTTTAAAAGGTCACAGGAAAACTCATTTAACAGGCGCTTGATGTGCGGCAGCATGGACAGGGAGGTCTTAAACGCCAGAAGATCCCTGGGATTGGCAGTCTTATAGCTGATACGGCCCAGGAGCCGCTCCAGATCGTAGACGGAATTTAAGTATTCCCGGATCTCCTCCCTGGAGATAAAGTTCATGTTCAGCTCCTCCACCGCAGCCTGGCGCTTCTCGATTTCCGCCTTCCGGACCAGCGGCTGCTCGATAAAGGACCTGAGCATCCTGGCTCCCATGGCCGTTCTGGTCCGGTCCAGGACCCAGAGAAGGGATCCCCGTTTCTGCTTTTCCCGCAGCGTCTCCACCAGTTCCAGATTCCTCCGGGTGGAGGTATCGATCATCATAAACTGGCCGGAGGTATAAGGCGTGAGCTTCGTAAGCTGGGACAGATCGTTTTTCTGTGTCTCATAAAGATACTGGAGCACACAGCCGGACGCGATCATACCGTTTTCATAATCTCCCAGGCCCAGCCCCTCCAGGCTTAAGACCTTAAAATGCTCCTTTAGTACCTTCCGGCAGACGTCGTCAGAAAAGAACCGGCTGTCCAGGGACGAGACCGCCATCTGGTACCTGTCCCTTAGCTCCTCCACGTTGAGGCCGGACATATAAAGGGCCTCGTTGCAGATCAGCTCTGACGGCGAAAACTTATTGATCTCGTCCAGGAGCGCCCGCTCGGAGCCTGTCTCCGTAACAAAAAAATCGCCGGTCGTAATATCGACCGTCGCTATCCCATAGTTATTTCCCGTATAAACAACGGCCATCAGGTAGTTGTTCTTTGTTTCATCCAGTGCCTGGTCGCTTAAGATGGTGCCAGGAGTCACCACCCGGATGACCTCCCGCTTCACAAGCCCCTTCGCCTGCTTCGGATCCTCCATCTGCTCGGCAATGGCCACCTTGTAGCCCTTCTGTACCAGGCGGTTTAAGTACGTCTCCACGGCATGGTGGGGGACGCCGCACATGGGCGCCCGCTCCTCCAGGCCGCAGTCTTTTCCTGTCAGTGTCAGTTCCAGCTCCCGGGACACGGTCCTGGCGTCCTCAAAGAACATTTCGTAAAAATCCCCGAGACGGTAAAACAGGATGCAGTCGGGATATTCCTTTTTCGTCTCCAGGTAATGGGTCATCATTGGTGATAATTGTGCCACTTTCTTACCTCTTATCTCTTTGTTCCCATGAAGTAAAAGCCCCTGGCCTCATCCAGCGACACGTCCACGATCTGTCCGATCAGGGAAGCGTCTCCCTGGAAGTGGACCACCGTGTTGTTGGAAAGACGGCCGGTAACATAGCCCGGTTCATGGGTATCCATTTCCTCCACAAGCACCTTCTGGACCGTTCCCTCATCCCGCATTACCACCTGGGCGGCAATGTCCTGGACCTCCTTTAAAAGCCGGTCAAACCGGTCCTTCACCACGTCCTCCGGGACCTGGTCTTCCATGGCTGCTGCCGGCGTCCCGGTCCGTTTGGAGTAAATGAACGTAAAGGCACTGTCGTAGCGCACCCGTCTCACCACATCCAGGGTCTCCTGGAAATCCTCCTCAGTCTCTCCCGGGAAGCCCACGATGATATCTGTGGTCAGGGAGATATCCGGCACGGCAGCCCTAAGCTTATCCACCAGTTCCAGGTACTGCTCCTTGGTATATTTCCGGTTCATCTGCTTTAAGATCCGGCTGCTGCCCGACTGGACAGGAAGATGAAGATGTTTACAGATCTTTCTGGAATTTTTCATCACTTCAATCAGTTCATCCGAAAGATCCTTGGGATGGGAAGTCATGAACCGGATCCGCTCCAGTCCGTCGATCTGCTCCACCCGCCGCAGAAGCTCCGCAAAGGTGATGGGCTCCTCCAATGTCTTTCCATAGGAATTGACGTTCTGCCCCAAAAGCATCACCTCCACCACGCCGTCTGCCACCAGGCCTTCGATCTCGTGGATGATGTCCTCCGGATTCCGGCTGCGCTCCCGGCCCCGCACATAGGGAACGATACAGTAGCTGCAGAAATTGTTGCAGCCGAACATGATGTTCACTCCGGATTTGAAGGGATACTTCCGCTCCACCGGCAGGTCCTCCACGATAGCGTCGGTGCCCTCCCAGATGTCCACCACCATCTTTTTTTCTGTCAGGCGGCGAAAGATCAGCTCCGCCAGCCTGAAAATATTGTGGGTCCCGAAAATAATATCCACATGGCGGTAGCTCTTCCTTATCTTCTCCACCACCTGGGGCTCCTGCATCATGCAGCCGCAGAGGGCAATGAGCATATCCGGATTTTTTCTTTTCAGACCGCCCAGATAGCCCAGACGGCCGTAAACCTTCAGATTGGCATTTTCTCTTACGGTACACGTATTATAAAGCACAAAATCAGAATTTTCATCCGCTCCCTGGACAAAGCCGGCTTCCTCCAGGATGCCTAAGAGCTTTTCCGAATCCCTGGCGTTCATCTGGCAACCGAAGGTCTGTATGAAGGCTGTGGGGCGGCGTCCCTTTTTCTGTTCAAATTCCCGGACCCAGTCCTGGCATTTTGCCATAAAATAATACTGGCGGGCAGGCTCCTCTGCGGGAGGCTCTCCGGCTATATCAATTTTATTTAGGTGAATTTCGTTATACATTTCTCTTGACTTTTTTCCCTTTCTAGCATACAATACATAAAAAGAAGCGGGTTTTTTACCGTACAGCTTTATGGCTCAAGCGGGGTGCTCGTTTCTTTTTTTATGTTTATAATATCATATAAATACAATTTTCTATTTTCAGAATGTCTTATGACCAGCTCTGCATGAAATACATTATACCGCAAAACATCATTATTTTCATCAAAAATCGGAATTGCAAATCTGGAATCATATCGATACCAGCCGTATTTCGCATTTTTATTATGTTTCCTTTCCAGTTTTTCCTGAAAGCGTCTATTCTCCGCAATTTCTATCATCTCTGGAATTCCCTGCGCGGCATTTGCTTTCGCCTTTGCCAATGCTCCTTTTAATTTTGCAGTATAATTTGAACCGGAATATTCATCAGGCAAATCACTGCCAATATAGATAATTTCTTTACTTCCTGCAATCTCTATGAATTCACCAACATATTGTTTTAAATACTGCTCAACTTCATCCCAATCTATATTTCGTTTTCCTTTAAATCGAATGTCATTCACAATAACGATCTGATTCCCTTTTACATCTTTGATAACACTTATGTTTCTTTCCATAATCCTCCCTTGTATCCTGTCTTACAATAGCATTTCAGAATCCTGTTTCCTCACATGTTCTGACAGCTGAAGGTCTGCATAAGGGCCGTAGGGCGGCATCCGGCTTTCTGCTCCATATAAAAACAAAAGCCGGACGTTCCCATATTATATATCAATGTACATGCAAAAGCAAACAGAAAAATCCCGTCCCGGCTATTTCCGGATCTGTCCGTTTCCGTAAATGATATATTTGGTGGAGGTCAGGGCCAGAAGTCCCATGGGTCCTCTGGCATGAAGCTTCTGGGTGCTGATGCCGATCTCTGCCCCAAAGCCGAACTCAAAGCCGTCGGTGAACCTGGTGGAGGCGTTCACATAGACCGCCGCCGCATCCACCTGGTCCAGGAACCTCTGGGCGTTTTCATAGCTCTCTGTCACTATGGTCTCCGAGTGGCCGGTGTTGTAGCGGTTGATATGGCGGATGGCCTCATCCACAGAATCCACGATCTTACAGGAAAGGATATAATCCAGGTATTCCTTTCCCCAGTCCTCCTCCGAAGCCGCCGCAAATTCCGGGACCACGGCCCGGGAGGCCTCGTCTCCCCGGATCTCCACCTGTTTTTCCTCCAGCTTCTCCTTTAAACGCGGGAGGAAGCGTTCTGCCGCGTCCCTGTGGACCAGCAGGGATTCACAGGCGTTGCAGACGCCGATGCGCTGGGTCTTAGCATTGAACACAATATCCAGGGCCATATCCAGGTCTGCGGACTCATCCACATATACATGGCAGTTTCCCGTTCCTGTCTCGATCACAGGCACTGTGCTGTTTTCCACCACACTCCGGATCAGCCCCGCTCCTCCTCTGGGGATCAGCACATCCAGGTATCCGTTGAGGCGCATGAATCCTGTGGCCGTCTCCCGGCTGGTATCGGTGATGAGCTGGACAGAGTCCTCGGGGATCCCGCATTTTTTCAGTCCGTCCCGGATACAGGAGACCATGGCACGGTTGGAATTTATGGCGTCGCTGCCTCCCCTTAAGATCACGGCGTTCCCTGTCTTAAAACACAGGGCAAAGGCGTCGGCCGTCACATTGGGCCTGGCCTCGTAAATGATCCCCACAACGCCCAGAGGCACCCTCTTCTGGCCGATGAGAAGGCCGTTGGGCCGTTTTTTCATAGAAAGGACCTGGCCGATGGGATCCTCCAGATCTATGACCTGGGCCATGCCCGTGACGATCCCTTCGATGCGCTCCGGGGTGAGCAGCAGCCGGTCCAAAAGCCCCTGGGCCATGCCCTTTTCCCTGGCAAGACGAAGGTCCTCTTCATTGGCCCTTAAGATCTCCTCCCGGCGTCCTGAAAGCTCTGAGGCCGCCGCCCGGAGGCCTTCGTTCTTTCTCTGGGAGTCCATGGTCCCAAGTATGTATGAAGCGTCCTTTGCTCTCTGTCCGATCTCTTTTAAATCCATCATTTTTTCCTCGCTTTCCCTGCTGTCCGTTATTTCCCTCTGTGACGTCCGGAAAAAAAGATCTGCTCCGGCGTTATGACCATATCCACCGGCCGGTCGTGCTCTTCGCCCGGAAGCGTTTCCACCATCTGGAAGCCATAGGCCAGGGCCAAGGTCTCATGGTCCGGCTCCCGTTCCAGGAAGCAGTCATAATAGCCGCCTCCCTTTCCCAGCCGCCTTCCGTCCGGCGTAAAGGCCATGCCCGGCACCAGCACAGGCGCTGTTCTCCAGTCTGCCTTCGGACAATACCCGCCAGGCTCCAGAATATGGAAGGCACCTTCTTCCAGATCGTCCATGGACCGGATCTCAAAAAAAACCATCCACGGGCCTTTTTCCTGGCTGTTCTTCCCATCCATGACGACTCTGGGCAGGGCTACCCGCTTTCCCTCTCTTAAAAGTTTCTCCAGAAGCTTCCGGGTCCCTGTTTCCCAGGAAAGGGCCATATAGCCAAGGATCCGGTCCGCCCCGGAGATCTCCGGCCGGGAAAGGACACGGCGGCAGACCTCCCTGTCCCAGGCCGTCTTTTCCTCCGCAGATACAGCCTTTAAAAGGCCGCGCATCTGTTTTCTCAGATCAGCTTTCTGTGTGTCCCACATTTCCATACTTCTTTCCAAGATCTGTGATGGTCCCGTCCTTTTCCTTGATGGAGATATTATTTAAGCTTCCCCTTAAATTCCTCCGGACTGCCTCGATGTATTCCTTTCTGAGGGCTGCCTGCTCGTTCTTTTCTTCCTCTGTCAGTCCCACAGACTGGGATTTATGGTAAAGGGCATTGATTCTGTCGATCTTTTCTGCATCCATTCTGTTTTTCTCCTTCTATGATTGAATCCGTCCCGGGGCGGTCCTTCCTGTGATCCGGTCCCGCCTGCGGGCTCTGTTCTGGTGTTATGGGTGTACGCTCTCGATATAATCAAGGAGCGTGAAATCCGGACTCCTGTGGGCCGTGAACAGGGTCCCCACTTCCCTTCCCTCCAGGATATCCCAGATCACTCCCACATCATCTCCGTTGGCAATGACCATGTCTGTGCCGCTGCCGGCGGCGATCTTTGCCGCGTAGAGCTTTGCCGCCATGCCGCCGGTGCCCACATCACTTCCGGACGTGGATTTTCCCATGGACATGAGCGCGTCGGAAAGCTCGTCCACCTGGCTGATGAATTCCGCATCCGGATTCATCTTCGGATCATCGGAATAAAGGCCGTCGATATCTGAAAGAAGGACCAGAAGATCTGCGCCGATGAGGGCAGAAACAATGGCAGAAAGCCGGTCATTATCGCCAAATTTGATCTCATAAGTGGAAACCGTGTCGTTTTCATTGACCACCGGCACAGTTCCCAGCTTTAAAAGCTGGTCGAAGGTATTCCTGGCGTTTTCCCTGGAGGTATTGTCCACGGTGGTATTCTTTGTCATAAGGACCTGGGCCGCCGTCTGGTTATACTCAGAAAAGATCTTCTGGTATACCATCATGAGCCTGGCCTGGCCCACAGCCGCATAGGCCTGCTTTTCCGCCACCGTCTGCGGCTTCTGGCAGCCCAGGGCCTGACGGCCCGCTGCAATGGCTCCCGAGGACACCAGGACCACCTCTTTTCCCATGCCCCTCAGGTCGCTGATGACCCGGATCAGCCGCTCGATCTTAACAAGGTTCACGTCCCCGGTCTCTGGATGGGTCAGGGAGGAGGAGCCGATCTTTATGACGATCCTCTTTTTATTTTTCAGTTCTTCTCTTGCTGTCTTTTTCATGTTTCATCTCTCCAATCCCAGGATTTTCTGTAACCAGCCTCATATCCTTTTCCTGCTTATGCCGGGCAGTACCGGCGGATGATCTCTTCTGCCACCTTAAGGCCGTCCATGGCTGCCGACGTGATCCCTCCGGCGTACCCGGCCCCTTCTCCGCATGGGTAAAGCCCCTTGACGCTGCTCTCCAGGTTCTCGTCCCTTATGATCTTTAAGGGCGAGGAGGTGCGGCTTTCGATCCCCGCAAGAAGCGCATCGGACCGGTCAAAGCCCCGGATCTTTTTTCCGAACTGCTCCATTCCCTCTATAAATGCTGTATTGAGCGCCTCCGGCATCAGTTCCCGGAGATTGGAAAGGGCATAGCCGCCGCAGAACTGGGGCGCCACGTCTCCCAGGGCCTCCGATCTCCGGTCCTCCTTAAAGTCTCCATAAAGCTGCACCGGGATCCTTCCATTCCCCAGTAAAAACGCCTTTTCCTCCAGCCTCCGCTGGAACTCCACTCCGCCCAGGGCGCCGGGAACCGGGAAGTCCCCAGGAGTCACAGAAACGATGATGGCGCTGTTGGCGTTCTCTCCGTCCCGCCGGAAGTTGCTCATGCCGTTGACGGCCAGTCTTCCCTTTTCCGATGAGGCATTGACCACATAGCCGCCGGGACACATACAGAAGGAATAGACCCCGCGGCCGCTTTTTGTGCTGGCCGTCACCTTATAGGGAGCGGCTCCCAGCTCTCCCGCATCCTCCCTGCCGTATTGGGAGAGATTGATCATTTTCTGGGGATGCTGGACCCTTAGGCCCACGGCAAAGGCCTTGGGCTCCATAAGGACCTTCTGCTCCCACAGGGAGGAAAATAACGCCCTGGCGCTGTGGCCCACAGCCAGCACCACCGTCCGGCTTTGGATCCTTTCCCCTCCGGCCAGAAGGACGCCTCCGGTCCTTCCGTCTTCCATCAGGACCTGCTCCACCCGGCAGCCAAACCGCACCTCTCCTCCGGCGTCCTGGATCCGTTTCCGGATATTTTTCACCACCTCCCGGAGAACATCAGTCCCGATATGGGGGCGGCTGTCATACAGGATGGAACCGTCCGCCCCGGCCTCCACGAAGGTCTCCAGGACCTTTCCGTTCCTTCCGGACACATCCTTTACCAGCGTGTTCAGCTTTCCGTCAGAAAAGGTCCCGGCGCCGCCTTCCCCGAACTGGACGTTTGAGTGGAGGTCCAGGCTGTCATCCCCGTTCCTCCAGAACGCCTCCACCTTCTCTGCCCGCACCTCCACCGGATCTCCCTGTTCTAAAAGAAGGGGGGCAAAGCCGTTCTCCGCCAGGGCCAGGGCTGCAAAAAGCCCTGCCGGACCGGCTCCGATGATCACCGGACGGTCCTTTAAGACTTCCTTTCCATGGGCCGGATACCGGTACCGGGCTTCTGTTTCTATCTGGATGTTGCGGCTGTCCGCCTTTTTCACAGCCGTCTCTTCCTTTTTCTTTTCCGCAAGCTTTACATCCACGATGTAGCTGTACAGGATCCTGTCCTTTTTCCGGGCGTCGATGGAGCGGCGCACCACATCCACCCTCCGGATGGAGGTCTCCGGCACCTTTAAAAGCCTGGCCGCCTTTTTCTTAATGGCCCCCGGGCCATGGCCCACCTCCAGGGCCAGCTGATTGATTCGGATCATATGTAATTACTCCTTACCTGTGGCGCTGGCTCCGGCCGCATAGCCGCTGGACCAGGCCCACTGCAGATTATAGCCGCCGCAGATCCCGTCCACATCCAGGATCTCACCGGCAAAATAAAGTCCCGGCACCAGCCTGGATTCCATTGTACAGGGATCCACATCCTTTACACGGACTCCTCCCATGCATACCTGGGCCTTGTCGAAGGAATTGGCCGCCGTCACCTCCACCACGGTGCGCTTTATTAGTTCCGCCGCCGCCAGGAGCTTTTTATCTGAAAGCCTTCCAGCCATTTCCTCTCCCCGGATCCCGGCAGCCTTTAAAAACAGGGCCGCCAGCTTTTTATGGAAGATGCCGTTTAAAAAGCCCTCTGCCTTCCGGTCTGACAGATACATTCTCTGCTCCTTTAAAAGTAAGAAAAGCTCTTCATCCTTCAGGGATGGGAAAAAGTCCAGGACTGCAAGCACCCGCTTCTTCCGGTCCAGGGCCTCGGAGGCATACCGGCTCACCTGGAACACCGGGATCCCGGAGATCCCGTAATCCGTAAGCTGCAGCTCCCCCCGGTCGGAGGCCAGAAGATCTCCCAGCTCCCCATGCTTCCCGGCCGTATAAAGGCTCACCTCTGCCTCGGTGCGGACGCCGGCGATGGATCTGAAAAAATCTCCCCGGCATTTCAGCTGTACCAGAGCCGGAAGGGGCTTTACGATCTTGTGGCCCAGGGAAGCTGCCAGATCATAGCCGCTGCCGTCGGAGCCTGTGGACGGAGCCGCCTTGGAGCCTGCCGCCAGGATCAGGAAATCTCCCCGGAAAGCACCGCAGGAGGTCCGGACGCAGAAGCCTGTCCCGTCCCTCTCCACTGTTTCCGGTCTGCATTCCGTCACGATCCGGATCTCCAGGCTCTCTGCCTTTTCCCTCAAAGCGTCCAGCACCGTCTGGGCCTGGCCGGAGGCCGGGTAGACATACCCATTCCGGTCTGTGACCACCACGCCCAGACGGCGGAAAAAGGAGACCGTGTCTGCCGCAGAAAACCGTCCGATGGCCGTCATGGGGAAATCCGCGGTCCCGCAGCGGTAGCAGTCCGGTCTCATATCCAGGTTGGTCAGATTGCACTTTCCGTTTCCTGTGGAAAGGATCTTCTTTCCCACCCGGGGCATATGCTCCAGGATCGTCACCCCTGCACCGTTTTCTGCCGCCGTAATGGCCGCCATAAGTCCGGCGGCTCCGCCGCCGATGATGATCCCTTCTGGTCGTCCCATAGCTTCCTCCTTGCATGCCATTGCTGTAAAAATGTTATTCCTAGTATATCCACCCGGCGTTTAAATTGCAAGTCTTAACTGGTGTAAGATTCCAGATAGCTGAAAATTTCCGCCATGGTGGGAAACCAGATCCCCTCCATGAGCCTTTCCTGTTCCACCGGCGGAAAATCCGAAAGGGGCATATGGGTGAAAAGATTCACCGTTGCCAGGCTGTCGTCATAAACAATGAGATACCCCTCCTCCGCCACCAGGCAGAAGCTGTCCTTTACAGGCTCCGGCTCCACTGCCTCCTGGTTCAGCACCAGGTGGGCCATCTCCTCCTCTCCGCTGCCTTCCGCCAGGGCCGGCTGTTCCACGGATTCGGTCATCTGCACCTCTGCCGCCTGCTGTCTGGGCGGATCAATGGTAAGGACAAACAGGGACACCAGGCAGCCTGCCGTCAGCACCAAAAAGAAAAGAAAGCAGGATACATATTTTTTCATTGGAAATCACTCCTTCTGAAAACAGTATCTGCTTTCTTTCCCTGTTTTAAACAGCTTTTACGGATTTTCTGCCAAAGTTTGGCCTACATGAGCCGCAGCTTCCGGAACATCTGCAAAAGCCTGGTCCCGCCGGGCATCTGGTGCAGCTCGTCCTCGTCCAGGCAGCCAAGCTTCACCAGAAGGACTCCGTAGACCGCCACGGCAGCAGCCACGGCCCCCAGGGTGCAGACTGCGTTGCTCTGGATCCCCAGGTGTATGAGCTTATAGACGCCCACTGCTGCCGCACCCATGACCGCCGAAGCCGCAGCCGGCAGGAGGATGGTCTTTTTCACCTCCTGGCGGTAGCCCAGGATCTTCCGTATGGATCTGTGGTTTAAAAAGCACATGATCACTGCAAACAGGATATTGGCAAATACCATGGAGAAGATCCCCATATGGAACACCAGGACCATGACCTCCATGGCCGCCAGATGCAGGACCAGGGCAGTCAGGGCATGGACGATGGGCAGCCGCATCCGGTCGATGCCCTGTAAAATGGCATTGGTCACCGTGGACACAGAATAAAAGACCACAGCAATGGACCCGTACAGGGTCATCTGGACTGCCAGGTCATTATCGCCCGAGAATAAAAGGTTATTCACCGGCCCCGCCAGGACCGTAAGGCCCACGGCGGACGGAATGGCGATCAGGAGGGAAAACCGGATCGCAGCGGCCACCTTCTTTTTCACCATGCGCCGGTCCCCGGTGGCCACAGCCCGGGACACCGACGGGATCAGCGACGAGGACAGGGCATTGGAGACAGCCATGGGAACGTTGATCAGAAGATGGTATTTTCCCGTGTACACGCCCCACTGGGAGATAAACTCCTCCTCCATGCCCAGGCTCTTGAAATTATAGGCCAGGAGACCGTTGTCCAGGACGCTGTTGACATTATAAATGGCAGAGCTCACCACCACCGGGACCACTGTAAAAAATAAGATCTTAGTAATGGTCCCATAACTCTCCAGGGAGCCGGACCGGTCCCTGCGTACCTTCTTCCGGATGGTCCTCTGGTAAGCGGCAAACAGAAGCAGCAGGAACACCAGGGCCGTAAAAGCGCCTGCGCCTGTTCCGATAGTGCCTCCGGCAGCGCCCCAGGAATTGGAATAGCCGGAGCCGGACTCCCCCCTTAAGATCTCTACCTTTATGGCCTGGTTAAACAGCCAGCTTCCGGCGGCCACGCTGACAATGGCGTTTACGATCTGCTCAAAGACCTGGGACAGGGCCGTGGGAACCATGGTCCCCTGGCCCTGGTAATAGCCTCTGAACACGCCCAGATACGCCATGATCCAGACAGTGGGAGCCAGGGTCTTTAACGCAAAGGCCGCATAGGGCATAAAAAAAACTTCTCTTGCAAAGAAGTCGGCTCCGAACCAGATAACGGCCGCTGCCAGGGCTCCCACCACCGTGGCGTAGACCAGGGCTGCCCGCAGGATCCGGACAGAATTCCGGTACTGCTTCCTGGCCAGCCGGACGGATACCATCTTGGATACGGCCAGAGGAAGGCTGTAAGAGGACAGGAGCAGGGCAATGTTATACACGTTAAACGCAGTCCCGTAATAGCCCATTCCCTCGTCGCCAATGATGTTTATCATGGGGATCCGGTAGGCGATGCCGATGATCCTCACCACAATGGAGGCGATGGCCAGGATGCTGCCCTGGACCACAAAATTGGATTCTCCCCCCGTTTTCTCCGGCCGGGAGCCGGCCTTTTTCCGGCTGGCTCCCCGCTCTCTCATTTCTTTACTTTCCATAAATCTCAGCCTTATCATACCGGTCTGCACCAATGATGCAGATCCAGGTCTTTCCCTTGTTTAATGTGATCTCATTGCCGTCCAGGTCATAATACCGGGTCACACCAAATTCCCCGTCCTTTTTCCAGGTGATCTTCTGGTATTTCCCGTTGGTGAAATAGTATCCCTCACGGCCCTTATGTACATTGATATTCAGATAGGGAGTAGAGGCATAGTGGCCCCATTCCACATACTGGAAGATAATGTTTTTAACGGCAATGAGTCCCTCGTTTCCTTTATGATGGCTCCCATACTGGAACCGGTGGTACAGGCCGTCCGACTCCTGGTACTCAAACCAGGGCTTGTTCATGGGATAGCCGGGAACCACCTTGAATGCGTCGTCACTGTCCGGAACGATCTGCTCCTTTCCCCTGGCAAACTGGAAATGGCCCTCATAGGAATCCCCGTAGCCAGTGCGGTAGCCCAGCTTTTCAATGGCCTTATTGACCCGCTCTCCGCTGGTATAGGCGTTATGAGGCGCTTTCCGGTCCTTGGTACGGTAATAGGCCGTACCGCCGATGCCGTCCAGGCCATTGATATTGTCCACATTGTTCAGATATTTCTTTGCAAAGGTGCTCTGGCCGTAGTGGGCAAAAATAGCGTCGTACTCTCTGGCAAAATAGGTATAGCAGGTGCGGGCGCTCCGGACCGACCCGATCCGCTCCAGGCCGTCATAGTCCTCGATCAGGGCCATATAGCGGTTCATTTCCCCCTCCACCGGCACCTCATAGACCACTCCGGCCCGGTTGATGCCGTACTGGGGCAGGGACTCCTTATCGTTGCTCATCATCACCGCCAGAGGACGGCGGTTTCCGATGGCCACATCCACCATTTCCCCGGTGAGATAGCTCCGGATCTTTCCATCCACCTCAACGCGCTCCACCGGCTCCTCTGGTTCTGTCTCCGGCGGCTCCGTTTCCGGCTCAGTCTCCAGGACCACCACCCGGGTAGGTTCAGCCTCTGTCTCTGCCGCCGTGGTCACCGCTGCCTCCTCATATTTCTTTCCGCACCCGGAAAGAGTGGCCGCAAGAACGGCTGCCGCCAGCACCATGATCCCCTTTCTGCCATGCCTTCTCATCTCCTGTAACCCCTCCGTTCCAGAATCTCCCTCTGTTTTTCTTCCATATCCAGCCGTTCCTCATCCTCCATATGGTCATAGCCGCTTAAATGGAGCATGCTGTGGGCCACTAAAAAGGCCAGCTCCCTGGTCTCCGAATGGCCGAATTTTTCCGCCTGTTCCTTTACCTTTTCCACAGAGATCACGATATCCCCCAGCATCAGCTCTCCCGTATCCGGATTGAAATACTCCTCCGGTGTCTCCTCCAGCCCGTCAAAATCTCCTGGTGTCTCAAAGTCGCACATAGGAAAAGAAAGTACGTCTGTGGGACGGTCGATGCCCCGCATGTCCAGGTTGATCTGATGGATCCCCTCATTGTCCGTCAGGACCACGTTTACCTCCGCGTCGTAAGGGCACTCCACGTAGTCCAGGGCTTCCTCCACCACATTGCGGATGATCTCCTCATAAGGAACTTCCAGCCTCTCTTCGGCCTCATACTCGATGGTTACTGTCATTTCTTCCGTCCCTTCCGGCCTGGCGGTCCGGCTTTTTTGCGCCTTTGCCGCGGGCCTCATATTCATCATATGCTTTTACGATCTTCTGTACCAGCGGATGGCGCACCACGTCGTCGCTGGTGAAGTAGCAGATCCCGATATCGTCGATGTTCTTTAAGATCTTAAGAGCCGTATCCAGGCCTGAGACCGTTCCATAGGGAAGGTCCTTCTGGGACTGGTCGCCGGTGATGATGACCTTGGAGCCGAAGCCGATACGGGTCAGGAACATCTTCATCTGGGCCTGGGTGGTATTCTGGGCCTCGTCCAGGATGATGAACGCATTGTCCAGGGTGCGTCCCCTCATATAAGCCAGGGGAGCCACCTCGATCAGTCCCTTTTCCGCGTTGTGCAGATAGGACTCGGCGCCCATGATCTGATACAGGGCGTCGTACAGGGGCCGCAGATACGGATCGATCTTGCTCTGCAAGTCTCCCGGCAGGAAGCCCAGCTTCTCTCCGGCCTCGATGGCGGGCCTGGTAAGGATGATCCGGTTCACCTCTCCGTTCTTAAATGCCTGGATGGCCATGGACATGCCCAGATACGTTTTTCCCGTTCCCGCCGGGCCCACGCCGAACACGATCATCTTTTTCCGGATCAGGTCGATATACTGCTTCTGTCCCAGGGTCTTGGGCTTTACAGGCTTCCCGTTGATGGTGCGGCAGATGATATCCTTATCGATCTCCAAAAGGGCTTCATCCTTCCCCTCAAAGGAAAGGGCCAGGGCATAATCCACATTCTGCTCTCCCACCTCTTCTCCCCGTTTTGAAAGCTCGATGAGGGTGGAAAACACGCTTTTGGCCTTCTTCACCGCGTGGTCCGGGCCAATAATCTTGATCTCCCCGTCCCTGGCGATCATGGACACATGGAGCGTCCTTTCAATCTTTTTTAAGTAGCAGTCGAACTGTCCGCAGACCTTCCGCTCATGTTCCGCGGGAACGTCTATGATTGTCTCAATTAAACTCATTTACTGTCTGATTCTCCTCATGTTTTTCCGGTATGGGGACGGGCCCCGCAATGTCCTCGATCACGGTTACTGTCCCCTGGATCTTCCAGCCGGATTCACCTTTTTCTATTTTACCATCATTTGCAAGGATTTGTATACCTTTTTCCTGTAATTTTTCCATATATTCCTCCATATACCGGTCTTTTTCGGCAGAAACCTCCTCTTTTGTATAAGCCCGCTCATAGGGAACGTATTCCAGAGCCGTCACGAGCCCTCCGTATACCGGCAGACAGAAGTCCTCAAAAAGCCTAAGCTGCCTCTCCTCCATAAAAAATTCCCAGGAAGCATCCCCGTAGGCCGGCATCAGGAAATAAAAGGTCCTGCCAAAGATACTGAAAAATGCCCCGCGCCTGACCCTCCCCGTCCGGCTCTTTACCTCATAGGTAAGGGGAAGCTTCTTTTCCGTCTCATATACAGTCCTTGCATAGACCTCCGCGTCTGCCCGGATCTCATGGGAGCTGACCAGGTTCTCTGAATCATCGTAAATGGGGATCGTCCCGGCCACCAGAAGATCCCCGGCGGCCACCGGATCCCCGGCCCTCACCTTGAGAAGGCCGTTCCGGACCACGCACCGCTCGATAACGCCGTCCTTTTCAGCCGTCAGATCGCAGGGCGTCCGGTCTGGCTCCACAGGCGACAGCATGGCCTCGTTCTCCTTGATCCGCACTGTGAGCCTGGTCCCTTTGATCTCTGCCGATACCCAGGTGATCTCTGCAAACTGGTTTCTCAGGCTCTCCTCAAGTTCTTCACAGGAGACTGCGGATTTTCTCATGCCGCAGGCCACTGGCAGCGTCTCCATATAGTGCAGGAGCGTCTGGTCCGTGAACCTTAAGTTTCCCTCAAAGGAAATGTCCCATATAAAAAAGGACAGGCCGTACAGCAAAAGGAAGAAGCAGATGAATCCGGCAGCCAGTGGCTTCCGCTTTCTGTTCCGGAAAAGAAAAAAGGGAAGTCCGTACTTTTTCCTTAAAAAAAGGCGAACGCCGGCCTTTCTTGCCGCCGGCTTCATTTTTTTATAATCCTCGCCTGTGGTCCAGAACAGGACGTGTCCGTCCCGGTCTGTCCCGATCCCTGTTACAAAAAGCTCCCGGCGGGCCGCAATGTTAAAAAAACGCTCCCGGCCAAGACCTGTGATCTCCGCCTGCACCCCGCCCTTAAAAAAAAGACGCCTCTTTTCCCTCAAAGTCCGTCACCTCTCATCAAAGCCGATGGCATCTATATTCCCTGTGATCTCCATCTCATCCTTATCATAATAGCGGATCCGAAGGTTCCTTCCGTCGATGGAAAGCCTGTATTTTCCAGCCTGGATCTTTAAATATGTATCTGAGTATACCAGGATGCTCCTGTAATTCTCGATCCGGACCATGGACCGCCCCACAAAGGTCAGGATCGTCTCTCCCCGGCTGGCGTCCAGCGGAAGCCCCAGGGACTCTGCCAGCCCGTTCATTCCGTCTCGTTTCCTTTTCAAATCCTGTCCCCGCCTTTGGTGGATTCATGCTACTATATGCAGTTCCGGACAAAAAAAGAAGATATCCCTGTTACGGAATATCTTCTTCATTACGCGTTTCATTCAATGATTAGTTGTATTTACGCTTTCTTGCCGCTTCAGACTTTTTCTTACGTCTTACGCTGGGCTTTTCATAATGCTCTCTTTTACGGATCTCCTGCTGAATACCAGCCTTTGCGCAGTTTCTTTTGAATCTGCGTAAAGCGCTGTCCAGGCTCTCGTTATCTTTAACGATTACGTTTGACATAGCTCACACCTAACCTCCCTCCAGTTGTGTAATTGTGCATAATACAACTGTTTGGGTATTTTTTAGCACTGGTATGATTATATCATAAATTACACATTCGTCAATAGATTTTTTTGGAATTATGAAAAATTTGTAAAAAACTGGCTGATGCCGGGTTATCTTACCTGGGATTCCACCGTTTCGGCCACCTTTGCCAGGGCCTCGTCCACGCCTGCGGGGTTCTTACCGCCGGCCTGGGCCATATTGGGACGGCCGCCGCCGCCTCCGCCCACCAGACCAGCAATGGCCTTGATGAGGTTTCCGGCATGGGCTCCCGCCTTCTGGGCTCCGTCTGTGGCTGTGGCCATCAGGTTCACCTTGCCGTCCAGGACGGAAGCGATGACGATGACGCCCTCGCCCAGCTTTTCTTTTAACTGGTCACCCAGGTTCCTTAAGCCGTTCATATCAACGCCGTCGGCGCGGACAGCCAGGACCTTCACGCCCTTTACTTCCTGCACCTGGTCCATCACGTCGCCCATGGCCTCCTTGGCAAGCTTGCTCTTAAGCTTCTCATTTTCCGAATGGAGGGCCTTGATCTCCTCTAACATAGCCTCGATCTTTGCAGTCAGGGCACCCGGAGTCGTTTTGGCTGCTGCTGCCGCCTCATGGAGCTCCTTTTCTGTTTCGGCATAATGGGCCATGAGTCCGTCGGAGGTCAGCGCCTCGATCCTTCTTACTCCGGCTGCGATCCCTGCCTCGGACAGGATCTTAAAGGAGCTGATGGAGGAGGTGTTGGCCACATGGGTCCCGCCGCAGAGCTCTGTGGAGAAATCGCCCATCCTTACTACGCGGACCGTCTCTCCGTACTTCTCGCCGAACAGGGCCATGGCGCCTGTCTTTTTCGCATCCTCCAGGCTCATTTCGTCAGTCACAACAGAAAGTCCCGCATGGATCTCTTTATTTACGATCTCCTCCACCTGTCTGATCTCCTCGGGAGTCATGGCGGAGAAATGGGTAAAGTCAAAGCGGAGACGGTCCCTGGTCACTAAAGAACCAGCCTGCTCCACATGATCCCCGAGAACGGTCCGGAGCGCCTTATGGAGTAAGTGGGTGGCACTGTGGTTTCTGGCCGTTAAGGCGCGGTTTTCCTCATCCACCTTTAAGGTCACGGTATCGCCGGTCTTGAACATTCCCTTTGTCATTACTCCCACGTGGCCTACCTTGCCGCCCTGGAGATGGATCGTGTCCTCCACGGTAAATTCGCCGTTTTCCGATACGATCACGCCGGTATCGGCCTGCTGGCCTCCCATAGTGCCGTAAAACGGGGTCTCCTCCACCAGGATGGTTCCCCTCTGGCCGTCCGTAAGGGCTTCCACGATCTCGTCCTCTGTGGTCAGCACTGTAATGGCTGAATCATGGACCAGATGGTCATATCCCACGAATTTTGTGGTGACTGCCGGGTCGATGGACTGGTAAACGGTCACATCTGCGCCCATATAGTTGGTGGTCTTTCTGGCCTTTCTGGCTTTTTCCTTCTGCTCCTTCATGCAGGCGGCAAAGCCCTCTTCATCCACCTGGAAGGACCTTTCCTCCAGGATCTCCTTTGTAAGATCCAGCGGGAAGCCGTAGGTATCATAAAGCTTGAAGGCGTCTGCGCCGGAAAGGGTATCCGAGCCGCTCTTTCTCATCTCCTCTTCCATATCGGAAAGGATGGCAAGGCCCTGGTCGATGGTCTTATTGAACTTGTCCTCTTCCTCTGTAAGGACCTTAAAGATCATCACCTTCTTCTCCTCCAGCTCCGGATATCCGTCTTTGGATAATGCGATCACTGTATCGGAGAGGTTGGCTAAGAACTTTCCTTCGATCCCCAGCTTTCTCCCATGGCGGGCAGCCCGGCGTAAAAGCCGGCGGAGCACATAGCCGCGGCCTTCGTTGGAGGGCATGATGCCGTCGGAGATCATAAAGGTACAGGATTTGATATGGTCGGTCACGATCCGCAGGGAAACGTCAGTTTCATAGTCCTTCTGGTATTCTTTTCCGGCCAGCTGGCATACCCGGTCTAAAAGCGCTTTGTTGGTGTCGATGGTGAACAGAGAATCCACATCCTGGACCACAACGGCCAGACGCTCTAAGCCCATGCCGGTGTCGATGTTCTTCTGGGCCAGCTCCGTATAATTTCCATGGCCGTCGTTCTCAAACTGGGAGAATACGTTGTTCCATACCTCGATATAGCGGTCGCATTCGCAGCCTACGGTACAATCCGGCTTTCCGCAGCCATACTTTTCTCCCCGGTCATAATAGATCTCGGAACAGGGGCCGCAGGGGCCTGCGCCATGCTCCCAGAAGTTATCCTCTCTTCCAAAGCGGAAGATCCTTTCTGCGGGGACACCGATCTCCTCGTTCCAGATCTTAAAGGCCTCTTCATCGTCCAGGTAGATGGACGGATAGAGCCGGTCGGGATCCAGTCCCACCACCTGGGTCAGGAACTCCCAGGACCAGTGGAGGGATTCGGTCTTAAAATAATCTCCAAAGGAAAAGTTTCCCAGCATCTCAAAGAAGGTGCCGTGGCGGGCGGTCTTTCCGATATTCTCGATATCGCCTGTACGGATACACTTCTGGCAGGTACATACCCTGCGCCTGGGCGGGATCTCCTGGCCGGTAAAATAGGGCTTTAAGGGAGCCATACCGGCATTTATAAGAAGTAAGCTGTTATCATTATGCGGAACGAGGGAGAAGCTCTTCATTGCCAGATGGTCCTTGCTCTCGAAAAATTCAAGGAACATTCTCCTCAGTTCATTCACACCATATTTCTGCATGGTCTTTTGCCTCCTGGTTACTGTTTATTTCTTCTGTCTCTGAATTTTTTTCCGCAGACAACGCCAAAGAAAGCGGCGGCCCCAAGGATCAGGAACTTTCCTGCGGTTTCTATAAAAGCAGCGAATAATGCGGTCATAGACTCCTCCTTTTCCGGCTGTCTTTCAGATTCAGACGCCTGTGCTTTGATAAATGGCACATTGATATACGATATATCATAATCTTAAATCCCCAGATATGCAAGAAGAAAATTTAAATTATAAAAACCGGGGCCATGATCTCCCCGGTTTTTATTCTGAAGCCGCCCCGTCCGGCATCCGCTCCAGGATCTCTTCATATTCTTCCATCAGTTCGTAGCACCGGACCCGCGTTTCCTCCGCCATGGCCCTTCTGGACTCCAGGGTCTGGTTCTGGGGGACTGGGGAGGCTTCCGCAGCCCTGGCGGCCGCCTGGTCCCTTTCCTTCATCCATTCCAGCTCTGCAATACGCAGCGTCTCCGCTTCTTTTTCAGTCATACGGGCCCGGATGGAGCCGTATACCAGGTTCAGCTCCTGGTCCCACAGGGTCCAGAGCTGCTCTGCCGCCGCATAGGCGGAAATGGCGTTTTCGTCCTTAACGCTGCCCTGGTACTGCCAGGACAGCTCCCTGGCCTTCTCCAGGCGGGCGTCCAGCTCATCCTTTGTAAATACGGTCTTTGCCTCCATGGCTTCCTGGCCGGAAGCCTCCACTGCCTCCGCAGGCACCGCCGGATCCAGAGGAGATTTTACCGTTTCCTCCACAGCCGCATCCGCTTCTGCGGCCGCCTGGATCCCGGCTTCAGCCGCCTCCTCCTGTTCCGCCTCTTCAACGGCTGTCTCCGGGGATCCCAGAGCCGCACGGGCTCCCGGAGCCAGATTCCCCGGTTCCTTCCCTCCGGCTGCCTGGGGGGCTTTTCCCCCCTTTCCCCGGACGCCTGCATCTGCCTGGTCCATCAGAGCCTTTAGGGAAGCTTCCGGTACGGATGCTTCCCTGGGCACAGATATCTGTGCCCCGCGGGCCTCGGTTTCCGTCACGGCCGCCATGGCGGCCTCTGTGCTCTCCCTCACAAAGCTGCTGGTGACGCTGGTGGTAAAGATCCCGGCGGCCAGGATGCACAGGACTGTGAGCCACATTCCATTCCGTCTGTTCATATATCAAACTCCATTCGGTATGACCTTCGATCTCTGGTCTGCTTTATGAAATAAAGATAACACAAACGGAACCACTTGTGAACACAAATCGCAAATTAGTAATATTTTGTAAGATTATCGTAACTTTTTCCACAGATCCGGCATCACAGCCGGTCGTTCAGACTAAGCTTCCAGCCCCGTATCCGTCAGGAGACCGCTTCCGTCGGCCGCCGCAGTGGCCAGCCGGTCGCATCTTTCATTCTCCGGATGGCCGTCGTGGCCCTTGACCCAGAAAAAAGTGACCACATGGGGCTCCATGGCCTTTAAAAGCCTCTTCCATAGGTCCGAATTCTTCACCGGTCCGCTTTTGGGCCGGTTCCAGCCATGCTTCACCCAGCCGTCGATCCACTTCTGGTTGAAAGCGTCCACCAGATACCGGGAATCGGAATAAAGCTCCACCTCACAGGGCCGGTTTAATGCCTCCAGCCCTGCAATGGCTGCCATCAGCTCCATCCGGTTATTGGTGGTCTTCACATATCCGGCGGACAGCTCTTTTTCATGGAGCGTGCCCTCCTTGTCCACAAACTGGAGGACAGCTCCGTAGCCGCCCGGCCCGTCGGGGTTTCCGCGGGCCGCGCCATCTGTGTATAACGTTACTTTCATGAATGATCCTTTCCTTCCGCCAGCCCTTTACAGATCCCACTTATCGCAGAGGGCATTGACGTCTGCTGTAAATTTCTTTATGTCTTTATTGGCACATTCCCGGTTCTTCCGGATCACCCGCATCAGGCGCTCGCCTGCGGCCACAAGAAGCTCAAAGATGGTCCGGTTCTCCTTCTGCCGTTCTGTCTCCCTGCGGAGGGGAACGCCCACAGTCTGTTTAAGCCATGCTCCTGCGGCCAGGTCGTAAACAGAGCCGGAAAACGGGGCCGCAGTCTCAAACCCATAGTCTGTGTGGAGAAGGCCGGCAAAGCTGGTGCACACATCGTCGTCGCCGTGGACCAGGAATACCTGGGACGGCTTTTCCTTAAAGGCCGATACCCATGTGATCAGTCCGTTCATATCTGCATGGCCGGAAATTCCGTCCAGCTTTTCGATATGAGCCTCCACATCGATGGTCTCGCCGAACAGCTTCACCACCTGGGTTCCCTCCAGAAGACTCCGCCCCAGGGTCCCCACAGCCTGGTAGCCGGCAAAGAGGATGGTACATTCGGGCCGCCACAGGTTATGCTTTAAGTGGTGGCGGATACGGCCGGCATCGCACATGCCCGCCGCGGAGATGATCACCTTGGGCGTCATATCAAAGTTGATGTTTTTGGAATCCTCGCTGGTGATGGAAAGCTTAAGACCTGGGAAGCCGATGGGGTTGATCCCCCGGTTCACCAGATCCATGGCCTCTTCATCGTAGCATTCCATGATGTTTTTTGTAAACACCTGGGTGGCCTCCACTGCCAGCGGACTGTCCACATAGACCTCAAAATCATCATGGCCCTTTATGAGCTTTTCTTCCTTGATCTTTCTCATGAAATACAGGATCTCCTGGGTACGGCCCACGGCAAAGGCCGGGATCACCAGGTTGCCGCCCCGGTCCAGGGTCTCCTGGAGGATCTGGGCCAGCTCTTCGATGTGCTCATGGGTCCGGTCATGGGTCCGGTCGCCGTAGGTACACTCCATGACCACATAATCCGCTTCGTCAATATAGCTGGGGTTTTTGATCAGCGGCTTATTCTTGTTTCCGATGTCGCCGGAGAACACGATCTTCTTCTCCACCCCCTCTTCCTCCATCCATACCTCGATGGAGGCAGACCCCAGAAGGTGGCCCACATCGGTGAAGCGGATCCTGAGGCCGTCGGTGAGGGTCAGCACATCTTTGTAATGGCAGGGGACAAAATGGGTCAGAACGCCTTGGGCGTCGTTTATGGTGTAGAGAGGCTCCACCTCCGGCTTACCGGCACGCCTGGCCTTCCGGTTCTTCCATTCCGCCTCCATTTCCTGGATATGGGCGCTGTCCTTTAACATAATGTTGCACAGATCGCAGGTGGCCTGGGTGGCAAAGATCTGTCCCCGGAAGCCCTCTGCATAGAGCAGCGGCAGAAGTCCCGTATGATCGATGTGGGCGTGGGTGATCAGGATATAATCCACATCCGGGATCGCAAACGGAAGTTCTGCATTTTCATAAACATTTCCCCCCTGCTCCATTCCATAATCGACCAGGATCTTTTTTCCACATGCCTCCAGGCAGTGGCAGCTCCCCGTCACTTCGTGGTTGGCGCCAATGAATGTCAATTTCATAGAACCCCTCCTGTCGTTTGTATGGTACCGGTCAATGACCGCTTTTAAATAGTTACATAATTATATCACTTTTCAGATAATAATGCAAATCATTCCTCCATTGCTGTCATTGATTATTTTCTGAAGGGTATCCTGGAGCTTTGCCTGGCAGTCCTCAGTCATCTGGGAGATCTTGGCCTCCATGCCGTCCTCCACGATCTGCTCCACGGATTTCCCGAATATGCTGGTCTCCCATACCCCGTCCTCCTTCTGGGCGCTTTTCTTTATGTAGGCGATCAGATCCCTGGCCTGCTCCTCGCTCCCTACAATGGGAGCGATCTCCGTCTCAATGTGGGCCTTGATCAGATTGATGGACGGGGCCTGGGCATGGATCTTGATGCCGTATTTATTGCCATGGCGGATCAGCTCCGGTTCCTCTAAGACGATCTCCGATCTATGGGGCATGACGATGCCGTAGCCCCTGGCCCGCACCTGGCTTAAGGCGTTTTTTACCTTCTCATATTCGCTCTCCATGGACGAAAGCCTGGCCATGGTATGGAACAGCTCATATTCATCCCGGACAGGGACTCCGGAAAATTCGCTGATGACCTTAAAATAACATGATTCCTCTGTTTTCACCTGGATCTCCACGGTTCCGTCGGCCATCTCCATCCGGCTGACCGTCATTTCCCGGATCCCCTCTCCCGCCGGAGCCAGGTTTTCTCCTCCCACATCCTTCATCTGGTCTGCCTTCTTTAAGATCTCCCTGGCGCTTTCAATGGCCGCGGCCTTTAAGGGATGGTCCTCTGGAAGGATCTCCATCCACCTGGGGATATGGAAGCGGAGCTCCGTCACAGGAAACTCTTTTAAGACTGTGGCCAGGATAGCCTCCACATCCTCCCGCTTCAGCTGCTCACAGTTCATAGGAAGGACTGTGACCCCATGGTCCTTTTCCAGTCTTTCCGCCAGTTCTCTTGTCTCCTCCGCATAGGGCCTGGCAGAGTTTAACAGCATCACAAAGGGCTTCCCGATCTCCTTTAACTCCCGGACCGTCTCGTTTTCCGCCTCCAGATAATCATTCCGCTTCAGCTCTCCGAAGGAGCCGTCGGCCGTCACTGCGATCCCGATGGTGGAGTGGTCCCGGATCACCTTCCTGGTCCCGATCTCCGCAGCCTGGGTAAAGGGGATCTCATGGTCATACCAGGGTGTTTTCACCAGCCGCTCCTCTCCGTTCTCCTCATGTCCGGCCGCACCCTCCACCATAAAGCCCACGCAGTCCACCAGCCGCACCCGGGCCGTGATCCCGTCCTCCAGGGCGATCTCCGCCGCCTCCTTGGGAATAAATTTCGGCTCCGTGGTCATGATGGTCTTTCCAGCGGCGCTCTGGGGCAGTTCATCCCGGGCAATGGCCTTCAGATGGCCCTCCGGCAGCTTCGGAAGCACCATCAGCTCCATAAACCGTTTGATGAACGTGGATTTTCCCGTGCGGACAGGTCCGGCCACGCCGATGTAGATCTCTCCGCCCGTCCGGGCTTCAATGTCTTTGTATACCTGAAAATTGTCCATGAAAATACCCCCTTTTTATACTACCAGAGTATATGCAAAGGGGGTTTTTCACAGAACTGGAAAAAAGCCTATTCCTCCCAGGGAAGGGAGGTATTCTCGATGCGTCTGTCCCGCATCATCAGATCGGTCACCGCGTCTTTCGCGGGTTTTCCTTCAAACAGCACCTGGTTCACCGCTTCCACAATGGGCATGGGAACGCTGTATTTTTTTGAGAGGGCCAGGGCTGCTCTGGCTGAATATACGCCCTCCACCACCATCTGGACCTCCTTCATGGCCTCCTCCATGGTATAGCCTTTACCAATGAGGATCCCGGCCCGGCGGTTCCGGCTGTGCATACTGGCGCAGGTCACGATCAGGTCTCCGATGCCTGTAAGCCCGGCAAAGGTCTGGAAGCTGCCTCCCATGGCCATCCCCAGACGGCTGATCTCTGCAATGCCGCGGGTGATCAGGGCAGCTTTTGTATTATCCCCGTACCCCAGGCCGTCGGCAGCTCCCGCCGCCAGGGCCACCACATTCTTTAAGGCAGCCCCCACCTCGATGCCAAGGACGTCCGGGCTTGTGTACACCCGGAATACAGGGCTCATAAAGGCGGACTGGACAGCCTCCGCGATCCTTTTCTTCCTGGAGCCTGCCACACAGGTGGTGGGAAGGCCGCGGCTCACCTCCTCCGCGTGGCTGGGGCCCGAAAGGACCGCCGGCTCACACTGGGGGATCTCCTCCTGGATGATCTCCGTCATGGTCTTTAAGGTATCCTCTTCAATTCCCTTGGCCACATCCACGATGATCTGGCCCTGGGGGCAGAATTCCTTCATCCGCCGCGCCGTGGACCGTACAAACACCGACGGGACCGAAAGGACCAGCATATCCTTTTCCTTCATGGCCTCCTCCAGATCCGCCGTATAGCGGATGGAATCCGGAAGCGTCACCTCCGGAAGGTTTTTATGCTTGTGGGTGGAGCGCATCTCCTCGATCTCCTGCGGGATCGCAGACCATAAGTCCACCTGATGACCGTTATTATTTAAAAGCACTGCAATGGCGGTTCCCCATGTACCGGAACCGATCACACCGATCTTTCCCATAAGTAGTTCCCCTCCTGTTATTTTTCCTTATTTCCCCACAATTTATTTTCTGTGCCCTTCAGAAGCCTCCTTATATTGGCTCTGTGGCGCCAGATGGCCATGACCATAAGGACTCCGGCCACCGCAAAGAATTCCATCCGGTCTCCCTCTGCCACTGCATAGTCCCCCCGCAGGCCGAAGAACACCATCTGGATAAAGAAAGCAGTCACCACCAGGATCGAGCCCAGGGACACGTATCTGGTGAGGATCACCGCCCCCAGGAAAAGAGAGGCGCACACCAGGGTCACCCGCCAGTCCATGGACACCAGGATCCCGGCCATGGAGGCGATCCCTTTTCCGCCTTTAAAATGCAGATAGAAGGGGAAATTGTGGCCAAGGACCACCCCCAGGCCCGCATAAAGGACGTACAGGTCCACGCTGGGGTCTCCCTTCATCACCAGCCGCACCAGCAGGCAGGCAAAGACCGTCTTCAGGAAGTCTCCCATAAATACCAGGAGGCCCGCCTTTTTCCCCATGACCCGCAGCGCATTGGTGGTGCCGGAATTGCCGCTGCCATACTGTCTGATATCGATATGGTGCATTTTTCCATAGAGATATCCGGTCTGAAACAGGCCGAACACATACCCCGTCAGAAGACATAAGATCCTTTCCATGGTCTACTCCTTTTCCTTCCGTTCCCGGATGATGAATTTTAAGGATGTGCCCCGGAAGCCAAAGGCCTCCCTTATCTTGTTTTCCAGATATCTGGTGTAAGAGAAGTGCATCAGTTCCTTGTCGTTGACAAATACCACAAAGGTGGGCGGCTTTACAGATACCTGGGTCACATAATAGATCTTTAACCGTTTTCCCTTGTCCGACGGGGGCTGCTGCATGGCCACAGCCTCGGTGACGATCTCATTTAAGACGCCGGTGGCCACCCGCAGGGTCTGGTTCTCCCGGACCATGTCGATCAGGTCAAAGAGCTTCTGCATCCGCTGCCCCGTGAGAGCTGATACGAACACATACTCTGCATACGGCATATAGGCCAGGGTCTCCTTGAGCTTATTGGTATACTCGTAGATGGTCTTGTCTGTTTTTTCGATGGCGTCCCACTTATTGACCACCACGATGATGCCCTTCCCCCGGTCATGGGCGATACCTGCGATCTTGGCGTCCTGCTCTGTAACGCCCTGGGTGGCATCGATGACCATTAACACCACGTCGGCCCGGTCCACAGCCGTTACCGTGCGGATGATGCTGTACCGCTCGATATCCTCTTTTACCTTGCTCTTTCTTCTGAGACCTGCCGTATCGATGAATACGTATTCGGTGCCGTTATGGATCACCTCCGTGTCCACAGCATCCCTGGTGGTGCCTGCAATATCAGAAACGATCACCCGGTTTTCGCCCAGCATCTTATTGATGATGGAGGACTTGCCCACATTGGGCTTGCCTACGATGGCTACTCTGGGACGGTCGTCCTCTTCGTCGTCGTACTGGTCTGGAGTAAAATGCTTTGCCACCTCGTCCAGAAGCTCTCCCAGGCCCAGCCGGGAGGCTGCGGATACGGGGACGGGATCCCCGATGCCCAGGTTATAGAATTCATATACGTCGTTTCCGAACTTTTCAAAGCTGTCCACCTTATTGACCGCCAGCACCACAGGCTTTCTGGATTTTCTCAGCATGTCCGCCACCTTGGAATCGGAATCCACCAGGCCCTGGCGCACGTCCACGATGAAAATGATCACATCGGCCGTATCAATGGCGATCTGGGCCTGCTCCCGCATCTGGGCAAGGATGATGTCGCTGGAATCCGGCTCGATGCCGCCGGTGTCGATCAGCGTAAAGGAGTGGCTCAGCCAGGTGCAGTCTGCGTAGATCCTGTCCCTGGTCACTCCCGGGGTATCTTTTACAATGGAAATGGCACTGCCGGCCAGCACATTGAACAGCGTGGATTTTCCCACGTTGGGGCGGCCAACAATGGCTACGATTGGTTTGCTCATATTGATCTCCTTTTTATGGATGGTTTTTCTACGAAAGGACCTCTCCCTCTTCGGAAAGGTTCAGGTCCTTCATGGACGGCTCGTACATGCCGTGCTCCGTGGTCTGCTCCTCGGCAGCCTCCCGGTCCAGGATGGCTGAGAGCAGATCATATCCGCCTGATTTTACTATATTTATAGGGATCTGTAAAGCGGCTTCCGCCTGGGTCCTGGTCATATCGTCCAGGAATACCTCCTCTCCGCTTTTAAACATCACCGATGGAAGCAGCAGGCGGCTCCCCAGGGGCTTTCCCTTAAGCTGGGCCACCAGATCCTGGCCGGTGATAAGGCCTGCCACGGTGATCATCTCTCCAAAAAAGTCATTGCGGATCGGATAAAGATGGATCTTTCTTCCCGGGTATACCTCCGCCATCCGGTCCAGCAGACGCTTCAGATAGGGATACGGCAGGAAGCCCGTGGCCATGGAAAGCTCCTCCGTCTTCCCATCGTCCTCTTTTTCTCCCAGGGCATCCATGAACTCCTCATACAGGAGCCGGATCATCCCCACGCCGTTTTCCAGCTGGATATAGCCGTCATAGCGGCTTTCCTCCGGAAGCTCCCTTTCTGCTAAAATATACCACTCGTCGCTGGCATGGATAAAGTGGAGCTTATGTTTTTCATACAGCTTTTTCTGCCACTCCTCGATCAGATCGATGACCTGGCAGGCATCCTCCTTCGTAAAGGGCTCCAGCGGATACAGGCCGTCCCGGAATTTAGAAAGTCCCACGGGGACCACCGACACGCTCTGCATATGGGGCGCATAAGCGGCCAGCCGCTCGATGGTGTACCGCAGCTCCTCCCCGTCGTTGACCCCCTTACAGAGAACGATCTGGCCGTTCATCTCCGTCCCGGCCTCATAAAGGCGGTCGATCTTTTTTAATGCCTCTCCGGCAAAACGGTTATTGAGCATCCTGCATCTGAGCTCCGGGTTCATGGTCTGGACCGAGATGTTTATAGGGGACAGGTGGAACCGGATGATCCGGTCAATGTCCCTGTCGCTCATGTTGGTCAGTGTGATATAGTTTCCCTGGAGAAAGGAGAGCCTGGAATCGTCATCTTTAAAATAAAGGGTCTCCCGCATTCCCGGCGGCATCTGGTCGATGAAGCAGAAGATGCATTTATTCCGGCAGGAGCGGTATTCGCTCATAAGGCCGTTTTCAAAGGTAAGGCCCAGATCCTCTCCGCCGCTTTCGATCTCCAGCTCCCATTCCTCGCCGTTTTTTTTCTGTATGGTCATGACGAAGCTTTCGCTGTCCGTCATATAGTCATAGTCAAAGATATCCTCGATCTCTTCCCCGTCTATGGTAAGCAGCACGTCTCCCGGCTCCAGCTCCAGCTCTTCGCCGATGGAGCCCGGGGCCACCGCCGTTATTTTATGTCCTCTGTTTTTCAATTTCAATCCCCTTCCGGCAGTATCCTCAGCCGGTATCTGCCTTCTCCATCATACCAATCTTCCGCAGATTTGTAAAGAAATGATGTTCTTTTTTCTAAAATAGGCCGGCGGCTATTGACGAAAATCATCGAATAATGGTATAAATGATATGAGTGAAAGAATGTCCCATTCCTGGGACAGGAAAAATGGTAAAAGCGGAGGAATCTTTGACATGTCGAATCAGTACGTTTTCAATGACCGTCTTCCCATCGCGCCGTTAAAGATCGCGGCTCTGGAAAGCTGTCAGGACCTTGCGAAAAAGGTCAATGACCACATTGTAAACTTTCGTCGCAACGATACAGAGGAGTTAATGCGCAGACAGCAGGACCTTCAGTACCGTGGCTACGATGTGGACTCTTATCTCCTGGACTGCGCCTGCCCGCGCTTTGGCAGCGGCGAAGGCAAGGGTGTCGTCAGAGAGTCTGTGCGCGGTACAGATGTGTTTGCCATGGTGGATGTGACCAACCACTCCCTGACCTACAAAATGTCCGGTTATGTGAACCATATGTCTCCGGATGACCACTACCAGGATCTGAAGCGTATCATCGGCGCCTGTGCGTCCACTGCCCACAGGATCAACGTGATCATGCCGTTCCTTTACGAAAGCCGTCAGCATAAGCGTACCCACCGGGAATCCTTAGACTGTGCCATGGCCTTAGAGGAGCTGGTAAGTATGGGCGTTTCCAATATCATCACCTTCGACGCCCACGACCCGCGGGTGCAGAATGCCATCCCCCTGTCCGGCTTCGATAACTTCATGCCCACCTACCAGTTTGTAAAGGCCCTGTTCAAGCATGACCAGTCCTTAAAGATCGATAAGGACCATCTGATGGTCATCAGCCCCGACGAGGGAGCCATGAACCGTGCCGTATACCTGGCCAACAACCTGGGCGTGGATATGGGTATGTTCTATAAGAGACGTGACTACTCCAAGGTCATCAACGGCAGGAATCCCATTGTGGCCCACGAATTCCTGGGAAGCTCCGTGGAAGGAAAGACCGTGATCATCATCGACGACATGATCTCCTCCGGTGAAAGCATGCTGGATACCGCAAAAGAGTTAAAGGAAAGAAAGGCTGCCAAGGTAGCCGTATGCTGTACCTTCGGACTCTTCACCAGCGGCTTTGATAAATTCGATGAGTTCTATGAAAAGGGCTATATCGACAGCGTGGTGACCACCAACTTAAACTACCGGGCTCCGGAGCTGTTTGAGCGTGAATGGTATGTGGAGGCAGATATGAGCAAATATATCGCCGCCATCATCAACTCCTTAAACCACGACGTATCCATCAGCAGCGCCCTGTCACCCACAGACAAGATCCAGCAGCTCATTAAAAAATATAACGCCGGCGGTTTCAATCGTTAACCAGAAGCCAGTATATAAAACCGGTCCGTTTAGAAATAACGGGGATCCCGCGCGGGATCCCCGTTTTCTGTCCGGATCTTATTTTCCGGCAAACGCCTTCCGGTATACGTCATCCTGCTCTGGAAGGTGGGTCACATATCCCACCGGGATCCGGTTCCCGGTGGCTTCGATCACTGCCCGGGCGCCCTCTTCCCGGAATGCACCGCAGAGCTCGATGCAGTCGATCCCCTCTTCCTCCAGTCTTTTTGCAGTCCGGGCCGCGTCCTCAAGGTCCGAAACGCCAATGATCCGGGCCGTTCCATTGTGGATCACCGCCTGGTCCTCCCTGCTGTCAAATTTCCCCATGATCAGAAATGCAAATCTCATACTGGTCCCTCCTTTATAAATGGCAGTCTCTGGGCCCGTCTTTTCTGCTTCCCCAGCCGGCCCGTACCCGGTCGCCGACAGAGAAAAGACTTCCTTCCCGTCCAAAAAGATCTGCCTTGATCACATTGCTTCCATTTTCCAGTTCATAAAGTGTATGGGCTCCCATGAAGCTGGCCGACCGGACCGTATAATCGCCGGACGGGTCCATTTCCATCCACACGTCCTCTGGCCTTACGATCTGTACCCGGCCATTCTCCTCTATATAATTGGCCTTTCCCACAAAGGACGCCACATACCGGCTCACAGGAGAAAAATAGATCTCCCTGGGAGTCCCTGTCTGGACAGCCACGCCCTTTTCCATGACCACGATCTTATCAGAAAGACTCAGGGCCTCCTCCTGGTCATGGGTCACGAAGACCATGGTGATGCCCAGCTTTTTCTGGAGCTCCTTCAGCTCCTCTCTCAGCTGCACCCGGAGCCCTGCGTCCAGATTGGAAAGGGGCTCGTCCAGCAGAAGGATCTTTGGCCCTGTGGCCATGGCGCGGGCCAGGGCCACTCTCTGCTGCTGCCCGCCGGACAGCTCTCCGATCCTGGCCGTTTCATAGCCGGAAAGCCCCACAGTCTTTAACTCCTCCATTGCAATGGGAGCCGCCTCCTTCTTCTTCATCCCTCTGAAAAACCGGAGTCCGTAGCAGACGTTGTCCAGCACATTCAGATGAGGAAAAAGCGCATAGCTCTGGAAGACCGTGGACACGGGACGGCGCTCCGGCGGAAGGCCTGTGATGTCCTCCCCTTCCAGAAGGATATGGCCGGAATCCGGCTGGATAAAGCCGCCCAGAAGGTTCAGGGTCGTGGTCTTTCCGCAGCCGGAGGGACCTAACAGCGTCACAAATGACCCCTCTTCGATCTCCAGATCCAGGTTCTTCAAGCCTTTTTCTTCTTCATATATCTTTTTAAGCCCTTTTAGCTGTAAAAACATCTTATTTCCCTCCCCGTTCTCTTCGTTTTGTCAGACTCATAAAGGCCATGTTGATCCCCACCGTAACAAGGATGATCAGGACCGCCTGGACGGAGGCAACGCCGTACCGGCCGTTTTCAATGGACTGGAACAGCTCCGCACTGGCCACGTTTTTTCCCGGCGAGATCAGGAAAATAATGGCTCCCACTGACGTCATGCACGATGTGAAGATCGAAATAAAGCCAGTGGCAAAGGTGGTCTTAAGCAAAGGCAGGATGACCCCGAAAAGGACCTCCAGCCGGCTGGCCCCCAGATCCCTGGCCGCATCCTCGATCTTTCTGTCGATTCCAGAAAACATGGCGTTGGCCGACTTGTTGGTCAGCGAGATCTGGCGGAATACCAGGTTCAGGATGATGATGGCCGATGTGCCGCGGATGTACATGGGCGGATGACTGAAGGCCGCCACATATCCCAGGCCAAAGAACGTTCCCGGGATGATATAGGGAAGCAGGGCAAAAAATTCTGCCGTCCGCATTCCGGCGATCTTTCTCCGGTGTGTATAGTAGGACAGAAGGATCCCCAAAAATGCGGATACAGCGGCCGCCACAGCGGAGTACACCAGGCTGTGGCCAAAGGAGTTCCACTGGGACCTGGGAAGCTTTCCAAAGTAATCCAGGGTAAAGGTAAGGGAGCCGGAGGCCGTGTTGGAAAAGGCGGAAAGGAAAATATTTCCGTATTTCAGCGCCATCACCAGGAAAAACATCCCGGTCACGGTCCATGCGGCTCCAGCCACTGCTCCCGTCAATGTATAAGCCGGTTCCCCGTCCATGGCGTTCCGGTCCGTCCCCCCTGCGGACTCATTCTTTTTCAGGCTCTGGTAATAAAAATAAAAGGCCACGGCGGCCGCCGGAACCATCAGGATACTGATGGCGGAGGCCCGTCCCAGATTGGCTGTGGAGATCACCTGGGTGTACGCCTCTGTGGCCAGGACCTTAAAATTTCCTCCAATGACGATGGGCGTTCCAAAGTCTGCCAGGTTCATGGTAAACAGGGTGAACAGCACCGAAAGGATCCCTGGCCTTACCAACAGAAGGATCACAGAAAACAGTGTCTTTTCCGGTGAAGCGCCCAGATCCCTGGATGCCAGGACCAGCCTCTGGTCCATATGGTCAAAGGACGGAAGCAGCATCAGGGAAGCAAAGGAAATGCTTCCGATCATCTGGAGGATCACGATGCCGTGCCACCCATAAGGATTAACGCTGAGGCCCAGAAGCTGGTGGGTGATCAGCCCCCGCCTTCCAAAAAGGAAGATATATGCCAGCGCCGATACAAACGGCGGCGAGATCATGGTAAAAAGCAGGGATCTTCTCAAAAACCGCCGGATCCTTCCCGGGGCTGCGTAGGCGGCCAGGGCAATGAAGAACGCCGCCGCCGTGGTGAGGATGGAGGACAGCGAGGACACCCACAGACTGTTCCGGATCAGCTTAAGGCTCCGTCCGGACGCCAGTTCCCTGTAATATTCCAGGGTGAAATGGCCGTCCTTGAAAAAGCTGGTGGCCACCACCGAAACGATCGGATACAGGATGAACAGGGCGATCCCGGCCAGCACCAGGGTAAGGATCAGCCTGTCTCCCAGTTCTGCCCATGCATATCTGCCATGCCTTCTTTTTTCTGTACGTGGATTCATGATATTTCCTTTCCCGTCAGGTTTTCAATGGTGTGAAAAGGGCGGGTATTTCACCCGCCCGGTTTTATGCCTTATTATTTCGCATCCTTTTCACCGACCATGGCGGCCCATTTTTCCAGAAGCGCTTCTCTCTGGCTTCCGAATAACAGTACGTCCTGATCGATCAGCTTTTCTGTGTCCACCGTTCCGATGGCTTCCGGAATGGCTACGTCGCCGCGGGCCATGATCCTGGCATCTGCCTCACGGAGCGCCTCCTGTCCCTCTTTGGAAAGGAAGTAGTCGACGAACACCTTGGCTGCATCCTTGTTCTGGGAGTTTTTAAAGATGGCGATGGGAGCCGGTGTCCACGGGATCATATCCTCCGGATAGACCGCAGTGACCGGATACTCGGCTTCCATGGCAAAGGTACCGCCGGTCATTGCCAGAACTGCGATCCCGAACTCGCCTGCCGCACATTTGGGACCTGGCTCGCCGCCGCCCTGTGCGTAGAAGTCCACATTCTCGTTGATGCCCTTCCATACTTCCCAGCCTTTTTCCTCGCCGTAAGCCTGGATGGTGCCGTTTAAGATCGCATACTGAGTTCCGGAGATCGCCGGGGAAGCCATGATGATCTCCCCTTTATATTTGGGATCTGCCAGATCCTCCCAGGTCTTGGGAGCTTCCAGGTTCTTCTCTGCCAGAACATCGTTGTTTACCAGGAAACCAGCCGGAACCAGGGCAAGGCCTGTCCAGTAGCCGTCTGCATCGCTGTATGCCGGATTGATAGCCTCGGCCTCCGGAGAAACGTACTGCTCCAGATATCCTAAGTCTGTGGCAGAAATGTAGCTGTCAACGCCGCCGCCGAACCAGATATCTGCGGTGGTGTTCCCGTTCTCGGCCTGGAGCTGTGCCAGGGCTTTACCTGTGGAGATCTCCACATACTCGACCTTGATCCCGGTCTTTTCTGTGAATGCGTCAAACGCCGCCTCTGCGCCGCCATAGGCCAGCATCACGTTTAACGTGGTCCCCTCGTAGGGCTTTTCTGCCGCTTCTGTTTCAGCCTTTGTGGTCTCAGCCTCGCTGGAAGCCTCTGTCTCAGCCTTTGTGGTCTCAGCTGCCGTTGTTTCAGCCGCTGTTGTCTCAGCAGGCTTGCTCTGGCATCCAGTCAGAGATGCGCCCAGCACGGCTGCGGCAAGTCCAGCCGCCATCAGTTTCTTTTTCATAATACTGTCTCCTTTGTGCTTCTTTTTATATCAGCGCAGAACCCTAAAAGGTATCCACGATCCGATATCCTTTCCCTTCTTCATAGATAGCCGGCTTTAAACCGCCCTTATGAAGAGCCGCCACGAATTCCTCCAGGTCTTTCGGTTCCCCTGGGACCATGGTAGCGTATTTTCCCAGCTGGCTGGTCCAGTGGGCGTCGCTGGCTCCCACCATCTGCATATTCCTTGCCTTACAGATGGAAAGCGCCTTCCGGTTGGCCTCCATATCTGTACTGCCATTTAAGACCTCCACCCCGTGAAGGCCCTGGATCTCCCACAGGTGATCCTCAAAGCCGCGGTTATTATTCCGGAAGGGATGGCACGCCACACAAAAGCCGCCGGCCGCATTGACCTGGTCCACGAAATCCTGGGCCGGGATCCGCTTGTCCGGGAAGCGGTCGATGCCGAATGCAGTAATATCTCCCCAGAGAGAAAAATATTCCACTCCCACAAAGATCGGAAAACCGGTCTCCCTGGAATACCTCTCAGCCGTTTCCTTCAAACCCATGCTGTCATGGTCCGTGATGCAGACCGCATCCAGCCCCCGTTCCCTTGCAGTGGCAACGATCTCCTCCAGCGTCATCTTACTGTCACTGGAGCATGTGGATTCATGTAAGTGCATATCTACCAGCATCTGTATCTCTCCTTCCTTCGAGCCCTAGCTATTCTATCATTCCCGCAGGGTTTCGTCTAATAGAATTAACCGATTTCCTGACCAGTCCATATAGTTTTTATCTATACTCTGGGCACTTTCGACTTTTTCTTTTTTCTGGCCGTGACCTGCATGTCCTCTTTTTTCAGGACCCGGCAGATATTTTCCTTGATCCGGTTGGAAAGAAAGGCATACTGGATCATCTCCTCCTCACTGAAGCCGGCATATTTTGCCATCTCATAGTCCTTTCGGGCCGTTCCCAGCTCTGCCAGCACCGGCTCCGCCGCCGCAAGCAGCACCACGTCCGCCTGCTCCCCGGTCTGGATGAACTCCTTCATGGACAGCTTCTGAAGAGCAAGGGCCAGGCGGGCCCGGGACATGCCGGTGATATCCGCCAGCTCCTTTAAGGTGTCCACCCGCGGCTTCTGGCTGAGGTAGACCAGGAGGCTGATCTCCGGCAGGGTCAGGCTGTACCGGATGGCCACCGGCTCCACATAATGGTCCAGCAGCTTCCGGTCCCGGTATGCGTCCAGCAGAGCCCCGTCGCCTCTCAGGGCGTCATGGTTCACGCTGCTCCTTTCATCCCCCAGGCGGACAGCCCCTGGAAAAATGGACAGGGGGACCGCTCCGTCGCCGGCAGCGGCCAGGAGAAACCGATACACATACAGACGGTTCTTTTCATAGTCCTCTTCCGTCAGCACCGATTTATAAAAATCGTGGTAATACTCAAAGACCATGCGCTTCATCTTGATGGTCTTTGTGAGGCTCAGTCCCTGGCTCACCAGGGACCCCTTGGTCTTCACATAATAATATACCGGCACCCGCAGGGCATACACAGTCTTTACATGGCGCAGATACTCCAGATTGAACATGAAATCCTCGCACCAGCTTATGGTCTTATCCATGGAAAGCCCATGCTGCGCGATGATCTCCCGCTTAAACAGCTTATTCCAGAGAACACCGTAATAAAAATCCGCCGGGTTCTCCATCATAAAGCCGGCAAATTCCTCCAGACTCAGAAGCCCGTCCTTTTCAATGTCCCCCTTATGGGCCACCCGGTCCCCGATGACCCGGTAAAAATCCGCGATCACCATGTCCGCCCCGCTGTCCCTGGCTGCCCGTACCATAAGGCTGGTGGCGTCCGGTGTGATCCAGTCGTCGCTGTCCAGAAACTGGACGAATGTTCCCCGGGCCTCTGAAAGCCCCAGATTCCTGGTATCCGATACTCCCGTGTTCTCCTTGTGGATCACCCGGACCCTCCGGTCCCCGTTCTCGTATTCCCGGCAGATCCCGGCCGAAGAATCCGTACTGCCGTCATCCACCAGAAGCAGCTCAAAATCCGTAAATCCCTGGTTTAAAACGCTCTCGATGCACCGCCGGAGGGTCTCCTCCGCGTTATAGACCGGCACAATGATGCTTACGATGGGATCCATAGCCTCCCGTCTCCTTTTCTAATAAACTACAAAATTATGGGCCGTCACCACATCCATCCAGTTTTCTGTCTCCAGACGGTTGGTAAAGGGATCCACTGCCTTCATCCCCGGGAAGAACGACATCTGATATGCCTTTTTCCAGTCCTTATAGGTCACCTCGTATACGAATTTTTCCGGAAGCTCCACATGGCACCGGCCGATCTTTCCCAGTGCCTCCTTCGTCTGCTCCCTGAGGGCTTCCATGACCGTTTCCGGCGGGCAGCAGAAGGTTGCGTTCCCGACTCCGCGCTTGGTCTGTACTGCGGCGATCTCCGGCACCAGCTCCTTTGCCGCGGCGCAGATCGCCTCGTCCCCGGAGATAAAGGCCACAGGAACTCCCAGGGAAGCCGCCGTGAAGCTGTTGAGCATAAACTCGCTCATGCGCTTTCCGTTGAGGGTGATATACAGGCTGTTGCCAGTGGAGGTATGGCTGACGGCAAACTCCGGACAGCCGGCCGCCGCATGATAGCCAACATAAAGGACGGCGTCAAAGGTGGGATCCAGGCCGAACATCATATTGTAGGGATGTCCGCTCTTCCCGCGGATCAGCGTCACATAGGACGGCATCTGAAGAGGATCGATGTTGGAGGCGTCTCCATGGCCGTCCTTTACGACGATCTCATCGGCTCCGGCCTCATGGGCCGCCTCGCAGACCGCCAGAACCTCTTTTGTCATCTGTTTTGCAAAGGGGGCGTACACCGCCTCATTCTTATGGGTCTCGATGTTTGAGAACACTCCACAGCAGCCCTCGATATCCGCACTGATAAATACTTTCATAAAATAACCTCCCATTTCATAGGCTCGTTTTGTTTTCCGTTATCATATCACAGATCCCGCACCGGGTCAATTTCTGGATCCGGTCCCGGCCGGGACAGCTTTTCCTATCAAATAAAAAAAGCCCTTGAAAAGTCAAAGGCTTTAAACAGCTCCCTGCCGGACTCGAACCGGCGACCTACGCATTACGAATGCGTCGCTCTACCAACTGAGCCAAGGAAGCACCTAGTAAAAATGCTGCTGCAGCAGCTCTGCAGCAGCAAGTGACCTGACCGGGAATCGAACCCGGGTTTACGCCGTGAGAGGGCGTCGTCTTGACCGCTTGACCATCAGGCCTTGGAGTCGAGGCGACAAGATTCGAACTTGCGACCTCTGCGTCCCGAACGCAGCGCTCTACCAAACTGAGCCACGCCTCGATCACAGACGTAAGTATAATATAAAACTCAAAAAATGTCAACCATATTTTTCATTTTTTTTCAAACAATTGTAACAGTTCCGCCATGCATCTTCCAGATGCCTGCATGATACAAAAACGCAGGCGGATCTTTGCATGGCGGAACCATTACTGGCAATTCTTTTTTACAGCATTTTCCGGATGGTCTCGCACAGCTCGTCCACGGCCTTATCCGCATCCCCGTTTTTGATCTCCTCCACCACGCAGGATTTGACATGGCTGGACAGCAGGGTCCTGCTGAACCCGTTTAACGCCGACTGGATCGCAGATACCTGGACCAGGATATCGGTGCAGTACCGCTCATCCTGGACCATGGCCTTCACTCCCCGTACCTGTCCCTCGATCCGGTTCAGCCGGCTGATGAGGTCTTTTTCCTCCTTTGCTGATCTGTGCTTGTGTCTGATCTCACATTCTTCCATTCCTGTGCTCTTATTCTCGTCCACGATCTCTCTCCTTGTCTCAAAAACTAGTCAATCACCTTGTAATCCTGATCCTCTACTGCTTTTTTAAGAACGTCATACGCCACGTCCTCCTTTAAGGTCACCACAGCGGTGCCCGCCTCATGGCTCACAGCGGCGCTTTCCACTCCGGGAACTGCCTCCAGGGCCTTTTTCACCCGGGCCTCGCAGTGGCCGCACATCATACCCTCGATCTTTAAAGTCTTTTCCATGATCTTCTTCTCCTTTTTCTTTTTTTCAGCTTTTATCTTCCTGTCTCTGTCTGCCCGGTGCAGATCAAAGAAGTTCAGCCTCAGTGCATTGGATACGACGCAGAAGCTGGATAAGCTCATGGCCGCAGCGCCGAACATGGGATTCAGCTTCCACCCCAGGACCGGGATAAAAAGCCCCATGGCCAGGGGGATGCCCACCACATTATAAAAGAACGCCCAGAACAGGTTTTCATGGATGTTCCTCAAGGCCGCCCGGCTTAAGCGGATGGCCGCCGGAACGTCCGACAGGCGGCTCTTCATCAGTACCACATCCGCCGCGTCGATGGCAATGTCGGTGCCCGCTCCGATGGCGATGCCCGTATCCGCCCGTGTAAGGGCCGGAGCGTCGTTGATCCCGTCGCCGACCATGGCCACCCGGCCCTGCTCCTTTAAGGCCCGCACAGCGCTTTCCTTGCCGTCTGGAAGGACGCCCGCAATGACCTCGTCCACTCCGGCTTCCCGGCCTACGGCCCTTGCGGTCCGTTCATTGTCCCCGGTCAGCATCACCACGCGGATCCCCATGTTCTGCAGTTCCTTCACAGCCCTGGGACTGTCCTCTTTTATGACGTCCGCCACGGCTATGATCCCCAGGAAACGCTCTCCTGAACCGAAGAAGAGCGGGGTCTTTCCATTCTCTGCCAGGGCCAGGGCCTGGTCTCTGGCTGCCTCCGGTACAGAGACCTTCGTCTCCATGAACCGGAGATTTCCGCCGTACACCGGCGTTCCTTCTGCCAGGGCCGTAAGGCCGTTTCCCGGAAGGGCTTTGAACTCTGTCACCGTTCCCGGCGCAAGCCCCTCTTCCTCAGCCTTCAGAAGCACGGCCTTTGCCAGAGGATGCTCGCTTTTTTTCTCCAGGGCGCAGGCCATGGAAAGGAGCTCCCCTTCCTGGACCCCCTCCCCGGGGATCAGATCCGTGACCCGGGGCTCCCCGCTGGTGATAGTGCCGGTCTTATCCAGGACCACGATCTCTGTCTTCCCGGTCTCCTCCAGGGACACAGCCGTTTTAAACAGGAGCCCGTTTTTCGCACCCAGTCCGTTGCCCACCATGATAGCCACCGGCGTGGCCAGCCCCAGGGCGCAGGGGCAGCTGATCACCAGCACCGAGATCCCCCGGGCCAGGGCAAATCCATAGGTCTCCCCGGCCGCCAGCCAGCCAATGACCGTAAGGACCGCAATGGCAATGACCGCCGGGACAAAGACGCCCGACACCCGGTCCGCGACCTTGGCAATGGGAGCCTTGGTGGCCGCCGCGTCGCTGACCATTTTTATGATCTGGAAAAGGGTGGTGTCCTCTCCTACCCGGGACGCCTCACAGCGGATAAAGCCCGACTGGTTCACCGTGGCCGCAGATACCATATCTCCAGGGCCTTTATCCGCCGGGATGCTCTCTCCGGTCAGGGCCGCTTCATTGACCGCACTCTCTCCCTCTAAGACCACGCCGTCCACGGGAATGTTTTCTCCAGGCCGCACCACAAAGATATCGCCCTTTTTCACCTGGGCAATGGGAACCTCTGTTTCCACGCCGTCCCGTTCCACCACAGCCGTTTTGGGGGCTAGCTTCATGAGGCCCTTTAAGGCATCAGTGGTCCTTCCTTTGGACCGGGCCTCCAGCATCTTTCCCACCGTGATGAGAGTTAAGATCATGGCCGCCGACTCAAAGTAGAACTCGTGCATATACGTCATGACCCCGGCCATATCGCCGTTTAACTGGGCCTCCGTCATTTCAAACAGGGCATATACGCTCCATCCGAAGGAAGCGGCGGACCCCAGGGCCACCAGGGTGTCCATATTGGGAGCCCGGTGCAGGAGCCCCTTAAAGCCGCTGATAAAAAATTTCTGGTTGATCACCATGACCGCCGCTGACAGCAGAAGCTGCAGAAGGCCCACGGCCACATGATTGTCCGCAAAAAACTCCGGGACCGGCCAGCCCCACATCATATGTCCCATGGAAAAATACATGAGGACGGCCAGGAATCCCAGGGAGGAGAACAGCCGTTTTTTTAATACCGGAGTCTCGTGATCCGCCAGGGCGTCCTCGTCAAAGGCCGCGCCCCCGGCGGCAGGACCGCTCCCGGCTCCGTCCTCTCCGCTGCGGCTTCCCTTTACCGAGGCCCCATAACCCGCCTCCTTCACGGCGGCGATGATATCGGCAGCGTCTGCGCTTCCCTCTACGCCCATGGAGTTGGTCAGAAGACTCACAGAGCAGGACTCCACTCCCGGAACCTTCGACACCGCTTTTTCCACTCTGGCGCTGCAGGCCGCGCAGCTCATGCCGGTCACTGTATATTGCTCCATTGATTCCCTCCGTAACAGATTTTTTCTATACCCGTACTGGGTACATCTATAAAATATCACTTTTGGATATTTCTGTCAAGGAGGGACCGCAATTTTTTCTCACAGCTCCCGGCGGACGGACAGCCGTTAGAAATCGAACAGGGAAAGCTGGTTGGTCTCCGGAAGGTCCTTAAGGATCCCCAGTTCTCCCATCAGGTCGCAGATGGTCTTGCTGACCCTGGTCCGGTTCCTGAAATCCTCCTTGGAGAGGAAGGGACCGTCCTTGGCCGCCTCCTCGATGGAGTCCGCCGCCTTCTCGCCCAGGCCGTCGATGCTGTTGATGGAGGGCATCAGCTTATTTCCCATGACCTGGAAATGCCTGGCCCTGGCCTTATAGATATCCATGGGAAGGAAATCAAAGCCCCTGGCGTACATCTCCTGGACGATCCGCATATCCCTTAAGGTATCCTGCTCTTTTTTGGAAAGGGAGTCGGACCGCCTCTTATAATCTGCCAGATGGCTTTCCAGCTTTTCCCGTCCCAGACACATGATCTCATAGGAAAACGCGCTGGCGCGGATGCTGAAGAAGGAAGCATAATAGGCCAGCGGATAGAATACCTTGCAGTAGGCGATCCGCCAGGCCATCATCACGTAAGCCGCCGCATGGGCCTTGGGGAACATGTACTTGATCTTTTTACAGGACCATATGTACCAGTCGGGCACCCCGTGGGCTGACATCTCCTCCTCCCACTCGGGCTTTAAGCCCTTGCCCTTCCGGACCGATTCCATGATGGTAAAGGCCGTTCCTTCCTCCAGTCCCTGCTGGATCAGATAGACCATGATATCGTCACGGGTGCAGATGGCCGTCTGGATCGTTGCCTTGCCCTCCTGGATCAGGGTCTGGGCGTTGCCCAGCCACACGTCCGTTCCGTGGGCCAGTCCGGCGATCCGCACCAGGTCAGAAAAATATTTGGGCTTTGTATCCAGGAGCATCTGCATGGCAAAGTCCGTTCCGAATTCAGGGACCCCCAGGGCTCCCAGCTTACAGCCGCCGATGTCCTCGGGCGTGATGCCCAGGGCCGAGGTATCCTGGAACAGGCTCATGACCTCCCTGCAGTCCAGAGGGATATCCTTTACAGGATCCAGGCCGATCAGGTCCTGGAGCATACGGATCATGGTGGGATCATCATGGCCCAGGATATCCAGCTTTAACAGGTTGTGGTCAATGGAGTGATAGTCAAAGTGGGTGGTGATGGTCTTGGTGGCCATATCGTTGGCCGGGTGCTGCACTGGAGTGAAGGAATAGATCATCTCTCCCAGGGGAAGGACCACGATGCCGCCGGGGTGCTGGCCAGTGGTGCGCCTTACGCCCACGCAGCCCTGTACGATCCGGTTGATCTCGCAGTTTCTCTTCCTCTCCCCATGCTCCTCAAAATAGTTCTTCACATAGCCGAAGGCCGTCTTGTCCGCCAGGGTGCCGATGGTCCCTGCCCGGAAGGTCTGGCCCTTTCCAAAGATCACCTCCGTGTAATCGTGGGCGCGGCTCTGGTATTCTCCGGAGAAGTTTAAGTCGATATCCGGCTCCTTATCTCCCTTGAACCCCAGGAAGGTCTCAAAGGGAATGTCAAAGCCGTCCTTGGTCAGAGGATGGCCGCAGACCGGGCACAGCTTGTCCGGCATATCGCAGCCGGCCATACCGGAATATTTCTTCACTTCCTCTGAGTCGAAGTCGTAGTAATGGCAGTTGGTGCAGTAATAATGGGGACTTAAGGGGTTTACCTCCGTGATCCCCGACATGGTGGCCACAAAGGACGAACCCACGGAGCCCCGGGAGCCCACCAGATATCCATCCTCGTTGGACTTCCACACCAGTTTCTGGGCAATGATATACATGACGGCAAATCCATTGGAGATAATGGAGGTCAGCTCCCGTTCCAGCCGGTCCGTCACGATCTTCGGAAGGTTTTCCCCGTACATTTCATGGGCGCGGTTGTAGCAGATGTTCCTCAGGGTCTCGTCGGAATTTTCAATGACAGGCGGACACTTATCCGGCCGCACCGGGGCGATGGGCTCGCACATATCGGCGATCTTCCTGGTATTGGCGACCACCACCTCATAGGCCAGATCGCTGCCCAGGTAATCGAACTCTGCGAGCATTTCCTCCGTGGTACGCAGATATAAGGGGGCCTGCTCGTCGCTATCCTTAAAGCCCATGCCGGCCATGAGGATCCTCCGGTAGATCTCGTCCTCCGGATCCAGGAAATGGACGTCGCAGGTGGCGCACACAGGCTTTCCGCACTGCTCCCCCAGGCGCACGATCTTCCGGTTGATCTCCTTCAGATCCTCCACGGTCTTTACGGTGCTCTTTTCATCCCGCAGCATGAACATGTCGTTGCCCAGGGGCTGGATCTCCAGATAGTCATAAAACCGTACCAGCCGCTGGAGCTCCGCGTCAGTGCCTCCCCGCAGGATGGCCTGGTAAAGCTCCCCGGCTTCGCAGGCCGAGCCGATGATCAGTCCCTCCCGGTACTGGTTTAAAAGGCTCTTGGGGATCCTGGGCCGTCTGGAAAAGAACCGCACATGGGACCAGGACACCAGCCGGTACAGGTTCACCCGGCCCAGGTCGTTTTTTGCCAGGATGATCACATGGTAGGTGGGCATTTTCATGATAGCCGAATCCTCCGCCTGGTTAAAGACGTTCAGATCGTCCAGGGTCTCCATACCATGCTGTTTTTTTAACATTTCCACGAATTTCAGGAAAATTCCTGCCGTGGCCTCCGCATCGTCCACGGCCCGGTGGTGGTTCTCCAGGGATACATTTAACGCCTTGGCCACCGTATCCAGCTTATACCGGTTCAGATTGGGAAGGAGCACCCGGGCCAGGGCCACCGTATCCATGACCGTGGGATGGAATTCATATCCCAGAACGGAGGCATTGTGGCTGATGAAGCCCACGTCAAAGGACGCGTTGTGGGCCACCAGCACCGCTCCCCGGGAAAACTCCAGAAACCGCCCCAGGACCGGGCCTATGGTCTCGGCTCCCATGACCATGGCATCGTTTATGCCTGTGAGCCGCTCGATCTCAAAGGGAATGGGCACCTCCGGGTCCACAAACTCGTCCATGCGGTCTGTGATCACTCCGTTTTCCACCCTTACGGCTCCGATCTCGATGATCTTATTCTTCACAGGGGAAAAGCCAGTGGTCTCAATGTCAAATACCACAAAAGCGCCGTCCAGGCTCTGGTTTTTAGAGTTCTCCACGATCTCCTTCATATCGTCCACCAGGTAGCCCTCGACCCCGTAAAGGACCTTGAAGGCATCGCCCTTATCCAGGGCATGGCTGGCATCCGGGAAGGCCTGGACGCAGCCGTGGTCAGTCACAGCCAAGGCCGGCATTCCCCACTGCTTTGCCCGTTTTATGATATCCTTTACCTCAGAAACGCCGTCCATGTCGCTCATTTTCGTATGACAGTGGAGCTCCACCCGCTTCACCGGCGCGTTGTCCACCCGCCGGGTGGTAAAATCCTCGCACTTTTTGATCCCAGTGATGGATCCCACGGTCAGCTCGCCGTCGAACCGGTCGATGGTGGTGATCCCCTTGAGCTTTATGAACTTTCCCTGCTTTATGGCCTCGTCAGCGTCGGCCTCCTGATCCTCTCTCAGAAACATCTTGACGGTGATGCTGTCGGTGAAGTCGGTGAGATCAAAGATCATCATCTTGCTGCCGCTTCTAAGCTCCCTTTTTTCCACCCGGATGATCTTTCCCCGTAAGACCACCTCGCCGATCTCCCCGGCGATCTCATGGATCTCCATGGTCTCGCCCTCGAAATCGCGGCCGTAAAGCACATCAGGATTCTCCGACTTCCGGTAGGGCATTCTTCCTCCCCGGCCGCCGTCCCGCTTAAAGCCGGAGCCAGAGCCGTTCTGGCCGCCCTGGAAGCCGCCGTTTCCGGCTCCGCTGACGGGATTCCCTTTTCCTCCAGCAGTTTTTTTCTCTCCAAAGGTCTTTTTTGTAAAGGTCCGGGAGCCGGGCTTTTGATCCTTGGCCGGGGCGCCCCCCCCGCCTGGATCGCCATGGTCTTCCTCCTGGCCCCGGGATCCTGCCATTTCCTCCTGCCCGCCGCCCATATCCTGGACGTGGGACGCCAGAAGGGCCGCCAGGGCCGCCTCCTCGTCAAAGTCGTCCCGTCTCTCCTTCTCTGCCTTTGTGAAGGAAAACCTTACCTCTGCCGGAAGGCCGCACCGCTCTGTAAAGATCTTTTCCAGGATCCGCCCCACTTCCTTTGAGCGTTCCCGGTAGATCAGATTGTCCTCGATGGTCATGACCATGGTATCCTCTGCCTCAAAGGCCGTTTCCGCCCGGCGCAGGATATTGTATTCGATCATGCCGAAATTCTTAAACTCCATTAGGATGCTGTCCTTGTAGACCTGGTACAGCTTTTCCGGCGTATACTGGGCCGAAAGGCGGTATTTTTCAAGGATCTTCACGGTGATGGAGCGGCCGGGGAAGAGCTGCTTTGCGATCCCCTCCTCCATGCTGCAAATATTCTTTTTATGGATCAGTCTGGGACTTACGATATAGATGCGAAGAGAGCTTCTGTCCTTTGGCATGGATACCTTTTCCACCATGACCAGCTTTAGAAGCTCCTTTAATTCTTCGCCGATATGCAGTCCCGGAAATACTTCCAGAAACGGTTTTTCCATTATTCTCCCTTTGCTTCCTTCATGGCCAGAAGCTCCGCCCGCAGAGCCGGCAGAAGCTCATCCTCCGGCAGCTTCTTAAGGATCTGCCCCTTCTTAATGAGCAGGCCCTCGCCAATGCCTCCGGCAATTCCGATATCTGCCTCCCTGGCCTCTCCCGGTCCGTTGACCACGCAGCCCATGACGGCTACCTTCACATCCAGGTCGATATCCGCCACCATTTCCTCCACCCGGGTGGCCAGGCCGATAAGGTCGATCCTGGTGCGCCCGCAGGTGGGGCAGGAGACCACCTCGATGCCGCCTGTCCTCAGCTTCAGCGCCTTGAGGATCAGCTTGGCGCTCTTTATCTCCTCCACGGGATCCCCGGTCAGGGAAACACGGATGGTGTCCCCAATGCCCTCGTAGAGGATGATCCCCAGGCCCACAGAGGATTTAATATTTCCAGAAAGCAGGGTCCCTGACTCGGTGATCCCCACATGGAGGGGATACCGGCAGTCCCGGGCCAGAAGCTCGTGGGCTTTGACACACATCATCACGTCTGAGGACTTGATGCTCACCACCAGATTATCGTAGCCCAGCTCCTCGATGACCTGGACCTCTCTTCTGGCACTCTCCACCAGGGCCTCCGCCGTGACTCCCCCGTACCGTTCCACCAGCTCCTTCTCCAGGGAGCCGCTGTTGACTCCCACCCGGATGGGGATGTTATACTCCTTTGCCTTATCCACCACAGCTTTGACCCGCTCCCTGGCGCCGATGTTCCCCGGATTGATCCGGATCTTATCAGCACCGCTTTCCATGGCGGCAATGGCCAGCCGGTAATCGAAATGGATATCCGCAACCAGAGGGATATGGATCTCCCGTTTGATCCGGCGGATGGCATCGGCCGCCTCCATGGTGGGCACCGCCACCCGGATGATGTCGCAGCCGGCGGCCTCCAGCTTAAGGATCTGGTCCACTGTGGCCTCCACATCCTCTGTTTTTGTATTGCACATGGACTGGATCAGCACTGGATTCCCTCCGCCGATCACCTTATCTCCGATCCGGATCACCTTCGTATTTTCCCTGTACATAAAATCCTCCAAACTTTCCACAGACCGCCTTGCAGACCGGCGGCCTTACATAAGGAATCTCACATCGTTAAGCAGCACAAACACCATAAAGGCCATGAGAAGCGCCATTCCGGCCATGTTCACCGCGCCCTCGATCCTCTGGTCCACCGGCTTTTTCGCCGCCAGCTCGTAGGCGAGGAACACCAGACGGCCTCCGTCCAGGGCCGGGAACGGCAGCAGGTTCATGACGCCCAGATTGGCGGAAAACATCACCATCAGATTCAGGATGTTCATAAACACCGTTACCAGACCATAGGGCCGCACCTGGTCCACCGTATTGTCGATGATGGAGACGATACGCACCGGGCCGGCAATGTCGTCGGCGCTTATCCGGCCCTTTACCAGCTCCTTTAAGCTGTCCACCACAGTAAGCACTGCGTACCGCACTTCTGCGGCTCCGTATTTTATGATCTTCGGGATGTTAAAGCCCAAGGACTCATAGCCGGAAAACTGGATCCCGGTCAGATACCGGCCGTTCTGGAGCGTAAAAAGATCCGCATCCAGGAACGCCTCATGGCTCTCCCATTTTCCAGTCTCTCCGTCCAGCCGGTCATACTGCACCGTAATGTCCCGGTTCCCGTTTACCAGCATCTTAAGGACCACATCCCTGGCGATCATCACCCGGCGGCCGCCGATCTTTGTGATCACATCTCCGGCCTTAAGCCCTGCCGCATCCGCCGCCTGGCCCGGCGTCACCTCCTGGATCCTTGCCGGATCGTAACCGGACCAGGATACGATGACCATGGCGAATACAAAGGCCAGGATAAAATTAAAGACCGGGCCTGCGGCCACCACGGACATCCGGGCCGCCGGGGATCTTGAGAAAAACGAGACTCCGCTTCCGTCCTCCAGGGCGCTCTCCCCTTCTTCGTCGCCGAATTCCCCCAGCATGGCGCAGGAGCCGCCGAAGGGGAACAGCTTCCAGGAATATCTGGTCCCGCTTTTTTTACTCACATGGGAAAGGAGCCGGGGACCAAATCCCAGGGAAAACTCCACCACAGTGATCCCATTGAGCCTGGCCAGAAGAAAATGGCCAAACTCATGGAATAAAACTATCACACTTAAGACAACCAGTGCCAGTATCACACTATTCCTCCATTATATCTGAAAATTATTCTTTTCCTGCCGTCTGCGCAGGAACTCATACGTTTCCTGCTCCGCTTCCAGGACCTGTTCCAGAGACGGATGGCTGATCCTTGTATGATGGGCCATGGCCTCGGCGATCATATCCGTGATCTCCAGGTATCCGGCCCTGCGGTCCAGGAATTCCGCCACGGCAAACTCATTGGCCGCGTTGAACACCACCGGCAGGGAGCCTTCGGCCCTTCCGGCCTCATAGGCCAGAGCCAGACCGCGGAAATTTTCCGGATCCGGCTTCTCAAAGGAGATCTCCGTCAGCTTCCAGAAATCTAGCCGGTCCCCAGCCAGGGGCCGCCGCTCCGGATAATACAAGGCATACTGGATCGGAAGCTTCATATCCGGCGTTCCCAACTGGGCCATGACGGCCCCGTCCTCAAACTGTACCATGGAGTGGATGATGCTCTTGGGCTGCACCACCACCTGGATCCGGTCCAGGTCCACGTCAAAGAGCCACCTGGCCTCCATCACCTCCAGGCCCTTATTGACCATGGTAGAGCTGTCGATGGTGATCTTTCTTCCCATGGACCAGTTGGGATGCTTTAAGGCATCCTCCACCTGCACGCGCTCCATCTGCTTCCTGGTCCAGCCCCGGAAAGGGCCTCCGGAGGCCGTCAGAAGGATCTTATCTATCTTATTCCCATGCTCTCCGTTTAAGCACTGGAAAATGGCGCTGTGCTCGCTGTCCACCGGAAGAAGACGCACCTGGTGCTCTCTGGCCAGGGGGACGATGAGATGGCCCGCTGTCACCAGCGTTTCTTTATTGGCCAGGGCAATGTCCTTTCCCGATTTAATGGCAGCCATGGTGGGACGGATTCCGATCATCCCTACCACCGCCGTCACCAGGATCTCATATCCGTCCATGGCCGCGATCTCCATGAGGCCGTCCATGCCGGAAACGATCTTTGTATCCGTATCCCCGACCCGCAGGGCCAGGTCCTTTGCCTTTTCTTCGTCCCAGACGCCGCAGACAGCCGGCTTAAATTCCCGGATCTGCTCCTCCAGGAGCCTGATATTGCTTCCCGCCGCAATGGCTTTTACTGAAATATCCCCGTTGGCCCGCACCACATCCAGGGTCTGGGTGCCGATGGAGCCGGTGGAGCCGAGGATCCCTATGGTCTTCATTTCGATTTCCCTCTTTCTCTTATCGTAAGCCCAGGAACATCACTGCAAAGTAAATGGCCGGGGCCGTAAAGATCATGCTGTCGAACCGGTCTAAGATCCCGCCGTGGCCGGGGATCAGATGGCCGTAGTCCTTGACGCCGTGATTCCGTTTGATGGCAGAGGCCGCCAGATCCCCGATCTGGGAGATCACAGCCGCAATGGCACATGCGGCGGCGCTGATGACGCCGGGCCGGGCCAGCTCCACCATATGGCCTTCAAAGTATGCGCCGTATAAAAAGCCCAGGAGGGCCGCTCCCAGAACGCCTCCCACGGCTCCCTCCACCGTCTTTTTTGGGCTCAGCTTCGGCGCCATCTTATGCTTTCCAAGGAGCATTCCCGCACAGTAGGCACAGGTATCGCAGCCCCAGGAGCTTAAAACGATGAGCCACACCAGGTATTTTCCGTCTGGCATGGAGCGCACCTGATACAGGTAGGAAAACATCAGCCCCACATAAAAGATCCCGAAAAAGGCCACTGTGATCTGCTCGGTGGTAAATTTAGGGAACGTAAACACATAGATGGTCATTAAAAGCATCAGCGCCGCGATGGCAAGGAAGGTCACATGACGGTCCATGCCAGTCCATACGATGGCATAATACGCCAGAACGGCCCCGTAGCCCACCAGGCCCGGCAGCTCCTTTTCGATCTTCATGACCCGGTACAGCTCAAAAAGGCCGATCAGGGAAATTGCCAGGGACACCAGAAACAGAAGCGTCCCTCCCTTAACCAGCAGAAATGCCGCCAGAATCACCAAAACGATCCCGCTGATCAGTCTGGTCGTAAACATATTGTCACCCCTTACTTCTTCTCCGTCTGGGAAACGCCGCCGAACCGGCGTTCTCTCTTATTATACTGGCGGATGGCCTCCAGTAATTCCTCTTTGTTGAAATCCGGCCAGAGGCAGTCGGTCACATAGAGCTCCGAATAAGCAAGCTGCCAGAGCAGGTAATTGGAAAGACGCAGTTCCCCGCTGGTGCGGATCAGAAGATCCGGATCCGGGATCCCGGCAGTATCCAGATAGGAGGCAAACCGGCTTTCCGTCATCTCCTCCTCTGTGATCCTTCCGGCCTTCACATCCTCCATGACCTTTTTTACAGCCCGGGTGATCTCATCCCGGCTCCCGTAATTGACGGCGATCACAAAGGTAAGACCTGTATTGTCCTTTGTCTCTCGTTCCAGGCTGTCGATCCCCTCCACGATATCCGGCGCAAACCGGCTCCTCTCTCCGATCATCCTTACCCGCACATTATTGGCCTTGGCGATCTTTAAAAGACGTTTTGTATAATACCGGAACAGCTGCATCAGGGCTCCCACTTCCTCTGCCGGCCGCTTCCAGTTTTCTGTGGAAAAGCCATAGACCGTCAGGTACCGGATCCCCAGTCTGGCTGCGTCTTCTACGATCTGCTCCACAGTCTCGCAGCCCTTTTTATGGCCCAGCTGTCTGGGAAGGCCCCGTTTTTTTGCCCAGCGGCCGTTTCCATCCAGGATCAGCGCCACATGGGCAGGAATCTTGAGATTTTCTTCCATTTTTTCCTCCCGTCCGGCATCCTTAGCCGGATTTCAAAAGACAGGGGCCAGGTTTCCCTGCCCCCTGTGATCTTATCTTATACTGTAAGGATCTCTTTCGTCTTGTTCTCCACAGCCTTGTCGATCTTCTCGATGGCCTTGTCGGTGATCTTCTGGATCTTTTCCTCAGCATCCTTTAAATCGTCCTCAGAGATCTCATCGTTCTTTTGCATCTTCTTAAAGGTATCATTGGCATCGCGGCGGATATTGCGGACTGCCACCTTGGCATTCTCGCCCTTCTTCTTTACATCCTTGGCCAGCTCCTTACGTCTGTCCTCGGTGAGCTCCGGGAAGATCAGGCGGATGCAGGAACCGTCGTTGTTGGGGTTGATGCCCAGATCCGAGGTCTGGATCGCTTTTTCAATGGCCTTTAACAGGCTCTTCTCCCAGGGCTGGATCAGGATCATCCGGGCTTCGGGCACGGAGATATTTCCCACCTGCTGGATCGGGGTCGGAGTTCCGTAATAGTCTACTTTGATCTTATCCAGAACGTGCGGATTGGCGCGTCCGGCACGAATGGAGGCGTAATCGTTCATCAGGCTGTCAATGGTCTTGTCCATCTTTTCTTCGTAGATCTTTAACTGTTCTTTCATAATAACCTCCTGTTATGAAACGGTAACGATGGTACCGTTAATATTTCCCTGCATGGCGTTGGCGATGCCGTTTTCCTCATTTAAGGAAAATACGGCCATGGGCATTTTATGCTCCATGCACATGATGGACGCCGTCAGGTCCACCACTGCTAACTGCTTGTCGATCACTTCCTGGATGGAGACTGTATCGTACTTTTTCGCAGCCGGATTGACCCTGGGATCGCTGTCATAAACGCCGTCAATGGCCTTGGCCAGGAGAATGCAGTCCGCATCCATCTCAATGGCCCGCAGTGTGATGGTCGTATCCGTGGAGAAATAGGGATGTCCGATCCCTCCGGCGAAAAATACTACCATGCCTCTTTCAAAGTATTTATTGGCCCGATCCTTGGAAAACAGCTTCGTCATAGAGCCGCACTCAAAGGGGGTTAAGATCTGGGTCTTCATTCCAGTGTTACGGAAGATCTCAGATACGTAAATACAGTTCATGACGGTGGCTAACATTCCGATCTGGTCCGCCTTGGTACGGTCGATGGCGTCGCTGGTACGGCCTCTCCAGAAGTTTCCTCCGCCGATGACGATGCCCACCTGGACGCCGGCATCCACCGAAAGCTTCACCTGTCTTGCAACCTCTTTTACCGTATCCTCGTCAAAACCTGTTTTTTTCGGACCAGCCAGCGCTTCGCCGCTGAGCTTTAAAAAAACGCGTTTCATTTTCATTCTCTGCGCTCTCCTATGTATTTTGTTGTAACCGTCCGGCCATTGGAGATCCGGCGCTTCCTGTCCGCCGCAGGCGGCAGGAAGGGGCATAGCTGAACGGTTCTATTTTGTTTGTAGGAAATTATATCATACTTTCTGTGAATTGCCAACATGGATTTAAAAGGTTCTCCAGGTTCCCGCTTTCAGCCGTCTTTTCATATCAGCACTTGCATTCCTTTTTCCAAGAGATATAATGGAAGAATAAGGAACCGTTTCCGTCAATTTCATATAAAAAGCGAGGTAATCACAATGAGAAAAAAACTTGATCTGACCGA